>JAERTJ010000162.1 GCA_016844945.1 Fidelibacterota bacterium | reverse complement strand
TAATCTATAATAATGTCGCTAATAAATTACTCAAAATCATCTGTGCCATGATTCGGGAACGAAAACCCTATTCAGATCAACACTTCTCGATTAACCCTAATTACCTGAATTATGGCTTGCGAAAGTCATAGTAATCGAAGTAGAAACATCACCGCCCCCTGACCATTCCTAAAACCTGGGGGTTACCAGATTGCCAGAACAGCTCCCATAATCAGCAGACCAACCAGATACATGGCTGAATTGATAAACCACAGATAAGCCGAGCGCAATTCGAAGGCGTGATTTACCCCAAATGAAAAGCCGGTAAAACCCAGCCACATGAGAAAACCAGTTAACAAACCTCCACTCAGGGTTTCTACTCCCGCCCAGATCAGAACATTAGCAAGGACAAAAGCCATGAGGAAGGAGTTGAGAATAGCCACCGCATAGGGAGGCATCATATTTTTGCCTTCAATATCTTCCATCTTTATTCCAGTGGCATTCATCCAGGGTTTCCCAAACAGGGGACCATACCAAACGGCTCCCAGCGCCATGTTTGCGATCATTAGTACAAGAATAGCGATCCAATTCACATCAAAGCTTAGCATATGCAAACTCCTTTATTTATCGTATTGACTGATTTAAAATCTGATTTATTTAGCCATTAATATGCAACAGCATGGAAATAGTTGCTACTGAATAATGAAATTTGACTCATTCATGTACCCAATAATGTCTATATCCTGTCCCAAGAATGTTGGTATTTACCATTTGTAAAAACAAAGAGCCGACATTCCGTGCCGGCTCTTTTCAATCTTCAAAATTAGATTCGAATTTTAGTGTTTATGATACATCGCATCAATCATGGCTTTGAATTTCTCATTGATCTGTTTGCGTTTGAGCTTCAAAGTTGGAGTGATTTCACCACCCTCCTGGGTAAAGGGGTTAGCCATAAGTTTGAATTTTTTGATGGTTTCATATTGAGCGAGTTTTTTAGACTGTTGATCAATACGCTCCCTGAAAAAATCGATGACACTGGGATGATTGATCAACTCTTCATTGTCCTGGAACTGAATCTTCTTTTTGTGAGCCCAGGTTTCCAGACTTTCAAAAGCAGGTACCACCAGCGCAGAAATGAAGTTGCGTTTATCACCAATGGCAATGATCTGATCAATAAAGAAATCCTTACCTACCAGCTTTTCAATATTCTGAGGCGCAATATTTTTCCCGCCTGAAGTGATGATCAGGTCTTTGATTCGATCGGTGATTTTCAGATATCCATCTTCATCAATCTCACCTACATCACCTGTATGGAACCAACCATCAACAATACTCTCAGCCGTAGCTTCTGGGTTATTAAAATAGCCTTTCATAATCTGGGGACCTTTGACCAAAATTTCACCTGTATCAGCAATCTTCACTTCACACTCAGGTACCAACTTACCGACGGTACCGAACTTAAAGTTTTCAGGTGTATTGTATGACACCATGGGAGAGGTCTCCGTCAAACCATAACCCTGACAAATAAGCAATCCACAAGCCAGGAAAAACTCTTCAATACTTTTATCCAGAGGAGCGCCGCCAGCAGAAAAGAAATTTTTATCTCCTCCAACAACAGCTCTAACTTTTGAAAGTACCAGTTTGTCCAACACCCTGTATTTGATTGATAAGCCAGTAGGTATGGGCTTCTTTCGGAAGAATAAATTATTGTAAATCGTACCCGTCTCGATGGCTTTTGTAAACAAAAACTTCTTAACTGAGGAAGCAGTTTCCTGTGAGTTTAATACAGCGGCGTAAATTTTTTCATAGAGTCTGGGGACAGAAACCATGGCAGTAGGTTTAACTTCCTGCATAGTTTCTATTACCTGCTTGGGATCTTCCAGATAAGTCTGTATGGCACCTTTGAGATATACAAAATAGGACCACATGCGTTCGTAAACATGACTTAAGGGGAGAAAACATAGAGAAACATCTTTGCTTGTAACAGTGAAGTTAGCATCTACACATTCCCACTGATGAAAGAGATTTCCATGAGATAGCATCACACCTTTTGGGTTTCCAGTTGTGCCAGAGGTATAGATAATGGTGGTGACATCATCCGTTTTAATCTTACCCGACCGTTTGTTCATTTCCGCTAGAAGTGATTCAGAATCAGAGACCTTCATAAAGGCATCAAAATAGTTGGCAATGCTACTATCGACTGGAATACTGGGAGAGTAGGCTACAATTTTTATTGCTGTTCCAGCCTTCTGGATAGCAGCTATATTGTTATACTGTTCTTCATTTCCCACAAAGATCAATTTAATACCTGCATCTTTTATAATGAAGGCAGCCTGGTCCTGTGTGTTCGTGGCATAGATAGGTACAGAAACAGCCCCCGCGAGAATACAGGCGAAATCACTGACAGCCCATTCATAGCGATTGGCTGAATAGATGCCTACTGAGTCACCTTTTTTGACCCCGGACTGAATGAGGGCACATGCGAGATTTTTAATCTTCTCACCAAATTCTCTATAGCTAAGTTCAGCCCAGGCATCGTTTTTCTTATAGCGCAAAGCAGTTTGATCACCGTATTCTGCGATCTTTATAGTGATCATCTGTCCGATATGGTCATAATTCATGTGATGTCCCCATTATAAATTGATAATGATTTTTGATTTCTTGTTACGCGTACAACTTATGGCTCATTGTTCTTCTACAAAGCAAATCCGGTTTCATAAATAGATTTAGCTTCAATCCTTCCTGATTTTAATTCGATGCATGAACCCGGCTAATTTTTCTACCAACCAGGGAGTATCTTCACCATCCAGGGGCATCTCACCTTTTGAGCTATATAGATCTTCCATCATTTTCATAACTTCTTTTTTAATCATCCCCCGGAAGGGAAGATTTGCGATCATTCCATACATAGCAGCATTACCCTTGGTTGCCAGTTTTGGATTGGATCGAACGAACTCAACTGATTCCGCCAGATCGGCCAAATATTCATCAGTGATTTTTGAATGTCCAGGAACCACCATGACATGTAAGCCCTCAGGACGCTGAAGGCGATCGATCTGCCACCCCCTGGCTTCCATCTGATCACCCACGGCAAAAATATTGACGGTTGGATCAGTCGAATGATAGGCGAAAACACTCATATCGGGTTGTCCCAACACGTTGAGTCCCTCAATAGCATTTATCCCCTTCTGGAGGACTTTTGATATCTCCATGATTTGTCGGGCGTTCTCGCGATAACCTGTCTCACCCAGCGCATGGATGGCAGCCCAGGCTGCTGCAAAAGCTCCACCAGGTCTTGTTCCCAATAAGGCTGGAGAGGCAAATACGCCACCGGACCAATCATCCTTGATAAAAAACTGATGCTTCATATAGTTCATGCTCTTATAAAGAACTGTTGAGGCACCTTTAGCGGCAAAACCATATTTGTGAACATCTGCTGAAATAGAGGTCACCCCAGGCACCCTGAAGTCAAAGAGTGGGACGTCCCCACCATTTTTTTCAATAAAGGGTAACAGGAATCCACCCAGACAAGAATCCACATGCAGGGACAGACGGTTCTGCAAGGCAACCTGTCCCAATTTCTCAATGGGATCAATGACACCATGGGGATAAGAGGGCGCTGACCCTACCAGCATGATGGTACGGCGATTGATCATTTTTCTCACAGCTTCAACATCCACTCTGAAATCACTTTTCAAGGGGGCATATCTGATTTTAACACCAAAATATTTGGCTGCTTTACTCCAGGCAACGTGGATGCTCTCAGGTGCTATCATTTCGGGTTGAAAGGGTAACTTTCTTTTCGATTTTGCCATATCCCGATAGGTCAGCACAGGCAGAAGACAACTTTCAGTCCCTCCAGAAGTCAAAGCACCCACTGTTTTCTTATCTCCATGAAGCATTTGAGCTGTCATATTGATGATATCTGTTTCAAAACGTTTCAGACTCTTGAAGGCTATGGGATTGAGGGCATTCTCAGAAAAATAGAGACCATAAGCCTGTTTTAAAAACTCGGTGTGTTCATCATCGAGATGATAGACCAGGCTCCAGGTCCGGGAGTCCCTGTAATTAACATCCTGTCCACCATAGGCACTCATTTGATCCAGTATGTCGTTGTGTTCTAATCCTTGTTCAGGGATGGTTTTCATTTGATAAAATCCTTTATACAAATGTTGATGTGGCAAAATAATCAAGATCTGAATGAAAGTACTATGCTATAGCATGCATACCCATTTAAGCGGGAAGGGAGGAAAGAGATGTTGAATCTTAAGATTACTTGATAAGCACCAGTTTCTTTACTTGGCCTCTGGGAATCCCATCCAATTCCAGGGTTGCTAAGTAAACACCTGAACTTAATGCTCTACCATACTGGTCCTGCCCATACCATTGCAATTGAAAAGATCCGCCACTGGATAGATTCTCATGCGTCCACACTTGTCGACCCTGAAGATCGTAAATAGTGAGTATAGCAAAATTGGTTTGTTCAGGAATAATCAGCTGTATGCTTATCGAACCATTAAAAGGATTGGGGTAGGCGGATGCAACGCCTGGTTGTGTGGGCAATTCAGGGACATCTTCTATCCCCGTGACGGTTGGTGATTGGCGCAACCAGAACTGTAGGCACATCTCTGGATTTAACTGTAGCGTTGAGTCAAAATGGGCGATGTGGTTTGCAAATCCTGAAAAATGCGTAGAACCCTGCCAATCATTGTAGAATAGTAACTCAAAACAACTCCCAGATGTATCTGGAAAAATATCAGCAATTTGCTCCATGCTCATTCCGCTCCCATTGAGGGCAAAAATTAATAGCCACTCCGAAATATCCTGCTGTGAGAAATCATAGATGAGATCATCCTCTAGCTGTTTTAGTTGCATATCAACGAACTGGAGCAAACCGGTATGATCATCAATTAATATTTCTGGCATCAATACCAATAAGAGGCTATCCATGCTTCGGGGTAATGAATATTCAGGATAATAAAGTTTGCTGATGGGTATTTTATATTGATACCAATTGGAGTCTGGTGGTAAGGTTGTGAGCATGGGAAATCCCTGATCAATTCCCAGTCTCAGTGAGACATTCTGCTCGAAATCTCCTCGGACAGCATCGTAACGTCGGACTCCAACCAGATCATCGTGAACGGATGTCCCTGCAAAATCTTCACGGACAATTCCTACCCCATATCCAAAATAGAAATTCGAACCAATAGGACCATCCAAACTGTATTGCTTTACAAAAGTAGGTTGACCCAATATGTTCTCATATTGTTCCCCTACCAGCGCGGCACCCCAGGTCGAATCACCTCCGGAGTGTTGATTTAGAGCCTGAGCGAAATTGAAAGACATTTGATCAATGGATATTCGTTCTGGCACTCTATATCGATATGTATATGATCTTTCATCCAACCGAACTTCAGGGTTTGATGAATCTGAATAATGCCACCTAACGGTGGAGTTTACGATTGAATCTTCTGAAGTTTCTGAACCATAAACGGTTTCAATCAGTGTATTGTAATCCCATTCAGGATGACTTGACAGATACCGAGAGGCAGACCATAAAGGCGAGTAATCTTGAATGGGTATGTAATTCCAAAGGTCTACCGATGCACTTGATTGGATCACCACGTGGACAGATTCAGGCACGGATGGAAAAGTGTTTTCAGGTGTTTCCAGCCATAAGGTATCCACAGCTCCATGATTCTCATCGAGAGTCACCTGGAGCACATAGTTTGAATCAGGTAAAACTAATATTCGTTGAGCACTGAGTACACCGGATGAAAGATTTAGCTCAAAATCTTCCGTTTCAAAATCCAGAAACCCATTATTGGGAAACCGAAGGTCATCCAGATTAAAAGAAATTTCCTCGCAGGCATCAAATATCAACGCAAAACGTATATCTGACCCCATGGTCAAGAGGTCAATTGGAACGGGGTATTGACGATAAGTGGTATCGAAGGGTACCAGAAATCTTTGATCACTGTCGCTATAAAATGAGAAGTGAACTTCCTGACTAAAAAGTAAAGCAGTCAAGAAGTATATAGTTAGTAAGTATTTCATCTGAGCCCCCTTTTGAAGGAATCAAAAATATTGATTCAACTGTCTTTTGACAAGTATTCAAAGCAAATAATTGCTAACACTTTCAATTCAAACTAGTTTAGGGCAACATACATTTATGAGGTCACGATGAGTATCACACGCAGACAAATTCTTCAAATGGTAGGCACAGGTCTGGTTGCCACACAGGTTCCTACAGTCAGTGCTGCTGGAATATTTTCAAAATCAACACTTAAGCCCCCGCGACTAAAGGCAGGTGACACTGTTGGATTGATCAATCCTGCAGGTGCGACCTTTCATCATGATGATGTGACTATCGCTGAGGAAACCTTTGCAGCATTGGGTCTTAAAATGAAAGCTGGAAAACATTTACTGGATCGGTATGGCTACCTGGCTGGCACTGATGAAGCTCGTGCAGCTGATGTTAACAGCATGTATGCAGACCCTGATGTAGATGCCATAATCACATTAAGGGGCGGTTGGGGATGTAACCGGATACTCGACCTCATTGATTATAAAACCGTTGCCAAAAATCCTAAAATCATCATTGGTTATAGTGATATCACAAGTTTACTTCTCGCCTTTTATGCAAAATCCAACCTGGTAACCTTCCACGGGCCTGTGGGTATCTCCACCTGGAATGAGTATTCCACTGACTTTGTCAAACGGCTGCTTTTTAATGCTGAAGCATTTACCATGGAAAATCCAAAAGACATCGGTGACAACCTGACCCAAACCAAACACCGTATTTTGAAGATTCATGGTGGTAATGCAACGGGGAAACTTCTTGGGGGTAATCTTTCGGTTTTGACTGCTATGGTTGGATCTGAATACTTGCCTGATTTCAAGGGTAATATTCTATTTCTTGAAGAGGTCGGTGAGGATATCTATCGTGTAGATCGGATGCTCACTCAACTCAAACTGGCTGGTATCCTCGGTGAAATATCTGGTTTTGTGTTTGGAAAATGTAGCAATTGTGATTCCGGTGAAAGTTACGGGTCACTTACCCTGGAAGAGGTCCTTGATGACCACATCAAACCTCTTGGCATCCCTGCCTGGTTTGGATCAATGATTGGTCATATCGGTGATAAATTCACCATGCCTCTTGGTGTAAAAGCAGAGATTGATGCCACTAAAGGCAGTATCACCCTGCTGGAGCCTTCGGTTAGCTAGGGACTGGGGTCTTGGGGTTAAAACCCCGCTTTATGTTTTGAAGGCTTCACCCCCCGCCCTGAAGGACGGGGTAAGTGTACCCACAGAGTCAGAAGTTGTCCCTTGAACTCTCCCCGTTTCGATTTTAAAAACTATTACCCCGGCTTTTTAAGCCGGGAGGCTTGTAGACCCTTAAAAGTGCGGGCTTTAGCCCAACTAGGGTCAGTGGAGTTTGGGGTTAAAACCCCTCTGATTTTGTGAGCTCCCTACCCCCGGCCTGAAGGACGGGGTAAGTGTATACACAGAGTCAGAAGTTGTCCGTTGAATTGCCCCGTTTCCTTTTAAAAAACTATTACCCCGGCTTTTAAGCCGGGAGGCTTGCAGACCTTGAAAAGTGCGGGCTTTAGCCCAACTAGGGTCAGTGGGGTTTGGGGTTAAAACCCCTCTGATTTTGTAAGCTCCCCACCCCCGCCCTGAAGGACGGGGTAATATAGCATTCATCTATTCGTTGTTAAAATGAGCGTTTTACGCCAGGCCGCTGCTGCTTGGTGCGATCTCGATCCCAAAGCTGTGGGTGGCAGAGAGCCACTTCTCAGATTCATTCCCCCCGAAGATGAAGTCAGGTGTAACTTCCTGGAAAAGCCAGTCACCATTTTCGATCTCACGTTCCAATTGACCTTCTCCCCACCCGGCATACCCCAGCATCATTTTGAATCGCTGTGGTCCATCACCCTCCTTGATATCCTCGATGATAGCCGAATTGCTGGTCAGAGAAAACTCTTGGGTTACCTGTAAGGTCTCGTCTGTCAAATAGTCAGGGCTGTGGAGCAGAAATCCTCGTTCCAGAGAGACAGGACCCCCAAAATACATGGGTGAAATCACTTCATTTATCGCTTCATCGTTAATAATGAGCGTGGGGAAGATCTCTTTCACCGATTCATCTTCGAAAGATTTATTAATAATAACCCCCATAGCTCCCTCTTCATCATGTTCACAGATGAAAACCAGAGACCGACCAAAGTAGGGGTCAGTCATATGGGGCATAGCGATGAGTATATGTCCTTTCATGGATGCCATGATTTAAAGTAGAGTTTTTTCCCTGGAATCATATTGGAAATGGACCTGAGTAAAATTTTGATGATAGGGACAATCCAGGCGCGGATTCAAATCCACGCCTGGCAAAACATATGTATTATTATTTTTTCGGTGTGAGTATCAATTCCTGGACTTCGCCCAGATCCGCCTTGTTCAAATGCATATCCACGTATTCACCTGCCAACCAGATATCCACAAGGTCAGTATAATGATCCTGCAGAGGCATGCCAACCTGACCCGATGCATTTGCCATGCGGCTGGATGAGGGGTGCGCCATATCTGTTATCAAGCGCATTGATGCTGTCATCTCTGCCATATAGGGTTTACTAAATGTATGGGTACCACGATTCACAGTTTCCCCATCACCGCCAAATGGAAAGGGTCCATAATTGAAGAACTTTTCGATGAGTCCACCCTTGGCTTCAAAGGGATGATGAAAGGCGATATTGTGTATCACCCCCCATTTCCATGAATCTATATCATCAGATCCAAACTTTTGTTTCAGACTCTGCATGGCTGTGTTAAAAGCTTCCGTCAACAAGTCATCACGTGTTTCAATCTCATCAGAGTCTAGCTTGTCAAACCAGTGATAGTTATTGTCATCCAACATACTGACCCAACGATTGAGTGAAATGTACCAGGTATCTATATATTTCTCAGACAGTTCTTCCCCCATGTCATCGGTCCAGATTAAACGTAGAAACGTCTCCATCACTTCATGGTAGATTGAGCCTTCGATCCCATTTTCGTCCAGGACATAGTCCCAATTTTCAAGCGTACTCCTGATCTCTTCATACCCTTCAGGGATCACAGGCAGGAGATGCTGAAGAAATACCGGGGCTAAATAGGACTTTCTGTCAAACTGAAAGTCTGCCATATCGTCTAGATCGAGTTTTTCTTTTGACTCGATGAGATCCTTTATGCGTCGTGTGCGATAATCCGGTGCATATACACCTGGCATTGGATAGTCATAATCTGAGTTGTAAGGTTCAGCGTTGGCCGTTACGATTATGCCTCCCTCAGGATTGTATAAATGAGGCATATCCTCAAAGGGGATATATCCTTCCCAATCAAATTCACCTGTCCAACCGGGTACTGGGAATATCCCTGAGCCACTTTTCCTGATGGGAACTTTACCAGCACCATAATAGCCTATATTTCCAGATGCATCTGCATACACAAAATTCTGAGGTGCTGTGGCGAAATGTGAAAGTGCCAGGGTAAATTCACCCCAGTCAGATGCATGATTCAAGCGATAAAAAGCTTCCATTTCTTCGTTGAATTGATGTCCTGTCCATGAGAGAGCCAACAGTTCATCATCCTCCTTGATGATGGGTCCGTGAATGGATTTCCGAATCTCAAGATCTTCAATTCTGAAGCCATCTTCGTCAGAATCATCTTTGATGCGAATGGATTGAGGGATGATCTCAAAGTCAATCCATTCCTCTTGATATAAATATTGGTTGGGGTTTTCGGGATTTTCATCCTCGATAAAAAGATCCTGTACATCGGGACCCATATTGGTAATGCCCCAGGCGATATTTTCATTATGGCCAATGAGGGCTGTTGGCAATCCTGGGAAGAAGCCTCCAGCGACATTTAGACCGGGAGCATTCAAATGAGCAAAATACCAGGGGCCCGGTAATCTTGATCCATGGAGATGTGGATCAGAGGCCAGCAAGGGTTTACCTGAGCGTGATCTTTCACCTGAAATGACCCAATTATTGCTCCCTCCATTTGTGCCTAGCAATTCTCTTAGATGGGATGCCTGTGAAATCAATTCAGAATCAGCTGCATCAGTGTTGCCAAAGGCATCCAGAATCTTCAGGTGATCGTCAGAATAATAAGGGAATAACTCAGCGGCTTTTTCCACACCCAGCTTATCATTGAGTTGTCGATAGATGAGCTCCATATCATAATTATAGGAGAGTTGCCAACTTTGGAGTTTTACAATAGCCATCATATCGTCTATTGTCCAGAGCATGGGACTATGACCCAAAAGTCTAAACTCGATGGGAAGGTCTGGATCAGCCTTGATGAAGGTGTTGATACCATCATTAAAATATATGAGCATGTCCTGAACCTTTTTGGGGAAACCATTAAATAACTCATTGGCATTTCGTGGACGTAACATGATACGTCTAAGGAACTTGTCCGATTTTAACATACTCTCACCAAGAATCTCACTCAGGCTACCATTCCCTGCTGCTCTAAGAAACTCCATCTGAAAGAGTCGATCCTGAGCCATGGCATACCCCAGAGCAAAAAAGGCATCGGTTTCTGATTGTGCAAAGATGTGCGGGATACCTGCTGCGTCCCTCAAAATGGAAACATCTGCATCAACACCTTTGACAGTAATCATCCCTTCATGATCTGGAATGCCGAGCTTTAGATAATGATTTAGATAGAACCCCCCGAACAGTAATACAATAGCCAAGCCAATGATAATTTTCTTAGTCATACCTTCCCCTTGGTGTTTATCAAAAGTTTATGGTAATAGATTAGGAGTAATGGATGGGGATAAAAATAGTTTTTCTGGGTTGTCACGGTTCAACCTGATAGACTCATTATTGCTTAACTGAGAACTGGTATTGCATCAATTACCCTGGCTTTTAAGCCAGGGATTGTTGCATACTGAAGATAAAGGGGTTTTAACCCCAATCGCCATTGGTTGGGCTAAAGCCCTTTTCTGTTTGAGATGATTTAGACCCCGCCCTAAAGGACGGGGTAACGGTCACCGAAGCCTGAGCTTGCCTGCCTTGTCGTGGCTCAGGGGAGTATAGACAGGTCGAAGCTCTTTCCCCAGCATCGAAAAGAGAGATTGCCTGCCTGCGCAGAGCCGCTTCGGCATAGGCAGGCTTCGTCATTGCACTCCTCCAGCTTACACTCTAGTAGCTTTCGACCTGGCAGGCGCAAAGACGGGTTGCAGCTAACTCCTAACTCCTAACACTCTAGCTACTTTTTCAGCAAGAGACAGGTAGGTAGTTAGTTTTCCGCCGAAGACATGGAGGAGTTGTGACTCCCCCTTCCTGTGATGATCAAGTTTATACTCGCGACTCATATCAGAAAGGTCACCTTTTTTACGGACCAGTGGTCTAACACCGATATAGATATCGCGAACATCCTTGCGTTGAAACTGATGATCAGGTTTCAAATAAGCATTGACCTGATCCAGTAGATATTGTATGTCTGATTCTTGAGCCTGTAAGTCATCCATCCCACAGTCTTCTTCTCGTTCAGTAGTCCCGATGAGGGTCTGATTGTTCTCTGGTTCAGGGATAATGAAAAAGATACGTTTTTGTCTGGTTTGCATAAACATGAGTTCAGGGACAACCAGTCCCTCAAAGATGAGATGAATCCCACTCACCTTTCGAATTCTATACCGCGCTGGCAACGTGTATTTCTGATTCACTTCATCCAACCAGGGACCTGTAGCATTGACCAAAATAGGTGCGGAAAAAGCTCCAGATTTTGATCGAATTTCAAACCCTTTGTCATCCCAGGTGATACTATCGATATCACAATGTACGATTACAGTGCCACCGAGCTCTTGAAAGTCATCAGCAACCCTGCGTGTCAATTCTCTGTCGTGGGTTTTCGCATCAACAAAGGAAAGCACTGACCTCAAATCTGTTTCTGAAAATGCCGGAAAGCTAATTTTGAACAGTTTTACATCCTCAGTTCTTGATTTTCCTGCTGAACGGGAACCTGACAAGACATCATACATCATCAGACCCATGCGGATCATCCATGCGGGTCTTGGACTCGATTTATAAATGGGTAAAAAGAATCGTTTGTATGCTACCAGATTCGGGTATTTCTGAACCAGTCTTTGACGATCCCGAAGAGATTCATGAACGAGGTGAATCTTACCGGTTTCCAGATATCGTAGACCACCGTGAATGAGTCTTGAAGATTTAGAAGATGTTCCCTGCCCCACGCCCCCTTTGTCCACTAAGAGGACTCTTTTTCCGAGTCCAGCCAGGTTTTCTGCAATCCCGCAGCCATTAATACCCGCACCGAGGACAATCACATCATAGTTTTGCATGGCTAAAAGATAATTCATTTGTAGGCGAGAAACGAAGCTAGAATAGAAGGCGTAGCAAATTTGGCTTGAGATGAAATTTGAAGTTCGTGGAAAGTGGATACGAATTGCGCTGATTTTCACTAAGTAGTTGTTTACGAGTTGTGGAAATTATCGAATTGACTGTGATAGGCATAGAGTGCATTGTTTGTTTGAATCATTGTGTTCGTTTTATAAACAATTGGGTCTTGAATGTAGAATGAACCTCGAAGCGTGTGGATACGAATTCCACGAATGGACGTACACCAACGTATTGTGAACCTCACAAATATGGTGACAATAATCCCATTATGCTTCGAGAGCCCCGCCTTCCGCAAGTAGTATGCTACGGCGGACAGGCTCAGCAAGACATAGCCAAAGACCCTTAGACCAAACAGCTTACACCTTTGACCTGGATCAAGATTCTTCACTATGCTCAGAATGACTTTGGGAGAAGGGGGTCTACTGGAAAAGCGGCCACCAGAGGAAAGCCAGGAGACTCAGGGACACAATGGACATAATTGCCATTTTCCAGCCAGCCCTTAGGAAGTCTGTAGCTTTCACGAGACCACTGGAGTAGATAATCGTACAAGCCGGTGCCGCAACTGCAGTAAAATAGCCGAACGCCGAAGAGATCACCGAAGCGAGACCGAGAAGTATTGGATCACCCCCCAGATTCAGGACAACTGGACCCACAACTGCGACTGTGGCTGAGCTACTCAACAGATTGGACATCACACCACTCAGAGCCACTGAAACCACTGCCCTAAGCACATCAATGTTGGGAATGATTCCCTCCAGAAACTGAACACTCAGGCCTGCCAGCCAGGCTGCACCACCGGTATTTTTCATTTGCACACCGATTGAAATAGTTGCACCAAAAAGTAGAATGACACCCCAGTTGACACCTGAATTCAAATCTTTCCAGGTAACCAGCCCAAATGCCAGATATACAAATACACCAAACAGGGCAATGGCACCCAAACCATACGTTTCACTGAGAGCTATCCACCCAAACAAAACCCCGGCAAACAATCCCACTGAAAGCAGTTCTTTGTATGTTGGCTTACCAGCACGTCCCACCTCAGCTGTCAGACGACGCACAGCGGTGTCCAGCACCTGTATCTCTGGAGGAAATGTTTTCAAAATAATCAGGGTAGTAATTGGAATCTGAATCAGGACCATGGGGTAGACCCTTTTGATCCATGCAATGTAGCTCAGGCTGCCTGATCCAAATTCTTCCCAGTAATTCATCATGATCACATTCCGACCCCCACCACTGGGAGTTCCGATTGATCCGATAGTTGCTCCATAGGCGATTGAGAAAAGTAGTGCGGCTACCATTTGTTTATTAGTCTGACCTTTCTTGGATGTAAATCGAATCAGGGTGAGTGCCACGGGGAGCATCATTGCGGTCACCATATGAGGGCCAACAAAGCTGGAAAGAACGGCTGAAATCGCGGTAAGCCCTGCTACAATCCGCCAGGTTTTATTCCCGGTAATTTTGATGATACCCAAGGCTAATCGTTTATCCAGACCCTGACTGACAATGGCTACTGCCAACATGAGGGATCCCATGATAAAAAAGACTGCATCATTCATGAAATAACCCCCGACTTCGTTGGAAGTGCTCCCTCCCATGATCACCTGCCAGAAAAGGAGTTGTAGCGCAATTGCAGGCAGGGGGAGTGGTTCTTTCAAGATGAGGATCAGGGTCATCAAAATGATGATCAGGATACGGTAACCTTCCAGACTGAGGCCTTCAGGTTGAGGCACAAAGAAATAGAGAATTGCGCCCAAAGTGTATGAAATGAGGAGCCAACGTGACCGCTGAAACCAAAACAGAACATCAGCGGAAATGTGTAACATTGAGAGACCTTTTTTAACGTACGATTAGAATGGGTACGTCAGTCTGTTCAAGTGTCTTGATGGGTTTACTACCAAATAGAAATTGCTTTACTGGGTTCAAGCTTGAGGCACCCATGATGACGAAATGATTATCACCAGCAAATTCAACAAAAGTCCGTACAGGATCGCCAGTAAGAAAAAATTGTTCTACTTCAATGCCTTTGGAATCAAAATATGATTTCGCCAGATCTGCAGCACCTTGATATCCAGCGCCAAAGCGTTTTGTTTTTGAGACAGTAAGTGTTCGGACTGGCCAGCCCAATTTTTCTGCTATCATGGCACCCCATTCAACAGACTTCCGAGTCGCGTTGGAATCATCAACCAGGAGCAGCAATTTGTACTTCTTGCGTGGATTAAACTTCTGTAGTACAAATATGGATGAGGGCAGGTACTGGATCAATGAATGTGCCAGATGGCGTTTGTTCTGACTTCCCCCAATAATGGCAAGATCATAATTTTCCAGCTGAATTTCTTTTCTCAACTGATTCACAAGCTCGCCTTCACGCAGAATCAGTTCAATGCGACAAACCTCATCGCCTGGCAGGAAAACTCTGACGCGACCATCCTCTTCATAGACATGGTCTGCATTGAATCGAATTTTTGCTAAATTCTCATCTTCAGGATTCAGTTTCTTAAGTTCCTTAAGTGCCCACTCCAAAACCTCCAGACCAGGGTGGATGATATTCCAGTTATCCAGGTTTTGACGGGTTAGATTTACTGAACTTCCATGGAACTCACTGGCTCTTTCACCAACATACACGACACCCAGATTGGCATCAAAAACTGAGGCAATCAGAGAACCTAACTTGAGTGTTGGTTTTGAATATTCAGAACTACTCACTGCGGTTAAAAACTTGAGTTTTTTGGGATCGATATGCTTTTGCTTATTTGTCATAATAATGGCCACCATAATAAAGCTAAACCCAACAGGCTAACAACAGATAAAACCCCCATTTTCCAACCGGCTCGTAGAAAATCTTTCGATTTAACCAATCCGCTGGAATAGATAATAGTGCAGGCAGGAGCTGCCACTGCTGTAAAATATCCAAACGCCGAGGCAATAGCTGTGGCAAAACCAATGAGGATTTTGTCACCTCCCAGATCGAGAACAATGGGTCCTACGACAGCCACGGTTGCAGAACTACTCAGTATGTTTGACATGATTCCTGTCAGTAGCACTGATACACTCCCCTGGAGTACTTCTGGACTACTAATCACTTTCCCCAAATTCGTAATGATGACATGGGCAACCCATTCAGCTGCTCCCGTCTCGTTCATCTGGATTCCAATCGAAATGGCTGAGCCAAAAAGTAGAATTACGCCCCAGTTGGTCTTACGGTTTAAATCTCGCCACTCCACCAGCCCAAAAGCCAGATACAGGAAAACCCCAAGGAGGGCAATAATCCCCAGGCCAAAGTCTTCACTAAGAAACACCCATCCCAGAAATACCAGAATGAAAAGAATGATGGCGAGCCATTCACGTCCCTTCACTTTGCCCGAGCGAGCCACATCTATCACTAACTTGCGCACAGCGCTATCCAGATTGTTTTGTTCAGGTTTGAATGTCCATAGCAGAATCAGAACGGTAATGGGGATCTGTACCAGGACCATAGGGTAGACATATTTCATCCATTGTAGATATGATACGGTTCCAGCTCCAAATTCAGCCCAGTAGTTCATCATAATCACATTGCGTCCACCTCCAGAAGGTGTGCCAATTGACCCAATCGTCGCACCATAAGCGATGGAAAACAACAAGGCTGCAGTCAGACCAGCAACTTTCTTGGGATCTTTGTGTGCATACCTCACCAGCGTCAAGCCAACTGGCATCATCATGGCTGCTACGGTGTGCTCACCAATAAAAGAGGATAGGATGGCTGAAATTGCCGTAAAACCAGCGATAATGCGCCAGGTCTTATGACCCGTGAGTGTTATAATACCCAGAGCCAGTCGTTTATCGAGCCCCTGACTTACAATTGCCACCGCCAACATCAGCGAGCCCATGATAAAAAACACAGCATCATTCATAAAGGAGGAAGCCACATTATTGGCCGTATCTATCCCCAACACGACCTGCATAAACAGCATAAACATAGCTATTGCAGGGAGTGGGAGGGGTTCTGTAATGATCAGGATGAGCGCCATTGATATGATAATCAATGCGTCAAAGGCTGCAGGATTTAGTTCAGGAGGGGGGGTAACCCAATGATGCATCGCCATACCGTAGAACAAAGCGATAAGGAACCACTTCTTCTGACGCATCCAAAACAGGATATCGATATATAAATTCACTTGTCGCCTTTGTCTATCAGGTTTACTTCACCTGGATATCAATATGCGTTACATTCATGTATAATGAAACAAGGCAGTTCCATCACACCCCAAAATCTCAATCCTTTTTCTGGTCTATATAAAATAACTCTTTGCTTGGTGCCAGGGGTCTACCCATCCATAGTGGACGTCTCAATCCATCAGGATGTGTTTCTCTTTCTTTTGCCCATCCATTCCATTTTTTGAAATGGGCAAAAGACTTTTCAGTATCCACAAAGACATCACCATACTTTTCACCAGCTGCAGGTTTTGATATGGCAACCTTTTGGAGCCAACAATGGGCACCTGATACTGGATCGGGCTGGACGGCATGAGTAATGTTCTGATGAACTCCCCCATCTCGCCACCAGACTCGTTGGGTATCAGGATCATCGGTTTTCCAGGGTTCGACACCGGTTACTGTTTCCATACGCCATTTGCCGTTGCCCTCATTTCTGATTTTAACAGTATTGGTCATGAATTTATTGCCTTGATCCTGTTTCCGGCGCCAGCGGCCAATGTGATGCGAACAAGCCACAACACTTGGTTTGATGGCCTCCGTGACCCAGACCTTATCTACAAACCAACCTATTTCAGTTTCAATCTTTAAGAGTTCACCCGTCTTCACACCTAGTTTTTCTGCATCCAACGTGTTGATCCAGATAGGATTTCTGTGTGCGATCTCAGTCAGCCATTTGGCGTTAGCAGATCTTGAGTGAATATGGGTTGGCAACCTGAAGTTGGGTAGCAAGACACATTCATGACGGCTCTCATCCATGTGATCTCTATGCACATGAGATTTGATATAGCCAGGAATGGCTTCATCTGGATATCCAAAATCTGCAGTGGTCTTCGAATAGAACTCCTGCTTCTTTGAAGGTGTTGGGAAACCACTGTACTTTATGCCCTTGTCCTCTACACCTACAATTTCGCCGTCTTTAATGACGTTACCACTTTCATTGACGGTTGTACCTGCCTGAGCATCGGCCGACATCTCAGTTTTATTCTTCTCATAAAGACTTGGAACCACATTATAAGCACCATATTTACGCATGTAGCCAAGCTCTGTTAGACCCTCTTTTTCAGCAGTTTCTTTTAAGCCTTCAGTATGTTCAAAGATGTATTGGTAATATTCATCAATTGTGATTTTCTGACCTTCACGATAAGGGCTCATGAAGTGTTTACGTATCCCCAGATCATCATCCTTATCAATCCGCCAGGAGAGCTCAATCCAGAACTCATCCTCTTCCCAGACCTCACCTGGATTGACCTCGTAGGTGAACTCCACCTCTTTGCCATCGCGGCGTGCCTTTTCACGGAGCACAGGTTGACGAAAGGCAATCCACATACCGGAATGGGTTTCATAAGAATTGAGGTCATGACGTTCAGGTCCATGTCCCATGGGTAACACGTAGTCTGCGAAAAACGCTGTTTCATTCCACGTAGGGGTAAGTGCCACATGACAGCCTACGGAGTCATGATTGGAGAGCATCTCAATCCAGGAGAATCCATCTGGATAGGTCCAGACAGGATTGAAGACACGGGTGAAGTACATATCCATGGTTCCTCGGCCGTCTTTTACGAGGTGCGGTAGGATCTGACTCATCTCAAAGTGGTTCAGTGTGTACTCCGGTGGAAAATGCAGCTCATTCCAGGCGGGTGGACCAGGAGGTACATCAAAAAACTCGGGGTGAAATTTATTCCAGGCGCTGGGTGATGTTCCACCAGGTGTTCCAACAGAGCCAGTTAGGACATTCAGGAAATGGAGGGTTCGTGACACTTGCCAGCCCCCCAGATTACCAATAGAAGCACCGCGCCAGACATGGGTAGAAAGTTGAGAGCCTGCTGAGGCCACTACATGGGCAACTTCTACAATTTGCTCAGCTTCAATCCCTGCTTCCGTTGCTGCATATTCAGGCGTGAATTCATCATATGCTTCAATGGTTTTTGCTATGAAATTTTCAAAGGTAACATCCACATCAGGGTGCTCTGCCTTCAGGTACTCATCCCAATTGACCCAGGTCTCAATGTATTCACGATCATAGAGTCCTTCTTCCAGGATGATCTTAGCCATCGCCAGGAAAACAGCCGCTTCTGACCCTGGATAAGTAGGCATCCAATAATCTGCATGGGAGGCTGTATTGGATAGACGTGGATCCATAACAATAAGTTTAGCACCCTTCATTTTGCCTTCCATGATACGCTGGGCGTGTGGGTTAAAATAATGACCGGTTTCCAGATGTGAACTCGCCAGGAGGATCACTTTTGCATTGGTATGATCTGGTGAAGGACGATCATATTTATGCCACATGGCGTATCCAGCACGGGCTCCGGCTGAACATATGTTTGTATGGGAATTATGACCATCCACACCCCAGGCTTTCAACACGCGTTCTGCATAGCCCTCATGACCGGGTCGGCCCACATGGTAGACCACCTTGTCCCGACGATTTGCCTTGAGTGATTTCTGAATCTTTGCAGCAATTTCATCCAGGGCTTGATCCCAGGAGATCTGCTCCCAGTCTCCGGCACCACGCTCTCCCACGCGTTTCAGAGGGTAGAGAATCCGTTCGGTATCTTTTACCTGATTAATGGTAGCAGGACCCTTGGCACAGTTTCGTCCTCTAGAGCCAGGATGGTGAGGATTCCCCTCAAATTTTCGAATTTTCCCATCTTCCTTATCTATATATGCCAACAAACCACAGGCTGATTCACAGTTAAAGCATGTGGTTGGGACGATGCTGTAATGGCGTTCTTTTTTAACCGGCCAGCTCTGAGGATCCAACTCAACAAAATTGTCCCATTGCTCTGGTTGTGGATATTTGTAGAGTGGACGTGGTCCCTCCAGTACGTATTTCTCGGAGGTATCGTCATGCTGGGAGATTTTGGGAATCACTCCCACACCTTCAGCGAGTTTTTCAATCCATGATCTTTTCATATCTATAGTCCCCGATTCATTTTCTTCATAACAATCATCATTAGCTCAGTGGAATCAGTTGAGGAACTCGTACCCTAACAAATTCCGTCAAGAAGATACCGATTGCTGCCAGACCTGCTGCGACCAGAACCATAAAATAAGTGTCCAGCGTGTATAGCATGATGATAGGTACCAGGTTGCCCATGATGATGCCCAGATAAAAATGTCTGGAATAGTAGCCTGAGATCATCAAGTGATGTGCTCGCTGCGTATCAGAAGTTGCATGAGGTGTCACAAATTCTAATGTTATTAATGTGAGATTAGCCAGAATGGCAATCTTCAAGATAAGAGTTATGATTGCAGGGCTATTCGGATCAAGGAACATCCAGGCTGCTGAACCAGCTATCAATGCATGTACCAGCATGTGAACGGGAGCGAGATGACTGCCCCATAAGTCCCGACCCTTGGCTTGTGCCAGTAGAAATGCCGTATAAATGGCTGTCAGGAGTGCTATCGGTGCACTGATATTCAGAATCAGTTGGCGTAAACCGAGGTCAAAATAGTTATCTACCAACATCGCTGTTATTGCGGCACCAAATACAGATATGAGATAACCGCCACGAACCAGCCATGAGGACCAATTTGGTCTAAGCAAAACGTAGAGGAATCTGTCGGGTCGGTCAAGATCTTTAACCAGGAGGCCTCCAGTGAAGAGCATGAAAACGATGGCGGCAATAAAGCCATTGAACTCTACAGCAGTATCAGCAGCAGCGCCTAACCAGGATGCCAGAGCCAATACGAGTAGAAGACCAGTAGCTACAGATTTCGTCCAGATGTATGCTGGGACCTCCCATCCCCACAAGACGCCTTTGGCAGGTGAATCGTAAACCCGGCGGGTAGCCTTCTTTTCTTCTTCCTTGATCTCTTCCAGCACCTTATCAATGGCGCGTTGATCGGGTTGGGTACCGTTTTGAGCGTGAGATTCGATAGCCATTTGGACCAGAAGGTCAGCTTGGTTTTCTGTTCTTTCCAGACCAGCAGCTGCGGGAGCATGATGCCCAACACCCGATGCCTGTTCACTCCACAGATAGTTGTCCCTTCTTTCTGCATTTGTAGGCGTGAGCATATCCGAATCACCTTCAACATAGAAAAGATTGGGGTTGGTACCTTTTTCAGCTTTTCGTGTTACCACATTTTCCATGGCAACAAACGATGAAATATTGGAATGAGCATCATCCAGGTCGCCAGATATGATTGCTTCAGTGGGACAGATCACCACGCAAGCGGGCTCATAACCACCATCAACACGGTGTGCGCAGTAGTTACACTTAGCTGCAGTATTTGTATTGGGATCGATATACAGAGCATCATAAGGACAGGCTTGCATACACGATTTACAACCGATACAACGATCATTGTCAAAATCAACGATACCGTCCATTCTGGTGTATAGCGCCGAGGTAGGACAGATCGTCGTACAGGGAGCATCTTCACAATGATTGCATCGATGGACAGAAAACGAGCGACTGGCGTCTGGGAAAACGCCCTTTTCGATGTACTTGACATGGGTGCGATTGACCCCGATGGCAACATCGTGTTCCGACTTGCACGCAACGGTACAGGCATGGCAACCAATACATTTGCGATTGTCTATGACAAAGCCATAATTCATTAGTTATGTCTCCCCCTTAAATAATTGGGTTCAATTAATTTTTTTTGATCAGGATGCTTGTTGTGCTGCATAGGCAGATGCGGCACATTCATTTTTTCCAAGATCCATAGAACTCTGTTCATCACTTTCTGGATCCAGCCAACCGGCATTTACCTTACGAATCTCAGCATATACATCGGGTTGTTTACGGATATTGTCTTTGATGAATTGAACAAACGCTTCCTCTGAATCAATGCCATAGATGCCTGCATTGGTAGCTAGGATGTTTCCCAGCGTGTCAGTAAATATTAGATTGTCGTCTGCTTCTGCCCATTCGATATAGTGCCCGGGTAATACCTTAAGCTCTGAATCCATCTTTTTGATCTTTTGAGTCATGGTTTCATACAGCATTCCAGCCCATTCAACTGCCTTACCACCCAGGTCCGGTCTTCCCAGGGAAACCAGAAAGATGGTATCTCCAGTAACGATATATTTCCCACCAATTTTGTAACAGGTGCTCCCCGGTGTATGCCCCGGTGTATGTATAACTTCAATTACAGGACCCCCTTCAGAGGAGGGATACTTTTGACCATCCTCAACGGCGGTATAGTCGAAACTGGCTCCCATAAAATCACCTGAATGACCAAAAACTTTTGAACCTTCAGCTGCGGCAATAAATCGACTGCCACTGATATAATCAGCCTGGAGATGTGTTTCAAATGTCTGGGTAATTTTGCTGCCATGCTCATCTGCAAATGCCTGGTAGAATTCAATATTGCGGGATGGGTCAAAAATGGAGAGTTCACCGTTGGATATGAGCCCCCAACTCAGCGAAGCCTTTCCCGGTCTGACAAATTGCCAGATCTCATATTTGTCCAGTTCGTCATTGACACGTACAGGTGCCAACATATTGCCCCAGGAGACAATCCCGTCTTTCAAATAGCCAACATCTTCAAATCCATGACTCTCGAGAATTTCCCCCACATATTGAGCAGAACCTTCTTTTGCGCATACCACCCTGACCTTTTTGTCACGCGGTACTTTCGCTACAGATGCTTCCTCTTCCTCCATAAAGTCAAAATAGGGGACATTAATCATATCCACTTCATATGGACTCTCGACCTGAAAGCGGCCAAAATCTTCTTCATTCCTGACATCAAGAATCAGGAAGTTCTCTCGTTGTCTTAGCCAGTCAAATAGCTCATTTGCTGTATATGGGTTTAACATGTCCCCTCCTCGTCATTATTTCATTCGTTGAACAAAGAAATGGTTACTTTGCCCAATCTTGCTTACATCTATAAGTTTGTGTCCAGAGGCTCTGCACCAGGCCTTGATATCAGATTCGCTTCAAGGATGTGCGCTGGAAATCTGTAAGACGGTACCAATTTCCATGGTTCTCAATCTCTGGTTCGACCGGATTACTGGCATACCCATCCCACAGTCACCTAATTCAATAAAATCATCTGCGTGCAAATTGATGCCAGCCCTTATTTTAAATAAAAAGTGAAATGTCTGCATCAGCAGCGAATTCTAAAAATGTAGCTGCACCACCAAGTTCAACACCATCAATAAAGTCCTTGGTCTCGAAACCGAACACATCCATAGTCATCTGGCATCCGATCAAACGAACCCCCAGATCCACACAGATTTCACGCAACTCTTCTACGCTGGCCACGCCTTTTTTGGCGAAGGTCTTTTTCATGAAGGAGGTTGCCATGGTTTCGTAGCCAGGAATATTATTGGCGAGAATGTTTGGTATCGGCCAACTAATACTCTGAAAACCTTCAGGACCAAAAGGCATCTTCATGGGCATTGCGGGATTGGTCTGGGGTGCTACTTGTGCTTCAATTTTTTTATTTAGAAGTGGTAATCCATAGAAAGTAAAAAAGACTGCTACCTCCATATCCATGGCCGCTGCTGTTGAAGCAAGGAGAAAGGGGGGATAAGCCCAATCCAGAGTGCCTTGTGAAGCGATCATTGCCAGTCGTTTAGGTCTAGCTTCGGTCATACATCCTCCTGTGTGGTTTTACTTCTTTTTTATGAAGTATACAAAACCTTCATCTGTTTTCTCTCCAGATAAGAGTTCGTGTCCGGTGCGAGATGCCCAGGCTGAAATGTCATTTGTTGATCCAGGATCGGTTGCCACCATTTTTAAGATCTGACCGCTATCCATGGCATCTATAGCCTTCTTGGTCTTGATAACGGGCAAGGGGCAATTCAATCCTTTGCAATCCAATACCTGATCTGCGTTATAATCTGTCATTTTCATTTACTCCTTTTCGTCTCGGGAAAGATGTCCCCCACCTGTGCATCGCCTGTTTCCAGACTTAATTTACAGGTGCGCATACATTCCAAAAGTTTGTGGATAAATTCGCTTGCCAGAGAATAGTAGAAGCGGTTCCCCTCCCGACGGGAAGCCAGGATATTACGTCTCTGCATATACCGTAGATGCTGTGATGTAATGGGTTGGGATAATCCAATTTCTTCCTGGATTTGTCCCACCGTCTGTTCTCCAGTGTGTAGGAATTCAATTATTCGTAAACGTTCGGGATGTCCCAAAGCCTTGAGAACTTTTGAGGCAACCTCGAAAAATGATATGTTATTCAGGTCAGTCATAAATCTAATAATGTCAATCGTATGTGATAATATCTGTCATCAATATAGTAATTTCGCTATGTAGGTCAAGCATATTATGTGCTTTAGTAAACCAATGCGAAATGCACGTACTTAAGGCGATTGATTTTGATTGCCAAAAGTTTAGTTTCTGCGGTGACTGGCAAGGCAAGAAATTGCTTGTTTCCACGCCAGATATATATGAATTGTTTAAAATTTTCAGGAGCCCCCATGGCCAGAAAACCAAAATCCTTGAATAGCTTCAAAACACGATCAACATTAAAACTCAACGGAAAAGAATATGAGTATTTTTCGCTCCCCAAACTTAATAATGATAACAAATTAAGCAAGTTACCTATTGCACATAAAATCCTACTGGAAAACATGCTCCGCTTTGAGGACGATGTTACAGTTTCAGCGGATGATGTCTCTGCAATTCTTAATTGGGATGCTATGGCAACACCCTCGCATGAAATTCAGCTAAGACCCAGCCGAGTCCTACTCCAGGATTTTACGGGTGTACCTGCTGTGGTTGACCTGGCTGTAATGCGAGATACCATGGCTGATCTAGGTGGAAATCCTGAAAAAATCAATCCACTTCAGCCAGCCGACCTGGTTATTGACCACTCCGTCCAGGTGGACAAGTTTGGTAGCGCAGCAGCCTTTGCAGTCAACGCAGAAATCGAGATGGAGAGGAATCGTGAACGCTATGGGTTCCTGCGTTGGGGTCAGGGTGCTTTTGAAAATTTTCGTGTTGTCCCGCCAGATACAGGCATCATCCATCAGATTAATCTTGAATATCTGGCTCAGGTTGTATTCAACAGGGAAACTGATGACGGATTCCAGATATATCCTGATTCACTGGTGGGTACAGACTCCCATACAACCATGATCAATGGTCTTGGTGTTCTTGGATGGGGTGTCGGCGGCATTGAAGCGGAAGCCGCCATGTTGGGGCAGCCAATCTCCATGTTGATTCCACAAGTCGTTGGTTTCAAACTCACAGGTGAAATGGCTGAAGGCACCACAGCCACAGATCTGGTTCTGACTGTGGTTCAAATGCTGCGTGAACAGGGTGTTGTAGGCAAATTTGTGGAGTTTTACGGTGAAGGCATTGCCAACCTCAGTCTTGAAGATCAGGCAACCATTGCCAACATGGCTCCTGAATATGGCGCTACCATGGGTTACTTTCCGGTAAATGCTGCCACACTTAAATATCTTCGCTTTAGTGGACGAGATGAAAACCAGGTTGCTCTTGTAGAAGCCTACACCAAAGCACAGGGTATGTATTATGAAGCCGGTGTAGACACAGCAGAATATTCTGCCAATTTGTCTCTGGATATGAGCACAGTTGTCCCATCAATCTCTGGACCTAAACGTCCCCAGGATAGAATCGAACTAAGCAAATCCAAAACCACCTGGACCAAAGACCTTGAAGTCCTTAAAGGGGATAGCCAGGGTTCTGCCCCTGTTGAAGGCAGTGATTATGACCTTAAAGATGGTGATGTTGTCATTGCAGCTATCACCTCCTGTACCAACACATCCAACCCCAGCGTTCTAGTAGGTGCTGGTCTCGTCGCCAAGAAGGCAATCGATCTGGGTCTGGATATAAAACCATGGGTCAAACCCAGTCTTGCCCCTGGATCCAAAGTGGTTACAGACTATCTCGAAGCTGCAGGTCTTACTTCCTACCTGGATCAATTAAAATTCAATCTCGTTGGATATGGATGTACAACCTGTATAGGTAATAGTGGTCCTCTCCCGGCATCCGTTGCCAGCGCAGTGGAAGCAGGTGATCTTGTTGTCACCTCGGTCCTATCTGGAAACAGAAACTTTGAAGGTCGTGTGAATCCCCATGTTAAAGCCAATTATCTGGCTTCTCCCCCACTGGTCGTTGCCTATGCCCTGGCTGGTACCATGAATATTGATCTGGCAAATGAGCCACTGGGTCAGGGGAAGGATGGCAAAGATGTCTATTTGAAAGATGTCTGGCCAACGTCCAGCGAAATTGCAGATGCTGTCGCCCTGGCAGTTAAACCTGAACAGTTTATCAGTAAATACGCCGATGTATTCAGTGGTGACCAAGCCTGGCAAAACCTTAGCGTTCCGGAAGGCAACACATTCGCCTGGGAAGCAGATTCAACCTATATCCGCAAGCCATCCTTTTTTGATGGTATGACCAGAGAACATGGTGTTTTAAGCGATATTAAAGATGCCCGCGCCCTGGCACTCCTTGGAGATTCTGTCACCACCGACCACATTTCACCAGCAGGTGCTTTCAAAGCTGACACGCCTGCAGGAAAATATCTTATTGAAAAGGGAACCGATGTCAAAGACTTCAACTCATATGGAAGTCGTCGTGGAAATCACGAAGTCATGATGCGTGGTACCTTTGCTAATATTCGTCTTCGCAACCTGCTAGCCCCTGGGACTGAGGGTGGTTTTACAAAAAAACTGCCTGAAGGAGAGGTAACGACCATTTTTGATGGTGCTATGGCTTACAAAGCAGAAGGGACACCTCTTGTGGTCATCGCAGGCAAAGAGTACGGAACTGGCTCCAGTCGTGACTGGGCTGCAAAAGGAACCTATTTATTGGGAGTAAAAGCAGTAGTTGCTGAGAGTTTTGAGCGCATCCATCGAAGCAACCTGATCGGTATGGGTGTTCTACCCCTGCAGTTCAAAGCAGGAGAGGGACGTGAAGGATTGGGACTCACGGGTGAAGAAACATTTTCAATCGCTGGTATTGCTGATGGTCTGGCTCCAGGAAAAGAGCTTGAAGTCAAGTGCAGTCGCATGGATGGTTCAACGTTCTCCTTCGACGCTACGACCAGAATAGATACACCCAATGAACTGGAATATTATCGTCATGGGGGTATCCTCCAGTATGTGATGCGGTCCTTGTTGGACTAAAGTCCTCTTCTTTTAGATATGCAATCCCCGCCCTAAAGGGCGGGGCGATTGTTATCAAACCCTAATTTCAACCGGGGATCTTTGTTACCCAGTCCTTTAGGGCGGGGTTTTTGCGACCTTTATCTAAAAGGGCTTTAGCCCAACAGAGGTCTTTAAACGAAAGAAGCCACCCCAAAAGGTGGCTTCCCCTATTCATTCGACCAAGAATGAACCCCGAAAAATGCTATAGTTGCATCCAGTTCACAGCTTCATTGAATACATCTGCTTTAACACCATGCCGACCCTCAAACTCTGAGTAGGTCAGATCAAATCCCTGAGACTCAAAAAATGTTTTTAATTCTCTGGCTGTTTCTACACTGATAGCGGCATCATCAACACCATGGGCAATAAACAATCTTAAATCTTTGGCTTGCTCAACATCTTTCTTGCTTAAGATGGATTTACCAGCTTCAACATCCATCATATACCCACTAAATCCGATGACACCCTTAATTTGCTCAGGATTCTGCAATCCAATGGTATAGGCGTAAACGGCACCCTGTGAGAATCCCATGAGATAGACATCGGACACCTTGTATTCAGAAGAGACCTTTTTAATTGTCTTCAATATGTAATCCGAAACCAGCTCATCTCCAGTGCGCCAGGCTTGCTTACCCACCCGGTTGATTGACCAGGTACGGGAGTGCCATTGGGGACCCACATTAATGGATCTGGGGTACTGTCCTTCTGGTGTTACATATATGACCTGGGGGTTGTTCAACTTGTTGTAATGAGTAATAAATCCCTCCGAACTACCTCCATTACCATACATACCTATGAGTAAGGGATAGCTTTTACTGGCATCATAATCCTGGGGGAAACGAATTCGATACGGTAACATCGAAGAAGCTGCGACATAATCCAATGTACCTACAGCTTTGAACCGCTCCCGTATATCCTGCTCAACTTTCTTGAATTCAGGCGCTTTACGAACCGGGTCAAAGTCCTTGTCCTCAAAAAATAATCCAATGTCTCTAAATCCATTTGCAAAGGCATGTGTGATGAACCTAGCTGCCTTTTCCGCATCTCCCTGGAGGGCATAGCAACAGGCTAGATTATATGCCACGATGGCATCGTCCTGGTTTGACATGAGTACTTTCTCATAATACTTACCAGCTTCTGAAAAATGTCCATCCTGATAGGCTCGTGTGGCTTTTTTGATGAGTGGTCCACGTTCGATTTTTTCGAAAACCAATTCTTTCCCGGCTTGCAAGCCCCTGCAATTCATCAGGATTGATCCCAATACGACAAGCATTGCCACTTTTAAAATTTTTGTTTGTCCAGATTGCATCGATCTGTCCTTCCCTTTGCTTCTTGTGCTCGATGTTAAACGGTAGATCGATTTCAGAACGAATTTATCTATAAATGGCACTCTCTTTCGCCAAATGGTTCAATTTTTAAGTCCTTCTCCATTTTTAATCTGTGAATCTTCTGTCTCCTGAAATACTTTACTTGCCAACCCGTAACAATTGGACTGAAACAGACATGGCATTGATTAATGCGTGTTATTAATGTAAGGTTCAGCATAGTGTGAGATTCTATGATAGATAAGATTCAAAAAGCGAAACTAATCCTCAAAACAACTTTTGGTTACGATGAATTCCGCCCCCTCCAAATGGATGTCATTGAGAACGTACTCAAAAAAAAAGATACACTGGTAATAATGCCTACAGGTGGGGGCAAGTCAATTTGCTATCAGATTCCCGCCTTGCTGTTTGAAGGACTCACTATTGTCGTTTCTCCCCTTATTTCTTTGATGGAAGACCAGGTCAGACAGTTAGAAGCTCTCGGGATAGAAGCGCTCATGCTCAACAGCTCACTATCTCCTGAAAAATACAAAAACAATGTGAAACGCATCAAGGAAAACAAAATCAGCCTCCTCTATCTGGCACCAGAAACATTGTTGATGGAGCGGACGCTTTCCCTCCTCGCCACCCAGAATGTTGACTACTTTACCATTGATGAAGCGCATTGCATCAGCGAATGGGGTCATGATTTTCGTCCAGAATACCGTCAGCTTGTTGCTCTAAGAAACCGATTTCCGCAATCAGTGTGTCTTGCGCTGACAGCCACAGCTACCCAACGAGTTCAGCAGGATATTCGGACATCGCTTCAGTTTGAGGAATCTGCCAGTTTTATTGCCAGTTTCAACCGGGAAAATCTATACCTTGAGATAAAACAAAAAAAGCAAGCCGCTGAGCAAACCCTTCAGTTTCTGGATAAATTTCCCAGGCAATCTGGAATCATTTATTGTCTATCGAGAAAGCAAGTGGATGAAATGACTATCTTTCTGGAAGAAGAAGGTTATTCAGTCAAACCATACCATGCTGGCCTTTCCGCTGAAGAGCGGCAACAAAACCAGGCAAGTTTTATTAAAGATGACACCCAGATCATGGTAGCAACAATTGCATTCGGAATGGGGATCAATAAACCCAATGTCAGATTCATTTTGCATTTTGATTTACCCAATAACATTGAGAGTTATTATCAGCAGATTGGTCGCGCAGGTCGAGATGGGTTAAGAGCGGATTGCCTGTTCCTCTTTAGTTACGGGGATATTCAAAGGATTAAATATTTTATCCGCCAGAAGACCCAAAATGAGCAAGTCATTGCCAGCTCTCAATTAAACGCTCTGATTGGATATGCTGAAAACGATGACTGCAGGCGCATTCCCCTCTTGCAATATTTTGGTGAGAAAGTTCAGACAAAAAACTGTGGTATGTGCGATAATTGTTTGGAAGAAAGCAGCGAAACGATTGACCTTACTATTCCAGCCCAGCAATTTCTTTCCTGCATGAAGCACTCTGGGGAAATTTTTGGAGCCGGTCATATCATAGATATTTTGCGTGGTTCCAAGTCCCAAAAAATCCTCAAATTTTCCCACAACAATCTGTCTACATACGGTATTGGAATGGCTCTTTCAAAGCAGCAGTGGTTTTATCTTTCCAGACAGTTGCTCCAGAAAGGATTGCTTGAACAGGATATGAACCATGGCAGCCTCAAACTGACCTCCAGAGCATGGGATGTTCTGCGGGGAGACCAATCATTCTCAGCCAAAATGGAAGTACAGCAGAAAAAGACGACTCGAACAGAAGTAAAACAGGATTATGACTCTTCACTGTTTGAAAGTTTGAGACAGCTACGCAAAAGTGTGGCAGACGAATCAAATGTTCCACCTTATGTGATATTCCCTGATAAAACATTGATTGAAATGTCCACTTACTATCCTCAGTCTGAAAATGCTTTGCTGCAGTTGCATGGTGTGGGTTCCGTTAAATGTAGCAAATATGGTCAACCCTTTATCGATGAAATCACACGGTATGCTCAGGAGCATCAATTCGAGGAAAAATCTAAACAAACGACCCGAACCATTTCTGCGAAGAAATCCAAACGAATCGGTAAACCCCGGCATCAGGTTATTGGAGAAAAATACAATGATGGGGTTTCTGTGAACGACCTTATCAGTGAATTCAATATCCAAACGGGAACAGTAATAAACCATTTATTCATTTATTCCACAGAAGGGAACCCACTACGGGATGGTGATGAGTTCCTAAAAATGTTATCACTATCTGATGCATCATTAGAAGCTGCAATGGTTGCTTTTCAAGAGCATGGCACCTCTGTCTTGCGACCAATTTTCAAATCACTCAGTGGGAAAGTCAGTTATGATGAGCTCCAGATAATTCGTCTCCATTTGATTTCTAAAGCATCGAGTTCAGAATGATCAATTCAGGTGGGAACAGATATAACTAAAAATAAGCGCGAGAATCAAATAGAATAAACTTTAGCTAGCAAGACCGGGACGGCTGTCTCTACTCTCAAAATTCTTTCGCCCAGACTGAAAGCAGTAAAACCACAATCGACCAACTTATCAACTTCGTAGGGAATAAAGCCGCCTTCTGGACCGACGGCAAGGGTGGTGGCCAGACCAGGCTCTAATCGTGGAGATTCTTCACTGCCTGGATGGGCGACCAGTGCTTTTGTTCCTTTGATTAGTTCTGGCAATTCATCTTCAACAAAAGGCTTGAAAAGCTTGCGGAGATGGACTTCCGGCAAGAATGTATCACGTGCCTGTTCCAGCCCAAACAACAGCTGTTCATGGAGATTCTCAGAATCCAGGAGGGGACTGAGCCAAAAACTCTTTTCCACTCGATGGGTGCTGATCAGATAGATCTGTTTGACACCCAATGAGGTAACACTCTGCAACACTCGTCTCAGCATCTTGGGACGTGGAAGTGCCAGTAAAAGTGTAACGGGGAGTCTCTCCGGGGGTGGCTGGGTGAGGTCAACATCCAGTTCAACAAAATCGGAATCAATCCGGGTGATCATTCCAAGACCCATCTTGCCATTTATTCGTCCAACACGCAGTGTAGTGTCAACTTCAGCACGGTGGATTGTACGGATGTGTTCCATCCTGCGTCCACTGAGACGAACTCGATCTTCAGCAATAAAATCGTCATGTTTTAGCAAAATCAGATTCATGCTCACCAGTCTAGCCACATTGCGTTGCCTGTGGAAGCGGAAAATTTTCACTGTTTGAATTGACTCACTTGAAAAAATCTAGGCATTAAGGACATGGAGTAATAGGTTGGGATGTTGGTCAGTTAAGAGTAAAAAATTATGACGGAGAATATGATATTTATTTGCGGCGTTTAACACTCCTCCTGATCCTGGTCAGTCTTATCACAATCAATCCCAGAATCAATGGCTGGAATGAAGCGAGTCGAATGGCTCTCACTCAGTCCATCGTCGAGAATGGTAGTTTTAAAATTGACAGGAGTGTCTTTGTCGAGGGTGGAGATAAAGTCTTTATTGATGGGCACTTTTATTCGGATAAACCTCCCCTGCCTTCCCTGCTGGCTGCCATGGTTTACGCCCCCCTGAATCTTCTCGGATTTAAACTTGATTTTGGATGGAATCTCAGCTACTACCTCATCATCCTGCTTACTGTAAAGTTCTTCTGGATAGCTAGCGTTCTCGCCTTTCATCGAGCCATCTCCTTTACTTCGGTCAACCAAAATGAGATCCCTCAACTCGTGGCTATTTATGCCTTTGCTTCTCTGTCATTTACCTGGTCGGCAACCTTTAATAATCATAGTCTGGCTGGATCTGCGCTCATGATAGCCCTGATGTTTTTTCTAAAATCCAAAGAGAGCCCAAACCTAATGACCTTGATCTGGTCCGGATTCTTTTTTGGTCTGGCAGCCAGTATGGATATCCCTGTTACCATTTTCCTGGTCGGTTTTTCTGGATTGGTTATCAAGAGATTTGGGTGGAGCCAGATGATTCTGGTTTTTGCTGGTGCAGCCTGCGTACCATTGGGAATTCATGCTCTCATAAACTACGCGATCGGGGGCACCTTACTTCCCCTTCAAATCGTGCCTGAATTTTTCCAGTTTGAAGGCTCGACGTGGACCAATAATCCTGAACTCTCCGGTGTAAGTATCAATTCATTTATTTTTACGATCAAATATGGTTTTTTGAGTCTATTGGGTTTGAAGGGTTTTATCTGGTACCATCCAATTCTGATACTTCTCATTCCAACAGCAGTGAATTACCTTCTCAAGGAGAACCCACTGAAGCTGGAACTTATGGTGACTCTTACAGGAACTCTGATCATCATGCTTTATTACTTTTTGTTTAGCTCCAACTATGGCGGTTGGAGTTACAGTATACGCTGGTTTGTCTCCTTTATTCCTCTGCTCGGGTTTTTCGTTTTCATGTTGGCTCCCTCACAGGGATTCAAAGTAAATCAAAGACTTGTTTGGGGTGTATCAACCCTGGCTATACTTATCGCTCTTATCGGCCAGATTAATCCCTGGAGCAACCCTACCCAGCACGCCATTCCCCTGATGGCTAATTTGAAGCAATTAATTGGTATCTTGTTCTAACCGCTCGGCGGGATAAAGTACCGTTGGTCTAAATCCCAATATTTATACCCCTTCATCACCTAGATTAGCCACAGAATTAAGAGACGGAACCATCACTTATTGAGGATATTCGTGTGAAAAGGAAAATCGAAGGCAGGACAACAAACGCTTGAGTGTACATGAAATGAGTATTTCACAAAAAAGCTACCAGCCCAGTAATAGTCCAATCCAGGAGGATTGGATGGTCCGACCTGATGACCCTTGCTTAGCCAGAACTGATACTGGAATTAATGGTAGGTTGGAGAAGAAAAAACTGGCAGGTCACCTTTTTGACGTTGAAATTGTAGAATATGAATCTCGAAACCAAACCTCGCGATACGATCTCCTCAAAAACCAGACAGAAACTATCAACTGATATGAAGATTAATACCCAACCAAGCAAACTTTCACTGTTCTGGGTGCTTCAGATATCCGGATGGGCTTTATATGGGGTTATTTACTATCTGATCTATTATTCATATAAAGATCTGGATGCCGCAAACATATTTGGTTTCTCAGTTACATATATGGTGGCGTTCCTGGTGACCATTGTCATGCGTAAGATTTACCAGAAATTGGATTATCAGCATCGGTCAATCCTGAATGTTTCTGCAATCGTCATTCTGACTTCAGTGACTTTTGCTGTGATTTGGTTATATGTGGATCGTTTTGTTTCCTATCCCATTTATGGCATTGAAAAATTTCAAAAAGCCCTGGATAAAATTACCACCCGTGGCAACATTGGTCAGATTTACTGGAATGCCTTTATCCTCTTTACCTGGTCCACGCTCTATTTCCTGATCAATTTCTGGCGTCAATGGAATGAACAAATCCAGCGGACGGAGAAAGCTGAATTACTGGCTCACAGTGCTCAGCTGCAGATGCTCCGATATCAGCTTAACCCCCATTTTCTATTTAACTCCCTAAACTCCATTCGTGCCTTGATTCTCGAAGACAAGGACAAGGCCAGGGACATGGTCACTGAGCTGGCTGAACTCCTGCGTTATTCCCTGGTAAGCAAAAACAATGGTGATGTGGTTTTCAGTGAGGAAATCACCGCGATTAAACATTACTTCGCCATAGAGAAAAAGCGCTATGAAGAGAATTTACAGGTCGAGTTTGAGATAGATCCTCTGGCTGAGGAATATCCTATCCCTAGCTTTCTTGTACACCCCCTGGTTGAAAATGCTGTCAAGTACGGGATGAAGACGTCAGAAATGCCACTAAAAATTGGTATCCAGGCAAAAGTGATATCGAATGAACTCATCATCAACGTCCGGAACAGCGGATCCTGGTTAAAGGATGATGATGAAGAGCGCACCCGTCCAGCAGGTACAGGTACAGGGCTAAAAAATGTCAGGGAAAGACTGGAAAATCGCTTCCCAGATAATTACTCCCTGACCACCACTGAAGATGATGGTTGTGTCATCGTAAGCATTTCCATTTCAAGAACAGTTGAGAGCAATCATGGCTAAAAAGTACAGAGCAATCATCGTCGATGATGAACGACTTGCTCGAAATGATTTACGGCTAATCCTCAAGAACCATGCAAATATTGAAGTTTTGGGAGAAGCCTCCAGTGGGCAAGAAGGTCTCGATTTAATTAAGGAAGTTGATCCAGATCTGGTATTTCTTGACATTCAAATGCCTGGTATGAACGGTTTTGATGTGCTGGAACAGATTTCCTCCAATGTTAGAGTCATTTTTGTGACTGCTTTTGATGAATATGCCCTACGTGCCTTCGAAGTGAACGCTCTGGACTATCTGCTCAAACCAGTAAGTGATGAGCGCCTGCTACAATCCATTGAACGTCTTGAACAAATTCCAGATGATGAGCCCGAGCAATTACGAGAGCTTGAATACCATGATAGACTTCTACTAAAACTGGATACCAGCCTGGGATTTCTAAAAATAAGTACCATTATCTGTATCACTTCAGCTGGTGATTATTCTGAGGTCTTGTGCACCAATAAAAAGAAGGTTCTCGTTCACAAATCTATGGCTGAGTGGGAATCCCGCCTTCCTGCTGCCTATTTCAACCGAATTCACCGTACGACTATCGTGAATATGGAATACGTAGATCGATTGGAAGAATGGTTCAACAATTCATACCGGGTGTATATGAAGGGCATTGAAGAGCCCTATGTGATGAGCCGACGGTATGTCACCAAGTTGAAGCATAAACTCAGCTAAGCTATATAGTGTAGATAAGAATACATTTTAACAAAATCCGTTCAACCCAAATTTGTTAGATCTACCTGTTCTTCAGCGAAGCCAACAAGCTCTCATCCATAGAATCTAGAATACGCAAATCCATCATACCTGAATGATTGAGCATCACCACACTTCCCAACCCCAGATCTGGATAGATTCTGAGTTCAGCGTAATATCCTCCACCTCCCCCTGAATGATGTAAATAATCGATATCCTGCAGTGAACCAGTAAACCATCCCAAACTCATACTGGATGCCTTACCATGACTGGTCTTCTGCTCAGTAAACATCGCTGTTAATGTTTCAGGTTTTAATAGTGGGCTATCCTTCTTCATCAAGGATCTGGCATATTCCATTAGCCCATCTGGGGTACAAACAAGACCACCGTATGAGCTTCCATTGACTTTAAATGGTTTGAACCCGAGGAATTCATCATTTACAGTGTACAGATATTTAGGCTTATCAAGAACCAGGCTTAGAATCATTTTCTGCAAATAGTTATTTTTGTGATAGCCCACGGCATAGGTCCCTTCCGCGGCCTCAAATCCCATGATGTTTTCTAATTCCAATTTGCGTATGATGTGTTGATCGATATACTCCGTGTATTCAGCTCCAGTTATGTATTCAATCAAGCGTCCGAGAACGAGATAGTTCAAATTAGAATACTTGTATTTTGAACCCGGTTCAGTTGTATTCGACAGATAGTGCATGATCACAGAGTCAGCAAAGGATGAAAAGTTAAAATCTTGCCCGTCCTCCTTAAGATGGATCCACTTCATTGGAATTGGATTGGCCAGACCTGACTGATGACATAAAAGCTGCCTGATCGTGATTGGCTTTGAGAAGTGATAGGAGTGGATATGTGAATCAATTGGGTCATCGAGATGGATGAGCTCTTTTTCAACGAGCTGCATGACGGCGACAGCGGTGAATGTTTTTGTGATGGAAAAGGCATGGTAGGTCGTTTGAGGATTCACAGGTACTTCATTTTCAATGTCTTGAAAACCCTGGTATTTTCTCTCCAATACCGTATCCATATCGAAAAGGATGTAATGATAAGAGGGGCTGTTCTGAATTATCTTTGGGGGCTTCATTTCTGCATATCCCTGACTATTGAGTAATAACATGATCCATGCCATGATGTATTTCGTTAGTTTCATAATACATATCCCTGAGGCTTAAAATGTATAGCCCAGGCTCACGCCAATTGATGGAGAGAAGCCTGTGTACATTTTATAATGCTCTGATTCTGTTGAGGAAATACCATAGCCAACACCAGCAAAACTCTGAACAGATACACCACTATGTAAGGCATACTGCCAGGATAAATAGAACAAAGAATTGATGATGGTCGCTTGACCATCCAGAGAACGTGCAAGTTGAATTGCCGGTGTGAGGAAAAACCCTTCTAAAGGTTCCTTCTCATTTGCGTTAAGTTTATATCGATAGATACCCCATAAGCGTACCAGGTCCTTTCCTTCATACTTGAAGTTTGCATACTCGATAGCCGCGTTCACTGAGTGAGTAGTTGATAATGCTTTTTGGTACTCGAAATAGTAAAAACCCAAAAGCGGTCCCGGGATGAAAAAGTAAACGGCTTCATCACGCTCCATAGTGTCCTCATCGATCCCATATTTCATTCCCGTAGCCATTAGCTGGGTAGACACAAGGATCATCAATACGAGTAGTGTTCGCTGCATAAGTATATATCTCATTTCAAAATTACCTTTCTAAAAATGTCATAACAGCTTTCTGGTGTCACTCATGGAAAAGCTATGTGGGTGAAAGGGTAATCTTGTTATCAAATGTTAAGAAATGTTGAAGGTGTTCCGTAAACGACTCAGAGAGACGGGGGTGATGCCCAGATAAGAGGCGATCATCGCGTGGGGCACTCTATTCTCAAGCATTTTGAAGTCTTTACGAAACTGGATGAGTCTATCCTTTGAGGGGTAGGAGATTAGCTGTATTTCTTTGTTAATTTTCAGGGAAAGCTCATTCTTTAATATCAAGTTAGCGAACTCCTGGATATCTTGATTCTCTCGAATCAGCTCACCGAAATCAGAGGCACTTAACTTTAAAAGGATACAGTCTGTGATTGTTTCATAATTCAATGTTGACCGATCAAATCTGGTTCTGATGAGGTTGGGAGTAATCACACTATTTTCATCAAAGAAAGAGATGGTTACCGTTTCTCCATTCTCGTCATTAATATGGCTTCTGACTACCCCTTCGATGATGAAATACTCCCAGGAATCTCCATCACCTACGTTAATAAAGCGAGTGCCTGCTTTAAGCGCTTCTTCCTGGCATAATTTCGATAACATCACCCTGGATTTAACATGCAAGGATGGGTAGATCAGGTCAATTAAATGATCAAGGTTGCTGTTCATTGTTAGAAGTTCGGGACCATCTCTTTACGAAATTTAGCAAAGAAACCAGTGATGGAATCCATCACTTCATCTGCAGTATCAACAACACGAAACAATTCAAAATCATCGGCATTGATGTATCCTTTATCCATAGCTTGATCATTAAGCCATTGAACCAGGCCAGACCAGTACTCACGACCCACTAACAAAATTGGAAATTTGGGGGTTTTACCAGTTTGGGATAGCGTGAGTGACTCAAACAATTCGTCCAGAGTCCCAAGTCCCCCCGGAAAAGCCACGAAAGCCTGTGAGTATTTAAGGAACATGAGCTTCCTCACAAAAAAATAGCGAAACGTGATGTTTTTATCTGAATCAATAAATGCATTGTTTGATGCTTCAAAGGGTAGCTCAATACCTACACCAGCTGAGGCACCGCCTGCTTCCATAGCCCCCTTATTGGTTGCTTCCATTATACCTGGACCTCCTCCAGTTATTACACTGAGGCCTTCGTGGGCCAGGAGTTTCCCCAGATCATAAGCAATCTCATAATAAGGATCATCAATCTTCGTTCGCGCAGACCCAAAGACCGTAACTGAGGGGCCAACCTGCGTTAATGCGTCAAATCCTTCTACAAATTCCGCCATAATGCGAAATACCTGCCAGGAATTCTTTGATTTCACCTCACTCCAGGTCTTTTTTTCAAATTTTCGGATCACACGTTTATCTACATTCACTTTATTGCTCCTTCCAGGGTCGTCTCCACAGCTTTCATCAAAACTTTGCTGGTTGTGGTTGCTCCCGTAATTCCATCAACATTGGGACTTTGGTGATCCACTATGCGCGGTAAAACACCCTCAGCCCATTGAGCAAATTTACTCTCTCTATTTTTAACCATTCCCACACCGGTAATCCTGTGAGATTTCACGCGGACAGCTACTGCATATTCAAAACCTGTATGTGTTAAGGTGCCTGTGTACATCCCATCTGAAATACGCGTGAGATCTGGACTGCTAATTTTCATGTTACGATAAGATTCAAGATCCAGGTATCCCAGAATACCCAGCCCGCCACCTAATACGATGGCAATACTCACCAGAACCAGCACCATGCTTCTTTTCATTTCATATTTCTGAGTTCTTTGGCCCCAGGGTCTAAAAATTGTAATTGCTATCAAAAAACACATAATAAGCAGGGATAACCATATAACGAGAGCGAGTGAACCTTTAAGGTCGTAGTAGACATCTGGAACCCTATTAGAGTCTCTGGCAATATCTGATAGGGCAACCATACCATTGATGGCAGGACCCAACCAGATCCACACCAGGATAAAGAGACTCACTGTTCCCAGCCATTTACCTATGACCCACCAATGTTTTGTCAGCCCCCAATGGGTGAAAACTGAATAAACCACACCGGTAGTGACGACTCCAAAAAAGGCAAGGGTAACCACCAGGTTGAAGAGCGTATAAATGGAATAGTTTGCGACAAATATTTCTCGGGTATTCAGATTGGTTAATCCATTAACAATTAGAATTGATGCAAGCCCGCCTAGAAGACCTGCAACAAATACAATATGAATGACTCGCAACCACCGACGTCCCGTTTTTGTAAGCATTTCTACTCCTTTTATTCCCGATACTTATTCTAAGCATTTTTCTGCCTTAATCCTGTTCTTTTTTTGCTAAAAGAGCGTACTCCTGATGTATTTTCCTTCCAGCAACAGCAGGCAATTCAGGAGATGATATGCAGATACAGGTCTTTATTACCGGGGGTACATTTGATAAGGAATATAATGAGCTTACCGGCGAATTGTATTTCCGCGATACGCATCTAAAAAAGATGTTGGATCAGGGACGTTCCCAACTCAATGTGAATATTCGAAGCCTTATGATGATCGATAGTCTTGAAATGACTGCTGATGACAGAGAATTGATCCTCACGCATTGCAGGAAATCAGATTCTGATAAAATTGTGATCACCCATGGAACGGATACCATGGTTGAAACTGCCAATTACCTGGCAAAGCATATTAAGGACAAAACTGTTGTGTTAACGGGCGCTATGATACCCATCGTCTTTGGCAGTTCGGATGGGTTGTTCAATATGGGCGCTGCGATGGCATATGTTCAAACCCTTGACAAAGGTGTTTATATCGCCATGAATGGACAATACTTCAATCATGACAGTGTGCGTAAAAACAAATCCAAGGGTCTATTTGAGACTATTTAAGAAGGAGAACTCATGAAAATATACAAATCCATATTTATGACGATGCTCATCGTGTTAACACTTCTTGCTTTTACAGCATGTATACCCAATCCGGAGCAAAATGCGACGGCAAGCCCTGCTGGTTTTTTCAAAGGAGTCTGGCATGGCTGGATCGCACCCATTTCATTAATCGTAGGCTTTTTTAATGACAGCACCCGTGTATATGAACCCAATAACACGGGTTGGTGGTATGATTTTGGTTTTTATATGGCTGTAATCAGTGGTTTTGGTGGCCTATCTCTGGCGCGTAAAAACCGAGACGATTAGACTTTAATTTGAGGATTTCTCTGCTATTCGTCGTCTCCAATCAATGAAAGCTTTTTGATTTCCCTAAAATCAAGACATATTGATGACGATGAAGATCACAGTTAAAGAGCTGACCACAGCTGGCCCCACCATCCATTCAAGCTTTGCGAGTTTACCCTATAATCGAGGTAATTCCAGTAAGACTCAACTCTCTCGCCCCATTCTGGCATATCAATCACCCTCTTGTATTAAAATAATCGGGGATATTCATCGGTTTGTGGAAGCTCAAGAAGCTGGTCGTTCGACGATCCCAGTTTATTTGATCCAGGACTCAGAAAGCACCATGGATCTGATCAGGCTTGTCATTGAGTATTACAGTCCCATGAATCTCATGGACAAAGCGCTACTCACTCGAGCAGCATTGGATCTCGGTGTTCCCCGCAATCAACTGGCAGAACAAATCTACCCAGCATTGGAACTGGCTCCCCGGGAAAAACTTATAGATCAGGTGCTCTTTCTTCTGAAACTCCCGGAAGCACTACAAGCATTCATCGTCAATAAGGATTTAAGTCTCAAACGCGCCATGGTTTTTCAGAGAGCAGAAGGACATTTGGATTGGGTGGAACGGTTTATATCCAACCTGAAAATCGGTATCAACATGTCTGCCGAAATCATTCAGAATGTCTGGGAAATGGCAAAACGGGATGATGTCGACTTTAAAACCAAAGCCCGGGAAATGGGTTTATGGGAAATGGCTGACACACATTACGAAGACAATCGAATGGCAGTGGTGGAGATTCGGGAAAAAATTAATACTGCTCGATTTCCTTCCCTGAGTCAGGCCAATCAGGAACTAACAAACACAATCACTGAAGCTGATCTTCCTGATACAATCAAACTCAAATGGGATCCTTATTTTGAGCAACAGGGTGTCCAGATTTCCTTGCATGCAAAAGATACAGCCGAATTAAACTCCTCGCTGGAAAAACTGGCGTCATCCAAATTCAAGAACATCTTCAAACATATATAGAAAGCTATGAAAGAACCTAAAATTACGAGGATCATTGTTGATCAGAAAGTTGCTGATCAAGATTTGGTCAATCGCTATATAGAGAACAATCCACAGGCAAAAGTCGTTCAACAGGAAATCACCGAAGCAGATAAAGAAGCCATGTTCCGTCAGGAGTCGACCCCTGCCAAGCGTGACATTCTGCTCACTGAGAAACAGGGACATACGGTTAAACAGTGTCCTGGAACTGACCGCACCTATCGGTGCTGTAATTATCACGTGATCAACCAGACATCCAATTGTCCTATTGATTGTACTTACTGTATACTCCAGTTTTATTTGAATAATCCAGTAACTACCGTTTATGCCAACACGGAAAAATTGCTTACAGAAGTCAAAGACAAGATCGCCACTCAACCCAATCGGTTTTTCCGAATTGGTACGGGTGAATTGTCAGACAGTCTGGCATTTGACAGCTCGTCAGAATATTCAAAGGATGTGGTGAAGTATTTTGCAGGTCTGGACAATGTCCTCCTGGAACTCAAAACCAAATCGAATCGAATTGAGAACCTTCTGGACCTTGATCATAAGGGTCACACGGTTATTTCCTGGTCAGTGAACCCCCAGGTCATCATTGATGCAGAGGAACACAAGGCCGCCTCTTTCAATGAACGTCTGGCAGCCATGAAACAAGTCCAGGAAAAGGGGTATAAGATTGGCTTTCATTTTGACCCCCTCCTGTTTCATGAGGACTGGAAAACGACTTACCCGGATTTGATCAGACAATTGTTTGAGGTTGTAGATCCAAAAAATGTCGCGTGGATATCTATTGGATCCTTGCGTTTCCCGCCAGAGATGAAGGACAAGGTGCTGGAGAAGTTTCCTAAATCTAAAATTATGTTTGCTGAATTGATTCGTGGGATGGACGGCAAGATGCGCTATCCCAAGCCCCTTCGCCTGGACATGTATCGAACTGTGTATGACGCCCTGCGTAAATTTGGAAGTGAGGATTTATTTATCTATTTCTGTATGGAATCGGCTGAAATCTGGGAGCGCACTATGGGTTGGAGTCCTGAAAGCAATGAGCATCTGGATTTTCTATTCGCCTCAAGTCTCTACCATCAATTTCCTGGTCTCATGGAATCAGAACCCAAGCGGATTCACTATGACAATGGGATTCCACTCCATCATGAGAAAGCTGACATCCCAGGGTTTAACAGCTAGGGCGAAGCTACTTTCAGGATACACCCATCATTTTGTAGTCTTCCAGTAATTGTACAGACTCATATCAAGTTTCTCACCTGTTTCAGTTGAGAATATCTGGATATTTTCCCGCTGGGAGTGGACGTATGAGAATACAAAAAACACCTTCCCTCGATTGTGATGCTTCAACCCATGAGGGATGGGATTTTTACCTGCAGTCCATGAATATTGCCAGACTTCAAAATCAGAATACCCGGGTATTACACTTTGATTAAATGTATTTTCATAGTGTAGCTCACGGACAACCTCCATTGGCTGTCCATATAAGATGTGAATCCTACCTCTATCTGTTTGCCAACCTTTCTTACTTACCTCGCTGTATGCACTATCTGCATACGACGTTCTTGTAGAAAATGTAGACCTCAGTTTTGCCGAATTACTTTTAGACGAATAGGTATTCCAGAATGAATTTATATAGTCCATCCTTTCCTTCATGTTATCTAGTGATTCATAGGCTACAAGCTGATCATTATCGAACAAATAGGAGATGGCATTAAAGGTTGAATCATTGATTGTAAGGACTGGTTTGGGTGCATCTTCGCGAGGGCTAATTCTTTGCTTGTATCCGAATTGGAGTAAACCGAGTAGAGCCACTATACAGACAATCATTTTTTCCATTAATCAACCTGACTATTTGTGCCGTTCATTAGTGTTCATTGTTAAATATGTAGATTCTGGGAGCTATAAAGGATTTAATCTGCGATTCTATCTGCGAAGCTTCTAATCAAACCCCACTGTCATCTTTTCGATCAATCTTGGATCACACAATTCTCCATCTTCAGTAGAGAATACTTGCGTATATTTTTCCAGGAATTGCTTATTGGCAAACATGAATTGCATTTGACTTGAGTTTGGTATATCCGGGCTCATTGCGAGTAAATTGTTACCTGCTGGTTTATTGTATAACCAGATTTCATAGGACTTGTAATCTTCAGAGTTGAACCACAGATTTGTGACAATCTCATCTGGTGGTCCATAAAGAATATATACGCGCCCTCTATCTGACTTCCCCCACCCCCTGATTTCCGGATAATATTTATTCACATACTCGAGGCGTAGATAATGCTCTATGCGAAATTCATTCACTGCTGTCCGAGGAGTTGGGTCAAACTCTTTCCAGAACTTTTCTCTGAATGTATAAATTTCGTCTGGATTACTCAGGGACATTAAAAATCTCACCTGTCTCCCGTTTGCATAATATCCAATTTCTGAAAGAATTTTTTCTTTTAAAGTTTTTTCCTTTAAGGGTCTAAATATTCGATCAGCCAGGAATGATGTTTCACCTGATGATGACTGGGTAGAGCATCCAATGCACAAGACAATAAGTAGCCCAATTACCAGCAGTTTTGCGAATGAGTTTTTCTTCAAAGAATCATACCGTTAGGAATGTCGTTGATCCCTCGATGTTTGATTGGTCCATCACCCAGAGATCGGGTTGTTTGAAAAGAAGTATTGATGGACTTTAGCTCTATTTGTTCGATTGTGCTTTCCCCCTGAGGATTTTTGCAAATTAATACCGGTTAATAATCCTGTCTGGGTAGATCAGGGTGTTCACGGTACACAATTTTCATTACAATTATTGTGCCCTATCATAGTGGGCTGATGTATTAATAATTCCAACATTCTTTTATAAATGAAGTACATCCAGGATTGATCCATTGAGCACTTGAATAAGCCTATAAATCAGCTAAGTTTTGCCAAATCAACAGAGCGGTATATGCTCATTAATTAGGACAACCAAGCCATTAAAGGGGACAACTTGAAGAAAATACTTTTAGTCATGCTTATTATGACAATTGGAGTTGATATGCATGCAGGAGATTTTGCTATAAAACGTGGTGTCAATGTGAGTCATTGGCTATCACAGACTGATATCCGGGGCAGAGAGCGAAAAAAATACGTGACTGAGGCTGATTTTAAGCAAATCAAAGAATTAGGTTTTGATCACGTCAGATTGCCTATTGATGAAGAACAATTTTGGAGAGAGGACGGGAAACAGGAAAGAGCGGCTTTTAAACTCCTGGATAAAGCAATCAAGTGGAGTATGAAACATGATTTAAAAGTTGTGGTTGATCTGCATGTTTTACGTTCCCATCACTTTAATGTTGCTGAAAGTAGAACGCTGTGGGAAGAGGACTCTGCTCAACTGCAGTTTATCAGTTTCTGGAAGGACCTCTCAGCAAAATTGAGCAAGTATCCAACAGATATGCTTGCGTATGAGCCCATGAACGAGGCTGTTTCGGATAACCCTGAAGACTGGAACAAATTGATTAATTGGGTAATTTCAGAAATTCGAAAACTGGAGCCCAACCGAACCATAATCATGGGATCCAACAACTGGCAGCAGTCCTGGACTTTTCCAGACTTAAGCGTTCCGGAAAATGACAAAAATATTATCCTGAGCTTCCATATCTACACCCCCATGCCTCTGACTCACTGGAAAGCACCCTGGGTTAATTTTTATCAATACGACGGTCCAGTTCAATACCCTGGAACTATCCTCGACACAACAGATCTAGTAGGGTATGATCAGCAAACCATTGATGGAATTAGTCACTATATCAAAGATTATGATCGATCCGTATTGGAAAATGAGATTATGATTGCTGTAAAACGCGCCAAGGAACTTGGACTACCCCTCTATTGTGGAGAGTTTGGATGTTTTCCTACCACTGCCATGGATATGCGGCAGTTGTGGTATCAGGATATGATCTCAATATTTAATGCCCATGATATTGCCTGGGCTCATTGGAACTGGAAAAATGATTTCCCGCTTGTAGATGCTGAATCAAAAGAACCTATAAGGGAGCTTTTAGATATCCTTTTACCTCCTGGTCAATAGCACATTGCATTTATCCCTGTTAAAATTCGCATTGAAAATGATGGGAGCAATTTGTCCTCCAGATATTAGAGCGTTTTTGTAGCAGGTGATTACTGATTTCGTCCTGGTACATGATAGTTGTTCAATAATTCAACCTTTAAATTTATCTCAGGAGAACACAATGATTGATATAAAAAACAAATGGGCACTGGTAACCGGCTCAAGTCGCGGTGTTGGTCGTCGGGTTTCCATGGCGCTGGCAGAAAAGGGGTGCAAGTTAATCATTCACGCGCGTACCCTTGAAGCCACCCGTGAATTTCTGAGTGAGTTCCGAGCATCAGGTGCAGAAGCACACGCTGTCGCTGCTGAATTAGGGTCCGCCGATGCAATTGATGGATTGATCAGACAGGTTAAAGATATCACCGACAATCAGCTCGATATTTTGTATAACAATGCGGCTATCATGACCAGGTATCAACCTGTATTCGCTCCCACATACGATGAATACCAGCTCAGTTTTATGGTAAACACAATCGCCCCTGCCAAGCTGTGTGATGCCTTCATACCGGCTATGCTTGAAAACAATTGGGGGCGTATTGTTAACGTCACATCTGGTATCGCAGATCAACCCCAACTCATGGCATATAGTTGCTCAAAAGCGGCATTGGACAGGTATGTACGTGACATGGTTCCAACTTTGAAGGATACCAATGTGTTGATGAATCTTTTGGACCCAGGCTGGCTTAGAACCGATATGGGCGGCGATCAGGCCCCCAACCATCCCGATTCAGTCATTCCCGGGGCACTCGTTCCTGTATTGTTGGATAAGGATGGAGGAAGTGGTGTATTGTACAATGCTCAGAATTTCAAAGAAGGTCAATAATGAATAAAATCTGTATTGTAGGAGCTTCAGGGAAATTAGGCCGATACATGGTTCAGCATGCACTTGATAGAGGCTATGAGGTGGTTGGTGTCTGCCGCGAAAAGAGTGTTAACAAGCTGGATTCATTTAAAAGCAGAATCACCATTATTCCAGGTGCTACCAATGATCAGGATGTTATCAGAAAAGCTGTTACCGGGTGTGATGGTGTACTCACGGTCCTTGTGCCCTGGGGAGTCCACCAATATTCTTCAGGGACTGCTCAAGCTGTCATGGATTACGCTTCATCCGATGCTCGTCTTGTCTTTTCCTGCGGGTGGCATATCACCAGAGATGGCAAAGATGAGTATACCAAATTGTTCCAGATCATACTTAGAGTTGTCAGCTGGATTGGTCGGATTTTTCGGGCAATTGAGATCGATGATCAAGTTGAGGCATGTCGACGAATCTTTGACAGTTCTACCCGCTGGACCGTTGTCAGAGGCAGTGATCTTGAAGAAGGCGAGAGCCAGGGACTCCCTGTATGGAGTGAGCATATCGGTGACCCCATCCTGAAAAGCAATATGACCCGTCGTATTGATTTTGCTCTGTTTATGGTGGAAGCACTTGAGAACGATGAACTGGTACATGAAGCGCCTGCTATTGTAGGTTGTCAGAGCGATTCAGCACTGGAACATGGTGAGGTCTAATCCAGGTTGAAAATTCACCACCTGAGGAATGCCACTTGTATCATTGAGTCCCACTCGATTTTTCTATTGATTGATCCCATGTTGAGCGGGAAGGGCGAGCTACCTCCGCTTTCATTTCTGCGTTATAAACCAAAACGAAACCCCACGCTCTCGCTCCCGGACCATGCTCATGAGCTCCTTCAAAAAGTCACTCACTGCCTGATAACTCATTGTCAGAAGGGACATTTCGACCACCTGGATGGGAGAGGGAAGACTTTTCTAAGGGATTACAATATTCCTGTATTCTGTCATCAGCAGGATGTAACCTTTCTCCAGGATAGGGGTATAAGGGTAGAAGCGGGTCTAACTCACTGGCAGGACACCCCGATACTTGGAGGTTACTTCACATCAATTCCAGCCCAACATGGGCATGGGTGGATTCGTCACTTTATGGCTAATGGGATGGGTGTGTATATACAGCTTCCTGCTGAACCTGGTGTATACATCAGTGGTGATACCGTTTATACGCCAGAGGTGGATCGAGCCCTGGTTGAATTAAAACCTGATATTGCAGTTGTGGCTGCCGGAAATGCCAGACTGGATGCTGGTCACTCCATCCTTATGTCAATGGATGAACTTATTCATTTCACCAAGGCTGCCCCCAAATGGGTGGTGGCAAATCATCTTGAGGCATTAAACCACTGTCCCATCACAAGATTGCAACTCCAGCGAATCCTTGAGCAGGAAAATCTGTTGCACAAGGTATCTATTCCTGCTGATGGAGAGGTTTTAAACTTCTGATGCTTAATACTAAACAAGACAGCCGGTTAAACCGGCTGTCTTTGTCAACATGGAGCTTGGAATTATTTAAGTCTGAATTTAATGGGAATGGCTATTCGGACTGGTACAGGTTTACCCATTTGTAGAGCAGGGGAGAATGTTGTTTGTAGGATTGCATCAAGTGCCGCCTGATCAAGACCAGTGTTAGGAATCCCACTAATGACCCGAGCGTCTTCTACCAAACCTCTTCTCCCTATTAAAGCTTCAATTGTTACAGTACCTTCAATACCTGCTTCTCTGGCGATTTCAGGGTAGATTACCTTTCTCATGATAGCATTATAACCACCAATTGGTTCAGGTTTGTCACTCACCATCCATGAGTCCAGATAACCTCCACGAGGTACGGGTGTGTCAGGTGGAACCAGTTTATCAAAATCGATAGGGTCAAAGGAGAGCTCGACAGGTAAATCCAAATCCATATCTTCGTTTTCAGATTCAACTGGAAGTGATGGAGTTTTGGGAATAACCTTTTCAGGTGGCTGCACAGTGACAGGAATAGAAACAACTTCAACCGGAGGTAGCACGAACGGCTCTTCAAATGTGACTGAATCATTGAACTGAGGAACGCTATAGAATGAAATAATAGCAACCAGAAGGGTAATCATAAATCCGATTTCTATGTGTTTTCTTTCTTGCTTTTTTACTGATGCCCATGGGTACTGTGTAATCATTTTTCACCTCCAGATTTTCAAGTTGTCACTTCTCTGTATTCTCAGGTCCTCCCATCACCCCAATGTTTTCCTTCTTTATATCTTTTTCGACTCATGGTTCGATTTTTCGACCCATGAGTAATGTAAAGCACACACATGCCGGTATGCAAGGGAGTTTATTTAAATTTTTATTTATGTTTTTCAGGGAGTTAGGAGCTAGATATACCTACATCTAAGCCAGGAGTATCACAAATAAACATAGCAGAAATAAAAAAGGCTGGAATAAATCCAGCCTTTTCATCTTACATAGAATTTGGTGTATTATCCGTTCTTAAGTCGAAAGACCACGGGTACGGATATTCTTACAGTTACCGGTTTATCACGTTGATAAGCAGGTTTCCATTTGATGGTTTTAATCGCGTCCATGGCTGCTTCGTCAAGACCTGTTTTAGGAATACCCTTCAGAATGATAGTTTCCTTCACACGACCGTCTTTACCAATAGTCGCCTGAACAATCACAGTTCCTTCAATACCAGCCTCCCTGGCGATCTCAGGATATACAACAGCCTTCTGAATCGCTGCGTATCCACCCATGGGCTCTGGTGGCTCATCATAAGCAATGAAGATAACATTGCTTTCTGGTGGCGGTGGTGGCTCATCCAGGATCTCAAAATCCTCCAGATCCGTTTCTTCAATGGTGAAGTCCTCATCAATCTCTTCATCTTCTGATTCGATTGGAATGGATGGACGGGCCGGTGGTGGTGGTTTATCAAATTGCTGGGTTTCCGGTGGAATCTCAATATTCTCAATGGGCGCTACATAAGCTTGTGCTTCGATTTCCTCAGTTACAAACTTTGGTTTCGCTTTCAGAACAATCGTAAAGACCAGCAGCACAATCATTGCACCGATTTCGAGATACTTACGATGTTGCAGCTTTACCGAGATATGAGGATGTTGTTTTTCAATCATAACTCTACTCCCTCGGTTTAGCTGAATAGTTAAGTTTCAACGCAGAAGCTTCTCGCAGCTCCTGGTGAATATCTGTAATAATTTCCATCTCTGTTTGCCGGTCGGCTTTCAGGGAAACTGTCAACTGTGGATCTGCAACAACCTTGTCATACATGATTGTACGAACTTTGCCAATATCCACAATCTGATCATCAATAGAGATCGTTCCTTCAGCTGTAGCCCAGATGTGAGAGACGTGCTTGTTACCTTCCAGCTTGGCAATTTTCTTTGCTTCGGGAAGGATCAGTTTCAAGCCCTGAAACTCACGCAGAACGGTTACAACCATGAAGAAGATCAGCAACATGAAGATGATATCAGGAAGCGAGGATGTAGGAATCCCGGCTTCAATTTTCATTTTTCGTTTTAGACGCATGATCTAGCTCTCCGGGTCGGCAATGGATATACGAGTCGCGTTGGCCTGTTTCAGTTGGTCAATCACCTCAACGTAAACTTTGTACATTGTCTGGGAAGCTGTCTTGACAGAAAAGATCATTTTGTCATTGGTTGCCAGGAGTTGTTTCGCGATTTGTTTCAATTCGCGAACATCCACAATTCGGATGTCCCCACCACTCCCAATAGCCACTTTCCCCGAAGCACTCACCAAGATATTGGTGATATTCTTTTTGTGAACTTCGACTGACTCGCCCTTATCAGGCAGAACCATACCCAGACCCTTATCCATATCAATGGTTGTGGTCACCAGGAAGAAGAGCAGCAGCATAAACACAATATCCGGAAGGGATGCTGTAGGTATTTCTCCACCGCTATTTTTTCTTTTTTTCTTTACCAACATAGTATCTGCTAACCCCGGTTATGGTGTTTTTATTTCTTCTCCAGAGTCTCAATAGTGTCGATAAGATCTAATGAAGATTCTTCCATTTTAATGATCAATTTGTCGATCATGAATGTGAAAACATTCTGAGCAAACTGGATGATCATAGCCACAACTAAACCGAAGAGGGTTGTCAACAGAGCCATTGAGATACCCACAGCAACGAGAGCTGGCTGGATATCATTGGCAGCAGCAATAGAATCAAAAGCCTGAACCATACCGAAAACAGTTCCTGTAAACCCAAGCATTGGAGCCAAAGAAACAACAGTTGATAACCAGATCATGTTATTCTCAAGGAATGACATTTCAATGGAACCGGCACTTTCAATTGCCTTCTCTACTGCGAGTGTACCACGATCTGCTCTGGAAAGTCCAGCAAGATAAATCTGAGGAACTGATCCAGGTGTACTTCGACAAACTTCCATCGCTGCCTCAACACCCTGTTCCTTTAAAGTAACATCAATCTGTTTTAAGAATGATTTGGTCTGTACTGTAGTTTTTAGCAAACTAATAAAACGTTCAACGACAAAAACCAGTCCAAAAATAAAAACCCCAAGAATTGGCCACATAAAGGGACCACCGTTATAAAACCACTGAACCATCCGGTATTACCTCCTAATCCTATATAAATTTCAACTTGATCTGACCAAGCGCATAATCATAGTTTGATACGTATCTAAAGTCAATCAAATTCCAGTCCAATCCCTGAGTTTATAAGCGATCTGAACCTGTTTTATAAATAATCTGCAGCCTCTGCAATTTCTCGAGCTTTTTTGAAGTGTTGACGGGCTTCTTGGATCTGATTATCCATCTCTGTCCTCACTTGATATTGCTCGTTCCGTCCCCAGAGTTTTGCCGCAAGTTCACTCTTAATATAATAGCGTATTGTTGCTTCATCTTCGCGGATGTTTTCCTCATCCAGCTCCAAGTCTTCAATGGCAAAGATTTTTTCATAGACTTCATCCATGAGTGCATCTTCGACAACAAACCCCTTGAAAAACCCAGACCAATCCTCTGCCAATTCCGGATGTTCAGCAGCATAGTCTGATGCAATCTTGAAAAAGAATCTGATGTCATGACGCCTAACCTTTGCCAGATCTTTGGAAATTGTTGCAGGGTCTGCAAGCGTGACATCTGGCGTGATACCACCACCGCCATATACCATGCGTCCCATCTTGGTCTTGAAAGTTGGTCGATCCTCCAGACTTGTTGTATCTTTGCCATAATCTTTGTCATAGAGCTCGGAATAATAATCCTGTGATTCACCATTCTCATACTCACGCTGGATCAAACGACCGCTGGGTGTGTAGTAACGGGCGACAGTAACTCGTACTGCCGAACCATCCCGTAGCGGATATTGTCTTTGTACAAGTCCTTTGCCAAAACTTGTCTCACCGGCCACAATACCTCGGTCCAAATCCTGAAGCGCTCCAGCAAAAATCTCACTGGCTGAGGCCGAGCCCCTGTTTATCAACGCAATGATAGGTAGCTTAAAGAAGGTTGCTTTGTGTTTGGAGTACATTTCCTCATTGGCGTTTTTAAGACGACCCTTGGTAGAAAGGATTTTTTCACCACCGGGGAGGATATAGTCAACCATCTTGATGACTTCATCCATGTAACCACCACTGTTGTTACGCAGATCAATGATCAAGCGTTCCATACCCTGTGCCTGTAGTTCAGAAATCGCTGTGATCACTTCTTTGGATGTGGTAGATGAAAATCTATTCAAGAGGATATATCCGGTGCCGTCTTCCATAACGAATTTTGCCAGCACACTATAAATAGGGATCTTATCCCTGAAAATGGTAACTGGAATCAGCTCATTTTCACCTAACCTGGCAATCTCAAGATCTACTCTTGAGCCCTTGGGACCACGGAGTTTATCAAAGACACCATCTCTGGTAATCTTATAAGCGGATTCATTGTCGATCTTTACAATCTGATCTCCAGGGTGAAGAAGACCATCAGAGGGTGAGCCAACAATGGGCGTAATGACTGTGATATAGTCATCAATAATATCAAACTCAATCCCAATGCCCTCAAAATTCCCTCGAAAGCTTTCATTGATCTGGTCCATGCGATCTGCACCAATGTAGGTGGAATGGGGATCTAATGCATCCATGAGACCATTCTGGGCACCAATCATGGTCTTGTCCCAGTCAACATCTTCAACATAGTTGGTATTGATGATTTTCACCATATCCTGAAAATCACGCCACTTATCGTAGAAATCACTTCCCTGTGCAAAAATTGCCTGGCCAGATGGGCTCAGGGCAAAAACACCCAGTAAAACCAGGGAAACAACTGTCATATATTTTAAGGTTTTCATAACTCTCTTCTAATCCTTGTTTAAACCCAAGGTTCCAATTTATTCATGGCTTGTAAAATAGAAGCCACATTGATTTGATGAAAGCACCCATTTGGGTGTTACATGATAATTATACACAATTCCATAACGAATATGGGGATTGATCTGTAACGAGGTGAATAGGAGGTTAAGCGTACTCAGGTTTCGTTTAAAGGATTACATAGAGTTGAAATCGGAAAAACAGAGCGCGCAGAGGGACTTCCGGTGAGTCAGTTATCACCTTATTATGATACAATTTCCAGCTACCCGCTGAAGCAACCTGTTCATTCCAACCTGCAATAGTCTTGATACCCATGGACCGTGAGATGTCAAATCGTAAGCCCAGGTAAGGTTGGATGACCGGCGTCCAGGCTGACAATTCAAATGATTTGCGTGCCGTTGTTCCAGATACAATATCTGTCCAACTTTCATTTGCCGGGGAGGAGCTGGCAACCATGGAGGCCTGCCCTATTCCAAACATTGAGCCCCCCAGAAGTTTGAGACGGGAACGAGAGTGAGTATTGAATTCAGCCGTAATTCCCACACTACTCAAAACAAAATTAACAGTATAATCAATACCTGCAGCATCATTTCCAGTAGCTGCATACTCCCCTTGTCCGGCGTACATACCAATCGTCCAATGGGGTGTTACCTCTCCAAAACCTTCAAATCCAGTAACAACCATACCGCTACCGTTAATACTATTTGTGTTGGCTGCGTCTGTAATATCAAAATCCAGGGTGAAGTTGCCCAGGTCCGCAAAAGCAGCTTCATCTAACTCGAAGGAGACCATATAAGAAAAAGCAGGACCAATCGCTCCGCGAAGAACGTCTTGCCCTTCAGAAAACTGTGCTTGAATTGAACCAGTCATCAAAACCGTAGACATGAAAATACTTAACCATGGTTTCATTCTCAAAATACCTCCCTGAATCTACGACACCTATACGAATGCTTTTTTATTCACAAGTTATCTCAAAGTCTTGCCTGATAACTTGTGCTTTGTTTCAATCTAAAACAAGTAGTTGACACAATATACTTACGCTCATTTTTTTACACAAGTCTTTTAAGAATTTACTTTAAGTGTCAGGCTAAATTTATATTGCATACAGTGGCTTAGCCCCATAAATTGATTAAAAGTTTGGAGTAGGATTCAAAAGTTTTAATCGTAAAGAAATGGGTTCCCATGATGAGCAAACATTTTTTTAGCCATGTTGTAGTACGTCATATCTTGCTAGTCCCACTACTGATCATTCTATCGATGACAAACCTATGGGGGGCTGACGGCTTACGTGACATCAGCCATTTGATGGATCTAGGAGATCTTGATCATAATGGAAATAACGATTTTGGAGCCATCCGCAAATCCGCCGGATCCAGCTCTGAACTCATCACTTTCGAAGTGACCCCAGATGGTAGCTTTGATGTTACCTGGCGATTCGCCTTACCGGAAAACCTGGTTGGTGAATGGGCTGGGTTCACGTTGACAGACCTAAATTTAAATGGCAGACCAGAGCTGGTTGCTATCTCAAAGCTGATTTCTGCTGCCGATGGAAACAGTGCACCGTGGGTATATGGTTTTGAATGGTCCGGGTCTGAATTTGACTATGTCCCCACCTTTCAGTGGGGCTGGGCACCAGATAACGGCCTTTATGCCAGACCAGCCCAGGTTTTAGCTGGCGATATTGATGATGATGGTCTCAGCGAGTTAATTTTTTCTCTTAGTGCCCCTCAGGCAAATCTCCTTATTGTTGAGGTCAAGGGAGATTTAAGCTCTTCAAATATTCAAATTGAATATGCTGGACTACCAACAGAAATGAGCAAAATTCCTGCATCTGTGATGCTGGTGGTCAATGATCTGGATAACAATCAAAAAGATGACATTTTACTTTTTCAGAAACGTGGTAGTAGGCTGCTTGCCTCAGGTATCGTTTCAATCGGTGAAAATCGATACACCACCCGATCCTTTGCACCTGTGAATCTTAAATCAGGCGCATCTGAAATAATTACTTCTTCATCAATGGCGACTGCTGATCTGGCGGGTTCGGGCAGTGAAAAAATCTATTTGGGTAGCTCCAAGGGCAACATTTATACCTATGACATCAACCGCGGTGGTTCTATCTGGAAAGTCCTGCCTGGCAGTGTAGACCAACTCTATTTCACTGAACTGGATGGCGATGATCTGGTAGAGGGCATGTTCAGAATTGGTGACAGGGTTACTTATCTGGAACAAGAATCCCGTGAACCAGGCTATGCCAGCTTTAGCTCACTCAGCGATGAAAGCATATCTGCGACCAGCGCTATTCCCTTCCAGGACGGTTTATTGATTGAGAAACAAAAACGCTATCAATTCATGGCAGTCGCAGCCAATGAACCAGAAGTCGTAGAAGCCGTTGCAGTTGAAACAGAAGATGAAATGCCCCTTGAGGAAGAAGTCGCCGATGAAGAAACGGAGACTCCTCCGCTACTGGAAAAGTTAAGCGCTGAACCTGTGGAAGAGGAAACACCCATCGTTCCTGAAATCCGCAGAAAACCCAAAACGCCAGATGTTATTCTTCATGCAGGCGATAGCTTTGTACACAGCATTCCCCGTCAAGAGGAAATGGACCCCGGTCAGGCATATGTCAAATTTAAAACATACCCGGAAGGCATGCGGCTGGGCAAAGATTTTATCCTGCGCTGGAACCCGGGACCCGATCAATTAGGGTACCATCAGATTGCCTATTCATTTGGTCAAAGTCTGGACACTGCCTTTACCCTTTATGTAAATCATGTCCCTGAAATTTTTTCTAATCCGCCTCCACTGGCCGAAACAGGGCAGCAGTATCTTTATCAGGTACAGCTTGAGGATTTAAACGAAGAACAATATTTTGAATATGAGCTCATTTCAGCACCCGCCGGAATGGCAGTTGATGAAGATGGACTCATCAGGTGGCTTCCCAGTGACACACAACTGGACTCTCAGTATGTCACCTTGGGTGTGAGTGATGGCTTCGAACGTGTTCTGCAAAAGTTCACTCTGTATGTCAACATCCTGCCGCTTATTCTGGAAAAACCGGGTCCTGTGGCATTTATTAATGAACCCTATATCGGTCAGGTTAAAATTCAGGATAAAAACAGCAATAATACAGCCCGACTGATTCCATTACGCACCCCGCAAAATTTAATTCTTGAATCTTCAGGTCGGATTACCTGGGTTCCTGAATCCCAACAGACGGGTTTCCATGATATTTTGTTTGAACTGACGGATGATATGTCAACTGTGCTGGATTCATTTACACTTTTCGCCAACACACCTCCCGTCATCATATCAAAATATGAAGAGCATGTCCCAGTTGGAAAACCCTGGAACTATAATGTTGAAGTCAATGACCCGAACAACAATCAGGACATCAGCTTTTTGCTTTCAGAAAGCAGTATTCCCAATCTGACCATCAGTCGCCGTGGCCATATCACCTGGACACCAACTGAAGCAGAATTAGGTCGCCAAACCTTTACTATATCAGTGACAGACGGATTACGTGATGATCTTCAGAAGGTGACAGTTTATGTAAATAGTGCACCAGTGCTGGGAAGTGTGACTGATACCCTGGGTACGGTTGCCCGGCCATATACCACAACTATTCCCGTCACTGATCTCAATAAAGATCAAAAATTGAGTTACGCATTTCTTACAGCTCCCAAGGGGATGACCATCTCACCAGCTGGTCAGGTGAAGTGGACGCCAACCAAGGGTCAAAAGGGTTGGAATGAAGTGTTTGTAAAAGTCTCAGATAAATACAGCTCTGACACCTACAAATTTGCAGTATACGCCAATGCACCTCCCTTAATTGTATCGGAGGCGGACACGATGGCCATCGCAGGTCAAGAGTATGTCTATGAACTGAAAGCACTGGACCTTAACACGGATCAGGAATTGATCTATAAGGTATATGATGCACCTGCTGGTGTTGAGTTAACAGATGGATCCATCATTCGCTGGACACCCGAAATTGATCAAATTAACCAGGCTCAGTTTAAGGTCAGTGTAACAGATGGTTTTATCACCAATGTTCAAAAGGTGGAGCTATTTGTAAACGCCTTACCCGAAATCACCTCTACTCCCTCACCAGTTGTTCTCATGGATCGCGAATACCGATACCAATTATCATCTCGTGATTTAAATGAAGATAAAATCAGGTATGCAAAAATTGTATTGCCCAATGGCGCTGAGATGAATGAAGAAGAAGGTCTCATCACCTGGGTTCCTGATGGATCCAATGATGGAGCCAATAAATTCATCATTGAGCTCATCGATTCTCGAGGTTCCTCAAGTTTTCATGAGTTTGAGGTGAATGTTTTCCAAGATCCAAAAGCACCAATCAGACAGATGGGTGCTTTTCTTATCACACTGGCTGGAATAGGTGCCATGTTCATAATGAAATTCCTGTACTGATCCTACATCCAAACAGGATAAAAACCCACCGCACACGCGGTGGGTTTTTTATTTTTGTAGCAAACAATCTGAAGATAGCTAAATATTAGTAAGTAGCGCTTCTGCTCAGGTTTCATCCAGATTTTTTTTAGAGGGGAACTTAGTCGAGTATGATAGCAATGAGATTGACGAGATCCTGCACAGTAATCGCCGCATCGTAATTGAGATCACCAGCTGCCAATAATTCAGGTGTAGACTCAATGTTTCCCAAGATCAAATTCACCAGTATAACTACATCCTGGATATTGATAAATCCATCTTGATTCATATCGCCATTCCCTGCAGACATCCATGTGGAGGCCTTAAGAACAGCCTGATGCAGATTTAATCGCCCCCCTGTTGCAGTAATACCCTGGAGTGTCGGCAACGAATCAACGGTGGTTAAAATCATTGATCTGAATATTTGTGCAGCAAGACCCGGGTTCGTGTCGTAATACTGAGCCAATTCAGAACTGGCTGCAGCATGCATGAGTGCCACAGCGCCTGTCACATGGGGTGCTGACATAGATGTGCCAGATTTTAATCCCGTACCCTGATTATAAAAGGTTGATAAAACCGAGAGTCCAGGAGCGCCAAGGTCAATTGATTCAACACCGAAACCAGCGTTATGAACTTTTTCATCATTTTTGTTGGTATTTGTTACTGAGATCAGGTAAGGGCTGGTACAGGTTGTGGGGATATCACCATCCTCATCAACATTGACATGACTATTTGTCGTGGCAGCAATTGAAAGAATCCCTGCTTCTCCCATGGTATTGTACATGTCGTTCCAGACCGGGTAGTTCAAAGAATCACAATTCCCGTAATTAACCCCGAAGCTGGAGTTGACAGCTACCACAAACGCACCCTCATTGCCTCCAGAATCCAACCAGGCTAACTTGCTTTCGAGTATATAGCTGTAACCCTCCATGGCAATTGAAGTTGTCGTACTGGCGCCAGCAACAATCATAAGTTCAACTTCCCAATTGACACCAGCAACCTGATTCTCATTATTGGTTCGGGCACCTACAGTTCCACTCACATGGGTTCCATGATTGGCATCAAAATTTGTCATGGGAATGTCACCATTGTGACCATAGGCATTCCAGCCCTGGAAATCGTCGATATAGCCATTTCCATCATCATCAATCCCGTTTCCAGCAGTATCAGCAGGGTTCATCCAGAGATTATCAATCAAATCTGGGTGTAGCATATCGCAACCGCCATCAACTACCCCAGCAACAATCCTGTGACCTAAAGCGTTTACACCGCCAGTCGAAATCTCCCAGGCTTCGGGTGCATCGATATCTGCATCCTCTACACCAGAAGGGTTGCCGTTAATATCCATACCCGTGTTGTGAAAATTCCATTGCTGGGGGTACAACGGATCATCTGGTTCCATTCTCAAGCTCACAAAATGATCTTTTTGAGCATAGCGGACTTCCGGGACTGCCTGCATGAATCGCTGTGCTCGAAACAATTGTTTTTTATCCAGGTCTACCCTTAGCAACCAGAGATTCAAAGGTCGGCTAATCTGTCTGACAATCTGGATGGGTTCATCTAGGAGAATGATCTCGATATCTGCCTCTGTCACACCCTCCTCAAAGCGCACAATCAAGTCATTTTCAACAAACAGGCTGGCTCCAGCATAGCTCAGGTTGAGTATAAGTATGGAGAGAAGTAATATTTTATACGTGCGCTTCATCATCTGCCTATGGAATGAACCTAACCCTTTTAATCTTTTAAGTGGGTGACACATCACACACCCCAATTTCCTTAAGAGGATTAGTATAATCCTTATAGAACCTAAATCACTCATCTTTTTTTGGGGAGTTTGATCAACCGGATCAAAACCGGTCGCTCCAGGAAAGGGAGGTTTTTTAATCCTGAATGTCAGGAAAATATTGACGCAAAATCTATAGGCGATAGCCCAGGGACATCTGACTGATCCATCCAGCAGCACCAAAACTTTGAGTCGCGGATTCGATAACCATACCTTTCCAATTGATAGCAAATCCGGCAGATCCACCTGCGATGAAGTCAGATTCTGTGACACCTGTTTGCAGATCAAATCGATTGGTATTCATCCCAAGCCGCACCTTAAAATTTGGATGGACGAAGATTTCTCCACCCACCACAAAACGCAGGGCTTCATCACGACCCAGGACACCTTCAAGATTGAGGCGCAAGGGTAGATGGGATAAAATTTTCGATGTGCCAATATGAAGTTGAGTCGGGAATGTCTCCTCTCCTTCACCTAACGAGTTTGAGCTCAGGTAGATGCCCACAGTGAGGGAATCCTGCTCCTTGTGATATACCCCACCCAGGTCATAAAAAAAATCACCTGAACTAATACCATCAGCAACCCTTTGATACAGTCCTACACGACCACCCAAGCGGATTCTTTCGGAGAACTTAAAAGCATAACCCAGTGAGCTAGCCAGTTCATGATAGCCAAAGGTTCCCAGGGTCGTACCCACCACATCAGTTTTATCAAACTGACCATAGTCAAAGTATATGAGCTCACCGATGATTCGATGACGCTCCAGGGGAATAACTCCAGCGACATTATAGCCTCTTATCCCCACGAGATGATTGACAAATCCAAGCTGCGCCTGCATGCCCTGAATAAAGCTTGCACCTGCCGGGTTACCCTGTATATCAAGATTGCCTGAAGGATCCACCGCTCGAGTGCCCCCCATAGCTGCCGCCCGATTGCTAAAAGGATAGGTCAGCAACTGATAGGATGGTGTTTCTGCCAAACAAGTCCCTATAAGGAACAGGAAGCTAATTGCCAGGGTGCGTGTTTTGAATCTCATGACAGAAGTATACATGCCTTAAAATGTATTTTGTTTCCATTTATCACACATTTTTTTAAGGATGGAGAGCTTCCAGTCACTTAAAGCTTGTTGTGATCCCTATATCAATTAAACTGACCTTTTCAATTACTGCAATTCGTTTGAGGGGAAATCAATGATTAACATGCGCCAAGTAAACATAATACTTATTGTATTAGCATGCACAGTTGTCTACAACTGCGCACCAGCTTCACTATTTTCGGATCACTGGAATAAAATTGGTCCACAGGAATTTGAACGAACGGAATCCCCCTATACGGACAGCCCTGATGCAGTGGTGGTCTTTGACAGGGAAAAGATGTACATCGATTCACAAGAGTGGGATATCATAAGAGAACGCCACGTGCGTATCCAGATATTCACTGAAGCAGGCAAAGAATATGCAGATGTGAGTATTCCCTACTGGCACACACACAGGGTGACTGAAATAAAGGCACATACCATTCTCCCTGATGGCAGTCGAATTAAACTCAATAAGGATGATATTTTTGAGGAGGGCAATGAAAAAAGGTGGATGTATAAGGTTTTTGCGCTCCCCGGTGTGGAAGAGCAGTGTATCATTGAATATCAGTATAAATACAGATCTACAAACATTGCTGCGGTTCAACCAAAGTATTTTCAGAGTTACTTGAGAACGGAATATTCGCTATTCTCAATGACGCTTACCCAGGGATTTGAGTATACGGCTTTAACCAGAAATTTGCCGCCCTCTTACAGAGAACCCGAAAGATTGGATTTCGACACACCCTACGAAAAGAACCTGAGTAAATATACCTGGGAATTCTATGATCTGCCCCCCGTTAAAGATGAACCTTATATGTATAACCGTGAGGATCATCTGTTCTCAATCAGTATGCAGATGGTTCGCTATAGAGATCCATATAATGATATCACCTTTATCAAAGAATGGGAAGATTTGACCAAATATTTGCTTGATGAGCACTACGATTCCTACATGCATTCCAGTGGTGCTTTAAAAAAGCTCCTTGCTGAGATTCAACCTGAAGATCCAACAGCAGGGCTTCAACCCAGAGATATCTTTGTATTTGTTCGTGATAGATTAACAAGATCATCTGCTAATAGTAAATACCCTGATCCCATGAAAGAGGTCATAAAAAGACGCCAGGGTAGCCCTGTAGAAAAGAATCTTCTCATGACCGCTCTCATGCGCCTGGCTGGGTATAATGCGGATCCTGTTCTGATCAGTCAACGTTTCAATGGCAGAGTCAATCCCAGAAGTCCCTCTATAGGCGATTTTAATCACGTAATTGTACGTCTCGACCAAAACAAGAAACTGACACTTCATGATGCGGGATACACCTATTCAACCTTCGATCTCATGCCCGCAAGCAATTACTCTGGGGCAGGACTTGTCCTTACGGAAGGTGAATCAGACTTTGTCCTCTTTCCAACAGACACTCAGGTAAGCAGAAGAAATGTGGTTACAACTTGTAAACTGGATGAAACGGGAACTCTCACTGGCAGTTTCCAGATCAGTTCCACCGGGTATTATGCTTCAAGTAGTCGGTCATCTTATGCAGATGCAAAGGATGATGAGACCTTTGCCTATGACAACATTGTAGACCATCTCCCTGGGGTTATTGTGGATAGTGTAACCGTTGAAACGAACGCCGATGATTTCCGCAAACCCGTGGTTACCCTGGTCCATTTCCAGATTCCTGAATATTTTGTACCTGGTTCAGACTTGAGTTACCTACCCACAACTTTTTTCCACGGTTTCCGAAGCAATAGTCTGGTGAAAGATGAACGAAATCACGACATTGAATTCTACAAAACATTCAACATCAAAGAAGTTGTGAATTTGGAACTTCCTCCAGGCTACGAAGTGGTAGAAACACCTGATAATGCAAATATTCGCGGACCAGGAATCGCTTTCCAGAAAAGGATTCAACCCATAGACAATATGGTACAGATTGCATGGACTCAGCAGCTTAACAAACTTGTACATCCACCGAGTGAATACAAAAAATTACGGGATTTTTATACAGATGCAGTAGCCGTCGATCAGGCAGTTCTGGTCATCAAACCGAAAGAATAGTCGCTTGCTCAAACGAATATTAATCCTGAGTCTGCTGTCTGTCTCACTCCAGTTTGCAGGCGAAAGTAGCCAGATTCTGGAATCCCGAGAGACTTTCACCATCAAGTCAATTGATGAAGCTGAACACAAAGTCTTCCGAAAAATCTATATCGCTGATAAAACCGGGAAGGATTTTGCAAAACTCAGTCTTCATACCAACGATTATATCGATCTTGAGTCCGTTTCCGTAAAGTTGTTTGATAAAAAAGGGAAAAGAAAAAAGAAATATAAGAAGAAACATTTTGAAGAACGAAAATTTTCAGGGTCAGGCATTATTGGGGATGAGGATTTCTCATTTGTGTTGAATGTTTCAACTGTTTTACCCACACCATTCACGCTAGAACTTGAATACACCAAAACCTATCATTCCCTCTTTTTTTGGCCCACATGGAGCCCACAACGAAGTATTGATGTCGTCCATGCCAGTTATACGGTGGACGCCCCTGCCGAATATACCTTTCGGAGCTTCAGTCCAGCCGGTTTAGAAGGCAAAAAGATTTCAGAAACCCAGACAGTCTGGGAACAATCTGACATTGCACCCTGGGCAGATGACTCCTCTGTCCCAGCAGAGACTTATGATCGGCATCGTGTATTTTTTGCTCCTCAAGCATTTGAGCTGGATGATTATTCTGGATCCTCAGAATCCTGGGAAGCTGTCTCTGACTTTTATGCAAGCTTAGCACGTGACCAATACACGCTTGATCCCTTATCGGTCAATGATCTTAACCTGAGTGATGCTTCCACCCTGCGTGATAGCATTGCCGAAATTTATGATTATGTCCAGCGCAAAACCCGATATGTTGGAATGGAACTGGGCGTTCATGGCTGGAAACCTCATAGCAGTCAATGGGTCTGCGATAATAAATATGGGGATTGCAAGGATCTGGCAACTTTCTTTATTTCGATACTCAGGTTGAACGGAATCAAGGCATATCCTGTGCTCATCCGGACGCGAGATAGAGGGGTCACATACCCCGAGTTCCCAGACTATAGTTTTAACCATGCTATTGCTTGTGTCCCCCTGGCTACTGACACGCTCTGGGTAGACTGTACTGCGGATGATGGTCGGATTGATATCATTCCAGAGGGAAATCAAGGATGTAATGTAGTGGTTGTGGGTAGTGATGGTCCAGTTCTCTGGCGGACGCCTGTTCAAAAACCAGCAGACTACCGCTACCATTTTGAAGCCGATATTCAGCTTGCCAGTGACGGTTCTGCAACCATAAGGGGTCAACTTGAACTCACAGGGCAGGCAAGCATGCGCAGCCGATCAAGTTTTCAGAGCGTCACCCGGGATGACAAGCGTAAATCTATTGTGAAGTTTTTCAAGGCATCAGCACCTGGACTTGAACTTGATACATTTAGAATCAGCAATCTGGAAGACAAATACGCTCCCCTACTCATTGATTTTGAGGGTCATGTACCCCACTTGGCAACCAAAACGGGAAAGCGACTCTTTGTTTATCCAGCCATGCCCTGGAAATCCTTATGGTATGGAGAGCATCCATCGAGGCGGTCAGAAGATTTTTATATTGGGGCACCCTTTATGACCTCTCAGGACATTAATATCTCAATCCCCTCATCTTTGACTCTTGAAAGCCGTCCGGCAAATGTGAAGCTGGATACTGAATTCGGGCTTCTAACGCAGACCGTTACAGAAGAAGGTCAACATATTCGCTACACTGGTGTAAAAAGTGAGAAGAAACTAAAAGTCGATATTGAAGCGTATAAACAGTATTACGATTTTCGTGTAAAGGCAAAACAGGCGCACACTGCCCCACTGGTATTCAAGCAAAATTAGTTTGACGTGTTCAACTCAGCTGGTCTGATTTAATTTTCAGGGATACACTGAGCTAGTTTTTCTATGACTCACACTTTAGTTTGAGCGCCTATGCTGATCTCAATCTACATTCTAATTGGTCTCGTTTTATTCCTGATTATCATTCGTCTGCTTACTAAAAAAATGTGGGCGCTCAAGCCACACCCCCATGAGGATACCCCGCAAAAATTTGGTATTGAGTTTGAGGAGGTTCGCTTCCCAACTGAAAATGATAAAACCCTTTATGGCTGGTGGATTCCCAGCCCAGTCACCCCTGAGTCCGCACCAACGCTCGTTCTTGTACATGGATGGGACCGGAACCTGGGTCGCATGTTAAGGTATATCCAAAACCTGCTGCCCCTGAATTATAACCTGCTCGCTTTTGATGCCCGACATCATGGTTCCAGTGATCGGGATGATCATGCTTCCATGTATAAATTCGGACAGGATGTCAACGCTGCCGTGAATTATGTCCTCACCCTTCCCGTAGATCATAAAAGGATTGGAGTGATTGGTTTATCCCTTGGCGGCGCTGGATCTATCTATGCCTCAGGCTTAAATCAAGCAATCCGTGCGGTTGTTACAGTAGGAGCCCCTGCTCACCCTGTAGATATCATGACCCATGAATTCAAACGACACCGTCTACCCATGTTTTTGATCTGGTTCATTCTAAAACAGGTACAAATGAAGATTGGTGTAAAATATGAAACGTTTGCTCCTGTAACGAACATATCCAAAAGTGATACGGCATTTTATATCATCCATGGCGCGCTAGATAAAGTTGTGCTCACCGAACAAGCTGAAAAATTGATGAGGGCTGCCAAACCCGGGAAATGTGAGTATTGGAATATTCCAGACCGAGGTCATTCGAACTGTCACCACGAACCTCAATTCTGGGATAGAGTCAATCACTTTTTTCAGACCAATCTTAAGAAAGGATAAATATTTATGAAACGAAGTATCAGGTTTCTAGCCATCCCTTTTTTCCTGGTCTTAATATGGGCGTGTGCTGGTGCTGGAAATCCACTGAGAGGTGTTGATATCCCCGAACCAGAAAATCCTGACCCGATCTACTACTTTTTTCGAGGAACAAAAACACTCTTCACCAGACAAAACGACAAATTACCTCAGGCCAGGGCTGATTTTGAGCTGGTGATCAAAAATGATCCCACCATCATGTACCCTGAGGCTTATCCATTTCTTGTGGAATGTTATAAACGGCTCGAGATAGCTGATAGTTCGAAATGGATTTACGAGAAAGCACGCCAACACATGGAGAGTGATGAAACACTTAAAACAAAATTATCCACTCGTTTTGAGGCGTGGCAAAAATCGTATCCCGTACTTCCTGAAGAATTCAAAAAACGAGACTATAAACTACTGGAATCTAATGTTGAACCCGTTGGTGGATATCAGGTTTTATATCGCAATCTTGAATACCCAGAAATGGCTCGCAGTATGAACCGATCGGGTACCAGCTACTTTTCTTTCATGGTTGAAGCCGATGGTTCCATCTCAGACTTGACACTCCTCGTATCAAGCTACCCAGATCTGGATGAAGCAGCCATGGCTGCTATCAATAAGACCGTCTGGGTGTCTGCCAAATATGATGGTAGACCTGTTCCATTCCAGATGATCTTACCTATCATGTTTAGATTATAAAGTTATCAATTAAAGGGAAACAAGATGAAGTATCCACCAGAACCATTTCGTATTAAAACAGTAGAGCCGATTGCCCGAACCACAGATTGGGAGCGTCTGGCTGTCATTCAGGATGCTGGATACAATGTTTTCAATATCCCGGCAGATAAAATTTATATCGACTTGCTGACTGATAGTGGAACCAGCGCCATGAGTGACAACCAGTGGGCAGGCATGATGAAGGGTGATGAATCATATGCCGGGAGTAAAAATTACTTCCACTTTGAGCAGATGATTAACAAAATTTTTGGCTTTAAGCATGTAATCCCGACCCATCAGGGTCGTGTAGCTGAGAACCTCTTGTTTTCCACCATCCTCAAAGATCAGAAGAACCTGGTTATCCCCAACAACAATCACTTTGACACCACTCGTGCCAATGTTGAATACAACGGTGGTCATGCAAAAGATCTGGTCATCGACCTGGCAAAAGACACTCAGGCGATTGATGACTTCAAAGGCAACATCGATCTGGACAAACTAGCCAAACTCATTGATGATGTCGGTCCAGACAGAATCCCGATTGGCATGTTAACCATTACTAACAATTCAGGGGGTGGTCAGCCTGTTTCCATGGCAAACATTCGTGGAACATCAGAGCTCCTTCACAAGCACAATATTCCCTTCTATATCGATGCCTGTCGTTTTGCTGAAAATGCATATTTCATCAAGATGCGTGAAACCGGTTATCAGGAGAAGAGTATCCTGGAAATTGCCAATGAGATGTTTTCATATGCAGATGGCTGTACCATGAGTGCCAAGAAAGATGCACTGGTCAATATGGGTGGATTTTTTGCCACCAATGATGATGAGCTGGCTCAACAGATCACTAACCGATTGATCCTCATTGAGGGATTCCCAACCTATGGTGGTCTGGCAGGTCGTGATCTTGAAGCCATAGCCCGTGGTCTTGAAGAAGTTCTGCAGGAGGATTATCTGGCCTATCGCATCTCACAGGTAGAAGAGCTTGGAGATCGTCTGATTGAAGCAGGTGTACCCATCTTAAGACCAACTGGAGGTCATGCTGTATATCTGGATGCCAAAAATTTTCTACCTCATGTACCCCAATCAAAATTCCCGGGAATTGCCTTGACTGTAGCCATGTATACCCATGCCGGTATTCGCGCCGTGGAAATTGGCAGCCTTATGTTTGCACAAGAAAATCCTGAGACGGGAGAAACCACCTACCCGGATTTAGAGCTGGTCAGGCTTGCCATTCCTCGTCGTGTTTACACCAATAGTCAAATGCAATATGTAGCGGAAAATATCATCGAGCTGTATGAAGATCGTGAAAACATTGGGGGATATGAGATTGAGTATCAAGCCCAGGTTCTGAGGCATTTTACAGCAAGGTTAAAACCACTACACTGATTTAGACCGACTTACCAACACCCTTCCCGTTGCAGGTGAGGCTAGACAGGGGGTAGAAACCCTGAGAGATGAATGTGTTGCACGGTTTCATGACTGTTTTATTTTGTAGCATTCGAATAGTCAGGACAATAAATCTGAATCGGGGGTGTTTCATGACAAAAAACACACATATGCCAGGTAAAATCAGCAGCCTTTTCCTAATTATGGCTTTAGCCTCTATTCTCTTTACCTGTGAATTTTCCTACAAAGAAATCATCTATTTTGATGAAGTCGGGTATACTATAACCGGTATCGAAGCTACTGATACAACTCTATTTGTAAGTGGATTGGTTGAAAATACAGGCAACTTTTCATTTAAGGCACCCTGGTATTTGACCTATGATCTCAGTTCAGTGGGAGGGTCAGAAACCAAAGTGTATTCTGGTGTTGAGGAGATGCTGTACCCTCTGGATTGCGGCGGGGTGATTGCCTGGGAAGCACGATACGATTACGCCATTTTTGAAGATCAAGCATCCATAGACTATAATGTTGGTAGTTTTGAAGCCTACCACATTTTGGATTAGAAATGATGAAAAAAAATCTCAGTTTCAAACTCGTTCTGGTTTTGATTTTTCTTCTTGGACCCCTTTCCGGTCTTGCTCAATCCTTTTTACCCATTCCGGATTCATCCTCATCTACTGATTGGTTTCGTCTCTATGGCTCTGGCTATGTGAGCCCGGCATTATCAAGTGAGGATGGCTACACGCCTGGAATTAAGCTGACACTTTCTCTCAAGGTTTCCAATCACCTGTTAGTTCTGGCTAATTATACGAGAAGCCCCGGATTTAATCGAGCGCTAGCCAGCTCAATTCATACTAGAACCATTGTCTTTCCAGAGCGGAATACAGATGCCTACCTGCTCCATCTCGCCATCCCCTTTGTAACCACAGACAAGGAAGTAGCGAAACGAGTAACGAAAGTTACCATCTCTCCCTTTTTTGAGACTTACTATCTCATGCCCAAATCACCTGCTTTCCATAGTTATTCTCTTACATCAAATGATTTGAGCTATGAGGGAACCAGCTTTCAGATCGGGGCAAAGGCATCCTGGGTGTATTATCCTCTGGCAAACCGATACAGTCTGAGTGGTAGCCTGTTTTACTATCGAACAACAATTTTTGATGATAGTGTGGAATCTTTTAGGAACATGTTTGGCGACCCCTACCTACCCACCGCCTTCCGTGGATTTGGAGCCGGTGCAGTTGCTCGGATGAATGATTTTTCATTTTCATTGGAAATCAAACAGAATATCAACCTGATTAGATCTTCAACTGCTACCGCCCGAGTAAATGATAAAACTGGTGTGCGGAAACAGAGTGAAATTGAAGGAATGCACTGGGACCTGCAGATCGGCTGGTCTGGAGAACTCCTGAGCTTTTAGTAACACAGTCCCTTCCCCCTTAAAACAGGAGGATCATAAGCTCCAAATGTTTACCCATCCTATTTCAGGAATAGCATTTTTCTGTTTTCAGTATGACTACCGCTTTGGACGGTGAGCATATAGAGTCCAGCACTGACCTTTTTTCCATTCTGATCTGTCCCTGCCCAGACTGTTTCATGGTACCCGGCTTCCTGTTCCTGAAAGGTCCAGGATTGCACCAGACGACCCCTGACATCCACAATTCTCATCTGGACATCGGTATTGCTAGGCAATTCATAGGCAATCCGCGTGGAGGGATTGAAGGGATTGGGGTAATTTTCATGAAGGATGAATTTTTTAATCTGAAGCTGGACATCTTCCAGGATGATGGCGTTGGATTTGTAGGTAGGTGAGTAAGGAATATCAGTCAGCCGATAATCATACGTCACACCTGGTTTCGCGTACTTATCTATGAATTTATAGTCGGTTCGTGAGCTTGTGCTACCCTGTCCTTCGAGCTCAGGATGTTTGGTAAAATCTCCGATCATCTTCCAGGTTTCCTCCCCACTCTCCCGACGATCAATGCGAAAACCCTGATTTTCCAGCTCACTTTCTGTCGCCCATTTTAGCACGAGTTGACCTTTATAAGTTGAAGCATTGAAAAATGCTAGCACGACAGGTAAAGATGCATCCAGAGTTTCTTCATCTGTCGCGACCATGACACGAAGTAACAGATCATCGCTCCTAGCAACCCAACCACTACCAGTATTGACAGAAGATTTTCCATCAACACTACTAGTTTCTTTAAGTATGTGATATGTACCGCCCGAAGTGTTGTCAACTACAAGGTGATAATCTGTTCCAGAACTAACACTGACTCCTGCGCCTTTCATACCGATATAGTTCCATGTTGACTTACCGAGGTCAGTCACATCCACATTCACTGTGGACCCTAACTTTGCAGAGGGTAATCCACTTGCATCCGACCATATCTCAAATGCTAAGTTGCCACTTGCAGGAATTGTTTCATATGGATGAATCCACGCCCCACTTACATCCCCACCGGTTGAAGGTGAAAACTGGACTGCCTCATAAACATTTGCTCCGACACCAACCAACCCTAGACTACCATTCGAATCGTATTTATATAGGTCTAAATTAACAGTCGCACCTGAAGCGATGCTCTTAGCCATAGCCTCAAAGATGTTGAGTTTCCCATAACCCCAGACAGAATTTGGCACTGACCCTGTAAACGAATCAGATGTTGCATTGCTAGTGAGAAGTGATTTAGCCTGAGCAGCCGTTAAACTTGCATCATAATCCAACATCAGGGCCACAGCTCCCGTAACCAAAGGAGAGCTAATACTCGTACCTTGAGTCAGATGATATTTATCGGTAATTATTTCGTATCCAGTGATTGGGGTATAGCTGGTTGATGTGGCTGCAAAAACTCCACGTCCCGAGGCAGAGAGATCAGGTTTCTGAGATCCATCCCTTGTAGGTCCAATACTACTGAAATAGGCAATATCATCGAGGAGGTAAGGCGAATCGAATCCATATGTATTACTGTTGCTTGCATACCACCGCCATCTAGAGGTGTGCCCCGCAACGGTAATGGCCGAGCTGGCTGTTCCCGGCGACGCAATCGTGTAGGTTGAGTCAGCCCCGGTCAGGGTTGCACTCATGGTACTGGAGACCAACCAGGCGTGGTAGGTCATGGATGAACCCGAGCCATTTGTTAATGACAGTGTCCAGGTACCTGCTTCAGGTCCCACGTTTTCAACACCGTCAAATATCTCGATATATGTCCGTCTATCCCCATTGCTATGATCTGAGTCTGTTTTGTTAATAATGGTGATGGTTCCGTCATCTGTGTTGCTGGTTCCTTCTGCATCAGCAGCTCTGGTATAGGTATAGCTATTGGGAGATTCCATAGTGGCCGATATGCTCCCATTGTCATTCCACCAGAGTTCAAATATGAAGTAATCATTTGAAGAACCTGAATTCGCTGTGAATGAGGGAACGGTAAATGTTATATCCTCTGTGGCAGAGTTTGCCACAGTTCCAGAAACGTGCATTTCTTCATTACCATCATTGCCTGCTGCGACAACTGCAACACGTCCGTTTCCAGATGCAGTAAAGGTATTCACTGCTTCTTCCAGTGTGCTGGTTCCATCATGGGCATTGTTTTGACTACCTAGACTCATGTTGACTACAACTGGTTGTCCCGTTGTAGATGCAATTTTTTGAGCGTAAGTCAGGGCATCCTTCAAATAGGTCTCATTGAAACTTCCATTCCCCGATTTGACAATCACCAGGTCGGCATCAGGTGCCATCCCTTTGTACTTTTTGTTTGAGAGCGAAGCACCGTTACCAGCGGCTGCACCAGCAACCAGAGTGCCATGGCTATGTGTGTCAGTCTCTCGAACAAATCCGGCTGCACTTCCATCAATCTCATCTTCGATATGTGCCTGTGTATATTCCACACCATAGTTTAGACCACTAAAATTGGTACCATCCCGATCCTGAGGTGTCTCTTCTGACCCAGTTTTGGTCAATGTTTGATCCCAGAGGTACTTAATCCTGCTTGTCGTTGGGGTATCAGGATCTCTGAAATCCAGGTGGGACCAATCAATTCCTGTATCAATAATCAGGATAATCACATCTGTCCCATCGTAGGCAATATCATTCAAGTAAGCATCGTGAACCAGGTCAGCCCCAGATTCTCCAATGGCTATGTCAGTGGCAGGATAGTAAATATCTCCCTGATAAACGCTTGATACTGAACTGATCTCAGATAATAACAGGAGCTGGTCATATGTAACTCGAGCTGTCGACCAACCCTCATAATCTGAATTGGTCCGAATGCCTGCCGCTTTTACCTGCTCCATATCCGTGCTGCGGATAGTCACTGGATAGAGGGTTTCCCGGAGTGGACCTTCTACAGTCTGTGCCCTGGAAAATCGAACTTCCGTCAAGTGAGCATTTTCTGGATTGACCTCAGCCACCAGCGCTTGCAAATCAGGAGATAGCCTGTTCATGGATATGGCAGAAATACTTTTTGCAAATAACAATCCTGGAAGGATTATCAATAAGGTTATTTTGCTTAATGGGTTTGTCATCGTGATTCTCCTTGAAGGGAATTCATTCATAATTTATTGAGTCCTCACACATTTCCTTAATTTATGTCAAAGGTCATGCCAGCATATTATGGTCTTATTATATGCTTGTTAATAATAATGTTATCTGCATTTATAGAATTATGTTTTACGGTTGAATTGGCAGGAAAATATTGCGCGTTTCCCAACCGTGTAATTTTTTGGAGACAGTACCACCCCATTGCTCTTACAAAGGTGATACTACCTGATTTTTGAAAATGTGAATAAATGGTCGTG
>JAERTJ010000161.1 GCA_016844945.1 Fidelibacterota bacterium | reverse complement strand
TCGAAGACTTTCGGTAGCGTCCATGACAGCCCAGGTTTTCGAGAAGATCCGTTATCAAGGCAAGCGCATGAGTTTGGCAACTTGTCCCCATTTCCCTGAGGACCATCCCCGGATCATCAAAGTGCCTGAGGCAGAGTTGTTGAGGATGGTCGAGGATGATGAATTAGGGATCGTCCTCTCCACGGCCTGCTGGCGAGGCTATATCGATTCCTGGAGTATCTGCCGGGGCAAGCTGTATCTCACAAGGCTGGAGGGGAGCTTTCGCCTTGAGGGCAAGGACGCTATTTTTGCTGATTGGTTTTCTGGAAATCTTCGTATCCCGAGAGGCAAAATCCTGGACTACATCCATATGGGCTTTGATACGGTCTATGAAAATGAAATTATTCTCACCGTGGCGCAGGGGCTGGTGACAGATACGAAGGTGGTCCCATCTGGCCATAGAATTAGGGAGAGTGATCTGATTGATCCGGGTGGTGAGTCGTGATTAAATTTTCTATAAGTTCAAAAATGTCATAAATGAATTGTCAATTAACATGAAAGCTGAACAATGAAAAAAAACGATTTTCCCTGGACAGACGTTAAAGGAGATTACCCCGTCAGCCCTTACTTTAAATATCATATTGTAGATGATAAGATCCACATCCTGCTTGAAAACTTAAGGGCCAGATATACAGACAAAAACGGGAAGGAGAAGAAGAATGATGCTCATCTAAAGAAAGCAAAAAACGTCATTTACTGGGCAATTATTCTTTATAAAAAATATCGTGATCACAATTGTCCCGAGAAACTTACGACTATCATCCTACATTACAAAAATAACGACACCCTTCGGCATGAAACCTTACCGCTCATATTGAATCAGAGTAAATACTTATCTATTGAGGTTGAGAGCGATTCTTATTCTACGGAAGATGGAGAGGCTTTTGAATTCAAGCAGCAATGGGCTGAAAGCATTGCTGATTATCCTGAAGCAAGGGTAAATGAACTCTCATCATTACTGCCGACTTTGATCGGACCTCTGGCTAAAAAAATCCAATTGTATAAAACGATTACCAGTCCGGAGATACAAATCAGGTATATGGGTTACCAGATTGGAAAATATTTAAAGGGCGATCAGGTTATTCCCGTAAACAATAAAAACCATCAAACCTTTCCAAAGTGGGCCAGGGTTTTGATAAGTGGAAGAAGTGATAGAAACGGAGCTTATTATAACGATGAAACGGAACATTATGCTGAGTCAATCATGCTGGGTAGACAATTTGATGGTACTTTAAATATTAATGGGCTTAAAGTTTCCAAATTGTTCTCTAGATCCGAATTAGCCTTTCAATATCCTGCGCTTATGTATGGCACACAAAGAAGGCGAGGGAACTCTCCAAAGTACATTGACATCATGGGAAAACATGGCAAAAGACCCGTTCTTATGGAATTGAAAATATGTGGAGGCGGCAACTCCAGGGGGCAGTATCTTTTTGAGGCATTTTCTCAATTGCTATGTTACTATCACTACTATTCAGAATTAAAAAAGGGAGAAGGAGAAAATTTCAAGCAACTCGAAGAGCTCTACTCTCTTCATTGGGAAAATCCAATTTTATTGGTAGTGGTCAACGATATTGGAATAGACAAAAGAGCAGGGGTTCTCCTGGATTATATCAGCACAATAAAAAGCTACTTTATCCCATCAATCGAGATTCATTTCGCTGAATTTGATAATGTTGATTGGGGCAATCGAAAAGTCAATTTTATTGAAGAGAGGTGTTGATGCGGGTTTGCATCCACCGCGGCGCCAAAGAAATCGGCGGCTCCTGTGTTGAGCTGGAGAGTCAGGGAAAACGCATTCTTCTGGATTTGGGCTTACCCTTGGATGCCGAAAACAATGATGTGAGATATCTTCCTGATATCAAAGGTTTGGATGGAAGTGATCCTTCCTTTCTGGGCATCCTGATCTCCCACCCCCATGTAGATCATTTTGGGCTTTTGTCTCATATTTCAGAAGATATTTCTGTGGGCATGGGTGCCGCCGCCCGCCGCATTCTCAAAGCTGCTGCCCCCTTTATGCCATGCAAGTGGCCAGCACCAGACCATGGGTGGGACTATGAATCAGAAGTCCCTTTTGAGATCGGACCCTTTACCATTACACCTTATCTGGTGGATCACTCTGCTTATGATGCTTATGCTCTGCTCATCGAGGCTGATGGAAAGCGATTGTTCTATAGCGGGGACTTCAGAGCCCATGGACGGAAGGGAAAATTGTTTGATCGTATGATTGCCAACCCACCTGAGAATATTGATGTCATGTTATTGGAGGGCTCATCTCTAGGACGACTCGATGATGACAAACAATTCCCCACTGAGTCAGATATTGAGGCAAGGTTTGAAAAAGCTTTTCGAGATGCAGGCTGACTGGCCATGGTTCACTGCTCCGCGCAAAATATTGACCGGGTTGTTTCTGTCATGAGAGCTTCTAAACGAACAGGGCGCAAGCTGGTCATTGATCTGTATACAGCCGTTATCCTGGAGGCTACAGGGAACCTGAATATCCCTCAGTCAGACTGGGAAGATGTTGTCCTGATGGTGCCCCAGTCACAACGGGTGAAGATATTGAAGAATGCCTGGTTTGATCTTTTAAAACAGCATTCCCGCAACCGCATCTTCCGTGATGAGATCAACGCATCTCCAGAAAAGTTCACACTCCTTTTCAGACCCTTGTATCAAAGTGATCTTACTCGAGGCGAATGTCTGGAAGGAGCAAGCTATATCTATTCTCAGTGGGAAGGCTATTGGGATAGAGGTGAATATGATGGTGTCAAGCAGTGGCTGAGACAGCATGGTGTTGACAAACAAAGTATCCATACGTCAGGGCATGCCAGCCCCGGTGATTTGAAGAAACTTGTGAATGCGCTAAAGCCTTGGAAAGTGGTGCCTATCCATACCTTTCTGCCAGATCAGTATGAAAAGATGTATCCCAATGTTGAAGTGCATGAGGATGGGGAGTGGTGGATGGTGGATGGAAACTCAACTAGGAATAGGATAGGATAGAGAAGAAATGAAAAAGCTTTTGCAGAAAGAGTTACTTGAATTTTCAGGTGAGGCTAAGGATTGGTTTTTAAAAAATGATTGGATCGCACCGCGGATTGAATTTTTCAATAACTTGTTCTCCATGAGTAACCTTGTGGAGGCCGAGTGGGAAGACTTCCAAAAAATGGGTGACATGTTGCACTCATTTTCTTCAAATGCATTAACAAGGAGCCGAGCACTAGGGGAAATCAATCATCCCATCGAGAGATATAGGAAAACTTTTCAATACATAAAGCATGATCCTGCACCTGTAAATGTAAAGATCAATGAGCTGCTATATGGGGATAGCGAACTACAATTGTTTGGTTTTGGTGAAGCTACGGTTATTGAGTTGATTGTCTATGCAAATCCCGATCAATACGTCCTGTATAATTCACGAGATAGAGCTGCACTTGAGCATCTTGACTTAAAGCTTGAGCAGAAATTCGGTGAAAAAACTGGTGATACATTTCTAAGATATAATCAGAAAATCGTAGAGATAATTTCTGCCTACAGGGATATTGTTGGACAACAAACAAGTACCACAATTCAAATGGAAGTCGATCAGTTCTTAAGCTGGTTGTACGGCAAAAATAAATCAAAACAGAACATGTTCGCTAATGTGATTGAAGAGCTAAAGGAATACATAAAAAACAAAAATGATATATTAGCCGAGTTCACATTCTTAAAAACCACCAAGAAAAATTATGTGCAGATAAAAGATGCAGAGAAATGTATTGGAAGCAGTAAAGCGCACTATGAAATAATGTCACAGAAAAACGGTGATATTTATGTTGACTTACATTTTGAAAGTAAAGATCAACGAGAGAAGGAGGTTTTCTCAAACAATATTCAACTGCCAGAGGAGTTGATGTGGATTCCTTGGCAGCATTCAAAGAGCATAAGGGTTTCAAACCCAATCAATATTACAGATGGTCTTGTTGTGGAGCATTTGTATGAAAATCTACTTCTCATGGAGAACAGTATTGGAGATTCTGTTCGGAGTATATTAAAAAATGAAATTCACCCTAAAGCGATTGAGTCAGCTCATGAGTTAAGTCTCCATGACAGCATAATAAAAATTTTGGATAATTGGGTCATTGAAAGAAGAAAGCCATTTAATCAAAGCTCTTTTGCTCATTTTATGCGGATAGATTTCACGGCTGTTGTATCCAAAATAGTTCACAGAAAAAATCCATCCCTACTTGTGCAGGCATCACCTGGAGCCGGAAATTGGGCTAACATTCCATGGTGCTCTATTCTTGACAAAAGGATTACTACCTCAACGCAGGAGGGTATATATCCAGTGTTCCTTTTTAAAGCAGATGGTTCTGGGGTCTATCTCTCACTTAACCAAGGCACCACAAAACCGCAAAAAATTCTGGGCAAGGAGGGGGCAATGAAGCAGGCTCAGAAGGTGATCAATGATATCTCGAATAAAGTTGAGTATTTGAGGCACCTTGACCAAAAGAAACTATTGCTAAATGCAAGCACACCATTGGGTAAATCATATGAGTACCCCAACATTGGTGCATATTATTATGAAAGAAATACTATTCCACCTAACGAAGACTTAGAACGAGATTTATTGAAAATGGTGGATATTTATGAAATGGTGGTGCAGATACACCAAGATCTAGCGGAAGATAAGCCAATAGCAACTTCATTATCTGCTAATACTGTGAATATGATTCCAATATCTAAACCATTTATCCTTCTCGCTGGCATCTCTGGAACCGGAAAAACACGTTTTGTCAGAAAGCAGGCAGAACAATCATGTCCGAATGCAGTGCGGGCTGAGAAATATAATTACTGTCTGGTTCCTGTACGTCCTGACTGGCATGAGCCGTCAGATCTGCTGGGCTATGTATCCCGAATCAATGGCACGAAATACATTGCCACGGATTTTCTAAAGTTCATGGTTAAAGCATTGGCGGCTTCCATCGAAAGTGTTGATGACGATGGTATCAAGTGGAAGGATTTTGACTCCGTTCCACCCTTCTGGTTGTGCCTGGATGAAATGAACCTGGCCCCTGTTGAGCAGTATTTTTCTGACTACCTTTCCATTCTTGAAACTAGGGACTGGAATAACGGGGAATACAAGTCTGATCCAATGATGTCGGCAGGTCTACTAAAACAATTAAGCGAAAGTGCTCTAGCTGATGGAACGAACTCACTTGAGGCACTTTGGAGCGAACTATTTGAGGGTGTGCATACACCTATTCAAGCAGACTTGGGTAGATACTTTTTAGAGAAAGGAATCCCACTTCCCCCTAACTTGATTGTCGCTGGGACGGTGAACATGGACGAGACCACCCATGGATTTTCCCGCAAGGTCATTGATCGAGCGCTGACACTGGATTTTCAGGAATTTTTCCGCAATGATTATGACAGCTTTTTTATAGAATCTAAAAAACCTAACGTGTTGACATTTCCGAGAGTATCGCAGGCAAAAGAATCGGTCTTCGAAGATGTGAATGCTGTGGCGGAAAAGGAACGATCCATCGAGTTTCTAAAAGCCCTAAACAGTGTTCTTCTAGGAACCCCCTTTGAACTGGCTTTCAGAGCTCTCAATGAACTGCTAATATCAGTTCAGTGTTTTGCCCCCTATGATGATGAATCAAAGTATAAGCTTGATGCTGTGTGGGATGATTTCCTCATGCAGAAGATTTTACCCCGTATCGAAGGAGATACTCAAAAACTGAAATATATTCCGACGGAGGGCAATAAATCATCTATAAAAGGTTTCTCAGGTGATGATAAGTCAAAATTTGGCTCTGGATCAATATTGCATCAACTCTATTTCATGTTAAAAGAAACTCACCTTGAAAATGTCTGGGAAGATTCAAAACGTCCGGATTTGCTCCGAGAAACGGACGATAAAATCGGATGTCGCTCTAAGCTAAAATTAGAATGGATGATGAAACGTTTGAAGGCTAATCACTTTACCGATTTCCGGGTATAAACTATGAGCGACACCGTACTCCAGTGCGGGAACCTCTCTGTTCGAAGCAGGAAGGCAGCAGAGCGATTCAAAATTGCAACCAGTCGGGGACTAAGCCTAGACAAAGCTCAATACCGGCTTGAGGGTATGAATGAGGTCAATATCTCAATTCAAAAAACGCCCTATAAGCTAGAGACTGCATATAATGAATCCATTTTAGAAACATCGGATAGTTGCGATGCCATCTTTTTTGATCAAACAGATTATACCTTTTCAATAAAACTTCCCGAAAGTACAACAGAAGCCTGGCTTTTTAGTCCCATTCAGAGTTGGTGCAATAAATCAGACTGGGATAGTGAATCCCGGAAGCTCAGCATTCCCATAAATTTTGGGAATGACCTGGGTGATTTTCAGGTTTGCTGGGAATGGAAAACAGCAGATGAGGAATGGCATCAGGCCTCGTTCTCGAGCCAGGTATTTTCGACCAAGCTGGACCTATACACTCATTTTGACATCATGCTCAAAGAGGTTGGCCAAAAGTTCAACTGGGTCCAACTGGATCTCTTACGTCAAACTACCTGGGGCTGGCAATCAGACCCGGAAACAGATAGCAACCTAAGAACCTGGTTGCTGATTTTTCAGGAAGTCCGCCAGGAGATGAGTGAGCGATATAGAAAGTTGATCAGCCAACACCGTAGTCGTCTTGTAGAAGAAACCCGGATGCTTCGGGCTGAGCAGATGAAAAAGATCTCCCCTAGGTTGGAAGAGGCTGTAGCTGAGGGCCTTAGGGACAATCCCAACAGACGCTATCGGGTTCCCAGACGGGTTTTGGATGCGGATACCCTTGATAATCGCTATATGAAACACATCCTGATTCAGACTATCGAGCAGCTTAACTTGATAATAGACGAGATAGAAGGTCTCGAGCGCTTCTCAGATATTTTCAAAGCACGATTGAAAGAATGGTCCAGCGAGTGGTCCATGCTGAAGCAGCATCGCTTTTGGAGGGGGATAGGTCCCTTCCGGGGAATGAGAAGAGCCTCCCTGATTTTATCCCAAGATCCCATCTATGCTGGTATCCGCAGGTCCTATTTTCTGCTGCAACAAGGCCTAGCATTTTTTAAGCAGGACTTGCAGGGTGGCATCCAGAATGCAGCCCAACTTTATGAAGTCTGGTGTTTTGTCAAAATGGATCAATTGTTGAGGGAGTTGAAGTGGACTCAAAAAAGTGAGTATCATGACTCCACATCTTTTGATGACTTTTTGGATTTAGAGAAACAGGACTTACAGGCAGGTGCAGTAAGACTTTCCTATAAGCGACCAGACTTGGATGATGTGGAACTCTCCCTGCTTTTTCAACCTTCTGCTACTTCACGAAGGAATAGTGATCTATGGGATGGAATGATGGCAGTTCCTGTCAATCAGCAACCCGATCTTGTTTTACGACTCCGTCGCAATGATTTACCCCAAAAGCCAGTATACACCTGGATCTTTGATGCAAAGTATAGGATTAAGGATAATAGTGCGCCTGATGATGCCGTGAATCAGATGCATCGTTATCGGGATGCAATTATCTGGGCTGAAGAATCAACGGGGGCAGGTCCGTACGTAAGGGAAGGGATAGGTGCCTATGTGCTTTATCCGGGTGATGATGAGAAAGTTAAAGAAAACTCAAAGCAAATTACATCAATCGATAAAACCAATATTGGTGCATTCCCTTTGCGGCCAAATCTATCGAATAAAGTATCGAAACACCTTAAGACTCATGTTGAAAACCTGCTTAAGGTGAACAGTGATGAGAGTGTTTCAAAAATTAAGGAAGACGCCTATTATTATGCGGTCCCTACAACCAAACGCCCGTCCCGCCAGACATTTATCAAATGTGTGACACGCAATGGGGAGGAGATGAGTACTCCTAAGTACTGGGAAACGTGTTGCTATTACCGCTTACCCGTAAAAAGGGCTAGTACCATTGATCTTGATCGAGTCAGACAGGGTTTCCTGGTTCCTGTGAATAATGAAGGTGATCCACTTGGTACCTTTCCAATTGTTGATGTGGAAAAAAAGAAGCGTCGTGAGATTCAACATGATTATTCATCAAAAAATATAACTATGCCGGAGAAAAAAGGTGCTGAGAACGATGACTATTACCTTTTCAGTTTGGATCCAGGCTTAGATTATCAGCCTGAACTGGTAGATATCCCTGAGGGTCAGATTTTTGTTATAGATGATACCATAGTTGATGATGCTCAAACAATTACAGGCCTTTGATCTGTACCATTAATATTGTTGGGATAATGAAGAGTCTGCAGGGCAAACCATCTTCCAATGCCACATCCATTTATTCCCAAGAAGAGGCGGGGATGTCAAGAATCCTCGAGGGGTGGTCGCGGAGTGATTGCTGAAAAACAAGGTTAATAAGCCTATTTTCCCTGATTAGTCAATTGCTTCAAATCTCAAATTAGGGTCCTGGCCACAAACCCTTGGCCATGGAGTGTAGGTCATGCCGTAATCCGTTGACATTCAGCCGGATAGAGGAATAAAAAAGGTTCTCTTAATCAATTGGTTCTGTATTCCCCCCTGTAAATAGTGCCATTGATAATTAGAGACAACGAG
>JAERTJ010000160.1 GCA_016844945.1 Fidelibacterota bacterium | reverse complement strand
GTCTATGCGGCAATTCTGGAAACCATCCTGTTCAAATATACCCCCAGCATTATCCTGCGGACGGCAACACACTTTCTGCCTAAAATCGCCGTTCTCCTGGTTGATTTTTCCATCTATACAAAACTGTACAATGCCGTTACCGGCGCACGTCTGACCAATGCCCGTTTTTTAGAGGCTGGAGAAAGAATTCATATCCTGGAGCGGTACATGAATACCAGAGAAGGAATCACCCACAAAGACGACACGCTGCCGGACCGGCTGCTCAATGAAGGCCGGGCATCCGACCCCCAGAAAAAAAAGGTACCGGTCAAACGCATGCTGCCAAAATATTACCGGATCAGGGGATACGATGACCAGGGCATTCCCACTCCTGAAACCTTGAAACGGCTGGATATCTGTTAATCAGTGGTTATCTGCCATCTTCACCAATCCGGTTAAACAATGCCTGGAAAACCGGATGCCTTTATATTATCCACGTTTCAGGCGCACAATGCGCCATGAAGTGCTATCTGGGCTTCAGCGAACTGGTCCCTTTCAACGACAAACTGCATGTTGGTCTGCCGGTTTGTTTGTGAAACAGCGATAATATTGATGGACTTGTCAGCCAGTGCCTGGGCCGCTTTGGCCATTATTCCGGGCTGGGCAATGTTTGAGCCAATAGCGCAAACGATGGCCACCGACCTTGTCGAGACCTTTTCCATAGCCTCGTTGAGTTCAGCCAGGAAATGGGGCGTACAATCTTTTTCTACAATGATCAAATCGATGGTGTTGGCATTGGTCATCTTGGAGATGTAGGATACATCGTACTTGTCGAAAATCTGCATGATACGGAGATCAAATCCAACTTCTCCCACCATCCTGGTGTCATGGATTTCTATGCAGGTAACCTCCTTGGAGCCAGTGACTATTTCGACCTTTGATTCCGGGGCGATAAAATCTTTGGTTATGAGAGTTCCCGGATGATCAGGGTCAAAGGCATTTTTTACCCGGATGGGGATATTTTTAATCTCAAGCGGTTTGGATGCTTTTGGGTGAATGGCCTCCATGCCGACATCGGCCAGTTGATCAGCCACATCATAATTGGTATTACAGACAGGCTTGACGTTTTCTTCACCGATGGTCAGCGGGTCACCGGAGCAGAGATGGTATTCCTTGTGAATAATTGCCTCATCAGCACCTAACAATACCGCAACTTTTGAGAATGTGACCTCTGAGTATCCTCTGTCAAATTCTCGCATGATCCCTTCAGTCCCTTTTGTGTAGCCTGTTGCAAAACAGATGGTGGAGAAGGGGTCAATTTGGGTAAAACTATCCTTTATACGCTCATCAATGGTTAACTGGCGGCTGTCATCCCAACCACTGAGATCGATAAAGGTGGTGCTGTACCCTCTGTTTTTAAGAATATTTGCAGAGTTAAAGGCGCTGTGCATTTCCCCGAGAGAGGCCAGAAGTTCCCTGGCAGCCAGCAGCAGTTCTTCGCGGCTGACATAACCCGAGGCCAGAACATTATCCATACTGCGCAGAATATTTATAGACTGATCAATCCTGTCGCCAATAAAATCATTGGCCGCTTCAACGTCAAGCCCGATATCTTTAAAGGTTTCGTTGAGTTTGTAGAGTCTCTCCTGCAGCCGGATCATTTTAATCGGATAATTCTGCTGGTCTTCAAAGAGTTTATAGATACCCGGCTGATTGGTTTTCTTATGTTCAAGCAGATCATTGGTAATACCTGAGTAAGCTGACACGACATATATTCTGCCAAATGTATGATCTTTGTCTTTGAGAATGATGTTGTCAACGATTTCAGAAAATCGTGACATGGAAGTGCCTCCGATTTTTTCAATGCTTAGGTGGTGTTTCGTCATGATAATCCTCTATGTCTATCCGGTCATGAACCCATCATCTGCCTGGAGAATGCTGATGGAAAGTCTTATTCATGGTTATAATTATAATAGTCACTCGATAGTATTAATACATTCCAATCATTTTGGCAACTTTGTCTGCCAGTCGGACAAAATTCTGCACTGATGGAGCAAAGCCAACAGAGGGAGTGATCTATCTACCTATTCAAAGGCCGCTTGCAACTTTTAGGTGGTATGGATTTTCATAAAATAGCTCCGGCAATTGAATGTTAATTGGAATTTCTACTAGACTACCATTTTCGTATGAATCCCAAAAAAAACTTTACTTTACGAACTAATTAGGGCTTGCTTATTTTCATTAAACTATTGAAATTTAAAATAAATTTTGATAAAGTATCGGCATAAAAATGCAAGAAAAATTAAACATAACCTCAAAAACCTTTGCACTTTTCTTCTGATATTATGTACTCACACACCGAAAATCAAATAGAATTTGTTCTGCCTTTTGGCGGGAAACTTGATCCAGAAAATAGATGGGTAAAACTGGAGAAATTGATTCCCTGGGCAAAGTTTGAACTCAGCTATTCAAGAAGTTTACAAGGATCCGGGAAAGGAGCCCGCGCAAAATCTGTGCGGATTGCACTTGGATCTCTTATAATCAAAGAACGCCTTGGCACCAGTGATAGGGAGACAGTGGAACAGATTCGAGAGAATCCATATCTTCAATATTTTATTGGGTTCAAAGAATATAATGAGAAAAAGCCATTTGATCCATCAATGTTCGTCCTCTTTAGAAAGCGGCTAACCCAGGACACGATAGCCCAGATAAACGAAGCTGTTACCTTGGGAGAGAAACCGGAAGAGACAGAATCTGACAAAGACGACTCAGATGATGGAGGATCACCGGGAAACAAAGGAAAACTATTGGTCGATGCCAGTTGTACGCCAGCTGACATTACTTTTCCCACAGATCTAAAACTCCTGAACAAGGCCAGGGAAAAAAGTGAAGAGATCATTGATGTACTCCATGAGCCGTATATTGGAGTCAGAAAAAAACCCAGAACCTATCGGAGACAGGCGCGTAAAAAGTTTTTAGCAGTTGCAAAAAGTAAAAGGCTGTCAAAAGGGAAGAGAAGAAAAGCAATACGCAAACAGCTTGGATACCTTGATAGAAATTTGAGAACCATAAAGAATCTATCCAAAGAGAAGTCCAGCCTCTTTAGCCTGGATAAGACACAGTATAAAAATCTGTTGGTGATCAATGAGGTACTTCGCCAGCAAAAATGGATGCATCAAAATCGTGAAAACAAAATAGAGGATAGGATTGTCAGTATCTCCCAACCATATGTCAGGCCGATTAAACGAGGTAAAGCCGGCGCCTCTACAGAGTTTGGTGCAAAAATATCAGCCAGCCTGGTTGACGGATATTGTTTTCTGGATCGTCTAGATTGGGACAACTACAATGAATCAGGTGATTTAATTGCTCAAATTCAATCGTATAAAAAGCGATTTGGGTACTATCCATCGAGTGTCCATGCGGATAAAATTTATCGAAATCGAAAGAATATCAAATTTTGCAAAGAACACGAAATACGACTGTCAGGCCCTCCTCTTGGAAGGCCACCCAAAGATTTAACCAAAAGAATGGCCTCCAGAAAGCTGGCCCGGCAGGATGAGATCGACCGCATCGCCATAGAAGGCAAATTTGGACAAGGCAAGCGGCGGTTCAGTTTATCAAGGATCATGTGTAAGCTGTCTCAGACATCGGAGACAGCTATAGCTATCGTGTTCCTGGTGATGAATCTGGAAAAAATGTTGAGGCTCGACCTCTTAATTTTTTTTAACCATTTCTGGGTACATTTTATATCCGGAAAAAAGAGGAAAATCGTGCTTTG
>JAERTJ010000159.1 GCA_016844945.1 Fidelibacterota bacterium | reverse complement strand
AATGCCACCACAAAAAAGGCTATCATATAGGTAAATGAAATTGATCCAAGCATGATGGCAATTAGAAAAGTGAAATAGCCTGGCATCTCGATGGCAGGTCCTAACATCTCAAGGAAATAAAAGTAGGGAAAGGCAAACATTCCGATCCGCTTATATCTGGGATTGAATAGCATAACACGATGACGAGATAAAACTTCAAAAAGTCCCCGTTGCCAACGGTCTCTCTGCCTACCTAGAATCTTGGTTGATTCAGGACATTCTGTCCAGGCAACAGGATCGGGTACAAATGATATTTCATAGGGAAGCTTCCGCTCGAGATGATAGCGGTGCAGTTTTACTACCAGCTCCATGTCCTCACCCACCGTATCATGGGCATAGCCACCTACTGCAACCACAGCTGATCGTTTAAACATCCCAAATGCCCCAGAAATTATAAGGGTGGCTCTCAGTGCACTCCAGCCCATACGACCAGAGAGAAATGCTCTGAGATATTCCAATACCTGGAACTTGGCCAGGATATTCTTGGGGAGCCGTATTTCAGTGAGGGTACCGCCCTCCAGGGTGCAATCATTTACAATCCGAATAATCCCTCCGGCTGCAACAGTGTGGGCATCCTCAAGGAAGGGTCGTACGATCCGGATTAGAGCATCCCGTTCGAGAATACTGTCTGCATCCATGGCGCAGAATAATGGAGTACGACAATAATTTATGCCAACATTAAGTGCATCAGCCTTGCCACCATTCTCTTTATCAATCACCCAAAGATTAGGCTGAAACTCACTTCGATAAATGCCACGGACCTTCGCTGCTGGAATATCTGCGACATTGTACCTGGCAGCCGGTTTTAAATCAAAGGCATTCGTGAGTTGCTCCATGGTGGAGTCCTTTGAACCATCATTAATCACCAGAACCTCATATTCCGGGTAGTTCAAAGCCAGCAGTGCCCGAATGGATTCCACACATGTGGCTTCTTCATTATATGCTGGAGCGAACAGGGTGACAGGTGGAACGCCAGCTTTGGCAATCAGGGTTTGCAAATCTACAGCCTCCATGCGTCTCGCATAAGATCTAAGCGAGAAGAAGGCAAATATGGTGGTTAGGAGATAGAAAAAATTAAGTGACAGGAAATAGAAAAGCACAACATAATTGAAGCTTTCCAGAAGGATTTCAAGGAGTCTGACAAGAATGGTCAATAGAGATGTTCCTCTGCCAGAATCTGTTGTGCAACGGATGCCCTGGGATGGTCGGATTCTGCGATATCTATCAGAACTGATTCACCACTTATCTGATTGAGTGCACTTGCCGCTTGCAGGGCAACCCAACTGGAGGGGTCATCAAGAGCGGTCTTCAGGATAGCATTATCAGACTTTAACCCCACAGAACCTAACGCTGACAAAGCGTGTATCCGGATAATCTCCTCAGGTGAATGTACCAGACTCAACAGCAGAGATCGGTGACGAGGAGTGCCCATATCCCGGATAATTTTCAAACAGGACGCACTTAACTCTGGGTCAGCGTCCAATTCAAGGACGCGAGCAGCTACATCTGCAGCCGAGAGGTCACCGACCTGTCGCAAAGCCTCAGCAGCAGCAATGCGGACACGAATGGAGGCTTCCTGATTGAGTAATTCTATTCTCAGACGAGGTGCGATTTCTGTTCCCATTTCTGATAACATAGAGGCTAAAAAATTCATGCTCCAGCCATCAAAGCTTGACAATTCAGGAAGAATCAGATCAATATGCTGTGGATAATTTTTATGAGCCAAAATACGGGCGGCTGCCATCTTGACAATAGGAGCATCTTCCCGGAGTGCATGTATGATAGGGTCAATAAATTCGGGAAAACCGAGTGTAGCTAGAATGTTTATGTTCCTGGCTCTAAGTTCAGGGTATCCTCGCTGAAGTTTTTTGGCAATCATTGGTAGATAGGGTCGGGCCATACCCTTTATGATTTGTAACTCCTGCCCACGGAATCTGGAAGCAAAGCGAAAGAGATATTGAACATAAAACAATCGATCTCTTCGTTTAACTTCCACTACAAGATTTTCATGTTCATCTCCTGCGAGCAGATTCATAGTCTCGCGCTCCCAGCTTCTTTCCAGTCTTGAGAATCGCCGAGAGTTATAATTGTTCTTCACTCGGAGAAGAAAAACACCAATTGCGATGATGATGGTCAAAACAAAGAGAAAGACCACGGTGAGAATTATTATCTGGAGCGCCATCTCCAGACGGGGTAATGTCTCAAAATAGGAAAAGAATCGATCCACCTGGCTTTGGAACCAGTCGTAGATTTTATTTAGGAGTTCTTTGAATCCATCAAAAGCCAAAATGAGACCTGACTTGTGTCACCAGCTCGAAGGGATTAAATGGTTTTTTCATGACTGCCAGAGCACCCAATTCAAGCCACTGTTTTTGAAGCTCCTGATCATCACGTGCTGATAGCATGATCACGTCTGGTGTCTTATAATCTGTCAAATTCTCCAGGTCTGTCAGGAGCTCCTCACCATTGAGATCAGGCAGTCGATAGTCCAGAATTATCCCATCAATTTGTTGCACTCCCAATACGGTACGGGCTTCTGCTCCATTGGCGGCTTCATAAATTTCTAGACCTTCAACAGAATTGAGAACAGAGGTGAGGATGAGGCGGATATCCTCATCATCATCAATTATCAGGAGGGAAAAACTCATTTCAGTAATCGTCTGATTCGCGCCATCAACTCCATGGGGCTGAATGGTTTAAGGACATAGTCATTTGCCCCCAACCTGAGCCCGCGTGAGATATCCTGCTCGCTTCCCATAGAAGTTAACATAATGACCGGGGTTGATTTATTGAGGGAATCGGATCGAGTTCGTTGAAGTAATTCAAACCCTTCCATACCAGGCATCTTGACATCATAAATAAGCAAATCATACCGTTGTTTGCGAGCTGCTTCCAGGGCAGCATCCCCTCTATCATAATGATCCATTTCAAAACCATCTTTTTTAAGACGATGGAGGATAAATTCTGCAGTAAGTTCATCATCTTCTGCGATAAGAATTTTGGGTGGGCTGACCTCAGCCTCATCTATGGAAGACATGATACAATTTCGACCCGAAGATTTTGCCTGGTATAACATTGCATCCGCCTGGGAAAGGGCCTGATTTAAATCTTCATCTACCTTCCACTCATAGACACCACCAGAGAAACTGATTGGAATCATGATGTTGTCCTGGGTGATCAGCGGATTGTCATTCAAATATTTCAGCGCTTTCACTAGGGCTTGCTTCCCCTCATCCTCGCGAGTGGAAGGAAATAGTACGACAAACTCTTCGCCCCCCCATCGAGCAACCATATCAGACTTCCGCAGTTGATCCCGCACAAGTTCCCCAATATAACGAAGTGCTTCATCTCCTACGAGATGACCATGATCATCGTTGACTCGTTTGAAGTGGTCAATATCAATCATCCCCAGGCATAATGCAGAGTCCCCTCGAACAGCCAGTTTACTCTGAGATTCAAAACTTTCTGTAAATGCCGCTCGGTTGGGAAGCTGAGTCAAAGCATCATAGCGGGTCTGCTTCTCCAGTGTTTTGCTACGCTGAAGGGTCACAGCAACTCGGGTGGTTAGCAATGAAGCATCCAGGGGTTTTTCAAAATATTCATCTGCACCAAGGGCAAAACATTCTGCTTTAATTTGCGGGCTGCTTTTTGCTGAGAGTACCAAAACTGGAAGCGTGGCTGTCTGATGTTCCTCACGAAGTTTAATCAAGAAGTTTCGTCCATCTATATCCGGGAGTACCAGGTCAAGAATCATGAGGTCGAATTCCTGCTCTGCCAGTTGGGATATCCCCTCCTGAGCGGTCTCTGCAGTGGTAACTGAATAACCCTGTTTCTCAAGGATAACCCCAAGCATGAGTCTAATTTCCTCACTGTCATCGACAACCAGAATTCGCTCGACATCTTTTCTGTTGGCTTCGAACAGCTCTTTCAAATAGTCAATCAGCATGTTTAATGCTTGAGCGAGATTGGCATCATCTGCATCCTCTGTCGCAGCAGCCAGCTCAGTGATTCTGTTAAATCCAAATGTTGTACCCGAGCCTCTTAGGGTGTGGGTCAGCCTTCGAATGGAGGTTGCTGACTCCTGAAAATTTTCTTCCAGGCCCTTCCCAGCAGCAAGTAGCGCTTCTATGCGCGACCCCATTTTTTGAATATACGCTTTTTGGTATTCTTCCATTAAGTCGTCTTCTCCACAAACAGGGTCAGCATCTGGTGCCTGAGCTCCTTTTCAAACTCCTGATCCTTTTTAATCACGATGATGTTATCGCTCTTGATAGCAACTTCTTCACCTGGGGAAATTGGTTGTCCTGTGATAATGATAACCTGCGGCTCTGGGATTGGAGCAAGAGCTTTTAGAGATTTAAGAAAATTCAGTCCATCCATTTCTGGCATGCGTAGATCGAGGAGGATCAAATTGGGGATGAAATCTTGCATGGTTTCCAGGGCTTCCTGACCATTTCCAGCCACCCGTAGTTCCAGCTTTAAGTCAGCGAGGTAACCCCGGATTACTTCCTGCATATCAGGGTCATCCTCAACCAATAAGACACAACATGGGGCATTTTGAATGTTTCTACGTACAGCCCACAGGAGATCCTGTTGATTTACAGGTTTTTGTACAAAATCTGTTGCACCAGGTAATTTGCCCCGATAATCACGAGCCACAATACTCACCACGATAACGGGTATGCCAACCCATTCTGGATTTCCTCGAAAAGTTTGCAGGAACTTCTCTCCAGTCTCATCAGGCATTTGCAAATCAAGGGTGATTAAATCAGGTCGTTGCCTCTTTACAGCTTCTAACCCCTCTGCAACTGAACTGGCTGTCTCAAGGTCACATTTTGTTTCTTTGAGATAGTGTGAAAGTAGTGTCAGCGAATCAGGATCATCATCCACCAGCAAAACTCTTTTCCCCGCAAAACTTTGATCTCGATAATAGCTTGATGATCGCCCATTGGATCGTGTCTCCTGACGCACAGTCTCCTCCTGGGCGATGATAAGATCACCAGAAGGTATACGAATAGTGAACACGGATCCTTTACCTAATTCACTGGCAACCGTTATTGTGTAACCCATCAATTCGCTCAGTGCTTTGCTGATTGAAAGCCCCAGACCCGTACCACCATATTTCCGTTGAGTACTAGAATCAACCTGTTGGAATTCATCAAAAATATGTTCCAGTCGTGATTCCGGAATGCCAATGCCAGTATCCTCAACCTGAATTTTAACAGGTCGATGGGTTTCCTGGTCACTGATAACCCTTACTGTGACACTACCTTCTTCAGTAAATTTTATAGCGTTGGATACCAGATTTAGCAATATCTGTTTAAGCTTTCCAGGATCAGTTTTAATATCAGTAATGTCCTCTGGTATAGATTGGATGAGATTCACAGGTTTCTGGCTTACCTGACTTTCAACCTGACCCATGAGATCCCCAACCAGTTCTCCCAGATTGAGTTTAACAATTTCCAGTTCCATACTACCGGCTTCGACTTTAGATAGATCAAGGATGTCATTGATCAGCTCAAGTAAATGTTTTCCATTGGCCTGGATGCGCTCCAGATAGGTCACTTCACTATCGTCAAGTTTTGTCTTGGGATTTTTCAAGATAATGTTCGAGAACCCAATGACAGAATTAAGCGGGGTTCTCAATTCATGACTCATGTTGGTAAGAAATTCACTCTTGGTCTGGTTTGCAGCCTCTGCCACAGACTTGGCAAGTCGCAGGGCTTCTTCAGCTCTCTTGCGTTGGGATATATCAAGGGCTACGCCTAAGAATCCAGTGATGTCGCCATTGGTATCGTACATGGCTGTTACTGCTGAATCAACCGTGAGCTGACTCCCGTCTTTACGAACATAGGTCCATTCTTTTTCTGCATATCCTCCGAGCTTAGCTAAGGCGACATAGGTATCGAAGCCACTGACGGGTCTATCCAACTCTCGACTCAGCTCGTCAGCTCGTTTGGCAACCTCTGAATCAAGGTGGAATATGTCAGAGGATTTACCTACTATTTCATCACTGGTATACCCCAGCATACGTTCAGCCCCGGGGTTAAAGATGGTGATCTTTCCATTGTAATCAGTTGCAATTATCCCGACCTGAGTCGCCGAGTTAAATACACTCTTGAGCTGAAGGTGGGCATTCGCCAGATTATCTACTGCTTGCTTTTCCAGGGTCACATCTCGGAAAGTGCCCGTCAAAAACTGGCCAGCTTCTGTGTTCACTTCATTCACACCCAGATCAAGGTGGACAACTTCGCCATTTTTCCGACGACCTTTTACTTCTAGTGATTCACCAATCCGGTTGCGAGATTTTCCCTCCCTGAAGTTTTTCAAATAACCATCATGCTCCAAGGACTCAGGTTCACCCATCAACATGGTAATATTATTACCGATGACCTCATCAGTTGTATATCCAAAGATTCGTTGTGCCGATTCATTAAAGCTTTCAACAATGCCCCTGGAACTCATTGTGATAACACCCACTACGGCAGATTGCACCAAAGCCCTGAATTTTTCTTCACTGCGCTGAAGATCCCTGGTTGAACGTTCCTGCTCCATAACACGGCTAACCCACTGCCCCATGAGGCGTACAAAATCCAGATCCGATTCAGTAAACCGTTCTTCTCTAGGTTCTGGCTGTGAGAAATTCAACGTTCCAAAAGCTTCGCCATTCACTTTTATAGGGACACCAATGTAGGATTCAAGATTAAAGGCGGAGTAACAGGGATGGCTTGAGAATTCTGAGGATTTCATCTCATCAATGGCAACGATATCCTCAGCCATAAGCGCAATGCTGCAATAGGTATCTCCGAGATTAAATGTTTGCCCCTTCTCAAGACCCGATGCCTCAGGATTAAAGTGCAATATTTTGTATTCATCCCCTTTGATCCGGCTAATTATTCCGAGTTGTAGTCCCAGGTTTTCAAGTCCGGCTTTCAGGGTAGCCTCGAGCTGTTCATCAACACTTAAGTTGGAGGATGCTGATAACTCGTAAAGCAAGCGAACGCGTTTTTGTTGTTCATCCAATGATTGGTTCAGCCGCTGCAAATTTTCTTCAAACTCTACCCGGTCAGTAATATTCCTACTCACAGCTAAAATCCGAGGTTCTTCCCCTTCTTCTGGTGAGTAGAGACGAGTTGACGATTCCAGCCAGATGAAGTGCCCCTCTTTGTGACGAAATCTATAGGTGACAGGAACGGGCTCTAATGAATCAAGAATCTTGCTGTGTTCTTGCTGGATAAATTCCAGCTGATCTGGATCAATGAACTCGTAAATGGACTTCCCCATCAGTTCTTCTGGGGAGTACCCCGTCAAGGCGCGTGATGCAGGTGTCACGAAGCTAAAACTTCCGTCCAATTCATGTTCCGCCAACATGTCACTGGCATTTTCGGTGAGTAGACGGTATCGCCTTTCACTGGTTTTAATCCTGATGAGATATTGCTCTCGTGAAGCAACGATGGTAGGCGCCCACATAAGTAGGCCAATTAGCATAAGAGATAACCCCAGACCATAGCCGGCAAAATATTTCACCCAAATTTGAATATCGAGTGTGTTTAACCAGAGACCAACGGGATTTTCTATTGTGCTATCAAGGTACTCGACAAGGCTCCCAATCAGGATCAATGAGAAGGCTGTTATTATCACATACCATCCTCGCTGAACGTGGAGTTTGAAACGTTCTCCCAGAATGACCAGAAAGGTCAGAAGCGAGAGGGAAGCCAGGAGGAAAAGTAATTCTGCGAAAACTAGCATAAATGTCTGATCGTATTTTTAATTAATGGGCCTGATCAATTATGCGCTGAACCAGGGAAATAAGCGCATTAAAGTCGATGATAGGCTTGGTGAAATATTCATCGAACCCTTTCTGCATATATCGTTCGCGGTCCCCAACCATAGCATGAGCTGTCAAGGCGATAACGGGTAAATCTTTGATCCGCTCATCCTGACGAATCGCCTCCAAAACAGCAACCCCATCCATTCTGGGAAGTGAAATATCCAGTAAGACCAAATCAACACCAGCCTCAGGCAAAGCAGCCAAGGCATCAGGTCCATTTTCGAAACTGATAATATCGAAAGTTGACCCTAGAATTGCTTGAGCAAGCATCAAATTATCAGGATTGTCTTCAACAATGGCAACTCGTTTCACAGGTCCTCCAATGCACTTTTAAGATATTTTAGAAATGCTGTTTGAGCAGATTCAAGTTCTGGAAAAAGTTTGATTAGATTTTCTTCTTCAGCTTCAATTGCAGCATGCTCTATGGATTTTGATAAATCCGACACAAGCTTCCCTCCTAGATTTCCTGCGCTAGAAATCAGTGAATGACTGGCACTCTGGATAACCTCAAGGTCTCGGGACGCCATCCCATGAGACACAGTGTCCAATAATTGAGCGCTCCGTACCAGATACATATTGATAAGATCACTCACCAATTTCTCACCCCCCAATTCTTTAAGACGTGAAAGAAAATTTGGATCAATATTACCAGGCTTTTTGAGAGGTATCATATGGTCATTCATATATCACTCGTATCAACTGTTTTAGAATCAATCGTGTAATATAGCTCAAAAATGGTTAATAAATAACGATAGCATACTTCAACCCGAAGACTTGCTAGATTTATCTATGAGATTTACTTAATTGTGTCAACTATTCATTCACACAGCTTGGTCGTTTGTCTTATAAGGATTACAATCGAGCTACCCAATGACAAACGCATATATCCCCAATCCTTTCTATCCTCTATATTATCAGCTCTTTCGAGCATGCTTATCTAACTGGCACACCCTTTGAACTATTTAAGATATAGTAAAGCCCACCGATAAGTAAATAAGGACGTGGGTTTATGAAGATAAACTTATCATAAATCGTGGGGACACAGTGGAAAGTTTGACATCAGTACAACTAAAGGGTTTGACCATTTCAAATGCCTTAGCATCACTATCAGCAAATCCGGGGAAATCTATGATCTCTAAGTCTGCTCATGTACCCACTGTTTTAGTCATCGATGACGATGAAACAATTCGTCAATTATTAGTCGCCCTGCTTGATGAAATAAATTGCACTGTGCTATCTGCAGACAATGGTCTTGTGGGTCTGGACATTATCAAGGAAAACTCGGTCGACCTCGTGGTGACTGACATTATTATGCCGGGCATGGAAGGACTTGAGCTGGTCCGCAGGATTAAGAAACGCTATCCAGAAACAAAAATTATTGCCATGTCAGCCTATCGCGGATCTGGTAAGCTTGACTATTTAAAACACGCTCAGGCATTCGGGGTGGATGAGACCTTCCAAAAGCCATTTGAGCCCGTTCAATTCTTAGAGACGGTGAGGGAACTCACTCAGGGCTGATTGATACAACACCTGAAGCCGAAACAGTATAAGCTTGTATTAATTTTCTATCAATTCGAATTCAATCGTATGGTGAATCCCATCCACTGAAATGATTTCGTGTTTTCCCCCGAGTTGATCATGCACGAGGAGATCAACCAATCGCAGTCCCAATGAATCCATACCCTTCTCAATCATCTCACCGGACATCCCGATTCCATCGTCAGAAACATTAATCACCACTCTTGATTCACCTTTTAACCTGGCTGTAATGATAATACTTCCTGATGTTTCGTCTGGGAATGCATATTTAATTGCGTTGGTAATGATTTCATTCATGATGATACCAATGGGTACCGCCTGCGTCAGTGGCAAGTTGATTTGATCGGACTTACACACAAGTTTTATGCGATCAGAATCAGCGGCAATATAAACCGATAATTTTTGAATCAAGGATTGGAGGTAATGGTTAAGGTCAATTGCAGCCATATTATCATTTTGCTGGAGTTGATCATACACCAGGGACATGGCAGCAATTCGTTCCTGAGTTACCTGAAAAGCTTTTTGTAATTCAGGAATGTTCGATTCCCGTGATTGCATATTCAATAGGGCAATAATCACATTCATATTATTTTTTGTGCGATGTTGAATTTCTTGTAAGAGGACAGTCTTCTCCTGAAGGGAAGCATGTAATTTCCCCTCTGAGAATTTGCGCTCAGTTATGTCTCTCAGCACGGCAAATGTGGCTTTTTTTCCCTGATAATCAATAATCGCAACGCTTGCCTCGATGTCAACCGGGCTTGAGTCTTTCTTCTTAAAAACAGTTTCATAACGATCAGGGACTTCAACACCCTCATCACGCAGGGCATTTCTAGCCTTGATGATTCGTAATCCCTCCTCAGCATAAATATCCTGATAATGCTTTTGCTTTAACTCGGAAATCGAGTAACCCAGCATTTGGGCAAACTGTTGATTAAAGTAAATGAAGTGCTCTTGCTGGCTTATGACAATGGCATCGTTGCTCTTCTCAACAAGCAGTCTATACTTCTCTTCACTTGTGGTTAAAAGCTTAATTGCTTTTTTGCGACTCAAATTCAAGTAATTGAGAAAAAAGGCGAACACGACGATGAGAAACAGGGCAATACTGCCAATGATGATTATGGCCTTATTGCGTGCGATAATTTTGTCTTGTTGTTGTTCTCTATGCCGGAGTGTTTCATTTTCCTGCTCTTTTTTCTCAGCTTCATAAATAATTTTAAGTTTATCAATATTATTCTCGACCTGCTCACCAAAGAGATCATCCTTTAACTTTACAAAAAGTTTATAGTACCTTAATGATTCGGGATATTCGCCCAGATCTTCGTAGACCTTCGACAATTCCAGATAGATGTTTTTCAACATCTCAAGTTTCCCTAGCTCCTTACACAGCGCCATACTTCCCTGGTAATGTTTCAGTGCCTGCTTTGTGTCATTTCTTTGTTGATAGACCGCCCCCATATTTTTCAGTGCAGTAGCCACTCCAAAAACATGACCTACAGAATCCGCAGTACTATGGGCTTCCCATAAATACCTCAGGGCTATATCATATTCACCCAGAAAAGTGTAATTGTTTCCAATGCTGTTCAGGTTTAGGACAATTCCATCTACATCTTCATTTTCTGTGTATTTGCTCAAAGATCTCTGAAAATAAGCCAGAGAGGAATCGTATTGACCGATTTGATCATAAGTGGTTCCAATATTATTCAAGGAGTAAGCAATAGCCGAATGATCATCCACTGATTTACCCAGAGCCAACGCTTCCCTGAAATAATAAAGTGCATCTTGATGGCGTTCCAGATCTTGATAGGCCTTACCAATATTGGATAGCATAAGTGAGATGCCGTACGTGTTGTCAATTTCCTGCTGAATTTTCAGGGATCTGAAATAGTACTCCAACGCACGGTTGTATTTGCCTAACTGATAGTAAATGACACCAATATTGTTAACTGTCTTAGCAATATTTCGACGATTGGGTAAATGTTCTCTGATCTCCAATGAACGATGGTAATAAACCAGGGCGCTATCGTACTCACCCAGGCGCCAGAACCTGAACCCGATTTCATTGGCTACCTGGGATATTTCGGTGTCTGAATCCAATGGTTGGTAAAGGTCAAATGCTTGTCTGGAAGCTGCTATTGCTTCATCCAGGTCAGAGAGTTGTGCCAGACAGCGCCCCAATTCAGCATAGCCCTCAGCTTTTTGGTGTGGATATAACTTGTGGTCTAGCAAGCTGATCGCTCCCCGATACAACTCAATGGCTGCTTCATACTTACCTCTGGCTTTTTGTGCCAGACCTGCCTGCATCAACGCCATTGCTTCCCCATATTGGTATGACCATTTCTGGGAAAAGACCTGTGCTTTTCTTGCATAAAAAAGCGCACTATCTGGTGTCACTTCAAGATATTGAGCAGACATCTCATTGAGGATATCCACCCTTTTGATTTTCGAACCAGATTCTCTATACATTTTTCTGAGACTATCCACAGGGGTGGATCCCATAGCAGATGACAGGAGCACCAGAAAAATCAAGCTGATTCGTAATGAAGTCACTAGAATTCTTGATTGCATGATTTGCAGTCTTTACTAATTACCAAATTTGGCAGCTGCAGGTTCTCCAGGATCCTCAAAACCCAACCAGATATTAAAATACCGGGACTGTTCTGGTGTCATCTCTTTCAAAATGGTCAGACTATGTTTAAGTGTACCTGTATTGTATTTGATGGTATCATTGAGATTGACCTCCTGCCCATCTCTTTCTACAGGAAATGACACCACCATACCTTCCGGCAAAGGACTACCAAAATCATCAAAGTAGGTATCCAGATATATCTGGTGATCAACCTTGTCACCTGCCTTAAAATCAATCGCACTTGATTTTTTGACTTTCTTGATGGTATGATGAGACCCAAGTGAAAACCCTGCAGTTTTCACACCACCACCTTTCAATGGGTGTTGGGGAATATTCGCTTCAATATCGTGTTCATACTTTACGCCCACATGAGACAAGATTTGATCATAGGGCAATGCTTCTCTTCCTTCTATATGCTTGCTAAAAAAGTTCCTGAGGTCAGGGTGTACCTTTTCAGTAAACAAGTCGAAGATGCGATCTTCATCCATGGGTTTCCTTACCCCATACTCATCAATGAGTTCCAACATCACATCAATCAGGCGTTTTCTACCTTCTGTGAGTCGAATAATCTCAATATCAAGCAACATACCCATGACCGCACCTCTATCATAAACATGTAGATATTCTTTTTTGAAAGGCCTCTCCAGTACACCCCTGGCCATTTCAGTAAAACTCATTTCCTCTAGCGGGAACTTCTCACCCTTCCTGATCTTGCTTCTCATACTTCCAGCCAGGAATTCTTTAGGTGTTTTCAGGTCACCGTTTACCTGAATAATCTGGGACATATACTCAGTGACCCCTTCATAAAGCCAGAGATGTTCAGACAGAATGGGTTCATTATAATCCCAGTTATGGATATGTTGACTGCTAAGGTTCAGGGGTGTCAGGATATGCATGAACTCATGTATGGAAATATCCTTTATGGATTCATTTACCGACTCGGTGTAATGCATTCCAGGATCAGGCATGTAATAGAAGGAGGATTTATTGTGCTCCAATGCTCCGCCCATGGGTAAGCCATGCCTCAAAAAATACCAGAACCCTTTGATGATCATGAATCGGGGGTTATGGAGGATTTTACCCAACGCACGGGCATCATTGTAATAAATAAGGTAGGCATACTCATCTGCGGGGAGTGAATCAATATAAGCACCAATGGCCTGCATGGATGGCTCCAGTGCTTGAGTAATTTCCGATGCCCTGGGTGTATCATCATACTCATGAGCGAATCCAACCAGAACATCCGTATTATGAACCTTAAAGTGTGTTGTATCCGGGGCAGCGAAGAGGATAGGACTATCTATTAGCTCATGATAATCACGTGTAGATATTGAAGTCCGCCCTGCTGCGTGCAACGTTTGATCAAGTTCAGTCATGGCGTATAAATGCTTGGGGTAAGTATAATGCATATCCACAGGACTGGTTTCTTCATCCTTGAAATAGCCAAATACGCCTCCTGCATTGATGGCAAATATCCGGTCGGGGATAATCCCTGTGCCAGCCATAGGCCAGATCGTCCCTCTTCTTCTACTATCCCAGGTTGCGCTGACCCAATATTGAATAGATTTAATCTCGTTTGCAGGCGTAATGATATAGGTGTTTTTACCTCTTTTCTTCACCTTTATACGCTGCCCATCCTGATCATAGGCAATAAGTTTATGAATTTGCCGGCCATAGTTTGCTTCCATGTAAGTCCCTTGAATAATCCAGGGGAAGTAATAGATGAGTGTATCACTGGCGAAACCCTCACAATTGAGCATAACTTCAAAGCGATTTTTCTGTATATCGACCAAATTAATTTCGTAGTTATACCTGGCACCATCATCTCCTAAAGCAAGACTGAAGGAAAAAATTAAACCGATCACTGAGAGTAAACTGAATTTTGATTTTGAAACCATACTTGTTCAACCCTTTCCGCTTGGCGAGGACACTTATATCTATTCAAACTTTATTTAGGATAGTTTTAAACTGATCCCAAGTTCTTTTTCCACGATTCATGCTATTTACTCATCTCTATAGTTTTCCTTCCAAACTGCAAAATTTCTAAAAAATGCATTGATGATGGTATTTGGTAGATTCTCCCCTATTTTTGTTTCGATTAACTAACAATTACGCAACGAATTAGTATATATAACCTGGCAAAGGATTCAATAAGATGGCAACAAACGAGGAATCAAAAGAGAATGTGAAAACTCCACATGGTGGGAGTCAAGATATCATACATACCCTGCGAACAGCACAACAGCATCAGGTGACTTTGAGTATGATTGCAGACCAGAAGGCAAACATCATCATTGGTTTTGCTTTGATTTTTTTCTCCGTGATTCAATCACAGATGTTCTCTGAAGAATTTGGGTCAAACATTTATTTCTGGCCCCTAGCGGCATTATCCCTAACCGTATTTATCTCCTTTTTCCTGGCAATCCTTGTCGTACTCCCCCGTTTTAAACGAGGTCAGCAAATCACCACACCCAGTCAGATGCCCAACCCTTTATTTTTTGGGTTCTTCTCTTCTTTCTCACAGGAAGAGTATACGGATTACATGATGGAGACCGTCAATAACAATGAGGCTGCACGACGTCTCATGGTTCAGGATCTTTACCAGATTGGTGTAATCCTGAAGAAAAAGTATGAGTTACTACGCTATAGTTATGTGTCACTGGCGGTTGGAGCGGTCCTCTCAGTCGTTGTCCTTATTTTGAAGCTTATCGTTATATAACAAAGCTACAACATCTTTCTGAGGTGCTATTTTTAATTTTGAATCATTATATGAAAGCCTAACTTATTATTATACCACCAAATAGGATGCTCCTATCCTAGGGGGAATCAAGTCTATAACAGTTAAAAACAGGGGGTCATTTTGTTACGCCACAATTCTCAGAACAAATCATTTGGTTCGATCGTTTTCACTTTAATCTTGAGTTTTACTCTCACTTCATTCGCTCAATCTCCAGCTACACAAATTACGCTTGGTGGTTTAATGGATGATAATGCAGCTCAAGTTCTCCAAGTAGATGGCGGATTCTCCTTCGCTGGAAATACGTATACGGGTAGCGCAGGCGGGCGTGATGCCATGGTATTTGAGACCGATTTCAGCGGATTACCAATTATGAGTACAGTTTTTGGAGGCAGTGCTGATGAATCAGCCATAGGAATAGCAAAGCTTCCAGAGGGTGGTTATGTGGTAACAGGCAGAACCACCTCACACGGGTTTGGCAGTGTAGACATTTATTTTGCCCGTCTAAATGCCGAGGGAGATGTGACTCATTTTAAAACCTATGGCGGTGACAATGAAGATCGTAGCATGGGGTTAATTCCTACTCAGGATGGTCAGTTTCTAATTTTTGGAGCAACGCGGAATGGAAGCTTGAATTTAGGGACTGTTCAGGACGTCGCCCTCTTGAAAGTAACGGAGTACGGAGATGTTATTTGGACTCGAGCAATTGGGGGTCCTATCTCTGAAGTTGCTTACTCGGTCAAAGAAACTGCTAATGGAGATTTTATCGTTTTTGCCTATGGAGACAGTTGGGAAAATCAACAGGTCTCACCAGATATGTACATCATCAAAATCAATAAAAATGGTGATGTTATCTGGACCAGAGGTTATGGGGGTCAGGGATTTGAAATGATTACCTCAGCCAGTGCTGGTTATATCTCTCCTGATGATGACATATACATAATGGGTGCAACAAACTCCTATGGAGTCGGTGACTATGACCAAATTCTCATGAAGCTTGATGATGATGGTTCAATGCTATGGTCAAGAACTATTGGTGGTGAAGGTTACGATTATGGTAGAGGCGTAACCCAAACAAGTGTTGGAGAAATTCTGGCCTGGGGATTGACAACTGATCCTGAAAATGATACCCGCGATGGTCTCGTAAGCAAATTCACAACAGAGGGTGTTCATATCTGGTCTAAAGCTTACGGAAGTGATGGTACTGATGACATATATCGAATAACGGAGCTTGAAGGAGACTCCCTTTTCATGGTTGGTCGTACCGATAGTTATGGCTCAGGTGGTAATGATATATGGCTCGTTCGAACCAACTCTGAAGGAGAGGTGAGGTGTAACCAGACAATGTTCCAACCCACAGTGCAATCCCATACAATTCCACTTCGCAATAGCGATGCCTTCAGGGGCACCATCCGCCTTGAAGTTTCTGAAGTTGATATTACCACTATTTCAGTTAGCCACACAAGCTTTCTTGAACCCGATACCATTTGTACCAGCACCGTAGATACTCGAAGCTTCAATGATGGCTTGATTCCTGATACCTATCGTTTAGCACCTAACTCCCCAAATCCTTTCAACCCTTCTACCGAAATTCATTTTGAGCTACCCGTTGAATCAGAAATGACCCTTTCAATATTTAATGTGAAAGGACAGCTGGTTCAGGAATTGATAATTAATGAGTCTCTACCCGCAGGCTATCATAGCAGGCAGTGGGATGGGCGGAACGCTGAAGGCAAGGACCAACCTTCTGGAGTCTATTTCTGTCGGATGCAGGTAGATTCCTTTGTGCAAAAACAGGAAATGCTCTTACTTAAATAAATATGATTACGATATGATTTTGAAGCATTGTGAAATGTTACTACAGTAAACCGTCAATTAATCTACACAAAGGGGATCACAATGAAAAAAATATCTATTATGATATTACTCGTAGCTTTTTTACTACCTTGTACTCTACACGCGGAGAATGGACTAACAGCATCATTTAAAAGTGGCTTTCCACTATCTGGAACCAGTTTTGGAGTGAAAGTTGGTCCTTTGAACCCATATGGGGGAATCGATATTGCCCGAATTTCTGGCACCTATGAATCCAGTAGCAAATCCTGGTATAACAATCGTCTCGATTACCAGCGTAGTTCTACCCTGGAGGGCTCAGCTACACTTTTCATGCCGCATGCTGGGTTAAAATTCTATCTATGGAAAGCGTATCTATTGGGAGAAGTGATGATGTGTATCCCTGCTGTAAGTGGTGAGGATAAAGGAGAACGCATCTACTACGATTATGATGGAAACATTGATGATATCGACACCTGGGATTATGAGCTGGAGGATGAGGAGAAGGACATGTTGAAAGATGCCCTGGACTTCTTTGGGCTAAAAGTCGGTTTTGGCGTTGAGCACTATCTCTCGGAACGGGTCTCAATTGGTGGTGAATTCGGGCTTCGAATGCTCCTCAATGATATAAACTCCGAAAATAGTGATCAGGACTGGGACGAAGATTACAGTTACAGGGATGAATGGAGTGAAGACGTCTCTGCAATGCTCGGGGTAACCTATACTTCATTTTCCATCAATTTCATTCTCTGACCACGTGTCCAAAATGATGAAAAAAAAGCCCCAATCTCGGGGCTTTTTTTGAAACTTCTCGTTGGTTTATGCCAGTATCATGCCTCCAGGCTTGCATCCAAGGTGATTTCACAATTAAGCAACCGAGAGATGGGACAACCCGCTTTGGCGTTGTTGGCAGCTGTATTGAACGCTTCTTCACTGGCTCCTGGAATGTTAGCAACCAAGACCAGGTGAGAACCGGTGACTGTCATACCAGCGTCAGTTTTTTCCATTTTGACCGTTGCCTTTACATCAAGACGATCTGCCTTTAGCTCAGCGGCATCCAGCTGTCCTGATAGAGCCATGGCAAAACAACCTGCATGGGCTGCCGCTATGAGTTCCTCTGGATTCGTTCCTGGTTCATCCTCAAAACGCATACTGAAATTATAGGGTGTGTTATTCAGGATACCCGTGGCTGTTGAAACAACTCCCTTACCATCTTTTAGTCCCCCCTGCCATACAGCAGAAGCCCTTCTTTTGATTGCCATTCTTCCTCCTTGATTCTAAAGTCTAAAGATTTTTCATTTATTCAGGGTAATATTCTCAGTGAAGAACCCCTTCATTATTCTGATCCAAAACCAGAACTATTGATGACCAATTTAGTATAGTTTGATTTTCTACGTGATGCAATCATAGAGCGGACTAATTTGCCGTAGATTTAATCTTGTGATTCCTGCTCACTTAATGCTGCAATTATCCCAGAACAACCCCCTTTTCGAATATATTCAGCATGATCATCTACACTCTCGAACGTACGCCCAACGATATCTGCACATTCAAATTCATAGTCTGAAGCTTTCAGAAATTTCTCCACGAGGATTTCAAATTCTGCACCAAAGCCAGGGTCCTTCCACAAATCAAGTTCTGGATCTTTCTGTTTCAGCTTCATGGCCGATATCCAAACCGCAGTACCCAGAGCCCCACATGCCTCCCCACTGAGTCCTATCCCACCTGCCAGTCCAGAAGCCATTGTCTGATGTTTATCAGAGGCACCCATCTTTTTTGCCAGATTTCCGGTGCATGAAACGGGAGTCTCAGGAACATTAACATTCTCTTCAGCAAGAGTTTGCTCAATATCATCAAAAGCAGCAGGGGCAAAACGACTGGCCATCTTAAAACATCCAATGCTTCCCCCTTTCAATAGAAAATATTTCACAAGATCCATATTTGTTGAATCTTTGTCCAGGCTGGTTATCTCATGACAATTGATTTCACCTGTATCTGTTTTGAATGTCTCAACCAATTTTTGGGATGCCAGTAACGCGCGGGTTTCAGCTTCTGGTCCATCACCAATTTGCTGGTTGATGCGGGCACCGGCACCCAATGCAGCACCCCAGATTTGTCCACATTGATATCCATGCTGCCGAATGCCGCCGACAAAAGGCAGGGTTGCCTGTTCCTCGAGCTCAAGTGGGTTTTGAAAGGCACGATCCAACACGTGGATCAGGGCTTCTGCTCAGCCCCCTTTGGAGAGAAAGGCTTTTGTGGTTTTCAGAGCTTTTGTGAGTTCTTTCGATTTGGGCATAATTTCCTCGGTTGGATATGAAACGCTTGGATCTCATTAACTAATTCTGTTGTAAAATTATTCTGGACTGCCTATTTGAAAATGTGAAGTAGAATGGATTTAATTCTACATCGCGTTAAAGTTAAACCAAACCATATCATCTGAAATCATAAATAGCTTAACATCTATCTGGATAACCCAAAAATTGGAACGCATGAATTCAATTTATTTCCACTATGGCTTCTTGATACTCTGAGCTAAATTAAAGCCGGCTGCTAGCAGGGAGATATTTCTGCTCTGATCTGACTCTCTGAACTTGAAATCGTACTCGATTTACTCTTGTTCACCTTTGACTACCATAAGGAGGTCAGCCATGAAAAGCCACTTTACAATCCCATCGAGTATTGAGAAACGATTGCAGGTCTGGACTGACTGGGCGGAACGCCAGGGTCACCAGCAGCATGTTGCTCGTCCATGTCTTACAATTTCCCGGGAATATGGGTGTCAGGCATACAAACTGGCTGAAGCCATCTATCAACGATTTGGTGAACATGCGCCAAAAAATGAAGAGTGGACCATGTTGGATCGCTATCTCATTGAAAAAATTGCCTCTGAATCTGGGTATTCAAAATCAGAATTAAATTATATGACCCAATCCAATCCGACCATTCAATCAGTTCTTGCCAATTTGACAGGACCCGGTTCAGCAAATCCTTCCAAAGTTTTTACCTCTACGAAAGAAACCATCCGCTACTTTGCCAGAACTGGTAACTGTATCATCATTGGACGAGGTGGGGCTTGTCTCACACAGGGATTCCCCAATGTGATACACGTCAGGTTGGTAGCCCCTATGGCGTTCAAGATAGATCACATCATGAAGAGCATGGATTTACCGAGAGAACAGGCTAAGGCACTTATCATTGCACGACAAGATGAACGCAACGCATTCATCAAGCATTTCACCAACATGGACAATTCTGATCCAAGCCTATATCACCTGGTTATTGATAACGAGAAATCGAGTATCGAAGAAATTGCTGAGATGCTATATACACGAACCATGGCACTAATAGATGTCTAGATTGCATTGTGTTGATTAGAGTTGGATGCCTAACACAAAAACTGGTGATGCATCCAGGGGGTACCCCTCAAGGAACCCTACGCTTTTATATCCCAATTCAACGATAGCCTTCATGGGTGGTATTGCCTCAGGAATTTTAAAATATCCCCGTACAGAAAAAGCGCCCCCCAGCCCACCACCATATTCCCGTTCGTTACCACCTAACTTAATAGCCGGTTGCTGCCAGACATCCACACTTAAGTCAGCAGAGAAAAGTGACCGGGCAAAGGGATATGAGACGAGAAAACCAAGACCACCCCACGATTGATAGTAGCTTTCATCTCCAAGTCTTAAGTTGACCATATACAGTACTTCATCAATGATCAGATAATTCTCCAATTGGGACTCCACACCAAAAGGTGTCAGGGCAATGTGAACTGAGGGGAGATATTCGAAATGAGTAAAACGCAACTTTGGGATGTGTCCAACTGGCTTACCTCCCCATAAATAGCTAACAAAATTGTTGTAAATACTGTACCAGATGAAGGGATCCAGAGTTTCAAGATTCTTGATTTGCTTAAGATCTTGAAGTTTGAATGTGAAATCCTGGATCTCGTAGATTGAATTATCAGCATTCAAGTAGTGGATATATGCTTGAGGATCATTGAAACTGTCTTGTCCTTCAACCAGGTCAAGAGCATCCTGGATGTATGCCATGAAATTCTGGAAGGACCAGAAATACAACCACGACTCCCGATAGTGCTGTTTCCCACTTATCATCCAGCGTTATCGCAGAATTCGATTCAAAACTTGTTGAGATTCCAGACCCCCAATCCAGATACTTAACCGCTCCTGGGTGCTATACTCACCGGGTGAGCTATAATAAGAAGCCCAACCACCTCCACCACCGTAGGGTGGTGGCCATTCGTAGCCATAGTCTACACCTCTAACATTGAGCTCACGATATCGGGAACCGTGACCATACCATTCATGCAGGACAACCATGCTGAAATAGTCTATAGGCATGTCCAAAAATGCAAATTTCAATGATCGTCCAGTTACCCCTAATAGTTTTCCAGAAAAAGTTTTCTCAGATGACCATGAGTAATTAAGTAGCTGATCTTCATATTTTGCAATTGTCGCCTGGATACTTGAAACATTTTCAGCGCCAGAGCGCATGGCTACCCCAGGGCTGAAAAGAAGTGCTCTGGGATAATCTATCACATCCTGTGATTTGGCTGTATTTGATATGACCGTTAAAGTGATTGATACTAAACAAATTATAGTGGTGCGCATTATGACCTCCCCATGCCACGGCTCCCAGTCGTGTGAAGATAATCTAGTCAATCGCCAACCATGAACTTTTAAATATCGATCAGGAGTAGAAGCATGTGGACGAAAGGCTCCAGGCTACGAATATCGGTGTGTTCTCTTTCATGTTTCATCGCTTCGAGTATCAATATTCACATTTTCAAAATAAATTCGATCTAAGTGATAATATTTATCTCGTATTGGTCGATTTGGCATAAAGTATGCAAAAGCTTTCGCGCTGAATTTGAATGAAAGATAGAGGAAATATATTAATGACCGCTCAGAAAAACACCAAAACTACAGTCTATGTTCTTGCCAGAACAGTCGCCTGGCTTATGCTTGTAATTATCCCCTTCCTGGGAATGAGGTAGTCAATAGCATAAGCGCCCTGAAATTTCAGGATCAACTTTATAAAAAGCCCTTATATGAGGGCTTTTTTTGTTGTTACATCACACAATCTTGCATTGCATATTTGGTTTTATATAGATGAAGATTGGAGCTGATAGACAGACATTCAAGGGTTTATATGCATTTACTACAAGCTCCCACGCACAGAATTGATATATGGTTGAACAACCTTCTATCCGGTAAACCTGATGATGAATCACCTATTTTTTTTATTCTGAATAAGATGGCAAGTAAACCTCACCGCTAATACGCTTATATTCGCTGCATAGATGAGGGTATACCTGAAATTGTGGTCGCACACCACAGAGGATGATTCGCTACCTATTTCCAACCCGGTCACCAGCTATATTCTCTGCACCACCTGAGTTACGATGAGTACAAAGACCTATAGATTTTTTTAAGGAATTAGCCTAGATATGTCCCTCCCTATTCGCGAAATCGCCTTTACAGACTTCGTACAGAAGTATGAGAATAAATCCATAAACATATTAGACGTTCGGGAAGCCTGGGAAAACCCACAGATTGAGGGTGACCATGTGACCAGGATTCCCATCAGAATCATCCAGGAATCTGTTGATCTCATCTCGAGAACAGATGAGTTGATTGTGATTTGTCAACATGGGATTCGCTCTAAAGCAGTTGTCGAGTTCCTTCAAAATGAACATCATTTTGACAATTTGATAAACCTGCATGAAGGCGTTTCTAATTACTCAAGGTAAAATATCCCCTGAACTCCTGCCTCTGGTAACTCTGTTGCTCACGATTGAACATCATGTCACCCAGATGTTCGAAAAGGATTAGGTATGGAGGACAAGTCTCACCAGATAGTACTCGAACATGTTCATACTACATCATAAGATTAGTAATCACTTTAGTAAGCCTCATACACTCCCGATTTTCAAACACAATGGTTGGGAAATCGTAATTCATAGATGGCGTGAAGGAATAATTTCATGAAAGTATTTTCTGGGGCGCAAAGGGTACAGTCGGGTAGAAAGCATCACAGTGTTCATATCACCTGCTATCCGCACTGAAGAAAAAAATGCTTTAGATTTTTGTCTGAATTGCTACTTATTTGTCAAGAATGACTATAAGCCTTTGCGCGGGATAAAAATTTAAGCTTGAAACATTTATTGGGGAGTTGAATAGCTCACCCACTCAGATCCATTCCATGACTTGATAGAATCAAGTTTACTTCGGATGAACTCCTTAGAATAGTCTTTGTAAAGACTGCGACCATGCAGGGTGAGATAATTATCCAACATATTGTCAGCAAAGCTGGCACTCTGATAGA
>JAERTJ010000158.1 GCA_016844945.1 Fidelibacterota bacterium | reverse complement strand
TTACGGGATGGGGACCGGGTGGATGGTGGCAAACCAGAATCAGCAGTATCCAGGGAGACAAAGTTGAAGTGTTAAAAATGCAGGGAACAGATTACGTACCAATGCCTATTGAACATGCGCTGATTACACTCAACCACTCCTCAGGAATTCCTACTAGAGAACAGTATACCCAAGTGGCATTGGACACTGAATTTCTTAGCCTTCACAAGAGCACTGATACTACTGCTGAAGGCTTCTGTAGGTATGATGAGGTAGACTCGGCTTATAATTTTTTCACTGGTGCGCGTTTTCTCAGCAATATAAAACTCTATGATGAGCAAGTTTATGACGAAGAAAACCTCATAGATGCTGATACCATCTGGTCATCCTCAACTGAAAGTGAGATATTGCAAGTTAAGGACTCAAAACTTCAACACTCCGATATGTGGTCAGCGCTGTATCTTGATCGCGCTGAAACGAAATGGGGCTATGTTTGCCTTAATAACGAAGGTGTTCTATTCGAAGTTGATTCGCTCTTTTCACCGATCCAACAAGAGCTCACCATCAGAAATGATGATAGTCTCTTTTGGTTCACATGGAGAGAAGGAGGGGATCTCTTTATTCAGAGCTATCATCCACATTCCAATCATTTCTCAGCTGTTTCAATATACTATTCCCCTCCTGATGAAAGCCTTGCCAGCATCTCTCGGTCGCGTATGGTTATGGATGATGAGTATCTGTATCTTCAGCTGCCTATTTTGAGGGACAATAGCAGCTCCGTACCTTCAAACTGGAATGAACTCATCAGACATAAAATAAGTAGAGCAGACTATTCGATTCTAGAAACAGATACTGTCTTCTCATTTGAGAACCCACCTGGATATGCTGCACATGCATTGACAGTTAAGCATGGCATCCCCCATAGTGTAATCTCAACCAATGAAGGAGCAGTGTCCTACCTCTACTATTATGGAAACCTGGATGTCGTTTCCATTGCAGCAGGTCCAAATCAACCCAAGCGATTAAATATTGCACCTGCCTATCCCAATCCTTTTAATGGGAGTGTTAGCATGGACATCCAAATACCTGAATCTATGGATGTAGAATTACACATCTATGATCTCCAGGGTCGATTGATATACCAGGATATAAACGCTGACCAATCTGCTGGAATCCTTCGTCTTCATTGGTCGGGAGAGAACAATCGAGGTGAGCAGGTAAGTTCGGGGGTCTACTTAATCCAGGTGTTGGGATCTGGATTTTCAACCTTTACCAAAGTCGTTTTTATAAAATAAGATCACTATCATCAGTCCACTTGTTCTTGGCGAATCGTGGGATAACAACCTGGGTGAATTCTTGTTTTTTCTAAGAACAATCGACATTATTTTGGCTTACCAACCAGAACTTCCAGAATAACCTTTTCTTTTAATCCACAGAGAGATCATTTTATAAGATGGACAAAGCCATGTATGTTGAGATCGTATTCCCGTTGAGCCTGGACCAGGCGTTTACTTATTCAGTTCCTGATGAGCTCAATGATGTGGTCCAGGTGGGCCAAAGAGTGATTGCTTCTCTGGGTAGACGCAAGCAGCAAGGAATGATCATCGGGATCAAATCCGACCCGCCATCTGATTTCACAGGAAAATTAAAAAGCTTTGAAAATATTGTGGATCCAGTACCTGTCTTTGGCGGAAAGCTCATCAATCTGCTGAAGTGGATGAGCCGATATTACTTCACGCCTCTGGGAAAAGTCATCCAATCAGCCATTCCCTCAGATGCACGCCTTAAAAAGGAAATTATAATCCAGGCTACGGCTCTATTGCATGGCTCGGATGAATTCACACGCTTTATTGAAAATCATCGGGTGGTTCGAATGTCGGCTCTTAAGCGCAAATTTGGTGCTGAAATTGCGCTAACCCGAGTTGGCAGACTGCAGCGTCAGGGTTTGCTTGAGCTTGAAAATGAATTCGAGTTTAAGGGAACCAGAGGCAAGCATTATCTGGTTGTTCCAGACCTCGGGCGCGATTCAGAAATTCCAACCAATGCTCGCGCTCAACAACGAGCTTTTGATGTGCTAAACGACTTTCCTGAAGGTATCGCCCTTGACAAGCTCAAGGAAGAACATGAAGTCTATATGCCCATTATTAAAAAATTAGCCGACCGGGGACTGGTCAAACTTCAGGAAGTTGAACCGGATATTGATCCACTCAAGGATTACCACCGCCCGCCCCCCAAAGACATTCAATTAAATCATGAACAACAAATTGCTTATAATGAAGTAAAACGCTCCATTGATGAACATATCTTCACACCTTTTATGCTTTTCGGTGTTGCCGGAAGTGGAAAAACAGAAGTCTATCTCAATGCCACCGCCCATGCATTGGAGCAAGGACGATCAATTATTATCCTGGTTCCAGAAATAGCCCTGGCTCCCCAGATCGCCTATCGCTTCCAATCTCGCTTTGGCAATATTGTCGCGCTCTGGCATTCAGGACTGAAAGGTGCGGAGCGTCTCTGGACCTGGCAGCAAATCCAGAAAAGTCGATTCCGAATTGTGGTTGGGGCAAGATCTGCGGTGCTAACCCCCCTCAGTGATTTGGGCCTCATTATTGTTGATGAGGAACAGGAAAACAGTTATAAGCAGCAGGACACAGAACCTCGATATCATGCCCGTGATGTTGCACTTGTTAGAGGTCGTGAAGAGAAGGCCGTTGTGCTGCTTGGGTCTGCGACGCCATCCCTGGAAACCTATTTCAATCTTAGTTCTGGTCGCTATAAAGGGTTACACCTGACCAAACGCTGGGAAAAAGCCAAACCACCCCTGGTAGACCTGGTGGATATGGGTGCTGAGCGGGAGGAAACCCGTGATTATTCCAATCCCTTTTCCCGCAAACTGATTTCTGCCATTCATGAAACTCTGGAAAATGATAAACAGGTCATTCTCTTCCAAAATCGTCGTGGCTATGCTCCTGTTATAACCTGCAAAGATTGTAACTGGACCATGGCTTGTCCCCATGATGAGATGTCCCTGACCTACCATAAGATTGGCAACAAAATGCGTTGTCACTTCTGTGACTTTGAAGCACCGACTCCCTCCAGTTGCCCAGAATGTCGATCGTTAGATTTAAAGTTTGGCGGTATGGGAACGCAGATGGTTGAAGAAGCCCTGGAATCTCAATTTTCAGATGTTCCGATTTGTCGAATGGACATGGATACGACACGCGGTAAGGGGGCGCATACAAAACTACTGGGAGATTTTGCCAGGGGGCAGTATAAAATTCTACTTGGAACTCAGATGATAGCCAAAGGTCTCGATTTTGAAAATGTTACCCTGGTGGGTGTCATAAATGCGGATTCTGGTCTGCATTTTCCAGATTTCCGATCCCGTGAAACAACCTTTCAGTTGGTGTATCAAGTGTCAGGACGTTCTGGCAGGGGAGAGCATCCCGGTCGTGTTGTCGTTCAGAGCTGGATGCCAGATGACATTTCCATTCAATGTGCTACGCGGACTGATGTTAAGCTGTTTTATAAAGTGAATTGAATGATCGAGACCAGTTGAACTATCCCCCATTTTCACGTATGATTTCATTTGGTTTTCAGGGTCGCTCGCGGGATTCTGTGATTCAGCTGGCAGAAAAGGCAGCTGAATTACTCAAAGGACAAAAAACCGTCCAATTATTAGGTCCAGCCCCAGCCATGATTGAGAAAAGCCACATGGGCTATCACTGGAAACTGGTGCTGAAATCATCAAAAGCGGAGGATACCACAGGGGGATTGTTAAGGCAGGCTGCCAGTTTTGTGCTGAACGGAACGCAGGATAAATATGTCAGGGTAACCATCGATGTGGATCCGTATCAAATATTGTAAATTTGAACTCAATGATTTGGCGATACCCACACAATCATACACGACAATCCATGCGGTTGGATGGATATGATTATTCAAAACCAGGTAAATATTTCATCACAATTGTGACCAAAAACCGAAAACCCCTATTGGGAAAAATTAAAAACAATATGATGAAATTGAATGAATTGGGTCAGATTATTAATCAATCCTGGGAGTGGTTGGGGAATCAATACGATTATGTGGTTTTAGATGAATTCATTATCATGCCCAACCATTTGCACGGAATTATTGAATTGCGAGGTGACAGATGTGTTTCGCGAAACACATCTACGCCAATATCCGTCAAACGAAAATCGTTGGGACGGTTAATCGGAGCATTAAAAACCGTTTCTACAAAACAGATCAATCAATTACAAAACACCCCAGGATCTAAAATTTGGCAACGGGATTTTTATGATCAGATTATTCGTGGTGCAGAGGATTTAAATCGAATTCGACAATACATAAGAAATAATCCTCTAGAGTGGGACCAAGATGCCGGTTAAATCCATATTCAAAATATTGGTAGCTCATGTTGTTTTACTGTGTGTCACCCTGGCAGAGCCACTCATGTATCAATCAGGTAATCTCACGATATTCTCAGACCACGGTGATTCCACACTCCTGAAAAATGCACACCAAATCATTCAGGAAGAGAAGCAATACTACCAGGCCTTGTTCGGGTTGACATTGGAGAAGGATCTGGAAATCAATTTCTACTATAAACCTGAACAAGCGGGACCACAATTACATGCAGTTCCCTACTGGAGTGCTGGAATTGCGCGTTCGGGTTCAGAAATTCATATTTTTGGAAAAAATCGAAGTCAATGGTTATCCACCTTAAAACATGAGCTGTTTCATGCACTTCTTGGTCAAAATGATGTAAGGATTCCTGTCTGGCTCAATGAGGGTCTAGCCCAATGGCATGCAGGACAGATGGACTGGGGCGGCTTTATGGAGCTTGGAACTGCAACCGCTCGAGGTAAACTGATTCCATTAGTAGATCTTGATGTCGTTTTGAGCTTCAACCACAAACGCGCCAGTCTTGCGTACGGCCAGGCTCTGGATGCAACCCGTTTTTTAATCAAGCGTGAGGGGGCGTCGATTCTTCCCTACCTCCTTAAGGCTGATGAATTAGGCTTTCGGGAGCGGTTCAAGGTTGAAACCGGGGAAGACCTCATCGATTTTGAAATCGCTTGGCGGGAGAGCCTGGAGGCTCGCTTCTGGTTTTTCAAGATCTCACAAATTCCTGTAATTCTATGGGCCGTTTCCCCACTGATTGTCGTGCTTGCTTGGTATCTAAAGCGACGACGAGGGAAGCAGAAACTCGAAGAATGGGAAGCACAGGAAATCGACGAGGATGAACCAAAGTACTTCGCCTAAACCAATTTTCAGAGAGCGCAGCGAGCCAAATTGGTTTCAGGCATTGACCTGGGTTGACTACCCAGGGTGAAAGTAATTTAGTCGTCGTTGTACTCCTTCGGAAATCACTTTGAGGGATGCTGGTTATCTGGAAATTGGTTTCTGTTCAAGATTTCACCGCCCATATTATAACCTATCATCATGGGGGCAGAGTCAGGAGAATACCTATGAAACCATCCTTAGTGCGGTTTTTAGCAACTCTATTGCTTGTCAGCTCACTCTTTTCACAAGACAATCCAGATC
>JAERTJ010000157.1 GCA_016844945.1 Fidelibacterota bacterium | reverse complement strand
GAAGTGCTGGCAATTGAAACATTATCATTCCCTCAGAATTTTGGTCTGGCATTTCTGATCATGACGGCAGCTATTCTTGGGGGAAACATTTTTTTCATCTTTATGCGTGTCCTACATCCCCATGTTCCAAAATCGGATCAGGTGGAGAAATGGTGGAAGCGTTTAAAGACTATCTATTTTGAGGACAAAAACTTTCGTCACTATATCTATAGTCGAGTCCTGGCGACTGCAGTTATGATGCCCCTGGCATTTTATGGTGTTGATCTTCAGGCTCGATTCGATCTGCCAATGAGTTCGGCTGGAACCTTTACCTTTTTTCTGGTTGTTGGTCAGGCAATTTTCAATTTAGTGTTCGGATATCTGGGCGATCTGTTTGGGCGTAAAATAGCAATTAGTGGTTTTTTTGTTGGGCATATTCTGGCTGGACTTACTGCTATTCTTGCCACTGAACCGTGGATGGCGTATTTGGTATTTGTGTTTATTGGTATGGGCTTTGGCGCTGGGCAATCATCATTTATGGTTTTTGTCTATGAATTTGCCGGGGAACAGGGCGACCGAAAATTTTACTATGCTGCGCTGGATACAGCCATCGCCCCCTTTATCATTGTCTATATTTCCTTCGCTGGGCTTATCGTCGAGACCCTTGGTGCTAATTTTCTGTATACACTCACCCTGGCGTTTGTCATCACAGGCTTGCTGGTCTTTATTTATAAGGTTAAAGCCCCAGCTACTCGTTGACACTCGTTTTAAAAATAGAAGTGCATGAATAAGTGAGGGAGTTTTTGTTTTTCAAATCAAATCGCGCATAACGCGCATTTTTCTTGCGTCGAACGAAAAAGGGTCTATATTTGTCATGTATGCGAAACTTACATGACATATCGACCTTGAATATTCGGAGCATGAAAATGAAATATTATCCTACCCTAATTTTGAGCTTTTTGCTTTCATTAAACCTTACAGCCCAGGAAAGAAGTTCCATTCAGGGTACTGTACTAGATGAAACCACCCAACAACCCATCATCGGTGCTAATGTGATACTCTCAGGAACCACGTATGGTGCAGCAACAGATGTTGAAGGATCTTTCTATATTAGTGGATTACCTGTTGGGACCTATCTACTGCGTGTAGACTATATCGGCTATACCCCGAGAACTGTTAGCGATGTCGTAGTGAAAGCCTCCCGTCCAACTGTCCTGAATATTGACATTCAGGAATCAGTCCTGGAGCTGGAAGCTGCTGTTGTCGTTGCAGATTATTTCACGCGGAGTCAAGACACGCCTGCCAGTACACAGGTACAGTCCAGTGAAGAAATTCGTCGTCTCCCCGGTGGCTTTGAAGATGTGGTACGCGCCATTTCAATTCTTCCAGGTGTCGCTCAGGCAGATGGTGGACGCAATGATCTCATCGTCAGGGGGGGAGCACCTAGCGAAAATCTTTACATTATTGACAATATAGAGGTTCCAAACATCAATCACTTTGGTACCCAGGGTGCCAGTGGGGGACCCCAGAGCTTTATTAATCTCGATTTTGTTGATGAAACCTCATTCTCCACCGGAGGATTTACCGCCAAATACGGTGATCGTCTGAGCTCAGTTCTTGATATATCACTGAGAGAAGGTCTGGAAGATCAATATGTTTCGAAAACCACCATATCAGCTAGTCAGTTTGGTTTCAATCTAGAGGGTGGCCTGCCCAGCGATGGAAATTTTCTTTTCTCCGCCCGTCGCAGCTATCTCGATTTCATTTTTCAGGCTGCAGGTTTTGGATTTGTCCCTGAATACTGGGATTTTCTAGGAAAAGCCAGCTTCAAACTTAACCAGACCGATGAGTTGACTTTTCTGGGAATTGCAGCTCTCAATAATGTAAAGTGGTTTAACGAAACAGAGGAACAACGTAATTTTAACAGTCAGATTCTAGGATCTGATCAACAACAGATAATGGCTGGCGTCAGTTACCAGCACCTAGTGAATTCTGGTTTGTTCACTCTGGCGCTGAGTCAGGTAAATGTAGATTATGATTTTAGTCAAAGAGATGCGGATCTAGAGCCAATTTTTCAGAATGTGAGCCATGATAGACAGACAACCTTGAAAGCTGCTGGTGTCTGGCGTATGAATCGCAATTTGCGACTGAGTGCAGGAGCTAAACTAAACCGAGTTGATTTCTACTCTGATATGGTATTAAATCAGACAGATGTACCTGGTATTGGTACGCTAAGCGTTGAGCAGGAGTATGCCACAGTGGGGTACAAATCAGGTGCATATGCTCAGCTGGCCCAGAGATTTTTCCGATTGAACTACACAGCTGGGCTTCGTGTGGATCATTTTTCCATACTGGAGGCAGCGCCAGTAGTTTCACCTCGATTCTCGGTGAGTTACAATTTAACGGGAGAACTAACCTCCACGCTGAGCCTGGGTCGTTATAATCAATACCCGAGCACTATCTGGTTGGTGGCAGAAGAATCAAATCGCGATCTAGAACCCATCAGGGCTGATCAGGTTGTATTGGGTCTGGAGTATCTCTGGAGAGCAGATACGCGTGTCACATTTGAAGCATATACAAAACAATATCACAACTATCCTGCGAGTCTGACCAGACCTTACCTGGTGATGGTTAATACAGGTGCAGGTTTTGGTGGTTCCGAAGAAGGTTTTGCTTCCTTTGGTGTGGATCCTCTGAGTAGCGAGGGTACAGGTTGGGCAAGAGGTTTAGAACTTTTCGTACAGAAGAAAATGTCTGAAATTCCAATGTATGGTACGCTGAGTATGAGCTACAATCAGGCCAGGTTTACGGCTCTCGATGGGATTGAAAAGCCTGGTAGTTTTGACCAGACCTGGATTATGAATCTTGGTGGTGGCTATATCTTTAATGAGAAATGGGAATTCAGTTCCAAGCTGCGATATGCAACTGGAAGACCCTACACGCCGCTGAATGAATATGGACAAAGAATGACCAGCGCTTATAATTCCGAAAGGCTGGAAGCGAATCATAGTCTGGATGTACGCCTTGATAGAAGATGGGGGGGCCCATGGGGTCTCATCACTTACATTGATGTTCAGAATATTTACGATAAAAAACCAGCTAGAATCCCATCAATTGACCCAAATACAGGCGAGTTGGATGAGGGACCATCACTGGGAGTTTTGCCGACAATTGGAATAAGTGCTGAATTTTAAATTTTCCAGATTAACTTGAAAACGCTCAAAAGGCGAATAAATATGATACAGACGACAGAAAAAATTAGCCCCTATATAAGCAGTGTTGATGTTGCCAGGATATTAGATGTCAATGTTGCCACCGTGAAACGTTGGACAGAGGCAGGAAAACTTGATTGTGTGAAGACAGCTGGGGGACATCGAAAATTCCTCATGCGTCATCTGGCCGCCTTTGCAATCGAACATGAAAAGTATGCACAGCACCTCCCATTGATACAATTTGGGAGTGAGTTGAATTTGGATTTGAACGCAGAAATCCTGCGGGGTGAATTCAAAGACTTGGTCCCATTCTTTCTCGAAAAAGCCATGCTTTGTGAATCGAATATGATTCAAAACATTTTGAATAGCATTTATATGGTACATCATGACCTCCTCCTTATTTATGATGGTCTTTTAACCTCCGTGTTGCACGAGATTGGACATAAGTGGGAGCGTGGTGAATTGAGCATCACCCAAGAACACCTGGCTTCACAAACCATTAGAGATGGCATCGTCAAGCTACAGGAAATAGTGAAGAAACCCGAGCCAGATGAAGGTCGAGCATTTGTGCTTACATTTAGTGATGAACTACATGATATTCCGGCAAAGATGGTTCAACACTTATTGGAAACCAGAGGGTTTCAAGTCCTTTACAGTGGACAGCGGACCCCCATTGGAGATACAGTTAAAGTGTTTGAATCTTTTCATCCACAGCGGGTATATATATCCTCAGTATATGTTGAAAACTTAGATGAAGCACAGGCTGAACTCACAGAACTCGTCGATTTGTGCGGAAAATTCAACGCAGACCTATATGGTGGTGGCTCAGGCTTGAGTCAGTTATCAATTCCTGAAGACATCCATATCAGGCAATTATCAAATTTTCAAGATGTGATGGAATCCTGATTAGCGTAAAAATTTCTTCTGACACGTCGGACAGAAATGCGTTCCTCGTTGCCCCAGTTTGATTTTTTTGATCGGGTGCTCACAGATCAAACATGGTTCTTTTGATCGACCATAGACTTGTAGAGCTGCCTGGTAGGTACCGGTCAGGTTGTCGCCATGACTAAAGTTTAACACGGTTGTTCCTTGAGCATCAATACTGTTCTGAAGGATGGATTGAATTGCTGAGTGGAGCCATGCAGCATTTTTTGCTGGAATCGCATTGGATAGACTCTCTGGTTGAATCCCTGCCTGAAAAAGTGCTTCATCTACATAGATATTACCCAGACCAGCTAGAAAGGTTTGGTCTAACAGAAGCGGCTTAATCAACCGCTTTTTTGATTTAAGCATTTTGCGGAATATAGCTACCGAGAAGTCAGGACCCAGGGGCTCAGGTCCTAAATGAGAAAGCATATCATCAGGATCAGGTGTATAGGTCATTCGACCAAACTTGCGGGCGTCCTGGAAGTACAAACTTTTCCCTGAAGTGAAATGTAGTGTAACCGTTACATGTTTCTCAGGGTAAACCGGCGTTAGTTTTCCAGTCATCCTCAAATGTACCACAAGAGCGCCAGTATCCAGTCGAATGATAATATATTTCGCACGCCGATCCACTGTCTTGATGGTTTTATTGACTACCGCATCGTAAGCATCATCGGTTTCGAAGGCTTTATCCCAGCCTACCTCCAGTTCGGAGATGGTCTCGCCTACAATGGTGTTTCGGAGACCACGTACTACGGTTTCGACTTCTGGGAGTTCAGGCATGGTTAGGGATGACCATATGAGTACAGTGATTGCCAGGCGCGGATTCGAATTCCCGTCTGGAGATTTATTACCCCTTTAGTACCAGACTGATAGGGCAATGATCAGAGCCCATGATATTGGGGTGAATCCTAGAGGCTTCCACCTGGTCTTCCATCTTTTCGCTGACCAGGAAATAATCAATTCTCCAGCCCATATTGTTTACACGAGCGTTGGCGCGGAAGCTCCACCAGGAATAGTAGCCTTTAGCTCCAGGATGCTCTTTGCGGAAGGTATCCACAAAACCCGAATCCAGGTATCGGTCAACCCAGACACGCTCTTCAGGGAGGAAGCCAGAGGTTTTCTCGTTGGGTTTGGGTCGAGCCAGATCAATATCCGTATGAGCAGTATTAAAATCACCAACGATGATCACCGGCTTGATCTTATCGGTTTCACGAATGTGCTCCTGTAGAGCACCATAAAATCGCAGCTTATAATCCAGCCGATCCTGATCTTTTTGTCCATTGGGGAAGTAAACGTTATAGAGGAAAAAGTTCTCATGCTCGGTGAGTAATATGCGTCCCTCGCGATTAAAGGAGTCATCAAGAATGGCGCGTTGCACTGAAAGTGGTTCTGTTTTACACCAGGTGGCAACACTACTATAGCCTTTACGTTCACCAGAGTGATAATAAGCATGATAACCCAGCGGGTTGATGAGATTATCATCTAACTGATCGGGTTGAGCTTTGGTCTCCTGTAGACAAAGAATATCTGGTGTGTCGAGATTAAACCAATCCCAGAAACCCTTTTTAACAACGGCGCGAATTCCGTTAACATTCCATGAAACAATACGCATACGAATCTCCTTATTAAGGAGACTAAAATACTCCGAAATTGTGAAAGGTAAATTTGTTTATCCGTCTCTTGTCTCGTTCATATACCTGTTTTCAAACGAGCTTGCGAGTTCAAACTGGTATAGTTTACACCTGTTTGGCTTCGCTGAAAACAGGTGTGAGGCATGGCGGGGATGGTGATTCAGGGTTGTGTGCCATTCAAAGTTCAAAAATCGTGAATCGATGTTCATGAAATGTCTGGATGAGGTCTGGAGGTTTCGATGAACTCAACCCCCGGCTTCAAGTAATCCAGGGCTATGCCATTTTTGATTGATCGCTTTGTGCGCACAATTAACTTTTGGTCAGTATCAATTATGAAACAGCAGACTATTAATGATAAACCAGCACTGGTTGTTGACTCACGCTCGGCGTGGCGGAAATGGCTGAAAGGGAACCATGAGATCTTTCAGGAAATCTGGTTGGTGTATTACAAGAAGCATACGTGTAAGCCCAGCTTAACTAAAGCTGAAGCAAACAAGGAAGCACTCTGTTTTGGCTGGGTAGACAGTCTCATACAGCGCATAGATGATGAACGCTATATGCAAAAATTTACTCCCCGTAAAGCGAATAGTCAATGGTCGGAACTGAATAAACGACGGGTAGCTGAACTGGAAACTGAGGGTCTTATGACCTCAGCAGGGAATAAACTCATCGACAAAGCAAAGGAAACAGGAGAGTGGTATCAAAACCGTGAGGACCCAAAGCAGGTTGAGATACCCTCGCAAATAATGGTTGCACTTGAAAATGATAGAGGTGCTCTGAGTGCCTGGGATAAATTGACTCCATCTCAAAGACGCCAGTACTGTCTTTGGGTTAATGCTGCGAAGCGAGAATCAACCATATTACGAAGGATCCAAAAAATGATAAAAATGCTGACATCTGGCCAATCGCCAAGTATGTTGTGAACCACTCGGAGGAATAAAAAATGTTACGTCAACGACTACTTGTTATTGTACTACCTACGCTACTTTTCTGGTCTTGCGCTTCAAAAATGGAAGTTGTACCCGAAACTACAGTTGAGAAGAAATCATGTGATTTGGAAATTGTGACTCGTTCAGATTGGGGCTGGGTTCCCCTGACAGATAGTATCCCAACCCATGAAATTAAGTATATCACCATTCATCATGGTGGCGAAGATTTTCCAGAGGACAAAGATGTGATCAAGTATCTCATCGGACTCCAATCCTGGAGTCGATCGGACAAAAACTGGATCGATAATCCCTACCACTATATGATCGATCTCAAGGGTAACATCTATGAAGCACGTCCTATTGAATTCCCCGGTGATACCAATACAGACTATGATGTCCATGGTCATGCCTTGATCTGCGTCATGGGTAATTATGAAAATCAAATTCTCAGTGAAACCCAATTTGAACAGCTTGCGCGTCTCACGGCTAAGTTGGCGGATAAATATGAGGTCACAGCTACGGATATTAAAAGCCATAAGGACTATACTGAAACCCTCTGTCCAGGAAAAGACCTCTACCGATATCTGGAAGATGGTAGTTTATTAAAGCGAGTTGCGGAATTACGAAAATAACACAATTGAACATTCAAGGTTGAGATGGCTTCAAAAGTCAAGCAGAGGTATTTCAAACAATCCGGTGTAGTTCCTGTATACAAGGGTAAGGTTGTTCTAATTACAGCCAGAGGGAATAAACGTTGGATTATTCCCAAAGGCTCTATTGACTGGGAATTATCTGCGCAGGATTCAGCTGCCAAGGAAGCTCTAGAGGAAGCTGGTGTAAAAGGAACTGTCCTCCCTGATGAGATTGGGACCTACACCTATGAGAAGATGGGCGGTCGCTATAAAGTCAAACTCTATTATATGGAGGTGAGTAAACTCAAAGATGATTGGGATGAAAAGCACTTTCGAAAACGTAAACTGGTGACACCTAAACAGGCGATCAAGAAAGTGGTACCAGCGGCAGTTTCCAAAATCATGGCTAGTTTCTTTCACGAGAACAGGCATTTGATTAAAGCAAAGAAAAAGAAAAAATCATCTGGGAAGAAGCGCTAACTTCATGGGGAACTCAATCGTAGGTGTCTGGAAGCTGTTAACAGTTGTTTACATAACAGACAATGAAAGTTCCATCATCGATCCAGCGCTTCCCGGGTTGTTCATCTTTACCAAAGATCACTACAGCATGACCTGGATGCCCCAAAGACACATCCAGGAAGAGTATGCTGATATGTGGCACCCCAACGATGCTGAGAAAGTCCAGAGCTATAATTCGATTGTCACAAATACAGGTCGCTACCAATACACGGGTGAAGAATTAATCACCTCAGTTGAAGTGGCAAAAACCCCTGCGTTTGTGGGGGGTAGAGCAGTCTATGATTGTCAGATAAATGCTGATATGATGAGACTTGAGGTAAAGGATAACCTGGCTCACGATGGAACCCGGGATGAAAGCTATCTCAAATTCAAAACCATCCTCACTCTCCAAAGAGTAGAGTGAGGATGGTTTTCGACAGGACCAGGCGCAGATTCTAATCTGCGCATAGAACAAATACAGGTAGAGACTCTATGGAAGACCATCAAAGCAAATGGGAGCGTATCTACTCCATTGTAAAGCAAATTCCTGAGGGGAAAGTTGCTACCTATGGTCAAATCGCCACGTTAGCAGGGTATTACAGACAGGCCAGACAGGTAGGTTACGCACTACATGCTGTTCCCTCTGATGACATCCCCTGGCACCGGGTGATCAATGCCCAGGGAAAGATAAGCTTGAACTTAGAAATGGGGGGTGCCGTGCAGCGGAAGTTATTGGAGAATGAAGGTGTGGTTTTTACTGCCGCTTCAGTCATCCCTTTAAGGAAATATCAATGGCAGCCAACCATTGATCCACTGGAAAAGCGTTAATAGTCCTGACGTTTTGTTAGATGCCAGCCATTCCCATGCTCGCATTCATAAACCTGTAATTTTACCCCCATCTCCTTACGCAAATGTCCAGCACGTCGGAGTGCATCTCTCTCCGTTGCATAAGATTCTTTAAGCTGACCATCAGCCCCTCTACAGATCGTACACGTCTCGCTAGGGGTTTGTCGGTTGGCGGGAGATAAATGCCAGAAGCCGCACTTGTCGCATTTATAAGGAACCATATTACTGCCACCAAAATTCTGGTTGGCATGCTTGGCGGCAGAATTGGCTTCTGCCTTGGTATCATATTCAGTCAGTGGACGACCAGATTTTCGTGCGTTACAGCTTGGGCTTTTTCGATTCACAGAATGCTCCGGAGATTTGACCCTAATCTAAGGAGGTTTGCCAGATATTTACCAACGAATTTGACCCAAACAGTCCAGGTGATCAAATTTTAATAATCAATCATCTTCATATCATTGTGATGCTGTAAGTGATGTCCCCTAATTTTTTTACAACGAAAATGTGAATGCAACGAATTTTGAAAATATGGGTTGATCAAACAAAGGTTATTTATTCACTCCGATTGATTCGTTGAGTTCGTTGTAAATAAAGAAAAGCCCCGAATAAATCCGGGGCTTGAGTTGAATCGTGTTTAGGCTGAAGTTTATGAATCAGTGGTGTCTGTCTTCAGCTTCGTAATCATATCCTGAAGTGTTCGTGTCTCGCGAGCCATGGGCGCCAGGGTCGCCAGACGGGTCACCCACTCTTCACCATCCACGGCATTCCCTGCCTTGACATAAGCCCTTGCGATCTCATAAACCACCTGAGCATTCATTGGTGCCTCCAGGCTGAGTGGTAGCAGAATATCCAGCGCTTTCTCAGTCTCATCAAAGAGGTCATTCCAGACAGAAGCAACTTTCACTCGCTCCATCAATGGGACTTCTTCTCGACCATTCTCAAATGCTGTATCCATATAGCGATAGGCACTGGAATCGTCTTCAAGCTGATAATACATCTGGGCAATTTGAAGATAGAGATCCATGTAAGTTACAGGTATGGTTTCATCTGGAACCAATTCATCCATTTTGTGAAGAACATGGAGTGCTTTTGCCCGGTTTTCTTCACCAGTTAAGCCATATTCATAAACGAGTTGGAGGAATCCCTTACGATAGTTCTGTAAGAGCCGTTGGACATTTGGTGGATAGTAGACATCTGGGTCATCCAGATTTGTATAACGATAGGTATCAATAATCTTGTCATACATAACGTCTGGATCAATGCTCAAACCAACCTTGTAAGGCATGAGTTGATAAGCCTGTCCATCCATACGTAAAAAGTCACCCAGACCAATCTGGTTGCTGGGTGAAACGGTGACAGCAAAGTAGATTGGCTTATTCCATTCATTCATCCGCAGAATATCAAAGATCATGATATCCTGAACTCGAAGTCCACCCATGAGCTTACCGGTCTGTGGATTTCTCTGTCGTGAAATGGTTGGTTGCAGATTCCAGGTAATGGGTCCAGCCTCAGCAGCTAGGGATCCAGATTCTGGTTTATCATAGAACTTTGCAGGAGCAGGAAGTGTCATTTCCCGTTCTTCCCAGCGCCACAGTCCCATTTCCTCAATTTCATCATCTTTCAAACTAATAGGAACTTTGGGTTCCATATGTTTGAGCTGTTTGATGTACCATGGCGTATTGAGGAGACTCAAGTTGACGACGCGGACATCTGTCCGAATTTTTTCGACTTCCTGTAAATACCAGAGTGGAAATGTATCATTATCACCATTGGTAAAAATGATAGCATTGGGTTCGCAAGTATTCAGCAGGTTATATGAATACTCCCAGGCCACATAATTCCCTGACCGATCATGTGTATGATAATTGGCTTTGATCATATTTGCTGGAGCAATCAAAAGCATGACAGCAATGGCAGCACTGAAAAAGACAGGTGAATCTTTTTTCCAGTCCTTAAGTTTTTCCAGGATGGCAGCCGCACCTATTCCAATCCAGATGGCAAACGCGTAGAACGAGCCCACATAGGAATAATCTCGCTCTCGGGGTTGGGGGTCATCCTGATTCAAATAGAGCAGAATCGCAAACCCGGTCAACATGAATAAAGCCATTACAGCAAATGCGCGACGTGAGTCTTTGGCAAAATGATGACCCATGCCCGCCAGACCTAACAAGAATGGAATGGCCCAGAGTTGAGAAATGTCTGATTGATCACCATCTCGTCCCCAGAATTGCCATTTAAAGTAGCGGATATACATATGATTGATCTGGTATCGCCAGAAAAATTCCGAGTTCGATCGATAGCCATTGGTAATGACATTCAAGTTGGACATTCGTTGATTAACATCACGTCCACCTACACCGACAACGACCTGGTCACCATTGACAGAGACCACTTCACCAATTTTTCCGGTGCTGTTAATTTTTACAACTCGACCCGGTGTTGCAGTATTCTTATTTAATGGTTGCTCACCCCACCGATCCCGATAGAACATGGGATAGCTTCCATACTGCTCACGTTCAAGATATGAAACAGCGCGTGATACAGTTTCAGGGTCATTTTCATCAATGTTTGGATTCTGTGATGAACGGATAAAAATGGTTTCGTAAGAGGTGAAACCTACCAGAACCATGAGCAGCGCCATGACGGAGAGTCTAATTTCTGTTGCCCTGGATCTGTAGATCGAAGGGGCAAAAAAGATGAGTGCCATGAGAATCAGAATACTCACAGTAAAGGTTGCCCCGATGGCTGACACAGCATTATCGGTATTTAAGATACTTCCCATGATATTTGCCAGCTTGGGCATGCCCTTGATAATACCAAGATATATAATCAAATAGGAACCACCTGCAGCAGCCATGAGAAAAACCTGTTTCCAGAAGCGAGTCCGTCTTTCAGCTTTAAATGCCTGAGAGAGTCCCCACAATCCACCTGCGGTGATGATGCCAAAAATGACCATCAACACCATCAGTTTGGAGCCGAGGTCATCATCTGATAGTCGCATGTATTCCATCGAAGTAGCTGGCAGAGCCATCTCAATACCAATCATGAGAGCAATACCCATAATGGCAACTACTGATAGAATGTGGACCATCATCTCAATCCCATCTTCTTTGGGATTAAGTTTCATGTACATAATCAGAGCAATAAAGGGGATGGTTAAAAGGTTGAGCATGTGTACCGAGATAGCCAGTCCCATCATATAGGAAATAATCAGGATATAGCGGGAGCCAGCACCACCTTCATCCACTTTCTCTGACCATTTCAAGATGAGCCACACCACAATTGCGGTAAAAAAGATACTCATTGAGTAGACTTCTGCCTCCACGGCATTGAACCAGTGACTGTCAGAGAAAGCAATGGTCAGCGAGCCGATTAACCCACCACCATAGGCAATCCATTTATCAACATTATCTTTGATTTTACCGCGCCATTCAACGACCAGGCGAACAATAATAAGAAAAAGAAACATGTTGGCGAACGCTGTAGCAAGTGGGGATAAAAGATTAATTCGGTAAGCAATGTAATGAAATTGAGGTTCATTGAGCACTGGATCAAGTGCTGCACCGCCAGTTATTGGCAGGATCGACATCACTCTACCCAGGAGTAGATAGAGTGGGGATCCTGGAGGATGGGGTACACTCAAGGTGTGAGATACAGCTATAAATTCACCACAATCCCAAAAGGAAACCGTGGGTGCCATGGTATCCAGGTATATGAGAAAGGTGAAGACCAGCACAAAAGCTGCCACCAAAGTTTTCACCATGTCACGAGGTTTAAGAAAATCCATTTTTGATCCTTTTTTAAATTCAAGTGTGCGTGCACACAAATAAAAATCTATTTAATTCGAGCCAGTACTTAAATTCAGATGAATGAATACTAGTGTCCCCGGATTCGTTTCCTTTGTTTTCAATAAATTCCCCGCTACTACTGGCTAAGGCCGAGCAATATATATGGATTGAAGTCTGATGCCAAGATGATGTTCCTGACCTAATTAAGTCACTCAGGTTATATCAAGATCCATTGTATTATTCAAAAATGTAAGAGGGAGCGTTGTAAATAGAGGTCGCAGGCTATCCCTGTTTGAGGGCGTAGAGTGCAATTCCTGTTGCCATGGCGGCATTTAATGACTCACCTTGACCTGGTTTTTCAATGGATAGTGGTTTGGATACAGCCAATAGCTCCGGGTCTACCCCATGAGCCTCTGATCCGACGATGAGGAATTGACTTTTCGTCGATTTAAATTTTTGTAGGGGAGATCCATTCATATGAAGGGCGATAACATCACCTCCTTGATCGGTCCATTCCTTTGCACTGACACTCAAATCTTGACTCGAATGAATATTAAGTGATGCAATAGCTCCCATGCTGCTACGGACGACTTTAGGGCTATAGGGGTCAACACAGTCTGGACCCAGCAGGATGTCCTTGACACCAAACCATAAAGCACTCCTGAAAATCGTACCCATATTGCCAGGATCCGAAAGTCGATCCAACACGAGCAGGGTATCGATGCTCTCAGGAGCAACAGCCCCTTCCGCGATTGGAATACGTGCAACACAGATGATCCCCTGTGGGCTTTTGCTGTCTGAAATCTGTTCTACTTGAGTGGGCGTCGCCTCTACATGTTTTACATCGGTGGGAATACTGATTTTATCAAACCCCTTGGATGTAATACAGGTGACGATTGAAAGATCAGATTGGAATGCTTCCTCACACAATCTGACACCTTCAAGCAGAAACAGACCATCCTGCCTGCGACTTTTTGCCTGCTTCAAGCTTCGATACTTGAGGGCTTGAGCACGGGTTAAGAGAGCAGGTAAATTAGACATTCAGATCACACCTGTGGATAGGGACTTCGACAAGCTCAGTCACCAGCTTGAGGGTTAATGGTTGAGACCACTTTGTCAAAAGATACTGCGGTTTGTTCACCTGATTCAAAGTTCTTCAGTTGAACCACTCCTTGTGTGAATTCATCTTCCCCAAGGATAGCTACATACCTGGCACCCTGGCGATTGGCTTCGCGCATCTGTGCTTTCATGCTGCGACGAAGGGCGTCTGAATCACAGCGTAACCCGGCACTGCGCCATTGGTTGATTAAACCAGGGGCTTTTACCCTTAAATCGTCTCCCATGATGATGAGAAATAGATCGAGATCAGTTTTAGGTTCTGCGGGATGTAGCGCTTCAACAACCAGGAGTAATCTTTCAATGCCTGAAGCCCATCCAATCGCCGGGACATCCTGTCCACCCAGTTCCTTGACCAGATCATTATAACGACCCCCTCCACAGATGGCATCCTGGGCACCCAGGGCATCGCTGGTAAATTCAAAAATCGTATGGGTGTAATAGTCCAACCCTCGAACCAGCAGATCATCCTGGACAAAAGGAATATCCATTTCATTCAGCATAACAAGCACTTGATCATAGTGTGATGTCGAGGATTCATTGAGACATTCCCTGATCTTGGGTGCATCTTTGACCAGTTCTTTATCATTAGGTGCTTTGCTATCCAAAATACGAAGAGGGTTGGTCTGAAAACGTCGCTGGCTGGTTTCAGACAATTCATTCAGATGGGGACGAAGATAATCCTGGAGAGCTGTTCTATATGTTTCACGACTCTCAGTGTCGCCAACGCTATTAATTTTCAGGGTGACCGATCCTTCAATGCCTAATTCTTTAAGAACCGCATAGAAAAGGGCTATCATCTCAACATCCTGCTCGGGGTTTGGTGATCCGATGGCTTCTGCTCCGAATTGCCAGAACTGACGATAGCGACCTTTCTGTGGCCTTTCCTGACGGAACATTGGACCTTCATACCAGAGCTTTTGAACAGGTGATATCTGCTGCAGATTGTTTTGGATGTAACTCCTCACAACCCCTGCCGTGAGTTCAGGTCTCAGCGTCATTGACGTATTACTCATATCGGTAAAAGAATACATTTCCTTGGAGACAATATCCGTATCCTCACCCACGCCTCTTGCAAACAATTCAGTTTTTTCAAAAATCGGGGGTCTGATTTCACCATAGGCAAAACGATCCATCACGGTTTTTATGACGGTTTCAAGTGCCTGCCATTGTCTGGCTTCAGCGGGTAGAATATCATTAACTCCTTTGACTCTCTGGACTTTATCGGGCATCTCTATAAGCTTTCATCTTTGGTTCACTATCGTATCCATGCAATATAGAATTGAGTATGGGTGATAAATGCATTTTCTCTGCCCGTGAGATACAAAATAAACAGTCGAAAGGTGCGACACCATCATCACAAAAAAACATTTGAAGCATAACCTGTTATGCTAGGTCTAAAGCAATGTGAGACATGAGCAATCGACCATTGATTAGGATCAAACTATTTAGTCACTATGTTTAATAGTTAACAGTTAAGTATATACTCCGATACTCTTGATGTAGAGTCTGTCTTCTGGGTTATGAAGTATCCAGGAATTGGAATATGGACGAGAATATTACACGGCTTGATCTGACCCTGGGGGTGAATTATAAAAACGAATAAATTCCGATTACTTGTTCGACCCTCTAAGGACATCACTGATCCTGGAGAGGTTTTTTAAGGTCAAAGCCATCCTGTTTTTTACCCTCGCTTTTATCATGAATCTATCAGTAGGCATTCTAAAGACACCAGGCTTTGTTAGGCCAGCGCTGCTCGTTGCTTATCCAATTGTTGTATTGAGCAACTTTATTGCCAAAACTAAGTATTATAAGATTGCTGGCATCATGTCCATTTCAGCAACTTTTATCATCTGCTTCTTATTGATTTTCATTCTGGAAACAGAAAGTTATTACAGACACACCGCGTTAATCTGGTTGACTGTGACAGTCTTTATGGGCAGTATCTGGATGACCTTTCAAAACACAATCTACTTGACTGTCATTCAATTGATATTCGCCATTTTTGTAGCCATTTTTGGTAAAAATATGGATCTTTCCATTTTTGCATCCTGGATGCCCCTGAATATCTTTTTTTGTATTATCAACCTGTCAACACGCTGGGTACTAGAGCAGTATCACATCGTAGTGAAGGACAATGCCGTCAACCTGGAGCGGGTGGTAGATGAACGAACTCAGGAACTCCAAGCCATTGTTCTAGAACGGGAAGAATTATTAAAAGAGCTTTATCATCGCACAAAAAATAATATGCAAGTGATCGGCTCACTTCTGGTTATTCAATCATCCCTTACAAAGGATCCCAAGTTAACTGGAATTCTAAAAGAGACACGCTCGCGAATATTATCGATGGCTATGGTACATGAAAAACTGTACGGGTCAAAGGATCTTCACTATATCCAAATTCGTGAGTACATCACTGATTTAGCTAAGGAAATTTATAAGCTTTACATGATGGAGGGGGATAATCTTGAATTAGACTATCAACTAATTAATGTAAAGGTTCCACTTGAAAAAGCAGTACCCATTGGTTTGGTACTACACGAACTCCTCGTAAACGCATTTAAGTATGCACCTTCTGAGAACTCCATAACATCTGTGGTTGTTAGTTGTCAGGAATTAGAAAACAAAACCCTCAGGTTTTCTGTTGAGGACAATGGTCCAGGGTTTGATAATAATTTTGATCCTGGCTCTGGGCAAACTTTAGGGACGATGTTGGTCAAAAATATTGTTGAGAAACAACTAGGTGGTAAGCTCTCGTTTGAAACGTCAAATGGAGCGAAAGTTAACTTTGAGCTTCCTGCGTTACTTTAGGGGGATGAATGAATCATTATAGTTTTCTAATCATTGAAGATGAAGTCATCGCAGCAATGTCGTTGCAGATAGAATTTGAAGCCATGGGGCAAAAAGTAGTGGGGGTGGTGTGTGATCAGGATTCAGCTCTAAAGATTTGTGAATCACACAAAATTGATGTCATTCTATTGGATATAAACCTGGGACCTGAGATTAACGGTATTGAGATTGGGAAAGTCATCCAGTCAAAATATAACATCCCCATTCTGTTTATGACCGGTTATGAGGTTTCTGGTGTCCGCCGTGAGATTGGAGACTTAAAAACTCTTGGGGTTGTGAAAAAGCCTGTTTTTGCACAGGACTTATACCAGATCACAAACGATTTCTATAATCCATCACAATAGCCTGTCAATGGTGGAGTGACACAATAACCTTTGTATTATCTAGTCGGCTTCTTCCCCAGGTTCAAAATCAATAGCTTCCAATACAGCATTCGCCGCTTCCAGGTTTTCTTCTGGTACTAAGAGTGTGGCTTGATTTCCGGCTAAAGAAACTGAGTGTGCACCCAGTCCGGAGGCTAGCATACTACGTTTGATTTCACAGGGGATATCTGCGTTTTTCAGTGCTTCACAGAGCATCTCAGCAGTGATGTCTCCTTCAACAGTTCGTAGCTTGATCCATGCTTTATCGCCACTTGTATTCATCTATACCTCCTGGTTAAAGTTGAACCTAAAGATAACCTTGAAACCCCTGGAATCCTTGTTTTACCCAGTCATCTATGATCATGAAAAGATGGTATCTTGTAAAAACCCTATTATAATCCACCTCCATGAGCTTACGAAGTAAGGTCATGGAGGAAAAACTATCGGGATTGCTGTGATGCAGTTGCGTTGAGAGTTGAAGGACCTGACACAGTGGTATGGGTCCACACTCGCTTAGTTGGGGGCTGATGAAAGGAATATTGGGGTGCAACCCAAAGATATAGAACATATTTTACATACCAGGATACTGTCAAAAGTAACCAAGCCCGGGCGATACCTGGGGAATGAACACAATATTATAACCAAAGATTGGGACGATCTGACTGCCAGTATTGCCTTGGCGTTTCCAGATGTCTATGACACAGCCATGCCCTACAATGGCTTCCAGATTCTGTATCATATTCTCAATCGAGAAAAGGATATTGCGGCGGAGCGTGCCTATGCCCCCTGGCCGGATATGGAAGCACTCATGCGCGAGCATAGCCTGCCCATGTACAGCCTTGAGTCCAAACATGATCTCAAAGATTTTGACATTGTGGGCTTCTCCCTGCCCTATGATCTACTCTATACCAACATCCTGACCATGTTGGACTTATCTCATATCCCCATTTGGACCAAAGACCGAGATGAGACTGATCCCTTCATTATTGCTGGAGGGACCAATGCCTATAATCCAGAACCAGTGGCTGACTTCTTTGATCTCATATTTATCGGAGACGCTGAAGAGCAGATAGTGGAACTGGTACGACGTATCGGTGAGGGGCGAAAAGCTGGACGTAGCCGCCGAGAAATTCTTGAAGATCTGGCTACCATGCCAGAAGGTGTTTATGTGCCAGCCTTTTATGATTTTCAAACAGATGATAATGGTACGATTACTTCAATAGATAAAACCTTTGAAGGGGCTCCTGATCGAGTAAAAAGTGCTAAAATCCCTGTTCTGGAAGCCTCCAACTATCCAACCAAACCCATCGTTCCCATCGTTGAGACTGCCCAGGATAGATTTGCTATGGAAGTCATGCGTGGTTGTACTCAGGGTTGTCGATTCTGCCATGCTGGTATGGTATATCGTCCGATTCGGGAACGTAAACCAGAAGAGCTTATTGAAACCGCCAAGACAACCCTGACAGAGACAGGACAAAAAAACCTCTCGCTTTTATCGCTTTCAACCAGTGATTACACTGGGTTGGGAGAAGTTGTTGAAGGGATGAAGCCCTTTCTTCGGGAAAATCGTGTTGGTGTGTCTTTCCCATCCATGCGGTTGGACTCTTTCACTAAGGAAATTGCAGCCATCGCATCAGAGGAAAGAAAATCAGGTCTCACATTCGCTCCTGAAGCAGGTACCTGGCGCATGCGGCGAGTGATCAACAAACTCATCAGTGATGAGGATTTGTATTCATCGGTTCAGATTGCCCTGGATGGTGGCTGGAAAACATTGAAATTCTATTTCATGTTAGGTTTACCTACTGAAACCCAGGCTGACTTGCAGGGAATTGTAGATCTCATCAATGATGTCCGGGATATGTCCAAATCTTATGGTAAAATCAAAATCAATGTGACCTTGTCCACCTTTATCCCCAAACCCGAAACTCCCTTCCAGTGGGAAGCACAGGACAGTAAAGAAGTGATCCGGGAAAAAATCGATTTTCTCATGGATAACCTGAAGGTGAAAAATGTTCGGGCATCCTACAGAGACCCCCAGTATTCAGAAATTGAAGGAGTGCTATCCAGGGGCGACCGGAAAGTGGCAAAAGCCATCTTTGCCGCCTGGCAGGAAGGCGCTCGCTTTGATAGCTGGGGTGATTATTTCCGCTATGAGCGTTGGATGAAGGCTTTTGAAACAGCCGGGATAGACTATGAAGCGTACCTGAATGAGCGAGATGACAAGGAAATTTTACCCTGGGATCTGGTTGACAATGGTATCTTGAAAAAGTTCCTGCGTCGCGAGAAACGCAAAGCCTACCAGGAAGCCACCGTTATTGATTGTCGTGATGGTTGTCTGGCTTGTGGTGTATGTGATTTTGACGAACTCTTTATGCGTATTGTAAAAGACGGAACAGCAGGCGAATCAAAGAACACACCTGAACCCTATGTTACTCATGAAAGAGAAGTTCTTCCTGAATTAGAAAATACAACGCCAGTTCATACTGCACGTTTAAAATATGCTAAGGAAGGTCTAGCCAGTTATCTGGGTCATCTCGATGTACAGAAGTCATTTATGCGAGCCATGAACCTGGCTAATGTGCCCGTAGTGTATTCACAAGGGTTTAATCGGCGACCAAAAATTTCCAGTGGACCCGCCTTACCCCTGGGCTATACCTCTGAATCAGAATATCTCGATATCCTGTTGTTTCATCAAGTCGACTCCATTGCTGATGAATTGAATGCCCACCTGCCTGCTGGCATCACAGTGCTTGAGGTTGAGTGGTTTAAGGGTCGTATCGAGGCGATAACAGGTAAGATAAAGGCTATTCAGCAGCAAATTGACCTGGAAGAAATTCCTGCTGAAATGTCACTTAATGACCTGAAACAAAACTTTGAACAGAAGAAAAATGTGTATATTAAACGCGA
>JAERTJ010000156.1 GCA_016844945.1 Fidelibacterota bacterium | reverse complement strand
CCACTACAAAATCTACCGATCCTTTCGAGACAGATCTGACCAACCCGATACCTGACAACTCGACATCTTGACAACCTACAACCTTCTCCTCCAATTTCGCCGAAAGCCAATATCTATTGAATTTCAATAATCAACCACTTTGCTCTTTTATCTTTTATCTTTAGTCTTCACCAACGGGTGTTCATCTCCTCCGCCTGCGACTACCCCCCCATTCCTAATCCCATGAACAATTTCGATGCTATTTCTGGCTTCGCCTATGCCAAAGCCATTGCCATCGAGAATACTTTGATAGCTAACGGTATGGAGATCTGTAAAACCACCACTGAACTCAATATCTTTCTTATCGATAGTGATGGAACGATAGGTGGTTTGATTGTTTTCTGTTGCGGAGATTGGCAAGTCATTGCTGTCGATGCTCAGATACCATCGAACATTGGCTTTTTCAAGCTGTAGCAAGCCAGACGCTTTGTTGGCTTCATACAAATGTACTGTACTTGAATGTACTTTCCCAAATATCCAGCTCAGCATATCAAAGAAATGAATACCAATATTGGTCACCACCCCACCAGATTTGGAGACATCACCTTTCCATGAATATGGGTACCATTTGCCTCTGGAAGTAATATAGGTCAGGTCGATATCATGGTTTTTATCATTAGCTAAACCATCAATTGTATTCTTCATTTCGATAATGGATGGATGATGCCTGAGTTGCAGGATATTGAATATTTTCTTACCGCTTTCCTGTTCGATTTCTTCGAGACCATCCAAGTTCCAGGGATTTAACAACAAAGGTTTTTCACAAATGGCATGGGCATCGTTTCTTAAAGCCAGACGAATGTGGGCATCGTGAAGGTAGTTGGGTGAACAGATACTTACATAATCGACTTTTCCATTTCCTGACCTTCTTAATTTGTCCAGATGCCGGTCAAATCTTTCAGTTTCTGTAAAGAAATCTGCGTTGGGGAAGTAGCTGTCTATGATTCCCACACTATCAAAAGGATCCAGAGCAGCAATTAAATCATTCTTGGTTTCTTTGATGGCTTTCATATGCCGTGGGGCGATATATCCGGCTGCTCCTATGAGGGCGAAATTTTTCATAATATAGTCTTTATCGGTCCATAAAAAGACTTGGTAAAAGTAGAAAAATGGGGGGTGAAAATGGGAGATTAGTAGAAATTATTTGGATTTATTCATTAGAATTCAATGTTTCCCTAGAATAAACCATCAACAGTTAGTTTGAAAAAAAATGCTAGCATTTCTTTCTAAAAAACAAAATTTCTAAGTGGTGGACATTGTCCTGTTGCCGGACAGGCATTTACTTTTATTCACGATGAAAATATTCTATTTGAGTGCATGATTTCCGCTACGCTTCAATTCTCCTTGATGAGTAAAGTAAACAAAAGAATCAAGAAAAAACGATGCTATCCGCGCACAAGCTATCCACCCGATGCGTTTTTTAAACGATCGGGATTAGTTCAGCATTCATAATTCAATTCGACGATGTCTTTTGAATTAAGTGCTTCACTGAACACGCTCGCCGTTTTTTCGGGCTTGCCCTGACATGCGGAGCATCGTCAGGTGCCGACGCTCTAAGCTTCGCAAGTAGATTAATTTTGTTTTTGGTTTTTCAACTAAAATACCAAGGTCAGTCTGAGCCTGTCGAAGACGATTATTTTGTTATAAACCATTCATTTTCCTGCCCCGCACCCTTCGACAGGCTCAGGGTGACCTTTGCAAATAAGATTTTACTTGATTAAAACATTGAAAGGTGAATGGATTATCACTTTCAAAGTCTATCGATCCTTTCGAGCTAGATCTGACTGAACCGATAACTGACAACTCGACAACCCTGACGAAGCAAAGCTTGTCAGGACAGGCACATGACGATGCTTCGCATGCCAGTGCAAGCACGACAACTAATATCTACTAATTTCGTCGCTGGCAAATTTCTATTGAATTTCTAATATCATATTCAACTCTCCCCCCGCACCCTTCGACAAGCTCAGGGTGACCTTTGCACATAAGATTTTACTTGATTAAAACATTGAATGGTGAATGGATTATCACTATCAAAGTCTATCGATCTTTTCGAGACAGATCTGGCTGACCCGATAACTGACAACTCGACAACCCTGACGAAGCAAAGCTTGTCAGGACAAGCCAGCACCTAACTACAACTTATTGAACAGCCTCTTCGTGAACGACTTCTTCTTATCCGGTTTGTCATCGGTATAATAACCATAGCCGTAACCATAACCGTAGCCGTAACCATAGCCATAACCGTAGCCATAACCGTAGCCGTAACCGTAGCCGTAACCATAGCCATAACCATAGCCATAACCACCAGTCATCTTAATGTCGTTGACCACAATGGCCATATTCATGCCTCTGTCTTCAATATCCTTAATGATAGAAGCGAATACTTTACGGTGGGTATGTCCCTGACGTACCAGATAAATATTCACATCAGTATGATCCATCAACAGATAGGCAACCGTAACAAGACCCAAAGGAGGAGTATCAATGATGATATAATCATAACGTTTTCTTAACTCAGCAAAGAGTTCAGAGTTCTTTTCGGAGGCAATCAGTTCAGCAGGGTTTGGGGGAACCGGTCCGGCCATAATGATATCCAGATGTTCAATTTTTCCACTGGGCTGAATGATTTCATCCAAGGATGCTTTATTAATGAGATAAGTTGTAAGACCCACATTGTTGGTGAGTCCGAAATCCTGATAAATCTTAGGTTTTCTTAAGTCAAAACCCAACAGAACCGTTTTCTTGCCATACTGGGCATAGATACTGGCCAGGTTAATGGACACATAGGTTTTTCCTGCACTCACCATATCTGCAGTAACCATGACTGCGGTCTGCTCACTACCTTTGGTCATATACTGTATGTTGGTACGTAAGGACCTAAAGGATTCTGAAATGCTGGATTTGGGTGATTCTGCTACCACCAGCTGAGTTTCTTTGCTGGAATGGATAATTTGACCAATCACAGGGAATTTGGTGGCAGATTCAATATCTTTTCTTTCAATAATGGTATCGTTAAAATAATCACGCCCCAGCACATAGACCACAGGGAATACCAATCCCAGTATCAGGGCGATCATATAGTTAAGGCTTTTCTTGGGAAACACCTGCTGACTAAGCTCTGTTCGCGCTATGTCAATGACTTCATTATCCGGCAAGTTGGAGGCTTTCGTAATCTGAGCCTCAGATCGTTTCTCCATCAGGAAGGTATAGATATTGTCAGCCAGATCAAATTTTCGCTGGAAATTAAACAACTCCCTTTGGGT
>JAERTJ010000155.1 GCA_016844945.1 Fidelibacterota bacterium | reverse complement strand
GTCGGCATTTGAGTTCACATTGTCATAATTGCATATTGCTCCAGTTGAGAGCCCGGTCCACGTTCCAGCATCTGTAACATTGGGAATTGGATCACCATTGCGATAGTGGGTTACCTTCAGGTTTTCGCCCATCCACTCCTGGTCACCGATCTGGATGATGCGATAAGCATTTCCATCGAAATCACTCATGGTTTCATATGGTGTGGCAGAAACCTCGTTGGAGTAGTCACTTTCCTGCCCCCCATTGTCCACAGCAGTAACTCGATAATAGTAAGTTACATCCTTTGTGAGGCCAGTATCTGTAAAATCAACAGTTTCAATATTACCAACAATACTATCAATGCGTGTGGTTGCTGGTGAAACCGTATCACGATAAATCCGGTATTTGGTAAAATCAGATTCTGAGTTTTCGCTCCAGCTTAATGCAACCTGGTGATCACCTGCCAAGGCAGTGAGATTCGCAGGTGCACGTGGTGGTGAATTGGGTTCAAGAATAGTTAACAATTGATTCACCGCAACATTGGATGTATCCCAATGATTATTGCTGGGCCACTCAATTAAAATAGAGTCAATTGTGGTAGCCGCACCCAGACCAAACTCAGCAATGAGACTGCTCTGACCGGCAAAACTGCTTTCCCCACCGATTTCACGAAGTTGCCAATCATCACCCACCTTAATATTGACTCGGGCCCCATAGGAATTCCTATTGCTCATATCCCCTATAGGTTTGATGTGCAGCCAATTGTTGGTATAGGCGTTGTTGCGAAACAGCTTGTTGAGCATACCAGAATAATTTTGGACAATGATATCAAGAGATCCATCCCCATCATAATCAGCCACGCTGGTACCCTGGGATGATGAATTATCCTGAGTGGTTTCGTTGCTGGTAATCCGACTGAAAAAACCAGCCCCATCATTATCATAATACATATTCTGTTGATCAGTGAAATTTGCGACATAGATATCAATGTCACCATCATTGTCAAAATCACCTGCTGTAGCGCCGTAGGAATGTCCCATCTCACTGACAATGGTTCCGCTGCTACGCTTGGTGAAGGTTCCATCTCCATTATTCTCATGGTAACAATTGTTCTGATTGTAATTGGAGACAAAGAGATCAAGATCTCCATCATTATCATAATCAGCCCATATTCCCCCATAGGATGCCAGATTTTCTGTAGCCAGACTCCCTGCCGAACCGTTGCGGATTAGATTGCCACTACCATCATTGGTGTATAAGAAATTTGTGGTCTGTCCATTGGTTATATAAAGATCCAAATCACCATCATTGTCATAGTCGACCCAGGAAACACCATTTGATTGACCTGCGTCTGATACCACATCACCAGAGGTGATTTTATTGAAGGTGCCATCCCCATTCCCTGTGTACAGGAAATTGTCCTGATTGCTGTTACCTACACAGATGTCCAGATAGCCATCATTGTTATAATCGGCCCAGGCAGCCCCAAATGATGAGCCTCCATCAGACACAAGACTACCGCTGGTAATTTGTGTGAATGACCCATCTCCATTGTTACGGAACAGATCATTGTTTGCATCATAATTGGCTACAAAAAGATCTTCATCACCGTCATTGTCATAGTCACCCCAACAGGCACCATAGCTGTTGTCAGTCTGGAATACATGATCACCGGCCAGGATCCTGGTCCAGGTATCATCGCCATCATTACGATAGAGAAAGTTGACCATGGATTGGGCGTTGGTGATATACACATCAAGGTCACCATCATTGTCATAATCAGCCCAGGCTGAACCTACAGAATAGCCTCCATCGGTAACAATTCCCTGTCCGGTAATCACTGAGAAGGGAGATGGACTGGCGGATGCAGTGTTGGAATAGTCGCTGGTTTGTGATGCTGCATCAACCGCTATTACGCGATAGTAATAAACCTGGCCGTTGATCCGGCCTGCATCCACATAAATATTTTCAATGGGATCGCCACTGGTAACCGTTGCAATAAGGGTGGTCGCAGGGTCCGCGATGTCCCTATAGATTCTGTAGGCGGCAAGATCTCCTTCAGGATTGGCATCCCATGAGAGTATAATGGCTTCATCGGAAGGCTGAGCGCTCAAATTCGCAGGCGCAGATGGTGCAGGGTCCCAGCCATTCTCTTCAAACAAGGACGTGATTTCGGATTCACTAAGCGCCCGTTCATACATCCTGATCTCATCGAGTTGACCACTAAAATAATATTCATTGTTTAAGAAGTAACCGCCTATGCCCAGGGGAATTGATGCCTGGTAAAAACTGGATACGGAACTGGACAACTGAGCATCCAGAGTCCCATTTATGTATAGTTTGATCTCACCAGAATCGAAGGTTGCGCCCACATGGGTCCAGGTGTCAATGCTGACACTGTGGTTACTGCTTAAAATAACGCTATTCGCTTTCACACCGTCATCGGACAAACCGAACCTCAGCAAACCATTACCGATATCAAAAACCCATTGGTACCCTGTCTGAGGATCATCAAACTGCAATGCAATCATGTTGTAACTGCTTACATCATCTGGGTTAATGAACGCAGTAATTGAAAATGTAGTAGTTAGATCAAATCCTGGGGAATCCTCTATACGTAAATAGTCATTCACTCCATCAAAATCATAAGCACTAGTCTCATTCCCAAACCGATCAGTAGTGGTGGTTGCTCCATAATTGCTGGCAACATGACCATTGCCGGTTTTATCCTCACCAGTGTTATTGAAGGGATACCAGGCAATCAGACCACTGGCAACGACTGTGGGAGTACAGACTACTTCATTTGAATATTCGCTTGCATTCCCATCGCTATCCACCGCTTTGATTGTATAGAAATAGGTCGTGCCATTGGTAACATCATCATCGGTAAAGTCACTGGTAATAGGAGTACCAGTCATTACGCTATCGATCAAAGTATATACGCCAGTTGCTGTACCACGATAAATGCGATATTTCGCCAGGTCGGCTTCACCTGTATCATCCCACGCTAATGCAACTTGACCATTATCCTCCGTTGCCTCGAGGTTACGTGGCATTTCTACATAACTTGGTGAGTTCTTCACACAGCGCACAGAAAATCCGAAGTTCCGACTATTGTCATTCCGGCTGATACCCGATTGGTTGTAATGAAGGTCTCGATAGCCTGCAAAAGTTTCACCTGCTTCCGAGTTTGTCCAAAAATATGCATAATCAACTATCCACTCGTAGTTCCCGGTGTCCCACTGACGGCAGCCACCTGGTAGAGCCATGAATCCACTTGATCCAAACCTTACATTTTGATCCAGCACCCCATCATTCCATAAATCTGCATTACCAGCAAGTTGACTGCCTTGATCAGTACCTCGCCAACTCCAGCCATCGGCTTCGTTCTGACTCATAGCCAGATAGATCTCAAGTTCTTTCCATTCTTCATCGGTAGGTACATGCCAGCCTTCAGGTGCGATATACCTGGAGTCATCCAGTGCATACCAATTGTATAAACTCCCATATGTATCTGCATTGGAATCAACATTATTGTAATTGCAATACGCACCAGTGGAAAGGCTAGTCCAGGCGGTATTGTCTGTAATTTTAGCAACAGCATCCCCATTGCGGTATTTTGTGACTTTGAGATTCTCAGCCATCCAGGTTTGGTCACCGATTATGACAGCTTCATACACATTTCCATCTAAATCAGTTAATGTTTCTACAGGCCGTGCAGAAACCTCGTTTGAGTAGTCACTCGAATAGCCATCAGCATCAACCGCTTTGACAGCATAGAAATATGTCGTTCTGTTAGTAACACTATCATCTGTATAGCTTGATGTAATTGGACTTCCTGCAGTGACACTATCTATGAGTGTATAGATTTCTGTTGTTGTGCCACGATATATCCGATATTTAGCAAGATCAGATTCACCGGTGTCATCCCAATCTAAGGTGACTTGAGTATCACCACTACTGGCACCGAGGTTTTGAGGTATTTCGACATAGCCAGGTGCATTTTTAATACACCGCACTGAATATCCAAAATCTCGAATAAGAAATCCATCATATCTGTAAATCTCTGATTTATCAGATTGAATTCTACGGATAAAGGCAACATTTGAAACATTTTCTGTGATTGTCCAAAAATTGGCAATAGTGCCCATTCCTCCGTAACTACCCTCATTTATACCACTGCGATATCCTGCGGGGAGGATGTTCAATCCGCTAAAATTGTCACCACCGCCCTCTTCATCCCATCCGTTGATGGATTTCAGATGTGATGCTTCATCTGCTCCTCGCCATCCGGTTTGCTCAACCTCAACGGCTGTCATTCCCATTGATCGTTCAAGGGCTTTCCATTCCTCATCGGTGGGTATATGCCAACCAACAGGAGCAATATTATCTGTATGGCTTACAGCCATCCAATTGTATAGCCTGCCATATGTCTCTGCATACCCAACATTGTCTAAATAGTTACAGTACGCACCTGAAGAGGCATATGTCCATAAGTTTGAAGGCTGTTCAATTAGGGGAATTTCATTGCCGTTCCTGTATTTGGTCACATTCAGGTTCTCAGACATCCACCACTGATCGCCAATTTTTACCGTTTGATAGACATTTCCATCAATATCTGTCACTGAACCTGTTTCACGAGGAGTGGCAGAAGCTTCATTAGAATAGGAACTAGCATTGCCATCCGCATCTACTACTTTTAGCACATAGTAGTATGTGGTATCATTACTAACGTCTTCATCCACATAGGCACTTGTGATGGGAGTCCCTGTGGTAACACTATCGAGAATGGAGTATATGCCTGCTGCTGTCCCGCGATAGATACGGTATTTGGCCAGATCTGTTATAGCTGAATCATCCCAGTCCAGGGTTATTTGCGTGTCCCCTGCGGTGGCTGTGACATTTTGCGGTGGCGATATGAAATCTGGATCCATTCGCCCGACACGAAAGCCAATCAGACTGCTGTAGCTGGAAGGTGATAGAAAATTCCGAAAGGCGGTTCGGCTGTCGTCACTCCCAAAACTCTTGTTGCCGCCCCTGAATATTTTATTGCCACCCGTACTGGCACCTGTGGGGTCGGTTTGAGCTGAGGATGGATAGACACCGTCCCAGTCCCAGACCCACTCACTGACATTTCCGCTCATGTCGAACAGACCCAGGTCATTGGCCAGTTTCCCTCTGACAGGATGCGTCACATATCCACTATTTTCAGAATACCAGGCATAGTTAGTCAACTCGGTTGCAGTATTGGTTCCACTCCATTTGCGATCGGTGCGACCATTGCTTCTTGCGGCGTATTCCCATTCGGCCTCAGTGGGCAGACGATATCCATTGGCGTTCCAATCGCAGGTTGAATTTTCCCCGTTGATGGTATAAACCGGTGTCAAGCCTTCCCTGGTGCTCAAGGCATTGCAATATTCCAGGGCATTGATCCACGTGACCTGTTCCACAGGATACTGGTCATCACCGGTATGTGAGCTGGGATTGGTACCCATGACTGATTCATACAATTCCTGGGTGACTTCATATTTGTGCAGATAAAAACTGCTGACGGTGATTGAACTGGTGGGCGTTTCATTGACTCCACCATCACCCCAGACATCTCCCCTGGTGAATGTTCCACCAGTAATGTGAACTTCTGGTGCATAGGGTGTTGTGCTGTCTTCATTGGAGTAGGCGCTGGTATTTCCATCAGCATCTACAGCCTGAACGACATAGTAGTAGGTTGTTCCATTTGAAACCGTATTGTCCAGATAGGCACTGGTGATCGGGTCCCCTGTAGTGACGCTGTCTATAAGCGAGTATGTACCAGGTGCCGTCCCGCGGTAAATGCGGTATTTGGCCAGATCGGCTTCACCGGTGTCATCCCAATCCAGGGTTACCTGGAGGTTACCTGTTGTGGCATCAAGGTTTTTTGGAATTTCCACATAGGTGGGAGCATTCTTGATAAGGCGGATCGAGCGTCCTGTCTCATTGTTTCCAGGTCCTCTCGCAATCTTAGACTGATTATAGATCAGTGTTCTGCTCATGCTATTGTCTATGTCTAATGATGTGGACGTCCAAAACAGATTGTATTCGCCAAAATGGTCATACACTCCCAGGGCATTTCTATGTCCACTGGGAACGGCAGTAAAGCCACTTTCATTGGTAGCCCCTTCATTTGGGCTACTCCAATTGGATGTACCGGCCTCTTTTAGCTTACCTCCTTCGACTGTTCCACGATAGTCGGTTAAGTCAGCTACTGCCTGACTCATCCCAAGCTGTATTTCCAATGTCTTCCATTCATCATCCGATGGGATATGCCAACCTGCGGGAGCAAGCTTGCGAGCGTCGTCTACAGCAAACCAATTATATAAAAGTCCATGCAAACCATCATTGTTGGCATCATTATTAGAATGCGCATAAGCACCTGTAGTGAGATTGGCCCAATCAGTGTTGGTAAAATCAGTGGAGATTGCATCACCACTACGGTATTTAGTGACCCTCAGGTTTTCAGCCATCCAGGTCTGGTCACCGATGGCGACTGTGGTGTATTGATTGCCATCGATATCGGTCATGATTTCAACAGCTTGGGCTGAAACCTCATTTGAAAAATCGCTTGAGTTCCCATCACTATCAATAGCTTTGACTGCATAGTAGTAGGTAGTATTGTTTATAACATTGTCATCATAAAATGTACTGGCAATAGGGCTACCTGTGGTAACACTATCGATAAGCGTGTAAGTACCTGTCGCTATGCCCCGATAGATGCGGTATTTGGCCAGATCAGATTCACCCGTGTCATCCCAATCCAACGTAACCTGGAGGTTACCTGCTGTGGCATCAAGGTTTTGGGGAATCTCAACATAATTATCTGCATTTTTCACGCAGCGGATTGAAAATCCAAATTCCTTGTCCATGCTGAACCGGTTAACATCCGTATAGA
>JAERTJ010000154.1 GCA_016844945.1 Fidelibacterota bacterium | reverse complement strand
TGGGAAGATCACTTCTCTGAAATAGAGATGTTCTACTCCCAGTGTTTCCTTGGGATGGAATTGGCTACACGTGATAGTGAATACTACATCCTCCTCACTACTGTAAAGCTGGACTTCAACACCAGCACAGATTTACCCCGCTTCCTGAAATATGACGATGTAGATGGTGTGGTTCTGGCAGGTCGAGTACCTCATAATCTAATCTCCCTTCTAGAAACTCGAAAAATACCCTTCGTTTTACTGGATTATGAAATTCCTGGAAAAAAGCATCACAAAATTTCAATCGACAACTTTAATGGCGCTCATTCAGCAATTCAAGAACTGGTTAATAGAGGACGCAAGCACATCGGGTATATCGGCGGATCTGCTGAACACCCTTCAATCAAAGAACGCTATCGAGCCTATCTATCAGCCCTGGAAGAGAACGGCCTTACTGGAACTGACAAAGAACAGCTTGTCTACCAGGTGGACCAGGAGATTACCCGAGAAATCGGGGTGGCGGGTATCAAATCACTGCTTGCCCAAAAGAAACCAATTGATGCGATTTTCTGTGCCAATGATACGCTGGCATTTGGGGTGCTAGAAGAATTGAAGCGACAGGGACTGGAGACACCCAAAGATGTGGCAGTTATGGGGTTTGATGATATATATGCCGCCCGATTCCACACGCCTGCACTGACGTCCATCCATGTCCCAAAAATGGATTTAGGCAAGGAAGCATATAAACTGCTCATGGAGGTCATCAATAACCCTGACCAACGACCTCAAACCAGAACCATCGCCGTAGAATGTGTTTGCAGGGATACGACCTGATTCATGAATATTTTGAGCCAATCCCCATTTCGCATTGGTGTCAATTATTGGCCAGCATCTACGGCTATCCAAATGTGGTCGGATTGGCGGCCTGATGAGATTGCTGAAGATTTCAAACAAATGAGCGGAGTAGGATTGGATGTTGTCCGCTTTTTTATTTTTACACCCGATTTCGTCAAACAGGGTCAAGTCGACCCACAAATGGTGAAGCGCTATCAGACTGTTCTCAAACATCTTGAATCCGCTAATCTTTATGGTATGCCCACCCTGTTCGTAGGGCATATGTCAGGACAGAACTACCGAGTTGACGGCTGGGATGAAGGGTCCTTCCTCTCCGATCCTAAAGTACTAAAACAACAGAAAACATTCATCAGAGCCATCTTGAACGCTTCAAGCGACTCCAATCATATTGCAGGCTGGTGTCTATCAAATGAGCTACCCAACGATTTTCCCGGGAAGGATGCTGAAGAAGTCACAGCATGGGTGACAGAAATATCCGAATTTATCCATGGCCTGGATTCCAGACCGCTGGTACTGGGTGATGGCGTTTGGTCCCCAGAGATTACCGGTGCTGGAAGAGAGAACAATTTAGAGCCATCCTCAAATTACCATCTACGATCATTGGCACCCCTGCAGGACACCCTGGGCGTCCATTTTTATCCACGCTATGATGACTACTGGCCTCAAGCCTATACATCCGGTTTTAGAATTCTGCTGACAGGTTCCTGGAAGCAAGAGGTGTTTTTGGAAGAGTTTGGTCATTCCATCGCCATGGGCTCTGAAGAAAATCAGGCACTGTACTATCGTGAAGTTATTTTTTCAGCCTTACAGGTCGGGGCAACTGCAGCATTAAATTGGTGTTGGACTGATTTTGAGAAATCAGATTTACGTCCCTATTTACACAATACGTTTGAGAACCGGTTTGGCCTTCGCAGAACAGATGGGAGCTTTAGACCTGCCCTGGATGAAATGCGACGGATTTCCCAACTGTCACAAAACTTATCAGAAGATAGCTGGGAGCTGGCTCCCCGGGATAGCTATTTTATCATCCCATCAACCTACTATCACAGCCTTCCCTTTGACTGGGATCGCGATACTGATGAGAAATACGATTTATATATACATACTTACGGCGCACTGGCTAGTTCCGGTGCAACCCCGATGTGCATCCATGAACCTGGTGTTGAATACCGCTCCCAGGATCATGACGTCCACTTCACACATAACGCCTCCTTCGTGTTAACGCAAGCCACACTCTGGCTACCAGCATTGAAACGGCTAAGTGCGCCTTTTTGGGTGAAAATTCTAGCTCATGTTGAGCAGGGGGGCGTGCTCTATACAAGTTTTGCCAATGACCATTGGATGGTTGATCTGGATGAACTTATGGGGATCAAGTCCAACTTGCGTTTTGGGTTACCCGATTTTTACCCGGAATCGACCATGACCATTTCAAGTCCTTGTTCATGGGGCACAATCGGTGACTCCGTGCTGACACTACCCGTAGAACTGGCTCAAACACAACGAGCTCTTGCTTATTTACCTGCCAGTGTAAGAAACACCAAAGTCTTACTTGAAGATGGGCAGAAACGTCCGCTCCTCATTTGTAAACAGCACGGAAAAGGGACGATCTATTTTTCATTATTCCCTTTTGAAATGCTCATGATGCTCTCTTGTAACGATGCTGTAAGAGACTTTGTGACAACACTTTACGCTGATATCCGTGACGAAAATATGAACCCAGGTTCAAGTTGCACGGATGCTGGTGGTGAATTTTTACGCTTCAATAGAAATCAGGAAAAGAAAGAATATTTGTTTAATCACGCCTGGGAGCCACGCGCTTTCAATGTGCGATTAAAGGATACCGAGAACATCATCAAGAATCTTCGGGTCGAATTGCCCCCGAAATCTTTTTGTGAAGTCGTTGATATGACTCCTGCAACTGGGGAACCGGTAAGTGTGCAGACAGTTGATATCGCGAATGAAAATGTACGGCAATTCTAATAGAAGGAGAAAGAAAATGGCTATGCGAAAAATTGCTACCATGTTACTCCTGATCTCGCTGAGTTTTGTATTTGCAGAGAATCTGCTAGTCAATCCCGGCATGGAAGATCAGACCCTTGCATTTTGGACACCTCTCAATGGTACTTTTGGTACTGATGTTGGTGTCACTGATGCAGCAATGGCTTATGCAGGTTTTCATTCATTTATGATTACCAAAGCAGCTGCAAGTGCCAATATGGTTGGATGGGAATCAGTCAACAACGCCGATCTGTATTGGAACAATGCTGCTGTTGCAACCTACACACTCAAAGCTCAGATCAAGTTGGCAGGAGTGAATACAGCACCTGCAAATGATGATGCAAAAATTGGAGTCATGTACGAGTTTTTGGATGGATCTGGTAATGTTCTTGTCGCAGAAAATATCTGGGCTGACCAGACTGCAGCGGACGCGGACTGGACAGAGTTTTCATCTGTCGTTATCTTGACAGCAGAACCAGCTGAAGTCACTGCGAAACTAATCATGGGCAAAGATGCCACAGGTACAGCCTATTTTGATAATGTTGCTTGTGGATCAGATCCATGGAGCATGGGATTGTTCAATGGAAATGCTGAAACCGTGACTGGTTGGCTGAGTTGGTACGCAAGTGACAATGGTTCTTATGGAACAGTCACTATGAACGATGCTCATAGCGGTGATTACGCACAGGAATTATACAAACCTGATACAACCAGCTCCACTTCAGAGATTGTATATTATTCTATTCCTGCGCCAGTAACCGCCGGTGAATTATACAAAATTGGATTTTGGGCCAAAACTGTGGGTGTGAACGACTCATCTGCTTTTGAAGCTTCATACATTCTAAAAGATAGACTTGATGACAGGCTTGGAATTACATATTTCTTCCATACAGATGATCCCATCGATAGTGGTTGGAGTCTGAGTGGTGGAGACAAATTTGTCTATGTCGATCAAACCACAACTGACACAGAGTGGACTCACTATACTGTTATTGAAAGAGCTCCTGAAGATGCCACAGGGATCTCAGTTCGCTCCAGATATACATCAAACCCAACTGGACTTACCTATTTCGATGATTTCTCTGTAGAGAGAATGGCTGAAACAGGTGATGAAATTATGGGAAATGCTGGACTTGAAGATCAAATGCCAAACTTCTGGACACCTCTGAATGGTACATTTGGAACTGATGTTGGTGTCACTGATGCTGCCGCATCCTATTCTGGCATGCATTCCTTCATGATCACCAAAGCTGCTGCCAGCGCGAATATGGTTGGCTGGCAATCAGCAAATAATGCTGACCTTTACTGGAACAATGCGGCTATCGCTACTTACACCATCGGTGGATGGGTGAAATTAGCTGGTGTGAATACCGCTCCGGCAAATGATGATGCCAAAATCGGGTTGATGTTCGAATTTTTAGATGCATCTGGAAATGTACTGGTTGCGGAGAATCTGTGGGCAGATCAAACCAATGCTGATGCTGATTGGGCTGAACTCACTTCAGTTACTATCCTCACAGCTGAACCAGCTGAAGTAAATGTGAAGATGGTGATGGGAAAAGATGCAACTGGAACCGTTTATTTTGATAATGTCGGTTGTGGATCTGATCCCTGGAGCATGGGATTGTTTAACGGTAACGCTGAGACAATCAATGGATGGTTGAACTGGTATGCCAGTGACAATGGATCCTATGGAACCGTGACCATGAATGATGCACACTCCGGTGACTATTCACAGGAACTGTTTAAGCCAGATACCACAAGTTCAACATCAGAAATCGTATATTACTCTATTCCTTATCCTGTCGAGGCAGGGGAATGGTATAAGGTCGGATTCTGGGCGAAAACTGTTGGTGTAAATGACTCATCAGCGTATGAACCTTCATATATCCGCAAAGATCGTGATGATGGTCGCATCGGTATTACATACTTCTTCCATACAGACGATCCAATTAATAGTGGGTGGAGTCTCAGTGGTGGCGATAAGTTTGTCTATATCGATCAGACCACGACTGACACTGACTGGACATTTTATGAAGTTGCCGAGCAAGCTCCTGAAGATGCAACAGGCATCTCTGTGCGTGCCAGATATACCTCAAATCCAACTGGTTTGACATATTTCGATGACTATACAGTCCAGAAATTAGCTGCCAGACCTGTGGTATCTATTGATGATGATTATCATATGACACAGACGCCAGATGTCTATCAGTTAAGCCAGAATTATCCAAACCCCTTCAATCCAACGACGAAGATTGAGTTTACAACCCCTGTCGATGGTATTGTAAGTCTGGATATCTACAATGTTCTCGGTCAAAAGATCAAGACGCTGTATTCAGGTCAGACATCTGCCGGTCATCATAGTGTTACCTGGGATGCAACCAATGCATCCGGTGAAGCTATGTCAACTGGTGTTTATATCTATATGCTGAGTGGCGTTAATGGCCAGGTCAGCCAGAAAATGGTTCTGATCCGCTAAAAAGAGATCAGTAACATCAATTGTGGTTGGGTTGTCCTGAGATAACCCAACCACACAATTGAACAAATTATTCCATCCAAATGAGGAGGTCATCGCAATGATGTCTGTTAACCCTTTAAAGAAAATTCTATGGTTAATGCTCATCATCCCCAGCATCCTGACAGCAGGTATCACAGGAAAGATACAAGGTCAGGTAGTGGAGGCAGTCAGCGGTGAACCCCTGGTAGGTGTGAATGTCATTGTTGATGGTTCCAACATGGGTGCATCAACAGATATTGATGGCTATTATATCCTCATTGGTCTTAGTCCTGGGACCTATTCCATTCGTGCCAGCTACATCGCCTATGCCCCTATGATGATAACAGATGTAAAGGTGATGGTGGATCTTACCACAGACGTAAATTTTGAGCTGCAGCCACAAGTTTTGGAAGGGGAATTGGTTACAGTTGTTGCCAAAGCACCCACGGTACGTAAGGATGTGACCTCAACTTCATATCGCGTGAGCTCAGAGGAAATAGAAGCTCTACAGGTAGAAACGCTGAGTGATATTATCAATTTGCAGGCAGGTGTGGTAGAAGGTCATTTTCGTGGTGGACGAGGAGGTGAAGTCATGTACATCGTTGATGGGATTCCCATCAATGACAGTTATTCCGGTGATGTACCCATGGACATTGAAAATGATATGATTCAGGCCATGGAAGTGATCAGCGGCACGTTTAATGCCGAATACGGCCAGGCCATGTCTGGTATAGTCAACATTGTTACCAAAGAAGGTCAGGACTATTTTGCAGGCAAAGTATCAACCTATTTCGGAGATTATATCTCCAATCATAGTGAAACCTTCGATCACATTGAAGATGTAAACCCACTGGCCATCAACAATTTGCAAGCCAGCCTCAGTGGCCCATTTCTTTCTATTTGGGGTATATCTGCAAACTTTTCAGTGATGGCCCGAAAATCATACTCTGAGGGTTATCTCTTTGGGCAAGAAATCTTTCTACCCAGAGATTCATCAAATTTTTATGATCCTGAACACCCATCTCTTGATTCAACAGGGAGTGGGGATGTCGTCGCCCTGGCTCCAAACGAACGCATGACAGTTCAGGGGAAGATCACTATCAAGCCTTATAGTAAAGGCAAGGTAAACATATCAGGATTTTATCAAACCCGTGAATACCGCGACTATGATCGTCAATTCAAGTATAACCCACTGGGTAACTACCAACGCATCAACGGTGACTATCGAGGATCCCTCCAATACACCCATTTGTTTAGTGCAGAAACTTTTTTAACCCTGAATGCCTCCAGGGGATATACTGAGTATAGTCAGTATGTGTATGAAAACTGGCAGGACCCACGTTATGTACCATTGTGGTATGCTACGGGTACCGGGGGAAATGGATTTTCAACAGGTGGTATGCGTATGTGGCAGCACCGTCGAAGTAATGAAGACAATATTGCCAAATTCGATTTTACCAGCCAGATAACCAAACAACAGAAAGTTGGACTGGGGATGAGTCTGAAACAGGGCAACCTGTGGCTCCATGAATACTGGATCTATTTTGATGAAAAAAATCAGGTGAATCAGCCACCTGACTCATCGTGGTATAATAATATGTATACTCACAAACCCATTGAGCTGACCGCCTATATACAGGACAAGCTGGAATTAGGTGAAATGATAATCAATGCTGGTCTACGGTACGATTATTTTGATCCAGATGGTCAGGTACCTCTGGATTTTAATGATCCCAGACACTCCGAATTGCGGAAGGCTGAGACTTCATCCCAGGTGAGCCCGCGATTGGGTATTGCCTATCCGATTACTGATGTAGGTGTCATTCATTTTAGCTATGGACATTTTTTCCAGATCCCAGCTTATGAGCATTTATATATCAACCCCGATTTTGAAGTATCTTTAATCCAGCTGGAAGGGGATCAACCCCCAAGGGGTCGCTTTAATTCCATGGGTAATGCTGAACTCCAGCCACAGAAAACAGTGAGTTACGAAATCGGTTTGAAGCAAGGCCTCACTGATGATTTAACTCTGGATATTACAGGTTTTAATAAAGATATCCGTGACCTTATTGGTATGGAAGTGCGTGATGATATTTATGGTGGTCGCTATTTCCGATTTATCAATCGTGATCACGCCAATGTCAAGGGTATTACCGTTGCCCTGGAGCAACGTGGCACACCAGGTGGCTTTGGATTTGGTATAGACTATACCTACCAGGTTGCCACAGGAAATGCTTCAGATCCCAATGAAGAATGGGTCAGACAGCAAGCAGATCCACCCATTGAATCTGAGAAAAAACGGGTCATCCTGGACTGGGACCAAACCCATTCACTCAACCTTACAGGAACGACGACTCAGGCTGGATACCACATCAGTATCATAGGTAAACTGGGTAGTGGTCTACCTTACACCCGATCTTCAGCTCGTTATTCAAATCGTATCTATAATGGAGAGCGGGAACCCATGACACTAAGTCTGGACTTGAATATTACTAAGGATCTGAAAATTAATGGTCTTCAATTATCCCCCTATATCAAAGTATCCAATCTACTGGATCGGAAGAATACCAAAGATGTCTATGACTCAAGCGGTTCCGCAGAATATGACTATGATATGAGTTTTCAAAATTATCGCGGATATGGAACGCAGGAAGAGTATTACAGTCGACCCGATTTCTATTATGAACCACGGAAGATTCTATTCGGCTTATCCATTCGGTTTGGAGGTCCAAAATGAGAACGCGTATGTTCAAATCAATGCTGGTTCTACTAACAGTTGCGCTGGTATTTCCGCTTTTCTCAGAGTTGCTGGCCCAGACACCCCTAGAGTTTAGAGGAAATTTGCTCCATCGACGGATCGGCACTATGGATGGCAACCTGGTTCTGACCCGCTATAAGAATTATGGTGAGGTGACGGACTACCCCAACGAACCCTCATGTAACTGGCCCAGCTATGGTCGCCATTACTGTGACGGGGTCGCTCTCATCGTTTCCGCTGAGGTTCAAAACAGCCTGGGGGAGATCATTCACCCCATGGAAACCCAGTACCGAGAGTTCGTTGATAAATCCCCTGATGATATCCCCTGGGGCTTTGAACCGAGACCATTCTGGTTTAATGGAGATCCACAAGAGAATGACATTCCTGCCGTGAGTAATGAACCCATCAGTTGGCCAGATTCATGGCCCGACAAATCAAGCACCTGGGATGGTTACTGGAATGGCTATTTTGGCAAAGGCATCTTCAATGCTGATCTGGAAACGGTATTCGCCTTTGATGATGATCCCGATAAAGAACCAAATCTGCATATGAGTTACTATTGTGATGACCGTGATTCTACCAGAGGTGGACTGGGGCTTGTCGTAAAAGGCCGTGGTTTTCAGTGGAGCCATGTACTCGCAGAAGACTGTATCTTCTGGTTATACAACATCAACAATGAATCTACCCATAGCTATAATAAAACCTTTTATGCTCAATATCTGGATTGGGGTGTCGGTGGGGTAGAAGACGGTGCCGATGATATCGGTGAGTACGATGCTGAGATGGATATCGCTTTTGCCTATGATACAGATGGTCTGGGAACACCGGGAAACTGGTATCCCGTAGGATATGCTGGCTATGCCTTCCTTGAAAGCCCTGGAATTGGTAATGATGGTTTGGACAATGATGGCGACGGCATGACCGACGAAAAACGATTTAGCGATGGTCCCGGTGTATTCCTGGATACAGCACCCTATGGCTTTGAAGGCGCAGATTGGGATGCCTTTGTCGCCACCTATCTCGTTGAACCCGGACCTCACTGGTCCAATGATGAGGATGCTGATTGGGATGCCTTCACTGACATGAATGGTAACGGTGTCTGGGACTATGATGAGCCATTGAATGATGATGTTGGTGCCGATGGGGTTGGTCCATATGATGTTCATTATGTTGCGCCAGATGAAGGGGAGGGTGATGGTCTGCCTACAGATGGAGAACCCGATTATAATGAAACAGATCCTGATGAATCTGACCAGATTGGTCTCACAGGGTTTGATATTTTTCCCGTGCATGAATATGAACTCACCAATGACGAACAAAACTGGGATGTCTTTTCACGCGCTCTGGTGCCAGTCTCCGATTTACTGCAACCCAGTAACCTGGGTATGTTCTTTTCATCCGGGACTTTCCCCCTGGAAGTAGGAGCTACAGAACGATATTCCATGGCATTGCTGTTTGGTGAGGACAAGGATGATCTAATCAAGAATAAGCGTACAGTACAGCAGATTTATAATGCTGACTATCGTTTTTCCAAGCCTCCACTGAAACCAACATTATCTGTATACCCGGGTGACAAGGAAGTCACGCTGGTTTGGGATGACATAGCTGAGGATTCCTTTGATCCCTTTCTCCAGGAGTATGATTTTGAAGGGTATCTCATTTATAAATCTACTGAAGCCCAGTTTCTTGAGAATAAAACAATTACGGATTCCTATGGCAATTTGACCTTCCGTACACCTGAAGCACAATTTGATCTTGAAGATGAATGGTATGGACCTCATCCACTGGATATTTATGGTATAAAGTTCAATATGGGTGAGAATACAGGTCTCAAACACACCTGGACAGATACCGATGTTGTAAATGGTCAGACCTATTACTATGCGGTTGTGTCATATGATTTTGGCCAGGTGAATTATGGCGATGGACCTCCTGAAGGTCTGGCCCCCAGCCTCTGCGCATCCATCATCAAAACGGACGCATTTGGTCGCGTTACATTTTTAGATGTGAATTGCGGAACAGCAGTACCTCGGCCTGCTTCTGCTGGTTACTCGCCGGCTGCTTTAGTCGGTACGATTGACCATGAGGGACCTGCTACTGGTGCCATCGGTTTAAATATTGTTGAAAAATACAATGTTCCCAGTGGTGTGGTCAGCTATGAGTTGGAATTTATTGATTCAACTAACTTTCACACCCAGACAGTTCCACACTACACCTTGAGAGATGTGACGCAGGATACGCTGGTGATCGATACGTCCGAGGTGCTCTTCAGGGGACAAGAAAGCCCCATCTTCAATGGAAGTGTACTCAATTTCTACAATGACACCAATATTGTTTATGATATTGATGGAAGTGGCTGGATATCAGGTAGTTCGGACTATACACCTAGAATCCGCTTGAACCCGGATTGGGAAGATTTATCAGGCAATCGACTCAATCTTGAAATACCTGCTGATTATGAAATTGAATTTCTCGGTGAAGATACCATTCAGACGGTGAGTGCCTTTGGGCTTAGTTCACGACTGGTGGGTGTGAAGATCAGGAATGTAACCGATACAACTGATGCAGATTTTGCACTGTATGATCATGATCGCAGCGAGACCTACAATGATGGCGATGACCTCGTGATCATTGTACCGGATAATGATTTCATCTTTCGCAAACACACCTCCTGGGTCATTCGGTTTGAATCCAAATACTCAGTGGATACTGTATGGGTAGATGGTGTACCCATGTTGGATACAACGGCTGCCACCATTGATCCTCCTGGAGCTGGAGATATTTACCTGCTGAAGACAAAAAAACCATTTCGCAGTGGTGATAAATTTCGACTCGATATTAGCGGAGCTGATTCAAGTGACGTACTGGCTAAGGATGAACTGGATGACATTTATGTTGTACCTGATCCCTATGTAGTGACTGCCACGTGGGAACCCCAAAACTATTTCCAGTTTGGTCGGGGAGAGCGACGTCTACAGTTCTTTAATTTGCCAAGGGAATGCACGATTCGCATCTATACACTCAATGGCTATCTGGTTGATACCATAGAACATCAATCAACTGCAGACGATGGTATGGAAGCCTGGGACCTCTTGAGTACTGAAGGGAACGAGATTTCATTCGGTACCTATTTCTATCATGTAGATGCACCTCGGGTCGGTACTCACATTGGTCGTTTTAGTGTGATCAAATAGGACGATTCAACGTGCGCTCTGGTAAAATAATTCTCTTACTTGTCGTGTGCCTTCTGGTTGCATGTGAGAAACAGTCCCCTGAAGGGCTCATACATGTGAATGGTAGAGCCATCAGTGCAGATGAATTTGTCTTCAGTTACGAGACCAGTCCGAGATCCGTTATCTCTGGTCCAAAAGAAAAAGCTTATAATCAGGTCCTTGATCGTCTTGTTGAACGTGTCCTGCTAGCCCAGGAATCGCAGCGCAGGGGTCTGGACCAAGAACCAGAGAACGCCAGAGCTCTAAGATATCTGGAAGATGCAGCCATCCGGCGTGAACTATTTAGAGAGAAGATTCGCAATGTAACTATGATCACCCAGGGTGATATGAGGCATGCTTTTGCCATGGATCAGAAAACCCTCTGGATTCAGCATGTGATACTAGATTCCATAACAGATGAAAAACCTGTCGCCTGGAATCCAAACTGGACACATACCCCCATCAATCCCACGCTGAAGAATGTTGAATTGGAAGGGGTGGGGATGGTTGATCAGGTGGGCTGGAACGATGTAGATCTAGAGTTGGAGAAAGCCCTGTATGACCTGGAGCTCAATGATTGGACCGCTCCTATTGAAAAATATGGACAGTCCCATCTGTTCAGGCTGTTAAATATAGAAACCAACCAGATGAGTTCAGAAAACCAGTTTATCCAGGAACAGGAGCACTATCAATCAACATTGCGGAAACGCGAAGAACACGCCAGGTCGTTTGCCTTTGTGCAGGAGACCATGCAGCCTGAGAACCTGATTATTAAAGGGCAGGTCCTGGAGCAGTTGACCCAGGTACTTTGGAGTTTTAAATCCAATCCCGATGTTGTTATCGGAGAAGATGAGAGCGAATTCGAGCTTGAAGCTATTCGTCTGGACGATATTGGGGCTTCGAAATTGGCTCAGTTCAAGTCAGGTGAATTGACTGTGGATGATTTCAGGTTTTACTATCAAATGAACCCCCAGAAGCTGGAAGCCAATAGCCCTGCTGCCCTCCGTCAGAAATTGGTTAATGCCGTTGGAATTTATGTAAGAGATGTGGTCTTTGCCGAAATGGGTCGGAATGAAGGCTTACATCAACGAAAAGAGGTTACCGAGGACTACCGGTATTGGCAGGAGCGCTTACTGGCAGCCAAGCTGGAACAGCATATTCAAGTCCTATCAAAAGATGAGAACGGAACGGATAGTACTCAAACTGATGACATTGCCAGTCGGATGTTAACTGAACTCAGTACTACCTTACGGAATCAGGCAGTCATAAGTGTAGATATGGATATGCTTATGAGCCTGGAAACAAGCGACGCCGGTCTACCCAGGAAAATTGACTTTTTTACTACATATCTAAATTGAGATTTGGAGCCATGTCATGAACAAAAGAAAACGATTCAGCATAATTATAAGTCTCACCTGCGTGTTGTGGGTTCCAATTGCCATGGTATCAGGTAGTGACCGTCTCACCAATACAGGAACGACATCGGCTGCCTTTCTGGAAGTGGGTATTGGTGCTCGAAGCATGGGGATGGGGGGAGCGTATGTGGCTGTCGCTGAGGATGCCACAGCTATGTATTGGAACCCTGCCGGGCTAGCTCGTACAAGTGAAGCCAGTGGTATCTTCGAACAGGTCGATTGGATTACAGATATCAGCTTTAATTTTATGGGTGTTACCGTTCCTCTTTCAAACAACATGGGAACGGTAGGCTTGTTTATCAACGCCATGACCCTTCCAAATCAGCCCGTCAGGACGGTACAATTTCCTGAAGGAAATGGAGAAGAATATAACGGTAGCAGTCTGGCAATGGGACTATCCTATGCCCGCATGCTCACAGATCGCTTCTCAATCGGTTTTAATGCTAAATACATTAGTGAGCGTATCTGGCACGAACAGGCCAGCACACTTGCATTTGATGTAGGAACCCTCTATGATGCTGGAATTCAGGGACTTAAGATCGGTGCCTGTATCTCAAACTTTGGTAAAGGGCTTCAGCTTGATGGTAGTGATTTACTCATTTACCATGATTCTGATCCCATACATCTGGGGAACAATGATAAGATTATAGGTGAGCTCATGACCGATGAGTGGCCCCTACCATTAAACATGCAATTTGGCCTATCCTACACAGGTAATCCCTCACCGATGCTCGGTGTTCGGGTTACGGCTGATGCCTTACACCCCATCAACAATTCTGAGAGCGTTAATCTGGGGACCGAGGTTAAATTATTTAACATGCTGTATCTGCGCGGCGGATATAATGCCCTGTTTCAGACTGATACAGAAGCAGGTATGACCATGGGTGCCGGGTTGGACTATAAACTTTTTGGTGCCTCAAACATTTTGATCGACTATGCCTATGCTGACATGGGTCGCTTGGGTGGGATATCCCGCTATACATTGGGGATTACATTCTAATTCAGAACTAAAATTACAGAATATACATTGATCAATATAAAACCATATCAGCTCCCCAGCCTCACAGTACTCATGTGTACGCTCATTCTTTTCGCAGCCTGCAGCAGGAATACTTCAAGTAATGGAAATGGCGCAGCATCTGAACCAGTTTTAACCTACTGGTGTTCCGCCAATCCCCATGAAATTGATCTGGCTAAAACCCTGGTAGATGCCTGGAATGCAGAGGAGCATACTGTAAAGGTCAAACTGCAACCCATCCCATCCAGCCAGTCCTCAGAAGAAGTCTTGTTGGCTGCTATCGCTGGTGGAACCACACCAGATGTTTGCTCCAATATGTGGCCAGGCGCCATGGATGAGTTTATCCATGCAGGTGGCTTGGTGCGTTTGGATCAATTTGATGATTTTCTTGAATTTAATCTGGAGCGTGTGCCTGCTGAGCTCATGGAAACCTTTGCTGCCAGCGATGGTCATTATTATCAGCTTCCCTGGAAAACCAATCCCATCATGATCATGTATAATAAAACCATGTTCAGGGATGCAGGGATTAATACACTTCCCCGTACCTACTCGGAACTGCTGGATGCTGGGGAGAAGCTGACACTGGATCGTGATGGCGATGGGCAGCTGGACCAATGGATGGGATATCGCAATATCAAACCTATCTGGTGGCAACGATTCTTTGATTATTACCCATTTTATGTGGCTGCTTCCAAAGGCCTCTCTCTATTTGATGGTGATAGTTTGATATTTGAGAATGAAGCATCGATTGAAGTATTTGATCTATTCCGCAAAATATATAAGCGAGGCTACTTTCCAGTTACAGATATGCTGGGTGATAAATTTATTGGCGAGCAAATAGCAACATCCATTACGGGACCCTATTCTATACCCCATGTTGAAAAATACAAACCAGAAGGATTCGAATACGATTTTTTCCCCATCCCTGCGCCTGATGACCATACCGGACCGATCTATACCTATGGGGATCATAAAAATATCTCCATCTTCAGCACAACTGATTATCCAGAAGAATCCTGGGAATTCGCCAAGTACCTGATCTCAGCCAGGGCAGATAGCTTACTCTTAGACCTCACCAGCCAAATCCCTATCAGGAAAAATCTGACCAGTGATCCCAAATATGCAGAATATTTTTCCAAAAATCCGAGTATGATAAAATTTGCTGACCAGGCCATCTTCACCAGGGGCGTCGATGGAGCATCAGAATTGAAAGAAATCTTTGACGCCATCTCACAGGAATTCGAGGCTTGTGCCATATATGATGCCCGCTCACCAGAGGAGTCCATCCATTTGGCTGCCCAACGCTCTCAGGTAATTATAGACTGGAACCGCTCAAAATGAAAAAACTCCTGAGTAAATTGAGAGGTGAGGGTTTTACCGGTTCCTTGATGGCTTCGCCCTACATTATTTACTTCACGCTGTTTGTCGCCTTTCCCATTGGTTTTTCTTTCGTACTCATGTTCCATAAATGGAATATAATCACTCCAATGGAGTGGGTCGGTTTACGTAATTTTGTCCGTCTGGCAAATGATGCTCAATTCTTCAATGCCATCTGGAATACGCTGACCTTCCTGGTGATCCACATCCCTCTGCAAATCATTGTGGCATTGCTCCTGGCCATCGGATTGAATCAGAAAATTCGTTTTCGCGGCTTTTTCAGATCATTGTATTTCATGCCCGTCATCGTATCTGGTGTGGTCATTACCATTTTATGGCGTCAACTCTATGGTTTTGAAACTGGATTACTAAATATGATGCTGATGGAAATGGGGTTGGAGAAGATACCCTGGATTAATGACCCGGACTGGGCCATGCCATCCATCGCAATCATGGCAACCTGGAAAAATGTAGGTTTGTATGTGATTCTGTTTTTGGTCGGTCTGCAAAATATTCCCCGCTTTCTGTACGAGGCAGCGGATATTGATGGTGCAGGTCCTTTACAAAAATTCTGGCACATTACTGTCCCTGCTTTAAACAATACGGTTGTCCTAGTGATGACATTGTCAACCATCGGAGGATTCTCCCTGTTTATCGAACCCTTTGTCATGACCGGGGGCGGACCCATGAACTCTACGCTTTCAGCCATGTTGTACATTTATAATCAGGCGTTCTATTTTGGTCATATGGGCTATTCAGCAACACTGGGAATCTTCTTCGCAGGAATTGTGCTCATGGTCATCCTGGTTCAGAAAAAACTTGTGGAGCAGGATTAAATGCGAGGCATGAAAAATTTACCCGTCTATCTGGCACTCACAGTCGGTGGAATGATCTTCGCATATCCCTTTGTTTGGATGCTGTTTTCAACCTTTAAACCTGAGATGGAACTCACAGGTATCGGGCTCTGGTCACCCAATATGAGTCTGGATAATTACCGCACCGTCTTTACTAAAATTCCCATTGGGCGAGCATTATTGAACAGTATGTTGGTCTCATTGTGTGTCACAACTTGTGTTCTCTTTTTTGGATCCATTGTTGGCTATGCCCTGGCCAGACTAAAGTTTCTGGGACGTGAATTAATCTTTGCCGTGATTCTTTTCACTATGGTCATTCCATTTCAGATCACCCTCATTCCCATGTACATCCTCATGGTGAAGTTTGGTTGGGTTGATACGTATCTCAGTCTCATCGTTCCTGGAATGATTAATTCATTTGGAATCCTGTTGTTCAGACAGTTTTTCCGTGATATCCCCCAAGACTTAATTGACGCCGCCCGCATAGATGGATGCAACGAATTTCAAATTCTGTTTCGCATCATTTGGCCCTTGTCAAAACCAGTACTCATCACTGTGGGCATTCTGGCATTCATGGGATCCTGGAATGATGTACTCTGGCCACTATTGGTCATAAGATTGGAAACACTGATGACCATGCCGCAGTTGGTAACTCTCTTTGCAATTGGAGGTCAAGCCGCCAATCAGATGGGTGTCCAGTTGGCAGCAACAACATTGTTGGCTGCTCCGATTATTATCATTTACTCTTTCTTTCAGAAATATTTCATCGAGAGTATGGCGACATCAGGGCTTAAGAATTAGTTGGGGGAGTTAGTGAGGGTCTTCCTGAGGCTCTCGAAGGATACAGGGGTTTTTACAATGTTACACTTCGAGAAACTCAGTGTGACGAGAGGTAGAGTTGAATGAAAGAGATTAGGGAGTTGCAGAAGCCACATCAGGTCCAATTGTTAAGTGGAAGCGCTCGTTGGATTATAAAGTTAGAATTGAAATAGTACATCTGTATAAGGAATTTGAAATACCATGAAATTGACCAGATACTCACGCGATCCCGTATTAAAAACCATCCCTGAACATAAGTGGGAAAGAGCAGCAGTGTTTAATGCTGGAGCAGTCTATGATAAAGGTCTGTATCACATGATTTATCGTGCCACTGATATTGGTGGACACGAGCGCTTTGGTGACTATGTAAACAAATTGGGCTACGCCTGGAGCAAAAACATACTGGACTGGGAGCGACTTCCCGAACCCGTACTGAGTAACGATGTCCCTCAGGAACTCCGTGGCCCAGAAGACCCACGTGTTGTCAAATTGGATGGACGCTTTTATATGACTTACACGGGTTTTGGAGGACGCTTTCCCGGTGATCATCGTATCTGTCTGGCAGTCAGTGATGATCTCAAACAGTGGGAGAGAAAGGGTGTCGTCCTGGATGAGGAAAACAAGAATGCAGCCTTCTTTCCTGAGAAAATTGGAGGTGAATACCTCTTCCTTCACCGGCGAGGAGGAGAAGACATCTGGATCGCAAATACCAAAGATTTTAAGAATTATACGAATCATACCAGCATCATGTCACCCATCCCAGGTGGGTGGGAATCACGCAAGCTGGGTATTGCTGGTCCACCGGTCATGCATGACAAGGGCTGGTTGCTCATTTATCATGCAGTAGATGAAAAATTTCAGTATCGTCTCGGCGCTGCTCTACTGGATCATGATGATCCCAGAAAAGTCCTGGCGAGATATGACAAACCACTGATTGAATCTGAAGAGGAATGGGAAAGACAGGGACCTGTGCCTAATGTCATCTTCAGTTGTGCCACCATTGATAAGGATGATCGCTATGATATCATCTATGCCGGGGCAGATAGTCTTATCGGTGCAGCTTATATCTTGAAGAGTGATGTGGTTTTTGAGAAGGAGCACTGGCTCGTATGATTCCATTGAAAAAGATCATTTATGTCAAATATTTAGGTCTGGTATTACTATCAGGACTACTCTCAACGTGCACTGACTCTGAGCCTGAACTCACTCCCGCTAATATCGATCATGGACTTTATCTCATAGATAGCACTGAACTGGAGAGTGGTGAGATTCTCAAGTGGATCGCCATTTATGCTGATGCTCCGAGTTATGAGCATATTGTAGACTCCGATGAAGGAGCGACTTGCGTGGACGATGTGGGACGGTTCATGGAAGTAATCGAGTTCGAGATCAATAAACAGAATCGAAAGGAATTGCTTCCTCTGGCAGAAGGCATGGTGAAATACCTGTTGCACCTTAGCCGCGAGGATGGATTGTGGTATAATTTCCTGTTCCCCGATGGTTCCATTAACACATCTCATGAAAATAGTTTACCTGAATTCAGCTGGTGGGCAGTCCGAGGACTACGCGGGCTTGGTGCTGGCTATCGGATTTTTGCCAATCGATCGGATTATGATGAGCTTGCTGAGCGTATTTCCAGCAGATTCATGAAATCCCAACCTCACCTGGATACGCTTTTCTCAACCTATCCAGAAATGAGTATGGCAGATGATGGTTCAATGCGTCCATCATGGAACTTGAGTAAAGCTCCAGATCAATCTGCAGAATTATTAATGGCGCTGGCTGGTGTGCATGGCCTTGGGGACTTTAGCTATGATAAAGAAATTCAGTATCTGGCTGAAGCCCTTATGGGGTGGCAATACACCGGGGATGATCTGAAGTATAAGGGATTATACTATTGCTGGCAAAATACCTGGCATGGATGGGGGAACAATCAGGCTTTTGCTTTGCTACAAGCGTATATCATAAGTGCTGACCAGCGTTATCTCAATAGTGTGAAGTTATGGGCGGATCATTTTGTACCGACCCTCATCGAGCTAAACTTCCCTGCAGAGTTCAAGCTAGATTCGACAGGTGTATGGCACTCAAAGGATTTCTCACAAATTGCTTATGGGATGAATTCCACTTACCGTGGGATAAATCTTCTGGCAGCCGTAACGGGAAATCCTGAGTACAAAACCCTGTCAGAAAAGGTATTTGCCTGGTTTAAAGGTGAAAATATTGCTAGCACCCAGATGTATGATCCGGTCAGCGGCCGATGTTTTGATGGCATCAACTCCATCGATAAGGTAAATCATAATTCTGGTGCCGAATCAACCATTGAGTGTTTGCTAGCCATCCAGGCTAGAGGGGGATGGTAATACCGTGACCGATTACCCCTTCGATGAAATTCTCTTCGGACCACGAGATGTAAATCCTGAGGAGCTTCCCATAGCCAGAGACACGGGTCGAGAGACTTATGTCCTGGGGGCTTTCAATCCAGGCTTGTGTCGGCTTCCTCATGGTAATTTACTCATGATGGTCCGAATCGCAGAGGCATTGAAGGCACCACGAAATGGGGATACCCTTGACGTCATACGCTATGACTCAAGCCAGAATTCATTCGTCCTTGACAGCTATTCAAGCGAGGGAATAGATTTTTCTGACCCGCGTAAGTACAGATTTAAAAACTTGGGTCAGGTATACGCGCTGACTTCTCTGTCCTGGCTACTCCCTGTCGAACTCAATCCCCAGGGAACTGAAGTTGTGAACATTCATTACGATAAGATGATTTTACCAGAAAATATGAGTCAGGAGTACGGCATAGAGGATGCTCGTATCACGCGGATTGATGATACCTATTATATGACGACCTGTGCAGTCTCTGCGGCCCGACATTCTACAGTTTTGTACACGTCCATGGATGGTCTTAACTATGACAATCAGGGCATAATCCTTGATCATCAAAACAAAGATATGGTCATTTTTCCTGAGAAAATAGATGGGCAATACCACGCACTTACCAGACCCCAAGGGGAACTGTATTTCATCGATTCCAATTCTATAAATGTCCCAGGTCCAGGAATCAATGTTTCCCGGTCACCTGATATGCTACACTGGCGGCCACTAGAATCGGTTTTGGTCAAACCTCAGATGCAATCTTTGCTTTCACGGAAAGTCGGTGGAGGATCACCCCCTGTTAAAACTTCGAAGGGATGGCTGGTACTATTCCACGGAGTATCTGATGAGGGGCTAGCAGGGATCTACCGTACGGTCTGGATGTTGCTGGATCTGGAGAATCCTCAGCGCATTATTGAAGAGAAAATCATTCAACCCATTCTGGAAGCCAGACCGGACTTGACTCAGGAATATGAAGCAGATATCTACCTACCAGATATCGTATTCACATCAGGAATAGAAAGTGCCTATGGACACTTTGTGGTTGCCTCTGGCGAGCTGGATCTTTGCTGTCGAATCTCTCACATCCCTCATTCAACTTTTTTTTCAAGCTGAAACGTGTAGTTTTTAGTAGAAATCATTGAAAGGATAATGATGTCTATCGCTTATCGTCAATTTCTTGTCTTTTTTATGTTCCTGGCGGCCACAAACGCTGAACAAATTAATATTAACCGTATCGAACTCATGCCCAATATGCCGCAACCCTATGAGATGCGGGATTGGAAGGAAGTTGCGAGAGGGTATGATTCACTGGTATTTGATCAAACTCTTACTGGTACACATTTACCGCTGTCCTGGACAATCTCCAATACCACGAATTATCCTGAGAACGCATCATTTGGTTTGCACACCTATGTCGGGACAAACCATACCAGCAATGCTGAGGGAATCAACTGTATCCCGGCAGTGGTTAGTGCCACTCTGGTTGGTATTGATAAATCAGACCAAAATGGTTTTGACTATGTCCTGGCCAGTCAGGAATGGTTTAACCGCCGGCCAAGTGAAAATGTCTATCTGAATGGGTTTACGACATCCAGCGGAAATGACTGGTGGTATGATACCATGCCCAATGTATTTTTCTACCAACTCAAAGACTTGTACGCTGAATATGGTGACTCTGATTTTCAATTCGAAAGTGTTGCAGAACGCTGGTTGGAAGCTGTTCAACATATGGGGGGTAGTGAAGTACCATGGAGTCATGGAAATTTCAGCCACCGTGCCTGGTCCCTGTCCACAATGACTGCCAATAATAACGGTGTTGTGGAACCTGAAGCAGCCGGAGCCATTGGATGGTTGTTATACATGGCCTATAGCCAGACCGGGGACGACAGCCTTAGGATGGGTGCTGAGTGGGCGCTGGAGTTTCTACATCACCGCAGCGAAAATCCTTCCTATGAAATTCAAATGCCTTACGGTGCTGTTACTGCAGCTAGAATGAATGCTGAACTGGGCACCAATTATGATTTGGACAAACTATTAAATTGGTGTTTTGACATTACACCTCTCCGCTATTGGGGGGCTACCCTGGGAAATTGGGGCGGCTATGACTGTGACGGTTTGATCGGAGAAGCTCAAGGACTGGGGTACGCCTTTGCCATGAATGGGTATCAACATGCCTCTGCGCTGGCTCCTGTAGCCCGATATGATGATCGTTATGCACGTGCCCTGGGGAAGTGGATTCTTAATCTGGCAAATGCCAGCAGACTTTTCTATCCGAACTATTTGCCTCCTGAAAACCAAGATGTTGAGAGCTGGTCCTATGAATATGATCCAAACTCTTACATAGCTCATGAATCCATGCGGGAAGAGTTTATGGGTATGAGTCCATACGCCACGGGAGATGCCACAGGAGGTGGATGGGCAGCCACAAATTTTGCACTATACGGCTCTTCACATGTGGGCTATCTGGGCGCACTTGTAGACACCACCAATGTGCCTGGTATTCTACAACTGGATTTGCTGGCAACTGACTGGTATCATTCACAGGCTTATCCCAGCTATCTGTATTACAATCCGAATGACGGTGCCACTGCAGTAGAATTGACCTTACCTGAAGGCAGCCACGACATCTACGAAATGACCTCAAATCAGATGGTGGTGACAGGTGTTACGCAATCAACACAGCTAACGATTCCCGGGGATGAAGCCTGGCTGATTGCTATCGTTCCGGCTGGTGGAACTCAAACATATGAATATGATAAACTACTCATTGATGGAATTGTGGTGGACTATTCATCAGGTGTTACGACTAATTATCCACCGAGGATCAAAGGCTTTGGTACTCAGAATACCACACTAGAGTCCTCCTCGATCATAAATTTTAGCTGTGCTGCTGAGGACCGTGAAGATGGTGAGGGTCTGAGTATTAACTGGTATCTGAATGGCGCACAGCTGGCATCAACTGGATCCAGTATTCAATTTACTGTACCTGCGGATACTGGTAACTACCAGGTACGGTGTCTGGTGACTGATTCTGGAGGTTTGACCAACGCTGACTCATCCATAATTCGGGTTGTTGAGCGTATTAATCATGCCCCTCTGATTGAATCCCTGGAGGTTGATCAAGCATATCTTCTGCCAGGCACAACCACCAGCATAACCTGTATTGCCACAGACGAAGATGATGATGAATTGACCTACATATGGTCAGCACCTGGTGGAGGAAGCATCAGTGGGGAAGGGGCGACCGTATCCTGGACAGCTCCCGATGAAATGGGAGAATATGAGATTAGCTGTCTGGTTTCTGATCCATATAATGGAGATGATAGTGAATCTGTTTTCATCCATGTGACTGATTCCACCGGGGCTTTCGGGTTTCCCTCGCTATTTCTGCCTTTCAGTGGGGATGCTAATGATCATAGCAGCTTTGGAAACCAGACGGTACTGGCTGGTGCCAGCTTTGTAGCAGATCGCGGCGGTAATCCTGACCGGGCGCTTCGATTTGATGGTGTAGATGACAGGGTCCAGGTGACCAATACACCCCTGTTGAACTTCACCAGCGCGATAAGTGTCAGTATCTGGCTAAAGGTAGAGGAATTCTTTGGTCGAGAAGCCTATCCCATTAGCCATGGAAATTGGGAAAATCGCTGGAAGATATCCATCACTGATCAGAAGGTTAGATGGACAATAAAAACAAGTTCTGGAATCACTGATCTTGACTCACAGACAGAGTTACAACTAGATACATATTATCACATTGTTGCTCTGTACGATGGTTCCAATTTTGACATTTATCTCAACGGCGAACTCGATCAGCATGGGACCTATTCTGGAACACTAAACACGACCAGCATTGATCTTACCATCGGACAGGTGTTGCCGGGCAATACCCAGTACAACTTTAAGGGCATTATCGATGATATCAGGTTGTATGATTATGCCTTAAGTGATACTGAAATTAGCGATTTATATCAGGCACCTGTGAGTGTTTGGGATGTCGGTGAAAAACATTTACCAGAAGACTTTTTCATTTCACCTGCTTTTCCCAATCCATTCAATCCTGCCACAACCATCAATTATGGAATAGCTAAGGCTGGGTATGTACATGCAACCATTCACGATATTAAGGGAAGACAAATAAAAACGCTTGAGAATGACATGAAGGATGCTGGCCGATATTCACTGGTCTGGAATGGTCAGGATGAGGGGAACCAGTCCGTGAGTACAGGAATCTATTTTTGTCGAATTCAGGCTGCGAATTCGAGCCAAACTATAAAGGTTATCTGCTTGAGATGAGGGTAGCAACCCCCTGAGTTGATCAATTTGATCTGATTTTCCAAAATAGTGGTATGAACGAGTAAAGGAAGTGTTATGGCTGAATTGAAACTGAAAAATATCAATAAATCATTTGGTGATACCCATGTTCTTCATGATGTCAATCTTGATATCATTGATGGTGAATTCCTTGTCCTCGTAGGACCCTCAGGTTGTGGTAAATCAACCCTCCTGAGGCTTGTAGCAGGTCTTGAGGATGCCTCCGAGGGTGAAATATTCATCGGCGATAAACTAGTAAATGATGTTGCTCCAAAAGATCGTGCCATTGCCATGGTATTCCAAAATTATGCACTTTATCCACATATGACAGTTGCAGAGAATATGGGCTTTGGATTGAAATTAAAAAAAGTGCCCAAAGATAAGATTGAGAAGCAGGTGAATGATGCTGCGAAAATTCTGGGTATAGAAGATTATCTGGGGCGTCGACCGAAAGCCTTATCTGGTGGCCAGAGACAGAGGGTTGCTCTGGGAAGAGCCATCGTGAGAGATCCTGCAGTGTTTTTATTTGATGAGCCCTTATCCAACCTTGATGCAAAATTGAGAGTACAGATGCGGAGTGAGATTAAAAAACTTCATTCCACGCTAAAAACGACAATGATGTATGTCACCCATGATCAGGTGGAAGCCATGACCATGGGCGACCGTATCGTGGTGTTGAAGGACGGTTATGTCATGCAGGCTGATGTACCCCTCGAACTATATAAACGCCCGGCAAATCAGTTTGTCGCAAGTTTCATTGGCTCACCTTCCATGAACTTTTTTAACGTAGAAATAAATTTGGATGAAGGGATAAATCTTTTCTCAAAACATTTCAAGTTAAGCTATCCTTCCAAGCAGCATGAGGTTCTCAAAGAATATGTAAATCGGCCGATCACACTGGGCGTAAGACCTGAGCATTTAGCTATTAATGATTCGGGACAGGGGATGGAAGTTACCCTTGATGTGAGTGAACTTATGGGAAGCGAATCGTATCTGCATACAACTCTGGGAAGTAAATCAATCATATCACGCGTGGATGCTGAGCGCATTTTTCCTGTAGGAACAACCCTCCATCTAAATCCTGCGTTTGAGCATCTCCACTTTTTCGATGCTGATACAGGTCAGAGATTAGAATAAAATGAGTTAAGCGTCGGGAATGCTGGGGGAAAACAGGTCCCTATTCTGTTGTCCCAGGAGCGTGAAAAGTCCTTGATGTAATGTCCATAATCAACTGTATATCAGAGCTATAGGGGTGATAGCGAGCAGTCACTATTAAAAAAATATAGTTCACGGCTCACGGTCTTTATATGGATCGACCAGTATTCGAAGGAGTAAGGATGAATTCAGAAAAGATGGGACGGCGTGCCTTCCTGAAAAAAATAGCTGCACTTGGATTAACTGCTACAGCGGGTATATCTGTTATGACCAGAGCATCTAAACCGCCCAATGTATTACTGATCACCGTAGATGATCTCAACTGGGATTCGCTGGGCTGTATGGGGAATAAGTTAAAAGGTATTTCTCCAAACACCGATCAGTTGGCTACCGATGGCATCCTGATAGAACACACACATATTGTTACTCCCATTTGTGGTCCCTCACGACATGCATTGCTGACAGGATATTATCCTCAGCGATCAGGATACATGGGGCATGGAAAACAGCCACCGCGATGGTGGAAAGACCAGGGACGGACCGTTTCAGAAAAATCAATCGCATCTATCCTCAGCAATCAGGGATATCTCACCAGCTTTGTGGGTAAACACGGATCAGACTGGTGCAAATTCAATGGAGAAAGTTCCACCCGAAGCTCTGGTGAGGGAAGAAGAACTTCTATTCGATCTGAGCAGGATACAGGTTTGGGTCGGAATCCAGCAAAATATTATGCCTATGCCCGCGATTTCCTCAACCAGGCAAAAGAGCAGGGGAAGCCTTTTTATCTAAGTGCCAACACACATGATCCCCATCGTTATTGGGCCCGACATCGGGATGAAACGAAGGAATGGATCGATATAATGATGGGCTCCACTTCCTGGTCAACGCTTGAAAATGGAAAGCCATATCCTGATCCAAAGACGCAGTTTGATCCGGCTGATATCCCCGTGCCAGCATCCTACCCCAATGACATGCGCCTGAGGGAGGACCTGGCAAAGTATTATGACTCAGTTAACCGTATGGATGAATCTGTTGGTGAAGTGCTGCGTGCTCTGAACGAGAGTGGTATGGCCGACGATACTATCGTCATGTTCATCTCTGATCACGGACTGGCCTGGGACATGAGCAAATGGACCCTGTACCCGTCTGGAACCAAAACACCTCTCATCGTGCGATGGCCAGGTAGGATTACACCCGGGCAGGTCGATAGAACGTCAGTGCTGTCAGCAGTGGATATTGCACCAACGATTTTGGAAATGTGTGGATTGCCTCCTATGGAGGGAGTTGACGGGGTGTCATTCCTCGACATTTTGAGTGGAGATGCTTCCCGATGGAAGCGAACCGAAGCGTTTACTTGTTTCAATTACATGAACAATGAACCAGAACATGACGAATTAATAGAATCTTATACGCCCGATTTGTATAAGAGGATTGATCAGTATCGACCTTCACGGGCGCTTAGCTCGACTCAATACACCTATATATGGAATGGCTGGTCGGATGGGACGACAGAGGTTCCGAATACAATGGGTGAAGAATTAAGGATACTCATGGGTAAGTATGCCCTGGATCAGGAGGATAAAAACTACCCGGAATATGAGCAACGCGTTCGTTTCATGGAATTACGAGAAACCGAGGAGCTGTACGACACGGTCGAAGACCCTGGTTGTCTCAACAACCTGGTGCAGGATTTGGATTATCGAGCAGTCATCGATGGTTTCAGAGAACGAATGGTAACCATGTTGCAAGACACCCATGATCATGAGTTGCAGAATTTTCTATCATTTGTAAAAGCATAGATTAGTAGGTGCCTTCATAATAGACCAGCTATTGAGAATCTTTTCCAATTCCTGATGCGATAGAATTTATTGTGCTGACTCCCTAACTATGTAACCATAGAGGATAGAAGATTAGGATTTGTCCTTTGAGTAGTCCAACCCCAACGAGTCTATCCGCTTGGCTGCCTCCCTTCGTGCAAGTGCCTGCATATCAGTGACATCGTCCAATTCATCGACTATCTCTGTTCCCAGAAGGGTCTCCATGACGTCCTCCAGAGAAACCAACCCTTTGGTACCACCGTATTCATCTACTACCAACACAATTTGATGATGTTCGGTAAGAAGAAGTTTCAGGAGGGCCGGGAGGTGAAGAGAGTGTGGAATAGCCGCAAGTTCACGTTGGAGGTCGGATAGAGAATTTTTCTGAGCACTTTCACCCGCCGCCAGTATCTCGTCTTTTAATACAAATCCAGTCACATCATCGATGCTCCCATCAACGATGGGGATTCGGGAGAACGCGCTATCCTCAACGGCATATTGTGCTTCGCCAATAAGCATATCGTGTGGAAGCGAGAACATCACTGTTCGAGGCGTCATGATCTCTGTGACCGTCATGGACTGTAACATGAACAGGTTGTGGAGAATTTTGGATTCATGTTTCTCAATATCGCCTGTCTCAGTACCTACACTAGCCATAGCAATAAACTCATCTCGGCTGAAATGCTGAATCTGTCTTCCTCTGGTGATCAGTCGTGTGAGAAGCTCCGACACCAGGACCAAGGGGTATAGCAGGAAGATGAGGGTGCGGATGTATACAGCTGTGATCCCCACCAGCGATGGCCAATAGACGGTCCCGAGGGTTTTAGGGATAATCTCGGAGAAAAACAGAATGGCCAGGGTCATGATAGCCGAGAACAGACCCACCCGGTTACTCCCGAAGATCACAGCGGATTGAACGCCTGCTTCGATGGCACCCACCGTGTGGGCTATCGTATTCATTGTGAGAATGGCTGCCAGCGAACGATCCACTTTCTCAACCCTGAGCTGGTGCAATACCTTACCCCAGCGAGGATTTTTGTCTTGTCGAATCTGTATGTATGTAGGTGTAATGCTCAGGAGGACGGCTTCCGCGATGGAGCACATGAAAGACATTCCTAAGGCAATACCGACAAAGAGAATTAGCAGGGTCCATGCTTGTTCGGCATCTACTGCCTGATTTCCAGCTATTGAAGGTGACATACCCAGCGTCACCACAGGAATAGCCAGTAGGATGTAAAGGATGGATGCTTTATGTGAGTTAGAGTCTATCATCTGCAATCAGGAATGTCCAGCTCCCATCAAAGGGTAGTAGATATCTCAGCATAAAGCAAGCAAAGTCGTCGGTGTCTTTGAGGTATTGGATCCATTAGCAACTGAGGGGTGTTGGTTCGTATATTAAGCATAAAGTAAAAAGGGTGTGCCAAGTGGGTATAGCAGCAGATCTCTCAATCATCATCATTGTTGGTCTCGTGGGTGGGTTAATCGCTCGCCAGTTAAAACAACCGCTAATTATCGGCTATATAGTAGCCGGGATCATAGTGGGACCTTATGCAGGCGTTATTCCGATTGAGGAGATCCACACGATAGAAACCCTGGCTGAGATTGGAGTAGCGCTACTGCTATTCACACTGGGATTGGAGTTCTCCTTCAAGGATTTGCGGGCTGTTAGGGGAATAGCCCTGATCGGTACACCTCTTCAGATCATGCTTTCCATTGCTTTGGGTTATGGGCTGGGTCGTGTTTTTGGTCTGGAACACATTTCAGCTCTCTGGTTTGGTGCTCTAATCTCACTTTCCAGTACCGTTGTGCTCCTCAAGACTTTAGCTAACCAGGGACGAATGGGGACTCTGTCGGCCCGCGTGATGACAGGTATCCTCATCGTTCAAGACCTGGCTTTTGTTCCTCTGGTCATTATTCTGCCCAGCCTGAGTAATATTTCTGCTGGCCTGGGAGATCTACTAAAGGCTGTGCTGATGGCACTTGCGTTCCTGGTGGCAATGGTGATGCTGGGAACCAAACTCATTCCTCGATTTATGGCTTATATAGCCAGAGGCAATTCCCGTGAACTTTTCATGCTGTCTGTAGCAGCTATCGGTCTGGGAATAGGATATATCACATACCTGATGGGGCTTTCATTCGCATTCGGTGCTTTTGTCGCCGGCCTCGTTTTGAGTGAATCCGAATACGGGCACCAGGCCCTTGCAGATGTTATTCCCCTTCGGGACCTGTTCGTCCTTCTGTTTTTTGTGTCGGTAGGAATGCTCTTCGATCCAAGCTACCTGGTGGAGCATTGGAAAGTGATTCTCCTGGCTGTGATGCTTGTCTCAGCTGTGAAAATGCTTCTCTTCGGTGCCATAACCTCGTTGTTCGGCTATAAAGCGGTGATCCCCCTGGCTGTGAGCCTGAGTCTTTTCCAGGTAGGGGAGTTCTCTTTTGTATTAGCTCGAATCGGTATGGAGGTGGGTGCAATAAACGAAGAGCTATATTCACTCACGCTAACCGTTGCAATTCTGACTATGTTGTTAACTCCTCCAGTATCAGGGCTTGTTTCCCCGATCTATAGCTGGTACAAGAAACGCCATGTCATGGAACCCCTAGAGTGCATCAATCTGTCGAAGTCAGAATTGAATAACCACGTAGTCATCGTCGGTGCAGGACGAACAGGTCGCTTTACTGCCAATTTGTTAAAGGATTCAAATCAAGATTTTGTTCTCATTGAACTTGATCATCACAGAAAGCAAATGGCCAAAGAAGCTGGATTCCCAATCATTTTTGGTGATGCGAGTCGAGAATCTGTGCTTGAGGCTAGTCAAGTTGGCCAAGCCAGGGTTCTATTGATCACAGTACCATCCCTGTTAGTAACCCATGCGGTGTTGCGCACAGTGAAGCTTATAAATCCAAGTATTCATGTGATCGCAAGGGCACAAAGCCAGGATGACCTGGTTGAGCTGAAGCAGGATGATTTATACGAAATCGTGCAGTCTGAGTTTGAAGCTGGACTGGAAATCGCCCGTCAAGCTTTGCTTCATCTTGAATATCCACGTGAGGAAGTGGAGGTACTTGCAGATCAAGTCAGACGAAAAGCCTACGCGCCCTTCCTCTCGGAAGATGACCACATTTCGAGTAGAATTTATTCTCCTAATAATCGGCCTTCTCTTGAGATGGTATGGGTGCAGATACCAGATGGTAGCCCGGCCTCCGGTAAGAGCATGCGGGAGCTTGATATCCGGAAAGTCACGGGAGCCTCCGTAGTCGCCATTATGCGGGACGATGTTCTGATTCCAAATCCTGGGAGTAATCAGAGGCTTATGAGTGGAGATCGGGTTGGACTTTTGGCGGCGCAGAAGGCATGCTCCGATTTTAGGATCCTGGTCGCTTCAGGTCCTCTGGATCCAGAATAGAATTGGAATAGAACCAGCGAACTTCTGTTCCATTCACTCCATAGGTCATCTCGCATCGAAGATCGAGGGACGAAGTCAGAAAAGGCCGAGGGAATTAAGACATCCCAAGGATGTTGATTCTCAAAGAATCAGGTATGTTGTGTCAAAACATTTAAAGGAATATTCGCAATACAAATCGCAGTGAAGGTTTTTCAATTGATTGCTTTCTCGTTCTTGCTATGGGAGATTAAAATTATCGGTATCTATTGGTGAGGATTAAGCCAATATCAATACAACCATTCCCAGCACTGTCACCAGATTTACCGCCATGTGGAATGCGAACGCTGGCCAGATACTCTTGCTCTTATACACTGCAAATGCTGCAACGAGGCTTACAGGCAATAGCTGAGGCAGCAGCCAGAGCTGAAATGAATGATAGAATGCGAATAGAATTCCATTTATTACCCAGGATAACCAACCATATCTAGCCAATTTGGGAAGCAGCCACGCACGAAAATATAATTCCTCTGTAAGAATATTGAGAAACAATGTAAGTGCAATAAGGGGAATCATCCAAATTGCCCCTTGCAGTACAAATCCTGGTGTAAGAACACTAGTATCTGTATTCATAGGATCGATCGCGGGATTAAGGAAAAAGGGAAAATAATCAGGAACTGAAAAGCCTGGAACCTTAGTCAAGAGGAGAGTGGCCTTACTCAAGAGAATTGCGGAAACAAACCCAAGAGAAAGTATTCCGAGTATAGATCTCCATTCCTTTAAGCTAAGCCTTTTTAAACAAGCTCTTGCACGAAATGAAATGTTTAGTTCTTTGGCTTCCTTAACAAGAAGTATCAGGGCAAATACGACGAAGCCAATCAGCATAATTGAGGCAATCGCTGGCCAGGCAATAATGGACGGAATCCCCCTGTCAACCATGATTGGGAGGATGAACCTAAAACCAGTAAATGCAATTGTGCTCGGGATTGCAAAGGCAAGGATGATTTGCAGGACTGAAAGTTGTTTAGCGTTATTCCAATTGAATACATTATTCGGCATATTGATTATCCTTTTCTTGAGAGAAATCGACAACCCAAGATACAGGCAAGCTTATAGGAGACAAATATTCATAGGGTTGATTATTCCAGATGTGGCTTAGAAATCATGATTAGCTGAGAGCTTTCGGATCTTACTTCGCAAAGTGTTAGGATTCATCCCAAGTAATTTGGCTGCCCCGCCTGGACCATGAATCTTACCTCCACATTGCTTTAGCGCTTGGCGGATGTGCCCGGCAATCATGCCATCCAGCGTATCCGCAGAGGGGTTGCCACTTGAAACTCCTACTGAAGAGCTCGCAGATCCCCCAAGATTCAGGGAACTAAAGTTTATCGGACCTGTGGGATTGATGATAATCTCTCGTTCGATGATGTTTTGGAGCTCCCGTACATTTCCTGGCCAGTGATACCCGGATAGCTTATCTAAGGCCCCCATTTCGATCTGTGGAACTGAGCCTAATTTGAGTTCTTCAGCTTTTTTCTGAACAAAGAATTGAGTCAATGCCGGAATATCAATCGCTCGATCACGTAATGGCGGGATATCAATAGGGAAGACGTTCAATCTATACCAGAGGTCTTCTCTGAATTCACCAGAACCTACCATTTCTTCAAGGTTCCGATTTGTTGCCGCAATGATTCGGATGTCCAGAGTGATGGGTTCTTCACCACCAACACGTTCAATAACCTTGTCCTGTACAACACGCAGCAGTCGCGTCTGTGCTTGAAGAGGCAATTCCCCAATCTCATCCAGGAAAATGGTTCCCTTGTCAGCTCGTTCAAATTTGCCCTTTTTGGTCTTCAGAGCTCCTGAAAATGCCCCTTTTTCATGACCGAACAATTCAGAATCGATGAGTGTGTCTGGGATAGCACCGCAATTTACCTTGATGAAAGGACCCTTTTTACGGTCTGAGGAATAATGAATGACATTGGCAATAATATCTTTCCCAACACCGGTTTCCCCCTGGAGGAGTACTGGGCTGTTCACTTTGGCTGCTATAGAAGCCTTCTCCATAACCTCTTTGAGACCAAAGCTATCCCCAATAATCCTGTCACCTGCCAGTCTGCGAAGCTCACGATGCAGATAGCGATTATCCTCATCCTTCTGCCTGGCAACTTTGAGCTTCTCATCAGCTTCTTTCATGTAGGTGACATCCTGCGTAATACCTATCATTTTGACAAGCTCATTGTTGTCATTATGGATCAGCTTAGCGATATTTCTGTTCCATCTGACCTCACCATCAACGATGATACGAAACTCCATATCGTAGGGTTCACCGTTAAAGGCTGCATTCAGTTTTTCAGTGGCAAAGTCTCGGTCATCTGGATGAATAAGTGAAAGTGTTAACTCATTCGATAATTCAGTTCCAGGTTCAAGCCCCCAGAGCCGGTAGACTTGAGGAGTCCAGGTAACGATGTCTTCTTTTAAATCGTGTTCCCATGTACCTATTTTGCCAATCTTTTGAGACTGTTCAAGGTAGTACCTTTCCTTGGTGAGCGTTTGCTCCATCTCCTTTCGATTGGTTATATCCTGAGAAATGCCAATTGCTCTGACAACCTTGCCCTCATCATCAAATATTAGTTTGGCCTTGTTTCTGTTCCATCGAATTTCACCATCAACAATGATCCTGATCTCAATATCGTATTCTTTACCCGTTGTATAAGCGACTGATATTGCATCTAAGGCAATATCCTTATCGTCAGGGTGCATAATTGAGGTAAGAAGCTCCAGAGTAAGCTTTGTCCCAGTCTCGAGCCCCCATAATCGATACACCTCAGGTGTCCATGTGATTACATCAGCTAAAATATCATGTTCGAATGTACCCATGTGACCAATCTCCTGAGCCTGTTCCAGGTAATAGCGTTCCTTTTCCAGGCGTTGTTCAAGTTCTTGGTGGGAAGATTTGTTTACCACTTGCGATACCCCCGCGTCATTTTACTTAAAAGTCATACTTTTCAGAGAGTTTGCGAATCTTACTCCTGAGCGTGTTGGGATTAAGCCCTAACAGTTCTGCTGCACCATTCTCACCATGAATCTGACCGTTTGACCGTGTAAGGGCTCGTTTGATATGTTCTGCGATCACATTATCGAGACGACGAAAAGTGTTTCCTGTATTCCCGCTCATCTCAGAACCATTCCTGTTCAAATAGAGTCTGGCACCACGAAAGTCGATGGGACCAGATGGATTTAAGATAAGCTCTCGCTCAATAATATTTTCCAGCTCACGCACATTGCCCGGCCAGGCGTACTCGCTGAGGGGGGCTAAGGATTCTGGTTCGAGCTCAGGTAGACCGCCGAGTTTTAACTCCCGGCTCTTCTTTTTTATGAAATAGTGGACCAGAGCAGGAAGATCGATAGACCGATCTCGTAGTGGTGGAATGAGGATTGGAAATACATTCAAGCGATACCAAAGATCCTCCCGAAAATCCCCTGAGGCTACCATTTGCTCAAGATCTCTATTGGTTGCGGCTATGATCCGAATATCCAGGGATATAGATTGATCACCACCTACACGTTCGATAACCTTATCCTGCAGCACCCTGAGTAGACGTGTTTGAGCCTGAAGAGGTAGCTCACCTAGCTCATCCAGAAAGATAGTGCCACCCTCTGCCCGTTCAAATTTTCCCTTATGGGTTTTTTGGGCCCCCGTAAAGGCACCTTTCTCATAGCCAAAGAGCTCACTATCAATCAGGGAATCCGGGATTGCCCCACAATTTACCTTTATCATGGATTGGTCTCTGCGAGGAGATGAATAGTGGATGGTATTGGCGATAACATCCTTTCCTACCCCTGTTTCACCGAGGAGCAGGACAGGACTATCAAGTCGAGCAACCTTCTCTACTTGAGACATGACCGATTTAAGTCCAAAGTTTGCGCCCACGATATCTTCAGTACTCTCTCGGCGAATTTCCTGCTTGATATGCTGCATATCATCAGCCAGTAGGTCTTTCAGGTAATTCGTTTCCCTGTGCTTTAATACATTTGAGAATGCAATAATCATAGGATCCAAAAGGAGTTGCATAAGCTCCCTATGCGCCTCTGTGAAGGGTTCTTCCTTATCGTTCAAGAGGACAAGATTACCCATGGCTTTTCCATCTCGCTGCAGGCTCATCAAAATGATGGATGTTGTTTTCTGATCGTGAAATGCCAGCATCTCAACTGCAACCGGCTCATTGGCAGGGTCAGAGAGCAGAGCTACCGAGCGCGCCTGGCTGTTGGCCTTTGCCAGGGATCGAGAGGAATCTGAAAGCGGAGTGAGTGTCTCAGATGAGCCGTGGTATTCCTCAGTTGCATAGGCAATGGTCCTCATTGCATTAAAACCAGGCTCATATTTTTGGGCAAGGATGGTGGTTACGGGCATGACTGCCGATAAGTAATCCAATAGGTCGAATAAGGCCTTATCTAGCTCAAGTGATCCACAAATTCTAAGTGTTGCATCTCTAAAAAATTCATCCTGTTTCATGCTATGCACTTTCCCTTGAATTGAATGGGAGCAGAATAGGATGGATCGTTATATATAACAACTAAAATTGTTGTATATAGCAACTCTTATTAGCAACAAACTTTCTAACAATAAGTAAAACAGATAGTTATGCGTTTGGCATAACTTTGGGTAAATAGTGATCCTGAAGTTAGCTGTCACGAAAGGAAATAGTTTTGATAGAGTTAATAAAAATTCGAACCGAGAATCAAGATCCAGAAACCGTCATCGATCAGATAAATGCTATCATGAATGAGCGTGCTGAGGACAAACGATTTTCTGTCCATCGTCACTATGTCATTCCTACAGACTACCTGGTAACCATCCATCATGAGGATGAGGTAGATACCAACGAAGAAAGTGATATGAGTCAGTTCTTACGCTTTCAGGTCAGAGAGCTGGGCATGAGTTCATATTCAAAGTGGGTGGAGGTAAACGCCTCCGATCAGGACAACAATCTAACAGCTTGAGATGTAAATGTTTAGGAGGAAACCCAATGAGTGATAAAAATACCAATTCAACACAACAATGGGCAGCTAAAGTTGCGGGTATATCATACCTGCTCGTATTACTGGTCCCCATGATCCCCATGGTCCTCATCGACCCAAAACTCACGGTTGATGGGGATATGATAGCGACACTTCAAAACATTTATGCAAACCAGCTTCTATTCAACATTAACAATGCCATCAGTCTGCTCATGTTCACTGGTGTGGTGGTCTTGGCTCTTGCGCTGTACTGGCTTCTCAAACCCGTGAACAGGGAATTGGCTCAGCTGGCTCTGGCGTGGAGACTGATGGAAGCTGTCGTCGGTGTGATCGCGGTGCTCTGTAGCATGCTTGCACTATCCCTGTTGAATGGCGGCAATTCCAGCGAGGTGTTCAGTGGTGGACAGGTTCAGATGCTCGCCGGATTCTTTCTGGACAGTTATTGGACAGTCACCATTCTGGTATTTGTGTTCCTGGCGCTGGGATCGTTGGTTTGCTTCTACTTATTTCTTAAAACAACATACATCCCAAAGAGCTTATCAATTTGGGGACTTATCTCATATTCATTAGTTCTGATTGGCGCTTTCATAAGCATTCTTTTCTCGAATAACGCGTACATGTGGTTAGGCTCGCAAACTATTCTTTTTGAACTATTTATCGGTCTTTGGCTCACTATCAAAGGGATAAAGCTGGACACAATTGAACTTGATTAAACACAGATAAATAAAAATCTAAAACAGTAAGGAAAACAAAATGAAAACATTAATGACAATCACGATTTGCTTCCTCATGCTAGGTACAGCTTTTTCCCAGACAGCTGGACCGGGACCTGATCTACATCTGGAATCCTTACCAGGTTTGGAGTATCAGAAGGACATGCGCTCAAATCTCTCAACCCTATGGACAGCAACTCTGCTGAACATGATTACAGCGGATGTCTTGTCGCTTTATATCCCTGAAGCCGTTGAGGAATGGGAGGAATTTGCTGATGGTAAGGAAGAACAGTTGATGATGGGTGGCGCGATTATGTATCAGCTTCCCATCTCAATGGTCTATCTATCGAAGGTCCTTCCATACAAGGCAAATAGAATTGCAAATATGACCGCTGCGGGACTCATGATCGCCGCTGTCATCGGTGGAGGTAGCACCGAACCTCATTACCTGGTTTGCGCAACGACCGAAGTGATAATGATGTCGGCTATTGCCTGGAAGGCCTACAAATGGGAGAGCCCGGACCGGACTGGCAACAGAAGCCACAATTTTGATTTAAATCTGAATCCTGCCAGGGATACCTACGGGATGACCTACACATTAAAATTTTAGCTTGAGATATGAGGAAATACTTTGGATACCAATAAATGGAACGCAATGCATGAACGTGCGGGCAATGAAAAAATGAACCACTTGTTTAAGGTTATTATAATGGTTCTGTTTACTGTTTTTGGATACTCCCAGGATAAAACCCTTCTCGGTGGAGACATCATAAGCGGCGGTTTTGGAGGTCCCGTATTAAAGATTAGTCAACTAAATGGCGAGACTGGTGTGCTTTTCGGTGGGCATGGTGGCTGGTTAATTAGCCACAAGTTACTGCTGGGGGGAGGTGGGTATGGTTGCCTGGGATACTTAGATACTGATACTCCTCAGGATTCCCTGCTTGATTTTGGCTATGGGGGCGCATACGTAGAATACATAATCGCTTCTCAGAACCTCATCCATTTAAGCATAGGAAGTATGTTTGGAGTCGGAGGCGTTGGCTCTTTTTCCGATGAAGAAGATGATTCTTTAATCGAAGAGGAGGGAGATACCTTTTTTATTGTAGAACCATCAATCAATGCAAATGTAAACATTAGTAGGCATTTCAGAATGAGCGCAGGGATATCATATCGTTTGACAAATGGCTTGAGTTATAACGATTTATCTGATAAAGATCTCAGAAATTACTCGGGACACATCACTGCAAAATTTGGATTGTTTTAACAGCAAAAACTTTGAGCCGAAGAGGAGGGATAAATCAGAATGAATCAATCAATTCCAATTCAGCGGCTCAAAGTATACCGTTTGGGTTTACAATAAGGTTTTGAAGAATCTTTTATCGGAGGAAAGAATCATGATGAAAAAATTAACCACATCACTCATCGCATGCATGCTATTCTGTGGATATGGGTTTTCTGAGATTGCCTACGAACCTAATGAGAATAAGAGCATCTCATTGAAGAGTGGGCGAGTGCTTGGCTACGCCCAATATGGTGACCCCAATGGTTCACCAGTTGTATATAGCTACGGAGGGGGTGGATCCAGTTTGCTGGGAAGGCGTGTTGATTCACTGGCAATAGAATTTGGTGTTCGACTCATCATCCCAGATCGTCCTGGTATGGGAAACTCTGATTATGTTGATGATCGCAAATTGACAGAGTGGCCAGCAGATGTGTCAGAACTTATGGATCACCTGGGGATCGACACGTTCGCAGTCGTCAGCGAATCAGCAGGAACGCCCTATGCACTTGTTCTTGCGCATGCCTTGCCAGATAGGGTTTCTAAAGCAGCTGTTGTATCAGGTGTTTGTCCCACAGATGGCGACTTTGACAAAAGAACACTTCCTCGGACCCTCCGGATGAATTTGAGCCTTTCGAAAATCGCTCCGCTGTGGTTCTTGAAATGGAATGTTAAAACCACGACTAAAATGGTTAAAAATAATCCTGACAAATTCATGAAGTTGGTGACCAAGAACCTTTCAGAGCCTGACCAAAAGCTAATGCTGAAACCTGCAGAACAAGAGGTCCTCTTGCTTGGATTTGTAGAAGGGGGGAGGCAAGGACCTGCGGGAGCAGCTCTTGAGGCAAGGCTTTACTCTCGATCCTGGGGTTTTGACCTCAGCGAGATAATGGTACCTGTCAGCATTCACCATGGTCTGTTGGACAAGAGTACACCTGTGGTAATGGCAGAGCATCTGACTGACTTGATGCCAACTGCAACACTTAAGCTTTACTCGGGCGAAGGACATTCCACGGTCATGAGCTATCACGGGCCAAAGATCCTCAAGGATCTTATCTCCGAACAGAGACCAGGAAAGGATTGATGGGATTCAAGAATGAACCGCACCGAAATCGATATCTACGCATTATCACCTGATCGATTGGGAGATTTTTTGCACTTCTTCGACCATGTGGCTTTCGCAGACCACCCAGAATGGTCCCACTGCTATTGTTATATGCACCACTTTCCCCATGATCTGGCAGAGTCCTGGAAGCAAACCACTGCAGTCGGAAATCGTAAAGCCGTATCTGAGTTGATCGCTAAGGGAAAGATGCACGGCTACCTCGCTTACCGAGGTGGTCAGGTCGTTGGCTGGTGTAATGCTGGTCCCCGACAGGAAATGACCACCAAGCCAGAAGATGGTGATCCACTTGAGCCTCAAATTGGTTCAATCATGTGCTTTCTCATTGCACGAGAACAACGCAGGCAGGGGATAGCGAAAGCCTTGTTGGTGAGGGCATGTGACGACTTTCATCTGCAGGGGTTTAAATATGCAGAGGCCTACCCAATTATGGGCGTGGAGGGCGAATTCAACAACCATTGTGGACCCCTGGCTCTATTCAAGACCATGGGTTTCGAGATCGTTGGTCAGGATGAAGACCAGCACATCATGCGGCGCCCACTTCCTTTATCAACTACAGTCGATCAATTGAATGTCACTGAAGCAGAATAGTCATGACAATGAATAATCTAAAATGTCGTTCGGGGTTGCAGTCAATCCTGATTGGCTCGATTCTCATGTTTGGTGTGCAATCAATATTTGCACAATCGGTAGTTAAGACGGAGTCATCTATGGAAAACATAAATTCCCGGAAAGTCCTGGTCGTTGTCTATTCTTTTTCGGGGACTACTCGGGCGGCAGCCGAGACCTTGATAGAACATTATGATGCAGACAGTCTGGAGATTCAGGCAAGTCAATATGAGGGTAAGTCTGGTGTCTGGATCGCTGGAATGCAAGCCATGCGGAAGATCAGAACGACTCCTATAACCCCAGAAACCACGGATATGAGTCAATACGAGCTCATCTTTTTGGGATCGCCGATCTGGTGGTTCAGTCCTGCCGTACCATTGTGGACCTTTGCAGCAAAAAATGACTTCACTAACAAGTCAGTGGTCCTGTTTAACACATACAATAGCAGATACAGGGAAAAGTATATCAATGAATTTCAGGATCTGATTGAGGCTAGAGGCGGATCATTCAGAGACCATATAGCTATCGCCCGTGGCTCCCTATCAAAACGTGGCAGTGCTGAGGTACGGCAAAAGCTGGATAGCTTGTTGTTCCAAAAAGAGAATATTTACGAACAGAACATCGGTGAGGTTTCTGGCGCTGACCAATAGAATCGCCAAACTGAATGAAGGCTTTCCACTTTTCTATGCAGAGGTGAAAATAAGTCATGCGTTTGACAATTGAGGAGAGGAAATGAAGTTAGCATTACGAATTTTAATGGTCGCTTTAGCCATGGTTGGCAATACAGTGCTGCTTTCTGAGGAAAGAAGAAAGATTGACGCGCATGCTCTTCAAGCCCTGTTAGATAAAATAGTCGATGGCAAGAGTTTTAAGGGAGCAGTTCTGCATGTGAGCTATGGAGATGGTAGGAGCTGGTATGGTGCTGCAGGCAATATGTCTCCCGATGCGCCCTATTTTGTCGCAAGTGTTACCAAGTTATATACAACAGCATTGGTCTATATTTTGGTTGAGAACAATCAGATCAATCTAAATGATCCCATATATAAATATGTTTCGGCAGATATCATGAAGGGTCTGCACACCTACAAAGCTAAAGATTATTCCACTAAGATCACCATCGGACACCTGCTCTCTCATACCTCTGGAATTCCAGACTATTATGAACAGAAGGTGAAGGATGGCGCAAGTCTGAAAAGTGAGCTGTTGGCGAATCATGATCAGAGGTGGTCAGGTGAGCAGGCAATTGCACTCTCAAAGCAGATTGATCCAAATTTCCCTCCCGGGGAGAAGGGGCGAGCACACTACTCTGACACCAATTTCCAATTACTGGGGCTCGTCATAGAAAAGGTTACTGGCCTTGACTATGGCACAGCGCTGAAGCAGTTCATTTTTGAGCCTCTTGGACTGCACAATACTTATCTTTATTCGGACAGTTCCTCAACTCTTCCAACTCCTATCTGCTTCAAAAAAGCAGTCCTGAGTATTCCCAAGGCAATGGCTTCATTTGGACCTGATGGTGGTATAGTCTCTACAGCAGATGAGTCAATGATCTTCTTGAAGGCATTCTTCGCAGCTCAACTCTTCTCAGAAATGTATCTCAAGGAGATGCAAAGCTGGAATAAAATCTTTTACCCTCTTGAGTATGGTCAGGGTATTATGAGATTCAAATTAGCCAGAATCTTTTCACCTTTCAAACCCACACCTGAATTCATTGGACATTCAGGTTCATCGGGATCATTTGCATTTTACTGCCCAGACATCGATGCCTATTTCAGTGGAACTTTGAATCAGATAAGCAAACCAGGTAAATCCTTCCAGCTCATGCTAAAAGCGCACAACATTCTCGTGCCCTGAGAGGTCTTGCTAAGAGGTGTGCCAAAAGTGACAGGAACAACCTTATGAGTAATTGTCAGGCTCTAACAAAAAGGACAAGATTATGATTACAGATAGAAGAACCTCAATCATTGTTGGTGTGCTATTTATAATTGGAACAGTAGCTGGTAGTTTAAGCATCGTCTTCACAGGACCAATCCTGGATGCTCCAGATTATCTTGCGAAAGTTGCAACAAGTGAATTCCAGATCAAAACCGGAGCATTTCTTGTGCTGATCATGGGACTTGCCCTCGCTCTTGTCCCCATATTTATGTTCCCAATTGCCAGAAAGCACAATGAGGTTTTGGCTGCTGGCTATCTTGTTTTTAGAGGCGCCATAGAGACTGCATTGTATGTTATTTTTGTTGTTGGCCTGTTGTTGTTGATACCGTTGAGCAAGGAATATATGACAACCGGGGCGCTTGACGCTTCAGTCTACCATACTTTTGGTGCAATACTTCGTTCTGGAGATTTTCAATATTCTCCCATACTGAAAATCGTCTTCAGTATCGGGGCTATCATGTTCTATTTCATGTTGCATCAATCAATACTCATTCCATGATGGTTATCTGTATGGGGTTTTATAGGTGCTACCTTACATTTAATTTCTGGATTTCTAATCATGTTTGGCTCACTCATTGAAGTCGCCTGGCTTGGTCTATTGTGGGATCTTCCTATTGCTATACAAGAGATGGCAATGGCAGTCTGGCTGATTGCGAAGGGATTCAATCCCACCAGTTTGAATTCCCCTTACTCCAAACAGCATGAGTGAATTGTGGGATGGTCTAGATGAACTTCTCCTGGATAACATTATTCCTGATTCTTCCATGGATGCATCCTTTGAATATCGCTCCCTGGTCTGGCTTGTCTATCCCTGACTGATTGTGTCATATGGTTTACGTGAATGCGATAACGATATATCACAACCACTTTTACGATATAGCACAACTTTGTTCATATGATAGGATGGATAAAGTGATAATAAATAAGGATATACAGGATTGGCATATTTATGGCATTTGTATCAATAAAATGAAAGGGAAACCAAATGAAAATCAAACACTATTTATATAATTCCTTCATCATTGAAAGTGACGATTACAAACTGGCAATTGATCCAGGACGTAACCTTTGGTGGTTAAAACTAAACAGTCTCATCCCCAAATCTGAATGGGAGGGTGTGACCCATGTGTTGCCCACCCACGGCGATCCAGATCATTTTGATTATGCCGTTCAGTTGGCTGGAGCAAGTAATGCCACGGTCGTATGCCACCATGAGCTTAAGCATCATTTCGAAGCCAGGGACATCGAAAACATCATCACACTGGATTCCGGTGAAACGAGGACAATGGGTAATATGACGGTGACTGGGTTACAGACAATGCACGGTCCCTTGCCGGTCAAGTTAGGGGGGGGATTGTTGTATATGCGCAACGAAGTATTGAAAAAAGTTCGGGGTGGCCAGGAAGTCTATCTCATGGGCAAGCAGCTTCAACATCTTGAGGCACCTTTGGAAGTTTTCAACCATGGCACTGTGAAGCTGTTGTGGGGGTTCCTTAGACTTGAGAAGGACAATATTGAGGACTTTGCCAGAGGTGTAATCGGATATCATATCAAAATAGGTGATAAATCAATTGTGAATCTGGGAGATACTATTCTGCAAGAGGGATGGTCAAACCTGGAACCTGATATTCTCATGCTCCCCATCGGTGGGTCTATCGGAAACACCATGGATGTGGACCAGGCTCTGGAAGCGGTCCAAAGGATTCAACCAAAGCATGTGATCCCTTGTCATTACAACGGGAGTTTTCTGTGGAAAAAGAACATAAACCCAGCAGATGATGAACGATTTAAAGCAAGGGTTGAAAAGATGAACATCCCGTGTCACATCATGAACTACGGTGACGAGCTCATCCTCTAGCAAATTATGAGTAAAATGAGACAACAAGAGATGGAATTAGAAGCCGCAGACGCTGAATTCTCAGGCGAACTCAATGAGCATTTACCCCCGAATCAGTGGAGTCGAGAGGATATTACATTTATCGATCCCGCTACGATCCTGTTTGAAATCACTTTTGGCTGTAGGCTTGTACTGGGTATCAAAAAAGTCAGTAAACTTCCTGGCTCTTCGAATGGTGTCAACATGGTCTTGAACATCTGGTTCTAATAAAAATATGATCATTTTAAAAACCCGAGGAGAAAAAATGAAGAAAACAATTACGGCAGTTTTAGTGACTGTCCTATGCACCACACTGGTTTTTAGTCAGGAAGATAATCAAACGGTAGAAAATGCGGAAACTTTTCTACGACACCATATAGGAAGTTCGGTCTTCGTTGGCTTTAATTTTTTACCAGACCCAGCAGACTACTATATTCTCACCTATGGGTACCATCTAACGCCACGAGATGTTCTTATTGTTGAGGCGTGGTCCTGGACAGTTTATGAGCCCATAGGCACTTACGGTGAGTCTGAAGAGCTTTATCCCGGTAAGATCATATCCTATGGCATTGGTGCCGGTTATCAGCGCTTCCATTGGAAGAATTTTTACACCACACTCGAAGCAACCCCTTTGCTGCAGCAGTACTATGACACTGAAGATGAAAAGATCCAGAAGGGTTGGCAGTTGTATTGCCAGGCTATAGCCGGCTATCGCTTTGAGTTTTCCGATAAGAAATGGTTCATAGAGCCTGCCATTGCCCTCAAGTATTGGCCCATAGACACCAACTATCCTGATTCTTTTGCGGAGATTGAGGATGGAACCCCTATTCACAAGATTGAACCGGGTCTGAATTTTGGATATCGGTTTTAATTAGAATCAACAGGGATACTCAAAATGAATTCGAATAAAAAGACCGCACGAATCGCAGGTATTCTATATCTAGCGCATTTCCTCACGTTTTTTCTGGCTGACAATGGTGTTCACTACACCGGTGTTGAACCCCTGGACCCACAGGCACTCCTTCAGAGTATGATGTCGTCCGAGATTTGGTTCGACATTGGCTTTGTTAGCTTCCTCTTCACAGGGATCACCTTTTTCCTGTCAGCCTGGGCACTATATGTCTTGCTAAAGCCAGTAAACAAGGAGTTGGCCTTACTCTTCATGCTGCTCAACCTGGGGGGGATCTCAGTGTGGCTGGCAAGCATGAATGCTGAGCTTGCTATTCCATTCTTACTGAGTAGCAGTGACGTCATGAAGGTCTTTCAGGCGGATCAACTCGAAGCCATAGCCGTGGTCTTTCTTTCAATATTTAAAAACGGCTATATGATCTCTCAAATTCTCCTGAACCTGTGGCTGTTCCCACTTGGTTATGTGGTTTATAAGTCAGGTTTCATTCCTCGGATCCTGGGCATTTTGCTGTTGATCGATGGTGTTGCTATGCTGACATGGTCCATTCAATATTTTCTCTTCCCAGGATACGAGATCATCAGTGAGATATGTCTAGGATTAGGGTTTCTTGCAGAAGGGTCTTTTTGCCTTTGGCTTCTAATCAAGGGTGTAAATGATGAACATGCCCAATCAATAAGGAAACCTGCATGATAAGAATTGATTCAGACAACAAAACAGCCAGGTTGGCGGGTTTTTTCTATTTGCTCCTGGCCATCACTGGTACTTTCAATTTCTTCGTCAAGGAGAAATTATTCGAATATGCAAACCCTGAAGCAACTGCCAATAAGATTTCAGCATCTCTTTCGTTATTTACACTCAGTATCGTAAGTGAGCAGATCATGGCAACAGTTTGGATACTCATAGCAATAACCCTCTACGCATTATTCAAAAAAGTAAGCAAGAACATTTCATTTCTCATGGTTTCACTGGTTTTAGTAGGTGGGGCACTGGTTTATTTAACGGTGGCAAGCCAAATAGCAGCTCTGGTGATCGTTAAAAATACGACGGGGTATTTCGCATCGTTTGACACAACCCAAATTCATGCTCTTGTCATGCTCTGCATAGATGTTGCAAGAGAGCTTGCCTATGCAAATTACATATTCATGGGAATCTGGATGTTCCCATTTGCGTACCTTGTCATGAAGTCAGGATTCTTTCCAAAAACGGTAAGCAAAATATGGGGAGTACTACTGATTTTCGGAGGCCTGGCTTACATCATAGATTTCTTCACCTATTTCCTATTCCCAGGTGTGTTTTTTCATCTGACTCCCTTTGCATTCGGAGGAGATATGTTTTCCATACTTTGGTTGTTGATAATGGGTGTAAGCCATCAAAAAACAGATAGCGCATAACCACATCATGCTAACCAGGGAGAATTGAATATGGATATCAGGAGCACTGAAAAGAAGAAACAAAGAGCAGCAAAAATTGCAGGCTTCATGTTTTTGGGTAGTTTATTCATTCCAGCACTTAACTGGGCGCTTGTCTTGTCAACGTTCATTTCAAAGGAAAATGTGGTTTCTACCGCTAATAACATTTTGGCCAATACGGCATTCTTTAGCTTTGGAATCGTGAATGAAGTAATTTCATCCATCATAATTGTTTCATTGTCACTATCACTATATGGAATCTTAAAATCCGTCAATAAAGACCTTGCCAGATACGCCCTTGTGTTAAAACTGGCGAATGCATTCCTTACGCTTGTGATTGCACTTGCTCATATTGTTGTATTACAGGTTCTTAACAACCTTTCTTCATTCACAGCTATTCATCAGGAAGAAGTGAAAGGTCTTACGGGAGTATTGCTACGTAACCATATTTCATTGACAACGATTCCAGGGATGTTTCTTGGATTGAGTATGTCTTTATTTATGTATTTACTCATGAAATCAAAATACATCCCCAGTAATCTGGCTCGCTTTGGGCTTATTTCATATGTTCTCATATTCATTTATGATTTACTGTTTTTACTCGCACCAACTTTTACATCGATCCCCATTATTCAGGCAATCGGTTGGGGACCCAATGTTTTGTTTATGCTCATCATTGGCATATGGCTACTCATAAGAGGCCTAAACATTCAAAAGGTATAGCATGGATTTCCTCGACCTAAAACCTGCCTCCCTGAGTATAATTTTGCCGGAAAAGTGGAGTTAAGCACAATGTTCAAAAAAGAGATCATGGGTGTGCCACGGATGCACATACGTATTCCAAATCCAAATGTGGTTATGTATGGTGTCATCGATCATTATGTTTCGATTAAGGATATCCAAGAAGCAATTCGTTCTTTATCAAATAAGCACATGCTCTTGAATTGCCATTTTGAAACCGGAGATGAAAACAAAGTCTGGTATGTCATTGACAAACAATTACCTCCGGCAGTTTATACACCCAGATCCAATAGCTTAAACGAGATTCTTGAGGATGAGCTCAAACATTGTTTTGATCTTGAAAGTGGCCCCTTAATCAGATTCAACCTGGTGAACCAAACAGAATCAACCCTTATAATAAATTGTCATCATGCAATCTGCGACGGCATGTCGCTTGTGTATCTTTTTAACGATATCGTGAGTGTTCTGTCGGGCAAATTCAGTAAGAGTGAACTGAAAAAGCCTATTTTTCTGGAACCTGAAAATATTCCGCAAAGGGTGGGCTCTCCAATCTCCAGACTATTCATCCATTTGATCAATAAAAAGTGGCGCAAGAGAACAATTAGTTTTTCTCATGAATTATATCAGAAGGTGCATGAGAGCTATTGGAAGGAATGCAAGCCTCGAATTCTCACCTCGAAGTGGTCAAAAGAAGAAACGTCAAACATTGTTTCACAATGCAAAAACAATCATGTTAGTGTCAACACTGGCCTGGTAACAGCTTTCTTATATGCAGAAAAAAAGCTGTTCGATCTAAAAGACTACTCGAGCAAGGTTATTGTCACCGACGATCTGAGAACTCATCTTGTCAACCAGCCCGGTGATAGGATGGGTAATTATATTTCCACTTTACGACCCAATCTCGTTTACAGAGAGGATAGAACGTTCTGGGAAAACGCACAATTCTTCCATAAAAAGATTAGACGACCTCTAGAAAAGGATCCTTTTAAGCGTCAGCTGATTGGTTTGCTTGCGCCAAAATTCTTGGATGTGATGATGCTGAATTCATTTGGGGAGAGAGAGGATCGACTGGCCCAAAAACTGATTACTGCAGCTGGAATGAACACACTGAATTCAACATTCACTATTGCAAATTTAGGTCGGGTCAACATCAATGATGATCCAGAGAAACTCAAGGTGTCAACATTGTTAGGTCCCATAGCGGTGTCCAACGCCATGGAGAAGTATATAGGCGTATTAACAATCAATAATGCACTCCATTTTTCAATCTGCTTTAATGAACATATCATCGATGAGGTATCCATCCTTAAAACAATCGATTTTATAACTAAGATGTTTGGTAAAGACATAAACTCATAGGCTTATAGCGGGCGGAAAAATTTAAATATGAAACTTTATTAGAGTCGAGTAGAAAATGACCAGAAAGAATCTTAGTTCAACCCAAGCAGCTGCAATATTCATCGGGTTTACGGCTTATTTCTATTTCCTGCTTTTTACCCTACTACCATTTTTAAAGAACAATGTTACGCTAAACCCTGCTCTGTACTGGTTCATAACGGCATATTTCCTATTCATTCCACTATTTGTTTTTGCAGTATCAGCAACGCGACAGGAAGGAAATACCAGATATAGAAACATTTGTAGAGAGCTGGATATTAAGAAGTTTACAAAGGTAGATTGGGTCTATTCTCTGTCGGGATTGATGCTGGCATTTGCTTTGACCGGGGTGATTTTCGGACTATCTGCATTTTTGTCAAAATACTTTGTGATAAGGGAGTTATCCACGACACCATGGTTCATGGAGATGCATCCGTTTCAAGGAAAAGAAAAGTTGCTCTTAGTTGTCTGGTTCCCCATGTTCTTTTTCAATATCGTAGGTGAAGAAATACTCTGGAGAGGATACATCCAGAAACGAATGACCGGTAAGTACACCTGGCTGATCTGTTCTGCTCTTTGGATGGTATTTCATTTGCCCTTTGGGTTGGACCTCATGATCATGCTGATCCCCATTGTCTTGATCGTTCCCTACGTTTATTCCAAAACGGGAAACACTGTCAACGGTATCTTTATTCATGGATTATACAACGGCCCAATTTTTGTGCTGGTAGCACTTGGGTTTATGAAATAATGGCAAATTTACATTCAAATAGCGGATTTCTATGGATACAGTAAAGACCATCCTGTGGCTTGGTACGGCTGGCGTAGCTGCTGGCCTGGCGTACCTTTTTGTGTATTTACCCTGGCAGTTGCGACTGGGAGCGAGCAATGTAGACCTCATACGGCAGCTTCCTGGGGATGAATTGGTCCCTAAACCCAAAACAGGATACACACAGGCAATCAATATCAGAGCTCCAAAAGAAGAGGTATGGCGCTGGCTTATTCAGATAGGCTATATGCGAGCAGGCTGGTACACCTATGACATCTTACATCGTCTGATGGGGATTGCAGGCTGTGTTGATGATCCACACCATTCAGCAAAACGGATCATCCCTGAGTTACAAGACCTGAAGGTCGGTGATAAAATTGAAATTGCCCCAGGAATGGGATACGCAGTGACGCGGATTGAACACGAGCAAACACTGATCACGGAAAGCATACTGGACTCAGACAGGTGGGAAGCGGTATCTGCGGATGATCCAATCCCTGAGAAATATCTCAAGTCCAGCTGGGTATGGATCCTTGAGGAAAAACCGGGTGATTCAACCTGTCTCACCGTCAGAGTGAGAAGTGATTATAGTCCTGGGGTTCTTAGCACTTTGAGCGCTCATATTCCAAACATGATTGGGGAGTACCTGATGCAGCCAAAGACACTACGGACGCTGAAGAAAAGAGCAGAGCAGCACCGGTAAATGATGTTTTGTGCCAGATCGCCTGGGATGCATAAACCTCCGTATCTATGTGGAAAATTATGTCTCATAGAAAAGGCTCATTAAGGATAGCAGTAATTACGGTGGTAAGAAGCGATAAGGCATTTATCTAGTGAAGGGATTGAAATGGAAGCTGATGTAGAGTATAGTATCGAGCCAATTAATAAGCAGGAGTTTACTGAGAACTTCAATGAATTCTATTCACGATTTGCTCGTGCGTACGGGGTTGCTTTAAAGATATTTCCAGTCTGGCGAAAATGGATTAGCACTGCTATTCCTCATATTCAAGGTCCCAGAGTTTTAGAGGTCTCTTTTGGTACTGGAGATTTGTTTAAAAAGTTCGCCTCACGGTTTGAGGCTTATGGGATAGACTATAATGAGGAATTTGTTCGTCGTCTTAATGAGGACCTGATTCATGAGGGCCTACCTGGAGACATTCAGCAGGGTGATGTACATGCACTGCCTTACAAGGATAATTATTTTGATTCGATTGTGAATACAATGGCATTTTCGGCTTATCCAGATGGAAAAAAAGCAATGTCTGAAATACACCGTGTCCTCAAGCCCGGTGGAAAATTAATAATGGTGGACATTGAATATCCAAACGATCGCAATTGGTTGGGGATGAAGCTGACGAAAGCATGGATCTCCATGGGGGATATTATACGGGAGATGAAACCAATATTTGAGACCTTCGACTTCGAATATACCGATGAAGAAGTTGGTGGCTTTGGAAGTGTACATCTTTACATAGCAGAGAAGCAGGTGAAGCGTAGTGGGGGAGTTGACTGAGGGTGGTTCTTCACTATTCAACAGAGGAGCGTATAGATGCGTCGTTTCATTGAGCTTATGTTAATTCTATTGATTTTTCAGCAATTGTATGCCACGGAATCCAGCCAAAGAACAAGGGTTGGATTGGTTTTGAGTGGTGGCGGCGCAAAAGCCGCTGCACACATTCCGTTGCTAAAGGCTCTAGATTCGTTGGGGATTGAAATTGACTACATAGCTGGAACAAGTATGGGAAGTTTCTTAGGTGCCTTATATGCCATTGGATACAGCGCAGACCGGATAGAGAAGATATTTTTCCAGGAGGACTGGAATAGAATCATGTTCGATGATAAGATTCCCCGAACCAGTTTAGCCATGTCCGAGAAATATACTGATGGTCGATACATCAGCACTTTCCCACTGGAAGGGGGGAGAATCAATTTACCTAGCGGACTCAATCCAGGTCAAAGCCTATCAGCAATGATCGCTCATTATGCATGGCCAGTTAACCACCGTGATAATTTTAAAAAATTTCCAACCCCATTTCTTTGCATAGCTACAGACATTGAAACAGGTGAGCCAGTCATATTAGAGAATGGTTTCTTACCTGATGCCATATTGGCTAGCATGGCATTCCCATCAGTTCTTTCACCCGTAGAGATCAATGGTCGTCTCCTCGTGGATGGGGGTTTAGTGAGAAATTTTCCAGTGAGGGACCTCCAGAAGAGAGGCGCTGACATAATCATTGGTTCAGACGTAAGTGCAAAACTATACACAAAGGATGAACTTACCAGTGTTGTAAAGGTTTTGGAACAGATTTCGAGTTATGGAGGTGCTATCTCAACCCATGAACAACGAAAGTTGTGCAATATTCTAGTCACTCCATCTATTGTTGGCTATGATGCTGGTCGATTCGATGCGACGGATATCCTCTATGAGAACGGCCAGGATGCGGTTCAAGCAGTTCTTCCACAGCTTCAGGAACTTGCTGAGAGCCAAAAACAATATGGGGCAGCAAAAACAAAATTTATTCCATTGGCCGAGTACCACCCCATCTGGGTTAATGATATTCTTGCAGAAGGTTTGGAGAAAGTATCCCATCGTCTTTTGTATGACAAACTGCAGCTTGAAGCAAACTCTTACGTGAGTCCATCCGAACTAGAGCATGCCATTGAACGTGCTTTCGGAAGTCAGTATTTTAAACGGGTTGCATACAAATTTAAACCAGATTCAACCGGGACAGATCTGATCATCAGGGTAAAGGAGCAAAGCAATGATCAGTTTAAATTTGGTGTCCACTATGATTCTGATATGCGTGCGGCCGTATTACTAAACACGACGTTCCGAAATAAAGTCATAGAAGGGTCTACCTTAACATTAGATTTGCGTTTGAGTGAGACGCCGACCTTTTCTGGGTCTTATTTTGTTTTCACTGGTTGGAAGCCTGGATTGGGTTTGGGGTTGAATTATACATATCAAAACATTGATGTACCTATTTATGATCCTCAAACAGACATTCTCATGGCACTCATGGATTATAGTTCACACTCATCAACCATATGGCTAACCACAATATTAT
>JAERTJ010000153.1 GCA_016844945.1 Fidelibacterota bacterium | reverse complement strand
AGAACAGCCAAATCGACGGTGATTCGACTGTTCCGGCCGGTTTACATGAAATCAACTTATCTTAAGTCAAGATAGTATCTTAGACTACTTCGCGATCGCGTGGCTTCGTCAGAATTGGATACGGCATGAGATTATGAGTCCTAGGCCACTCCTTGTTTTTATTAGACTTACGAGAGGGGTGTGACTGGAAAGTGACCATGCTGTAAAAAGCCCCTGAGTTTTGAGGTCAGGGGCTTTACTGATGCTAAGTTTTTTCGATTACCTGATTAACACGGCTTTCTGAACTTCTCTATATGAGGGGGTCGAGAAGGAGATGAGGTATACTCCACTGGCTACCTGTTTACCGCTCTGGTTTAGACCGTCCCATTGTAGTGAGTAATAACCAGCTGGTTTGTCAGACTCCTTATAACTCCAAACGGATCGGCCAAGAATATCGTAAATAATCAGTGAAACCTCAGAGTGTATAGGTAAATCATACAGAATAGTGGTCGATGGATTAAATGGATTAGGATAGTTCTGATACAACTTGAATTGGTCAGGGGTTTCTACCTTCTCATGTATAGAGGTTGTGACATCAAGATGAACAGGGATAGCTACTTCAGGTGTGCTGGGATCATTGCTTATAATCACCAATCCGGCATCATAGAAACCTGTATCTAGGGACGAGGAGGAGATATTCATCGTTAAATATTCCTGGCTACCGGGTCCTATATTTCCACTCGGGATTGAATAATCGATGCCATCAGCCCACATAGGGATTGTTATTGGTTGTTCACCTAAATTGGGTGCAAAGTCATATTGGCCTGACATAAATATTTCGCTTGTTGCTACAATATCCCAACCTTCGGAAACGGGTATCAATCCAGAATCAATTACTACACTTATACTGTTATCTCCATATGTCCAATTAGCATGTTGCATATTTTGAAATATCTCAAACTGGTCACCCTGCCAAACCATTAACCATCCATATCCAGGAGTAATCACCACTCCATAATCTGATCCATTTCGCCAAAATGTCGAGTTATTTGAGCCTGTATTGGTATTACGATCAGAATCTATTTGTAAGGATAACAGCCAGAGGTATTCAAGAGGTTCATAGCAGGAAATAGTAAACTCAATGCTTTCTTCAGATATGCTGAATGATATTGATTTGACATCAACCCTTAACGAATCTTCATCAACATCGGTGTATAAGTGTCTATGATATCTACCATCAGTACTAAAATTACTGAGCGGGTAATCGTTACCGGAGCTGTTTAAGATCATCGTATCATAGAGACTTGTGAAGGGATACATCTCATATATGAGATCTGAGAATCCGTTATTCAAAATCGCAATTTCAATTTGAGCTGTGTCTCCAAGGACAAGCTGTTCTTCAAAAGCCCCTGGCTCGGTTGAAATTTCAGGTGCCTGTAATCCAGATGCTTCGATCGGTATTTGGAAGAAGCCTTCATCGGGATCGTTTGAGATAAACACAATTTCATCTGAGTAAGTTGAAATCGTTGTCGGATTAAATACAACTGAGAATAATCCCACTGAGTTTTCGGCGATATTTGCATATGTAGGCACTACACTAAAGGGACCAGCTGGTAATTCAAGATCAAGGATTGTTAGCGGTCCATATCCTTTATTGAAAACTTCAATAACAATTGTATCCGGATATCCGATAAAAGTCTCTGTAAAATCAAGGGTACCTGAATCAACACTAATATCCGGAGATTCAATAATTTCTATCATAAAAGGTAGGTATTTTATCGGCTCATCGATATCGTTGCTCATAATTTGAAAATTTGAGCTAAAACTGCTAGCTCGAGATTCGCTGGCATCTAGTAAAATAACTATACTAGTTACAGTTCCACTAGCCGTAACTCCCTCTCGCACAGGTATATCTACACTAAAGCCTGGGGCACTAATGCGCTGGTAGGCAAAACCTGCACCATCATCATTATTTTGCCAAATGTCAAATATGATATCATATCGTTCACGACTGTCTGTCAGTCGTAAGGTCATAACGGTATCAAGCATCATTGGAGGATGGTGATCAACTGTATATAGCCATGTTCCATAATCTCCCAAAGGTACGTCCAGACTGTTACCCTTTGCCCAGCGAGTCCCTTCTGGCGAGTAGGGATGATTCCAACTTTCCTCAGTAGCAATGTTGAATATTCCCTGATTATTTGCACGGGTAATCCATACAGATTCTGATATGGGATCCTGATTCTCAGGCAAAGTCCAATCAGACCAGGATGGTTTCTCAAAGTAGATTGTGTCAGCATTAAGGTCATTTAATACGTCTATACTCCACTCCAGATCACCTAAACCTTCAGAGTTATCAATAGTAATTATGTACTCACCAACCCCTCCAGTGTAGAGGGTATCTTGAATTAAATCTGGAGATACTGATATCTCAGGAGGGTAAGCGGCCCCACCAGATAAAAGGAGATTATAGATGGGGTTCAAATTATCATTGCTCAAGACCTGGAACATGTCAGAGAAGTAGCCAGGTATACTGGGATTAAATATTACAGGCAAGCTTCTACTTTCACCAGAGAGTAACGAGTATGGGGATAGATCCATTATAAAGGTTGATCCTGTATAGATCTGTTCTGTAATAGTTAGAGAGTCTAACCCTAGACCGCTATTTGATATCAGAAAGTCCAATGTGTCTGGGTAGCCAGCGTAAACATCTCCAAAGAAGAGTTCATATTCTGGATTAATTTGGATATGTGGTCCGAATGGGAGACTATACAGAGAATCAACTTCAGTCTCAGAAATCACCCTATCAAAGAGACGAATATCATCAATGACACCATGCCAGTTATTATCATGCTCTGCATCTGAACCAATCAGCAATGGGTAGTCACTGATTTGAATATCATTAAGTAGTGCTGGCCGATCCAGGATCAGCTCACCATTGACATAGCACAATGCTCGCTGCAGCTCATGATTAAAGGTAACAGCGAGATGGGTCCATTCATTGAAGATGATCTCGCCAAATAGGATTTCCTGCCCCCCTACACAAAACCTATAAGATGTGATTCCTGCAGTTCCCAGACTGTAGGTGCTTGGAACCTCAACATTAGAAGCAGATTCAGCTTTGAGAATAATGGTGTGTTTGGTGTTAGAAGCAGTGCTGTCAAGATAGATCCACGCTTCAATAGACATCTCTCCTGAAAGGTCATGACTAGGTGCATGAGCGTAATCAATGAAGTCGGAAGTACCATTGAAGCTATATGCGTACTCAGGGTTGTTGAATCGATCGGTTGTCATGGTTGCATTGACAGTTGATGCTCCTTCTGCGTTGCCGTAGAAGGGCCAGAAGCTAAGAGGATCGGCTAAAAGCTGGGAGGTTGTTAAGTAGAATCCAGTAAATAGCCACAGTATGAATTTGGTAGACATTTTCAATATCCCGTCGACATTATTGCTAATTTAGCTAATGTGTTCAAATTAACAATGGGGATAATATTTGCTTGAACATTCTATTTCAAACCTTCACTGATATCAAATAGGGAGAGATAAGAATTTGAGTAAATAGACATGTCCCTCTTCGATTGATTGAGGGACATGTCTATTATGGTGTCTTCCAGGGAACTCTTCTACCAACTAGTCAATAGCCCAGGCATAACTGAGATCCAAAAGGCCGCCAGATTTCTGTACCTGATCAAAAGAAGCTTTGGATCCAAAGGAGAAACATTCGGTACTTCTAGGAAGAGTGGGGGTGCTGGATTCGCCTCCCACTACAACATGGTGGAGTTGATGAAGAAGGTTCATACCAGGCTAGATCGAACAATCATGGAGAACCTGAGCTATGAATTGATTTTCGACAAATATGATGGTCCTGCAAATTTCTTCTATCTGGATCCACCCTACTTCAAGGGCGACAAATACTACGGTTTTGGATCCTTCGATCATTCGCTATTCGCAAATCATTTAAAGAGGCTGTCAGCTCGATGGTTACTCTCGATAGATGATTGTGATAGATCCCCTGAACTATTCAAACAGTATGAGATCATTCCCGTGGCCAGGCAACAGGGGATCAATATGAAAAATCCAAAATCCACAGTCTTCAAAGAGTTGCTCATTATGAATTATTAACTCTCGAAAATTGTCTTGGTGGAGATAATGAGTTCGAATTCTATTCTCGCAACATGATAATAATAAAATTCCTTACACATTTCCTGTTATGTGTCGTGGTAGTTAACTGAAGTATTGACCGACTCGACACTAATTCATGTAATAAAAAGTCGAATCAGGTTTTCTGAAATAATAATTGAACCAATGAAATGAATCAACTTCATCACTAGCAAAACTATCATCCCCTTCGTCTAATCCTGAAGTTGATCGTGAGGCTCTTTCGGTTTTAGTCAGGAAACCCAATTGGTTCTGCATCGAATAGATTATAGCCTCATTAGCAAGCATTTCCTCAACTTTACTGAATGCTTGTGGGGTATAGTGTGGGGATAGTGATATATTAGTTTAAACAAGGGGCAGATGAATATCATCTAACCCCTTGTTATTATTGAGTGGGCCCACAGGGACTTGAACCCCGAACCGACGGATTATGAGTCCGAAGATTCATACTGTTTATATTGTAGTTATAAAAAGTGTGTCAAAATAGTGCAATTATTTGGCTATCTGCCTACCGATTTTAGCGGCAATATTGGATAAATCAGAGGGTAAGATGTCCACATAATGTTTTTCGGTTACGGTGACCGAAGAATGCCTCAAATAC
>JAERTJ010000152.1 GCA_016844945.1 Fidelibacterota bacterium | reverse complement strand
GCTCCAGGTCCAAATCCAATACAGGGAACATCATATTTACCCATAATAGCCACACCATTGGTGGAGAATGTCCACTTGTCTACCATGGGCGCTTCCTCGAATAAACCCTTATAGGCATCGACCAGAGATTTTGTAGCGATGTGGTCTTCATCGATGAGCCAGGTGGGAAAATAAGCCTCAGTTGGATATGTCAAGCCAGTGTAGCTGGGTCGACTATAATCATACATCTCCACTTTTGCATCAACAGCTTTCACCGAGGGAAGATTCTTTATTTCCTGTAGTGCGGAATCTGCCGTTTCACCCACAGTCAATCGTCGATCAATAGAAATGGAACAGCCATCAGCAACGGCACAGCGTGAAGGAGAAGAATGAAAAATTTCTGAGACAGTTAAGGTACCTTTACCTAGAAAATCATGATCTGTTAAACGCTTGTTCAATTCCTGAAGCTCCAGTAGAATGGGAGCCATCTTATAGATAGCATTATCACCTCTTTCCGGTGCAGATCCGTGAGAGCTAACACCTGTAGTGGTAACTTTTATTTCCATACGTCCACGCTGTCCTCGGTATATTCGGCAAGAGGTCGGTTCTGTGCTAACAACAAATTCAGGCTGGATTTTTTTATGATCCATGATGTACTGCCAGCAGAGCCCATCACAATCCTCTTCCTGAACCGTCCCCGTAACAACAAGGGTATAGTCATCTGTGAGTCCCAGATCCTTAATAATTTTCCCAGCGTAGACCATGGATGCCATGCCGCCCTCTTGGTCTGATGCACCTCGACCCATGATGATATCATCATCTTCAAAACCCTGATACGGATCCACATCCCAATTGTCTATGTTTCCAACGCCTACAGTATCAATATGAGCATCCATGGCGATAACATGCGAGCCATGACCCAGGGTGCCATAAATGTTTCCCATCTCATCGATTTCAATTTTATCAAAACCGACTTTTTCCATTTCCTCTTTTATGCGGAGAACGACCTGCTCTTCCTGAGCACTTTCACTTGGGATGGCAATCATATCTCGTAAGAATTGAGAGATGTCTGACCGATAGGTTTCAGCCTGTTTCAGAATTGTATCAAATGCAATATTCATTTAGAACCCTTATATCTTTTCCATGGCATCCCAGACACGTCTGGATTGTACCTGAGCTTGCCGCAAAACTTCTTTTTCATCAATATTTAATATCACATTGTCCTTCAGACGAAACTCACCTCTAGTCATAACATCACATGGCTTGCCTAATCCGTACAAGAGGTGTTTTATGAAGTTATCCCTGTTTATCTCCGTTCTGGGGAGATAATCGTAAAATACCAGGTCAGCCTGATTCCCCGGGGATAGATGTCCCAAAGTCGGCTTAAAGAATCGGTTCACGATTTCCGGGTTATGATCAAACAGCAGCTTCAGGTAATCCACCTGATGATCACTGGCGGCAGATCGGATGAGGGCACCCTCTCGTACCTCAGATAACATATTGTTTTGCTTGCCATCGGTACCTAGCCCCGCATGGAGTGATTCGATTATCTCAGTCTCCAAAATACCCACCTGATTTCCAGCATTTGAGGTGGGATTATGGATGAGTCTACATCCTGATTTCAGCAGGGTATGACGATCCTCCCGGGTAATAAAAACACCGTGAATGATCAATGCTCTGTTAGTCAACAGGCCAAAATGATCCAGCCGTTGGATAACTGAGGCATACCCTTTACGTTGTGCATCCTTCTCGTCAGCCAGATCTTCAGCGACATGAATATGGATGCCAGTCTCGGGAAACTCCTTTAAAGCATCACTCACCTTTTGCAGCGATTCATCGGATAGGGTGAAAGAGGCATGTAACCCCAAAAGTGCTTCGATATGCGGATGGTCGGTATATTTGGCAATAGCATTCAGGTTTTCCTGAAGTTCCTCCTGAAAATTATCGAGACCATTGCGATCAGAAGATTCAAAGCAAAGACAAATATTTATACCTAGCTTATCAGCCGTATTGGCAAGTAATTCAAGCGAACCGTTTACAAAATTTGGGCTGGCATGATGATCTATAACAGTGGTTACACCATTTCGAAGTGCATCCAAAAGTCCTGTTTCGAATGAGGCTTTGGTAGACTCTCGATCAAGTCCCAGATCCAGCTTCCACCAGATCTCTTTCAAAATTTCAACAAAATTTGTGGGGGTGTTTTTTGGTGGAGGCATACCAAGAGCCAGAGTTGAATACAGATGGGTATGAGCGTTTATCATGCCGGGCAAAACCGTTTTGCCACCCATATCAATGGTTTCCCCTGAAAAATCATCAGCTGTTAGTACGTCTGAGATGCTACTTATGGTACCATCCTCAATCAGTATGTAGGCGTTCTCAAGATACTCGGGATCTCCATAGGGATTCATAACACGCAAGTTGTGAAGTAGTTTTTGGCTCATCTTAATTCTCAATCATTTCTAATACTGTTTCTGGCGAAATAGGTATCTGATCCATGGGTTTTCCAAGGGCTTGACTGACTGCATTTGCTATGGCAGCAGCGGTAGGAATAATGGCAGGTTCGCCAATCCCTTTGGCACCCCATGGACCTTCGGGTTCAGGATCTTCAACAATGATGGATTCTATTTCACCCACATCCATTGCAGTTGGTAAAAGATATGTTGTCAGGTTATCTGTCAATACTTCCCCCAGGTTCATTTTGAAATTTTCAGTGAGTGCCCAACCGATTCCCTGGGCTGTTCCACCCTCGATCTGGGCTTCCAAGCCAGAAGGATTGATCGCTCTACCCACATCATGGGATGCCCAAATTTTTTCCACATTCACGAGGCCTGTGAGGGTATCAACCTTGACTTTGGCAATATGGGTTGCATAAGAATAAGTGAAATAGGCTTCCCCGATTCCATTGACTGCATCATATTCAAGCTCAGGCACATGCCACCAACCCATGACATCCATGGGTCGATTTGAGAGGTAAAGATAGTTGGCGAGTTCTGTAAAACTCATCTGTTCATCATTACGGATGTTACTAACCAGACCATTCTCAATATTTACTTCCCTGAGATCGACCTGCATAAGTTCTGCAGCCGCTTCCTTTAGAATGGGTGAGAGTTTATTGGCTGCATTTCGAATGGCATTACCTGTCATGACAACATTACGACTAGCCACTGAAGGTCCACTGTCTGGGACTTGTTCAGTATCTGTGGGTAAAATGGTAATTCTGGATGATTCAACCCCCAGAGCTTCCGCAGCCATTTGATTGACAACTGTCAGGGCTCCCTGCCCCATTTCAATCAGCCCAAAAGCCACTGAAATTGAACCATCCCTGTGTACTTTGATCTTAACACCACTTCCATCCATGAACCAACCAGCAGCACCCAGGCAGTTCCCGTAATGGATCAGAGAAACACCATAGCCTGTTTTCCAGCGAGAATCCTCAGAGATATCCTGATCATTCCATTGGGCTGCTTCCATGGCAGTTCTCAGCGTTTCTTCCGCACCAACGCTGCTGGTCAGGTGTTGACCTGTCAGTGTGTGGCTATCGACTTTCAGAATGTTCTGTAGTCTTAATGCAGTGGGGTCCATCCCTAATTCTGTAGCGATGATGTCCATCATGCGTTCATGACCAAAAGCTGCCTGGGGTGAACCAAATCCCCTAAATGCGCCAGTAGGAGGTAGATTGGTATAATAAGATTTTGATTCGACTGATATGTTTTCGATGACGTAAGGACCCATTGCTTGCATGGCAGACCGATAGGAAACCACAGAGGATAGGGTGGCATATGCCCCGGCATTTTCCTCAAGTTTGATTTCTGCTGCCAGCAGCTTCCCCTCTTTGGAAACACCTACCTTATAATGCATCTGAAAGGGGTGTCTTTTGCTGGTGAGTTGAACATCATCCCGGCGACTATATACCATTTTAACAGGTTGCTTTAACAGAAGCGCAGCAAGAGCAGCCCGGGTGCAAACTTCAGAAGGAACATCCTCTTTACCTCCAAAGGCACCTCCCGTTGGGGCTTGCTCTACTTTGATTTTTGAAAAGGGAAGATCAAGCGCTTTAGCTACCGCTTTCTGCACATAGAAGGGACACTGAATAGAGCCGATTATATAAATACCACCCTCAGCTGTTAATTGGGCAATACATCCTTGAGGTTCCAGATAATAATGTTCTTGAAAAGGCGTTTCGAAGTGGGCTTCAATGACATGGTCAGCCGATTCAAATGCAGCCTCAATATCCCCGCGTTTGACCTGGTGTTGACATGCCAGGTTACTCTCATGCAAAAAATTCTGTATGGCATCGCGGCTATCATTAATTGATAGAATGGGTTGAAAGGGCTGCACCTGAACATCAACCAGTTTTGACAATCGTTGGGCTGAGGCATTGGTTGCTGCCACCAGTATACCGACACTATCCCCAATGTACCTGACCACTTTATCAGCCATGAGTGGTTGATCTTCGATGATAACTCCTACCTGGTTTTCTCCAGGGATATCATTAGCGGAAAAGAAAGCGATAAAATCCGGATCGCTCTCAACTCTACTGGTATCGATATTGAGTAGTTCACCATAGGGTGTCGCTGAATACACGGGAGCAGCATGCAACATGTTTTCAACCTTCAAATCCGTTAGGAACAAAGTATCACCAGTGGTTTTACCACGTGCATCTACACGTTTAAGGCTTTTGCCGATGATGGTGTTGGAGCTATTCATTGGACAGGCCTATTGGAGTTCCAGGTTGAGGTGTTGTCCTGTGCCTTAAGGGGTATATGGTGTGTTGGATGCATATTGGGTGTTTTAGCGTTTTTCGTATTTGGATCTTTCAAGGTTGATGAACCCGTTAAGGCTGACCTTTGCCTTTTCGATGAGTTGGATTCCTTCGCTCAACATATCCGATTCTATATAATGTAGGTCCTTACAGCTAAGTAGATGATCCTTCAGTTCAAAAAGCGAACCTCTTGAAATTCTATAATACTGGACACTCTCTTTAAAGTGAAATCGTCCATATCCTTCAGCAATATTTGCTGTAGTACTGATAGATGCTCGTTCTATCTGGCTCTTAAGGTTGAACTTTTCTGAGGCTGGGAGTCCAGGTGTTATTTTTTTATAGCAATAAAGTTTCACAGCTCGACAGTCTCTCCAGGCGACAAGGGTTGTAAAATCTTTCTCACTTTGGTATGCAGAGTTAGGTTCTGATACTTGATGACCAGAGAAGTCATTATCTTCTATAATCTGGTAGCTATCCTTTTCTGCTTCCATAATCCCGCTTCCCAATCAATCCTACCCTATAACCCTATAACTGGTACCATCGTTGTTCGTTGTTCGTTGTTCGTTGTTCAAAGTTTCTTTACAACTATCCTCATCCTGCCTTAAATACATCCAGGAATTCGAAAGTATCTCCGTCAAAGAGTCCTTTATCGCTGAGTTTGATATCCGGAATGACTAACAGAGCCATAAAAGATAGTGTCATGTAAGGTGCGCTCAATGTTGATCCCATTTTCTTGGCAATGTCATCCATATTGCCGTAATCCGTACCTGTTTTAAACGCATCAGCATCGGTCATAATTCCAGCAATAGGTAGGGGAAGGATATGTTTATCCCTGTTCGTGACCGCAGAAACCCCACCCTGGTTTTCAATAATCAAGTTGATAGCTTCAGTGAGTGCTGCATCTGAAGTTCCCACGGCTACAATGTTATGAGAGTCGTGTGCAACTGAGGAGGCAATTGCGCCTTCCTTCAAGCCAAAATTCCGAATCAGTGCCACAGCAGGTTTTGACAGTGAATATCGATTGAGTACAGCTATTTTAAGAATATCCTGATCCAGGTCTATTTCAATGTTTCCATCCTGATCCAGACCTGGTTGCCAGTTGTACTTTTTGGTGACGAGTTGACCATCAATGACCTCTATAACGGGTACCGAATGAGATGTAGTTGTGATCTTAAATGATTCAGGTCTCTGCAGTTCAGCCACGAATTGATTAATAGGATCAACAGCTACAGGGGTGAGTACTGTTGTCTGTTGCTCAGAGACAAGAAAACCATCAATCAATGTTTTTTCAATGTTGAAATCCTGGAGGTTGTCAACGATGATCAAGTCGGCGGCATCGCCCAGCTGAAGCAGTCCTACATCTAACCCATAGGTCTTTACGGGGGTTACAGTTGCGCTCCAGAGTACTTTCAGGGGATCAATACCAGCTGCTATGGCCCGTTTGACCATGTTGTTGATATGACCCTCAGCCAGATCATCAGGATGCTTGTCATCACTACACAGCATACAATTTTCATAGTGTTCGCTGAGGAGGGGAATCAGATCATCAAGATTTCGGGCGGCAGAGCCTTCCCTGATTTGCACTTGCATACCCAGGCTCAACTTCTCCAGCGCTTCTTTCAGGCTGAAACATTCATGGTCTGTGGTGATTCCAGCAGAAATGTATTTTTTGACTGCATCCCCACGCAAACCTGGTGCATGCCCATCGACAACTTTGTTTGCAGACTGAGCCAGTTTCAGTTTTTCCAGGACCTCTTCAGCATCATTCAGGACACCTGGTACGTTCATCATTTCTGAAAGACTTACTATCTCGGGCTGTAACATGAGAGCTGCGATTTCAGTATTCGATATTTCTGCACCAGCTGTTTCAAAGGGAGTTGCAGGTACACAGGATGGAGCTCCAAAGTGAAATTTAAAGGGTGTCTGTCGGGCATTCTCCAACATGAATTCAACACCTTCAATCCCTAAGACATTGGCAATTTCATGGGGGTCAGAAACGGTGGCAACGGTGCCATGGGTAACGGCTACCCGTGCAAACTCGCTGGGAATTAGCATGGAACTTTCGATGTGAATGTGGGCATCGATGAGTCCAGGAAGTATGTATTGGTCATCACTGACGGATTCTTCAGTAATTGAATCAATTCTGCCGTTTGAGATTTGAAGGGTTCCTTGATAAATGCGCTGATTGAGCACATCAACAATGTTTCCAGAAAAGGAGGTGGGTGTAGAGGGCATATTCATATTCACAAACACATGAAAAAGGTTAATTATGTACGGTTTCGTTTTGAGCCGGTCTGTAATCTAGTCTGATTTCCGAAGATACAGAAAGAAAAGTTCACCCTATCATCAACGCAGACAAATGGTCATTTCACACAAAAGACCAACTAAATGATTTATTCAGAATCCTGAAAAAAGGCTCGCGGGGTCATACCCATCACTTTTTTGAACTGCTTATAGAAATGTCCAAGATTATTAAAGCCACACTGGTATGCGATTTGGGTCACAGTTAACTGGTTTTCAAGCAACAATTGTCTTGCCTGATCGATCCGGGTTGCATTCAGGAATTGAGTAAATGTTTTCTGAGTCTTTGACTTGAAGAGCCGACAAAATGCCGAGTGCTCCATGTTAGCCATTTGTGCTCCATCGCGACTGCTGATTTGCTGGTCATAGCAAGATACTACAAATTGATGGACTGCATTGATACGACCATCCGATTTACTCAGTGGGGGTGGGTAATCTGATCTATTTAGGAGAACCTGTTGCTTATCATGGGACAATAAGTCCAAGATTTTAAGCAACTCTCGAATTCTATCAATACCTGATAGAGAAAGAAGTGCTTCAAGGTTTATCGCGATTAGCTCTGATATTTCAGCGCTAACTTTGACCCCATAATGGGATCGTTCTAGAAGCACCTTGATGTTATTGAATTCAGGCGTATCCATGAGAGAGGTGAGCAAGTTCTCGTGAAATTGTACAACGAATGCCTGGACGATGTGTTCAGAGTCTTCCTTGAGATAAGTTTGGGGACTCATCCAAACATGGGCAAGGCCTGGTCCGATGAGTACCATATCACCAGCTTCATATTTATGAATTGATGCACCAATGTTACGAGTTCCTGACCCTTGAGAGATGTACACTAACTCATATTCAGGATGATGATGAAAGGACATGTCAAAATAAGGAACAGTATATTTAACAGCCTTGAATGCGCTTTCAACTGGAAAGATGATCTTTTCCTGTTTGACTCTCATCTGTGGTACTCTCTGGTGTTGAACATAGCCTGTATATAATACTCAAAATTGATAACTTCATTAAAAATGTCAAAATAGAATACTGTTTTGCAAATCCACCGTACAATTCAACAGAGATATTATTCTATATTGAACACTGTCCAATTGAAGGGATTACTATGAATATACCAATACTTCCTGAAGCATATGAACCGGACTTTACAAATATTCAAAAGGTGTTAGCACGGCAGATTCCAGATAGGCCAACCCTGTTTGAATTTGGCATGAATCATCGCATCTTTGGTAAACTTTCGGGTGAGCCAGTTGAGGATACTTCTTCAAGGCTAGCACCCATGCAAAGAATCATCAAGGGCTTTGCTCGAGGTGGATATGACTATGCTACGATTTCAGGATTTAGAACCAATACCCTGAGTTTTTTCAAGGGTGAAATCGCAGAGAAAAAAAGTAAAAGTCTGAATTCTGGAAACATGATCACAAATCGCGAATCTTTTGAAAAATATAGCTGGCCTGATGCCAGTAGCGGTGATTATGACATGTATCAGGATCTCAAGGATGACCTCCCTGGTGGAATGAAGTTGGTCGCCAGTGGAAATGGGGGATTGCTGGAGAATGTGATCGACCTGGTTGGATTTGAAGCACTCAGTCTCATGACGCTCCTTGATGAGCAACTCACCACAGAAATTTTTGATGCTGTTGGAAGTCGGTTATTGAAATTCTATGAGATTGTATCCCGCATTGAAACTGTGGGTGCCTGTATTGTTAATGATGACTGGGGCTTTAAAAACCAGACTATGTTTTCACCTGAGATGCTACGTCGGTGGGTGTTTCCCTGGCACAAAAAAATGGTGAAGACCATCCACGCTGCTGGAAAACCAACCATCCTACACTCCTGCGGTCAACTTCGTGATGTTATGGATGATGTGATTGAAGACATGCAATAT
>JAERTJ010000151.1 GCA_016844945.1 Fidelibacterota bacterium | reverse complement strand
GCAGCGAGGTGCAATAACTTCCTTGGTATCGTTGGTCCATGCTTAGGACTTTTGGCTTTCCTCAGCACTGACTTTCCACTCTCGTGCTTATACGGCGCAATTCTGATGTAGGAAGCAAGCTCCTTTCCGGTCTTCTCCTCCCTAAACCCATTTGTCAACAAGCTCAGTAAGACACACATTGTGTTCAATTTAGCTTATCGATTAGATTCGTTTAAAACCGAAGATGAATTTGAGTAATCCCTTCAGTTTATAGGACCAGGTACCACCAATCATCATGACAAAGCCTACCCAGCGACGATATATAAAACCTGGTACGGGCGTATAGTAGAATTGCTTATTCAGGGGTAGATAGTCATCCACGATGGCTCGAGGTTCTGTCATTTCCAGCAAACCGTATTCCCCATGGGTGCGACCGATCCCGCTCTGTTTGATTCCACCCCAGGGCAGATTTGGAATACCATGTGTAATCAGGTGGTTGTTGATGGTCACGACACCTGCTTCAAGTCTGGATGCAATCTTACGACCCATTCGATGGTTCTTCGTCCAAACCGAAGCCGTGAGTCCCAGATCTGAATCATTTGCCATTTGAATAGCTTCTTCAATGGTCTTAAAAGGCATGACACCCAGGACTGGACCAAAGGTTTCTTCACGCATGACGGTCATCTGATGATTCACAACAGTGAGAACAGTAGCTGGGAGCGCCTGATCCGTTTTTTCATCAATTTGTGACATCGCAGTCACTACTGCACCTTGATTTATGGCTTCTTCCAATACCTTGCGAACTGCATCCTGCTGTCGCTCTGTGGTCATGGTTCCAATGTGGCTCCCTTTTTCAGCTGGATTCCCTACCTTGAGTCTTTCCACCCGCTTTTTGAGCAGTTTGATAAACGGTTTATAGACATCCCGGTGGACATATACCCTTTCAATCCCTGCACAACTCTGTCCAGAATTGGATAATCCTGCCCAGATAGCACCATTAGCCGCTTTTTTAAGATTCGCCTCAGCACATACAATCATTGGGTCATTACCACCCAATTCAAGGGAAACAGGGGTCAGGGTTTCAGCTGCTTTCGCCATGAGTTTTTTACCGATGGGAACACTCCCAGTAAAAAACAGTTTGTCGATTCCCGCTTCAAGGAAGGCATCACCGGACACCCGACCCGGTACATTCACCTGAACAAACAGATCCTGGGGTAATTCACCAGCATCTACAACCTTTTGAATAATCTGACCCACCATCTGAGTTTCCGAGGCTGCTTTATATAACAGACCATTTCCAGCCATGAGCGCCATTAAAATTTCATGCATGGGGATCGCCATGGGATAATTCCAGGGTGAGATAATCCCAATCACTCCCATCGGTACATTCTGAACTCGATTACGAGTGAACAGACTAAAAATATGCGATCCACGGATTCGTCGTGCTCGCAATACTCTGGCAGAGTGCTTGATGTAATAATCGAAGGCAAGCACGGACGATGAAATATCTGTTAAATAGGCGTCTGCTCTTGTCTTGCCATTGTCTGAGGAGATGATACCTGCGTACTCTTCTCCATGTTCAATGAGATGTCGCTGCATCTTGCGTAAATATTTTCCACGCTCTGTGAATGATAGATGAGCCCATTTGACCTGTGCTTTTCTGATCCTGGTGACTGCTTCTCTTATATCTTCAACATTGTTTTGTGGGATTTGACCCAGCGACTCACCGGTGGCTGGATTGAAGGCTTCTGTATGTATGCGTGTCGTCATGCTTTCCCCTTAATGGCTCAGAAAATGTATACCGAAAGTAAAGGATTAGTACCTTTTTTTGGTGAAACACTGGCTTTGTATTTAGCGGTGAAATTATCCACAGCTATTGCCTGGGGATGCTTTGCACGTGAAATCTTTTTTATAGAGCAAATGATTGAATTAATGGCGGTAACGAGGAGTGAATATGCTTATCTTGAACACGCCTATCACGGAACTATTGAAACATTTTGAAACTCAATCATGCCGCTTGCATTGCGGCTTGTAAAATAAAATCAGGATTGGAGCATGAAGAAACTTACCACGAAAGATCTTTGCAGAACAACTGATGATGAAGCCCTGAAATTTAAATCAACCTCAGAACTTCCCAGTCTGAAGCAGGTGATTGGACAGGAACGTGCAGTACGTGCACTTGAGTTTGGTCTGGAGTTGCTGGCGCCGGGCTACAATGTATTTGTGGGTGGTGTCCCTGGAACAGGGAAGAGTACAATCGTCAAGAATCTCGTTCAAAAATTTGCTGCAACAAAACCAGTGCCTGATGACTGGATTGTAGTCTTCAACTTCAGAGACGAATACAATCCAAAAGTTTTTCGTTTACCCGCGGGCGCTGGTATAAAATTTACGAAGCAAATGAAACGCTTGATTTCCAGTTTAAGTACTGACCTGCCAAAAGTTTTCAAGGGTGAATTATATGCTAAACGCAAAAAAGAAATCACCGCTGAATTTGATACGGGTCGAGATGAAATCATTGCCAGCGTAAATGTGGAAGCTGCCGAACAGGATATTCAACTGACCTTGACCCAGGAAGGTTTCCAGACGATACCCCTCAAAGATGGCGAACCCATGAGTGAGGAAGCATTTGCAGCCCTGGATGAGAAAGAACAAGCCGAGTTAAATGAACGAATCGGAATGATTCAGGAGCATCTCCGTGAAGCACTCCGGGATATGGCTGAGCTTGAAGAAGAGCGGGAGGATGTGGTTGAGAACCTCCAGGAAAAGATCGCCCTGGATTCAGTAGAACATCGGATTGGTCGTTTGCTTGAAAATTATGCAGATCACCCTGGTATTCTGAAGTATCTGCAAAATGTAAGAGACGATATTGCTGAACATGTTCAAGAATTTGTCGGTATGAATGTTGGTTCAGAAGATGAAGAGGGAGGCGTGAGTCCTCAGCAGGTACAAAAAGCACTTATGCAGCGTTATAAAGTGAACCTCCTGGTGGATAATTCTCGGCAGGAAGGAGCCCCACTGGTTATCGATACCAACCCTTCCTATTATAATCTGTTTGGTCGAATCGGAAAAAAAGCCGTGATGGGTGCCTGGTATAGTGATTTCACCATGATCACACCAGGGGCTTTACTAAAGGCTAATGGTGGCTTTTTAATCCTTGATATTCAAAGTGTGTTGCAGAATGCACATGTCTGGGAACCTTTAAAACGGGCCCTTAAAAATAAATCAATTCAAATTGAAGATGTAAACGAGCAGTTTGGATTTTCATCAACAACATCTCTAAAACCTGAACCCATTCCGCTTGATTTGAATGTCATCCTGTTAGGTCGATCTGACTATTTCCATTATCTCCAGGAAGTAGATGATGCCTTTAATAAAACATTTAAGGTTCGCGCTGATTTTGACTATGAGGTGAATCGGAATACGAAGAACGAACATTTGTTATGCCAGTTTATTGCCAGAGTATGTCGTGAAAGCAAATTACCCCACTTCACTTCAGGAGCAGCCACACAAATTATAGTATACAGCTCAAGATTGGCAGGAGACAAGAACAAGCTCTCACTGCAGTTTGGAACCCTGGTAGGTTTGATCACGGAGTCTGCACATTGGGCGAGAAAGCAAAAACATCGTCAGGTCTGGATGGAAGATGTCCGCAAAGCCATTTCGGAAAAACGTTTTAGAGGGAGCCTCTACGAGGAAAAAGTCTGGGAGAATATCGAGAGTGAAACCCTGCTTATAGATGTGAAGGGTGAGCACACTGGACAGATCAACGGACTAGCTGTTTATTCCATGGGGGATAACTCATTTGGGAAGCCTTCCAAGATTACGGCAACAACTTATATGGGTGAGCCGGGTATCATCTCTGTTGAGCGTGAAGCGAAGTTGTCCGGGAAGACTTATGATAAGGGGAATCTCATTATCAATGGATATCTGGGGCAAACCTTCGCTCAGAATTTCCCCCTCTCAGTAGCCATCACCCTCACTTTTGAACAATCCTATGGGGGCATTGATGGTGATAGCGCCAGCTCCACAGAAATCTATGCTATCCTTTCTGCCCTGTCAGGATTTCCAATCAAACAAGGGATTGCCGTGACTGGGTCTGTGAACCAGTGGGGTGAGATACAGGCTATTGGTGGTGTTAATGAAAAGATCGAGGGATTTTTCCACTTGTGTGATATACGAGGACTGACTGGAGATCAGGGGGTCATCGTTCCCAACTCAAATGTCGCTCATTTGATGATAATGCCAGATATTCAAGCCGCAGTAAAAGCAGGGAAATTTCACATCTGGGCTGTAGATACCATTGCAGAAGGTATCGAGCTCCTGACAGGCGTGAAAGCAGGCGTAATGAACAAACATGGAAATTTTCCTGCCCGAACAGTATTTGGAGAAGCCCAGAGTAAGTTAAAGAAATATTTTTTAAAGGGGCAGGCTCTAAATAAATAGCTGAGACGGATAATTATCCCTTTTATGGTGCAATAGTTGCTTTGTCAAATACTTGTGAAAAATAAATGGTGTCAGATATCATTCAGCGTTGTTTTAGGACTAAGTGGACATTAGTTTTTGATCATGAATGAGCCGGAACACTCAGGCCTTAATCCGCATATGGATGCTCCCACAAAGCAGCATCATTTAACCGTAGATTCTAGCCTATATCAATTCTGGTACATGACACAAAAATCAGTCAAACCTAATCATAAAAAAATAGTTTCGTTTATCAGGAGTTCGTATTCATGACGAAAAAAGTAGTTCGTATTAATGAGGCAACCATTCGCTTTGCAGGAGACTCTGGCGATGGAATGCAACTAACAGGCACACGCTTTACTGAAGCGACAGCCATTGTTGGAAATGATCTTAAAACGATTCCAAATTATCCATCTGAGATTCGAGCACCTCTAGGAACACTTGCTGGTGTGAGTGCCTTTCAATTGATGTTTGGTTCTCAACGTGTATTTACCCCAGGGGACCTGCCAGATACACTGGTAGCGATGAATCCTGCAGCCCTGAAAGTCCACTTGAAAGATTTAAAAAAAGGTGGGACCATTCTGGCGAATGCCAATGCCTTTTCTCCAAAGAATCTAAAGATGGCAAGTTGGGAAGAAAATCCACTCCTCGATGGCTCGCTTGATGGCTACACCGTATACAGTATAGAAATGTCAAAGCTTGTCGGCAAAGCGCTGGAAGATTCAGATCTGACATCCAAAGGTATCGAACGCACCAAAAACATGTTTGCTCTGGGTGTTCTCTTCTGGATGTATAATCGTCCAATAGAGCCCACTGAAGAATGGCTCAGGAAAAAGTTTGCCAAAAATCCTTCTATCGCTGAAGCAAATATTATTGCCATGAAAACAGGTTTTAATTATGGTGAGACCACCGAAATATTTACCACCTCCTATGCTGTAGAGAAGGCAGAACTGCCTAAAGGAAAATATCGAAACATCACAGGTAATGTTGCCGTAGCGTATGGTCTGGTCTCAGCTGCTAAGAAAGCTGGAAAAGAACTATTTCTAGGATCGTATCCCATTACACCTGCCAGTGAAATTTTACATACCCTCTCTAGCCTGAGAAATCATAATGTAAAAACCTTCCAGGCCGAGGATGAAATTGCTGGTATTGCTTCAGCAATTGGTGCTTCCTACTCTGGTGCTCTGGCTTGTACAACAACATCCGGTCCTGGAATGGCATTGAAGACCGAAGCGATAGGTCTGGCAATCATTACAGAATTACCTCTGGTGATCGTTAATGTCCAGCGTGGTGGACCCAGTACTGGAATGCCTACCAAGATGGAACAGTCTGATTTACTCCAGGCGGTTCATGGACGCAATAGTGATGCGCCTATTCCCGTAATTGCAGCTCAAGATCCTGCAGATTGTTTTGAATGTGCTTTCATGGCTGCTCGTATCGCCATGAAATATATGACCCCTGTTATTTTATTAACAGATGGGTATCTGGGACAGGGTTCTGGTCCATGGCAGATACCAGATCCCAAGGATCTTCCAGAGATTGAAGTCAATCATCCTGATAGTTCATTACGGGGAGAGGATGGATATATGCCATATTCTCGTGATGAGAATGAAGCGCGCCCCTGGGCAATACCTGGAACTCCTGGACTTGAGCATCGTATTGGTGGTCTGGAAAAAGAGAATATTACCGGTATGGTGAGTCAGGATCCTGAGAATCATCAGATCATGACTGACATCAGGGCTCGTAAAGTTCAAAACATTACCCAGGAGATACCCAAATCTGAAGTTTATGGATCGGACAAGGGCAAAGTGCTAGTACTGGGTTGGGGAAGTACTCATGGCGCTATCCATGTTGCCGTAGAGCGTGCGCAAGCTGAAGGTCAAGCTGTAAGTCAGCTGCACTTACGTTGGGTAAGCCCCTTCCCGGCAGATTTGAAAGCCATTTGCGATAATTTCGATGAGATTCTCATACCTGAGGTGAATAGCGGCCAGCTAGCTCTTCTCATGAAAGCAGAACTCGCCAGACCTATTCACCAATTGAACAAGGTGAGAGGAGAACCCTTCCGCGCCTCAGAGATTGTTGAAAAAATAAACGAGATCCTCGGTTAATCCGGGAATTGAATAATAAGTAAGGTATAGTAAGATGAGTGAAACTATTAAGGTAGAAGATCTGAATCTAACCCGTAAAGATTTTGTCCCTGGCAATGAGGTACGCTGGTGCCCGGGTTGCGGGGATTATTCAGTACTAGCAAATATGCAGAAAACCCTGCCGGTCATGGGTGTGAAGAAAGAGAATTATGCATTTGTATCCGGTATTGGCTGCTCAAGTCGATTTCCATACTACATGGACACATATGGCTTCCATTCAATTCATGGACGTGCTCCAGCGATTGCTTCTGGTGTCAAACTGGCCAATCCTGATCTGGCAGTATGGGTGATTACAGGTGATGGTGATGGTTTTTCCATTGGTGGAAACCACATGATCCATGCCCTGAGACGTAATATTGACATGAATATCATGTTGTTTAATAACAGAATTTATGGTTTGACCAAGGGACAGTATTCTCCCACATCCCTCTTAGGTAAAAAAACTAAATCTTCTCCTTTTGGGTCAGTAGATCGTCCCTTTAACCCGAGTGCTATCGCCCTGGGTGCCAATGCTACTTTTATTGCACGCGCTCTGGATGTTGATGCCAAAGGTTTGCAAGAAAGTATCAAACGCTCACAACGTCATAAAGGGGCTTCATTTATAGAGGTTTATCAAAACTGTATCATTTTTAATGATGGTGAATTTGGCGATGTTGAGAACAAAGCGACCCGTCCTGATAATGCACTCTTTGTCGTACATGGTGAGCCCATGATTTTTGGTAAAGAGCGTGATAAGGGCATCATCATGAAAGATAACCACCCCAAGGTTGTGCCTCTGGGTGGTGACTGGACAGAGAAGGATATTCTGGTTCACGATGAAACCAATCCCATTATCACCAACTTATTGCTTGAGATGACATTTGACTCCAACAACCCAACGCCCTTTGGTATTTTACGAGCTGTAGACGCACCCACATATGATGATATGCTGGTCAGGCAGATCGAAGAAGTGACTGAGATTAAAGGCGAAGGAACGTTGGAAGATCTGTTTTATAGTGGTGACGTTTGGGAGGTCAAGTAAACAACGGGGTGAAATATGTTTCAATACGATGAAGGAGCTTTAAAAAACCAGCTTCTTGAATTGGTACGTAGGGCAGCAACTGATCTTCCAGATGATGTAGTCGATAGTATTAAGGCAGCCCGGGAAAATGAAGATGAAGGATCAGCCGCCAGAAGTGTTTTTGGTATGATTCTTAAAAATATTGATCTGGCTCGTGAAGAATCCACACCAATCTGTCAGGACACGGGGACTAATATTTACCTCGTTCATATCCCTGAAGGTGTCTCCATGAGGAAACTGACAGCTCTCATCCATGAAGCCACGGCTGAAGCGGTAGATAAAAGCTATTTGCGTCCCAATGCTGTGGATTCAATATCTGGTAAAAACTCAGGGAATAACATCGGTGAAGGCCAGCCCTTTATCCATTTTGAAGAATGGGATAAGGACTATATCGAATTCAAGCTAATGCTTAAGGGTGGGGGATGTGAAAACGTCTCTACCCAGTATAAACTACCTGATGTTGGACTAGGTGCCGGTCGTGACCTCGACGGTGTCTATAAAGTAATTGTGGATGCAGTGAATGCTGCTCAAGGCCTGGGTTGTGCCCCTGGCATCCTTGGAATTGGAATTGGTGGAGATCGGACATCTTCACATCTGGCTGCTAAGTCACAACTCTTTCGTAAAATGACAGATACCAATGAAAACCCAGAACTAGCCGAACTTGAATCTAAACTATACGCAGATTTGAATAAGCTGGGTGTGGGTCCCATGGGCTTTGGTGGAAAAACCACTATCCTTGGGGTAAAAATGGGATCCCTGCATCGATTGCCGGCTTCCTTCTTTGTATCCATTTCCTATATGTGCTGGGCCTATCGACGCCATAGCATGTCCGTGAAAACCAGTGGGGAGGTGAGCTATGATTAAGTTACAATTACCCATATCTGAAGCAGACATCCGAGATTTAAAGATGGGTGATGAAGTCGCCATCTCTGGTCTCATGGTAACAGCCCGCGATGCAGCCCATAAGTATATCCATGAGAATTGGCCGGACTGGCTGAATCCTATCATGGAAAACAGTATGATTTATCACTGTGGACCTGTGGTCAAGCGGCATGATGACGGTTCCTGGTCATTTGTCGCCGCTGGACCCACTACCAGTATTCGCGAAGAACCTTACGAAGCAGCTGTTATGGAACATTATAAAGTCCGTGCCGTGATTGGTAAGGGTGGTATGGGTGAAAAGACGCTAGCGGGACTGGCTAAGTCTGGTGGGGTCTATTTACATGCAATAGGTGGCATGGCTGCCTCTCTGGCAAAATCAGTGGTAAAAGTACATGATGTTTACATGCTGGAAGAGTTAGGTGTTCCAGAAGCTTTCTGGCATATCGAAGTAAAAGACTTTCCAGCTGTGGTTACCATGGACAGTCATGGCGGATCCTTGCATAAATCGATTAAAGCAAAATCAGATGAGGTTGCGAAAAAGCTCATCTTTGGTTGATTCGTTCCATACAATTATCTGAGAAAAATGGCCGGAGTTTCCGGTCATTTTTTTTTGTCCGGAAAGGATCAAAAGTCACTGGTTGGGCTAAAGCCCACTTTCTTAGAAGTCTCTCCGGTCCCCCAACTTAAAAGCCGAGGTAATTGCCAACCCAGGTATAAGTCTTCAATTTGGGAAATATTGGTTAAAGATTTGAGGTATCTGAACGATCACTGCGCCCTTTTGTACTGGGGATATGATGGACAGAGTGGACAGGGTTTTAATCCCAATTGATTAATGGTCGCAGATTGGGCTAAAGCCCTTTCTCTTTTGTGTCTATCATTACCCCTGGCTTTAAAGCCAAGGCAACAAACTTCTTTCAGGGACGAATGGAGTGGATGGCTTCAGTCTTATCCCATCGAGATTTAGCAAGGCGATCATTTGGACAACTCTTGTTTTTAATTAACTCACACATCAGTGCGGGGATAAAAGAACAAGATAATAAAGGGGGTTTTAACCCCAAAGGGTGAAAAGTCCCGGGTTTGGGCTAAAGCCCTTCCCCTATATTTTTATCACTCCCCCGGCTCAAAAGCGAGGGCAATAGTATATAGTTTGGAAGCGGTCAGGTTGCTTTGTAGATCATTTTTCGGTGAGGAATATCTGCTTCATAAAAAATACCACCAATGGCTTCAAATCCACATCTCTTATAAAAGTCAATGGCTACCACCTGAGAATTCAGATAGGATGTATGTTTATCCTCTATCTGTTCCAGGATAAAATTCACCAGGGCTTCGCCAACCCCTTGACCCCTTGCTGATTTTAGCACCGCAAACCGTTCCAGCTTTTGCCCCTGGTCGGTCTGTCTCCAGCGGGCAGTCCCAACTGCTTCACCATCTATCCTTGCCAGGATGTGAGTGGAGCTTTCTTCAAATTCATCATATTCAATCTCAGGCGGGACTTCCTGTTCCACCACAAAGACAACTTCCCGAATATGTCGTGAAGCATCCACATCTATGTCAGATTCAATAATATTTATCACAATATTTTGTCGGTTTCGCATTGATGATTCACCCATTTTATCCAGACTCAAGATCGAGCCGTCGATCAGCTTTAAATGCTTGCCACCTGTTCTCCAGTTTTGGCGATATGAAAAATGCCAATAGAAGCAGTGGTATTGCTGCAAAAATATCTACAACCCAGTGATACCGAAGATAAACAGTTGCCGGTACCAGGGAGATTGCCAGAGGTAATTGGATCCAGAAAAAAGTCCGGTGATACCTCCAGGCCATCATCATTGTGAGCAACGTAATCGCATTGTGCATGGAGGGAAAAGCGTCCCTGACCCGACTAGGAGAGAGGCTCACGAGAGCTTGAACAAACTTTGAAATCAATGACGTATCTTTCCAAATATCGACGGTATACAAATTAGAAATAATGAGGTAGGGTGATGATGCTGGAAACAACAGGTAACCGATAAAACCGATATAGTAACTGACCATCATGAACAACATTATACTTCTAAAAGCCTGGAATTGACCTCGCCTATACAACAGAATTAGCAGGATAAGCGTGCTTACATAATAATTCACATAGGCGAGTGCAAACCACTCAGTTAACCAGGGCTGATAGAATTGCTCCATCCAGACTGTTGGTTGAATACCAAAAATGGACGCATCCCACGCAGCCAGAGAAACATGTATATCATTTGGGTTGAGAAGAGAAATCATATCATGATAATTCATAAAGATGACCAGTATAATCAGATAGGGAGAAAAATCCCTGAAGACTTTGATACGAGGTGAGTTGGGGCGTGTAAAAATCAACCAGAAAATTCCTGTTGTCAGAGCGGTCGTCAATAGAATTCTTGTCAGGTTTAAGCGAATGACAGATGCGTCCATCAGTTGATTGGATAAGGGATTCAAATTTACATAAGCAGCAGAACTAATGCTTACAATGATAAATCCTAGACCTAGAATTTCTTCAAGCCTGAGTGATTTTAAATGAGATAATATTATTTCAGCGCGACTTTTCATCCTGGGCAAATTAATGTCATCACTCCGGATGTATAATGCAAAATTCGATATCCGGAAAATTGCTCTGAAACTTGCACTCAAACAAAATTGTATAAAACACACTTGTGTAGGTGAGGTACTTGCATTATATGCAGTAATCCATGCCTTGAATTGCATGGTAGTTGGATTAAATTTTACCTCATGAATACTATATTTTTCTTTAGATAAATTGAGAGGAGTTTTTTTTGGAATCAAAAGCACCAGAGGGGAAACTGGGGGTCCTAATACCAGGTTTAGGCGCTGTATCAACAACATTTATTGCCGGTGTAGATGCCATCATAAATGGTCACTCCGCACCGATTGGTAGTTTGACTCAGATGGGTACAATCCGTTTGGGTAAACGAACTGAAAATCGCAGCCCGAAAATTAAAGACTTTGCTCCTCTCGCTGACTTGCAAGACCTGGTGTTTGGTGCCTGGGATATTTTTGAAGACAATGGTTATCAGGCCGCTGCCAAAGCACAGGTTCTCACACCCCCGGATTTGGAGAGAGCCAGGAAAACATTGGAGTCCGTCAAACCAATGAAAGCAGTCTTCAACCAGGATTATGTAAAAAAACTAGATGGCCCCCACAAAAAAGTTGCTGACAACAAAATGCAGCTGGCTGAAATGCTCATGGATGATATTAAATCGTTCAAAGCTACAAACAACACAGCCCGCGAGGTCATGATCTGGTGCGCCAGTACAGAGATCTATATTGAGCCTTCAGATGTCCATAGTAGTCTGACGAAATTTGAAGCAGGCTTGTTGGCAAATGATGCTGAGATTGCTCCCAGTATGATCTATGCTTATGCCTCCCTAAAAAGTGGTGTGCCTTTCATGATGGGTGCTCCCAACCTGACTGTGGATATCCCTGCCATACAGGAGCTAGCCAAGCAGACCGGTATGCCCATTGGTGGTAAAGACTTCAAGACAGGTCAAACATTGATGAAAACCATCCTCGCACCTGGGTTGAAATCAAGAATGCTGGGTGTTGAAGGCTGGTTCTCAACTAATATTCTTGGCAATCGTGATGGTGAAGTTCTGGATGATCCCATGTCCTTCAAATCCAAGGAAGTATCAAAGAAAGGCGCTCTGGATTATATCCTCCAGCCCGATACCTACCCGGATCTCTATAAAGATCTCTACCACAAGGTACGCATCAATTATTATCCACCTCGCGGAGATGCGAAAGAAGGGTGGGACAATATTGATATCTTTGGCTGGATGGGCTACAAAATGCAGATCAAAGTGGATTTTTTGTGTCGAGACTCCATCCTGGCAGCTCCTATTGTTCTGGATCTGGTACTTTTTGCTGACCTGGCTCACAGGCACAACATGAAGGGGATTCAGGAGTGGCTGTCCTTCTACTTCAAAGCACCCATGGTCGCTGAAGAGCTCTATCCTGAGCATGATATTTTTATACAACTCACCAAATTGAAAAATACACTCCGCTGGATGATGGGTGAAGAATTAATTACGCATCTCGGGCAGGAGTACTATGATAGCTATGAGTGAGATCGAGTTTTTGAATGATTAATCGTCATGCATTGATTGAGGGCTATTACAAGCTGATTAAGGCCATAGTCTCCAGATCACCACTGGCTCGCTTAAACCCGAATTCCATATCCGTGACGGCTTCTCTTATTGGTCTGGTCGCTGCTCTATTTTTTCTGTTTGGTCACAGTGCCATGGCAGGTGTCCTGTTACTGCTCAGCGGGATTCTGGACACCCTGGATGGCACCGTTGCCCGCCTGGGTGAGAGAGACAGTAAGTTCGGAGCCACTCTGGACTCCAGTCTTGATCGATATGTAGAAATGTTTGTCTTTATGGGCATTACCTATCACTTCAAAGACAGCCCAATGTTTTTCTGGTCATTTCTAGCAGTCATGGGATCCATGATGGTGAGTTATATCAGAGCACGGGCTCAGTCTCTTGGTGTTCAGGAACTCGTGGGATTTATGCAGCGCTTTGAACGGTTTGTCATCCTTTCTGCAGGTGCAATCCTCAACCCCTTTGGTGTGAAGCAGTGGGGCTCTGAGATTGTCCTTGAGATAGCCATCATCATACTTGCTATTGGGACCAATTATACTGCCTATCAACGTTTGATGATTGTCAAAAAGGTTGAGGACAATAGTTCTGATCCCTCCTAAAATTGTCGCCATCTTCTCGGTGATAACAGCGCAATTTACCCTGGGAAAGAAAACTGCCTTCCCACTGGGTATTCTCATGGGATTGAATGCCTATGAAATCGGGATGGTGGTTCTGCTCTGCGAAGTCGTTCTCATGTCCGTCATCCTCTATTTTCTGGAGTTGTCTTCAGATAAATTCAGAATCACTCGCTATCTAATGAATCGCTCTGAACAGATTCAGACGAGTATAGCGAAACGTGCCTGGATAGGCCATTTAATGAAGTACGGGTGGATAGCCCCCCTGGTGATTACTGCCATCCCATTTATGGGTGGTGTCTGGTCCGGGATGGCTGTGTCAAAGGTGATGAATCTCAGTGTTAAAAAATCCCTTTGGAGTGTTGGTGCAGGTGCTGTATTTGGTTGTCTGATATTTGTGTTAGCCGCCCTTGGCCTTGTGAACCTGGTTGACCTATCAACTGCTTGATGAAATTGTAAAATAGTACTGGAGCTCGAGTAAATATGAAAGCCTGGATTCGTCGTTTACAAAGTTTAAGAATTGAAGAGATCATTTTTCTCGTTTTCCTCATTCCCTCAATCCTGATTACCCTAAGAGCCAACTGGTACTTTTTTACCAGCGAAGCAGAACGTTCTGTTAAAATTGAAGGCGGTCTCTGGCGGATCCTGGTCACCTTGATTTTGATGGCTATTTTTTATTGGTATCTCTGGTTCCGCCCTGAAAAGCGCATCTTCAAATTTATCCGCAATGTAGCGCCCTTCATTTTTGCTATTGCCATTTATACCAATCTCCATGACACCATCCACTTTGTGAATCCCCATGATGTCCATTTTCAGCTGAATGCAATTGATGAATGGATGTTTGGTGTATCACCAACAGTCTGGGCGGAAAAATTTTACAGTCCTACGTTGACGGACTGGTTGTCCTTTGCCTATATGAACTACTTCTGGATTACAGTGATTCTGGTGCTCTATATGTATTACCGAGGTGAGGATCGAGAGTTCAGAACTGTGATGCTGACGATGATGCTCTGTTATTATGGTGGCTATATGCTCTATATTTTATTACCAGCTGCGCCACCGAGACTGGCTCTGGCAGATTTATACACCATCAACATTTTCAAGGGAACCTCCCTGATTTCTGATAGCGCACGCAAGGTAGTAAACATAAGTGCCTCATCTGCTCGCGGTGCATTCCCTTCACTACACTGCACCATTACTTTTTTGACATTGGGGATGGCCTGGCGCTTTCATAAAATCCTATTCTGGATTTTTCTCCCCATTGGTATATCTCTGATTGTGGCAACCGTCTACCTGCGACATCACTATATTGTTGATATATATGCCGGGCTGTTTCTATGTGCTATCATCTGGTACATCACACCCTGGATTGATGCTAAATGGCGCGCCTATCAGGCATCCAAGGACATTGTTACCCATAGCCCGGCTGTGCTCGGGGTAAGAGAGAAACCCTCCAACTAGAGGATTTTTAGTTTGTAAATTTTGGGTACATCTTTGCTTGTAGGTGTAAATCCATATAGGTAGCCATCGTAGAATACAAATCGTGCAAGGCGGTCAAAGTTATAGTCTTTGATATCTAGCCTTGATTCACAGACAAATTCACCGTCAGACGAGAATACTCGATATACCAGAAATACATGGTCCTTACTCTCATCATATTTGAAGATGAGAATATTATTATCTGAATCAACCATGATGTCATAGTAGTAGGGCCATTCAGGATGATAAAATTCTGCAGGGTCGATCACCTTGTAAAGACTGTCTGGTGCATTTTTCCTCTGTAATGCTTCGGTTAACTCTTTGTGTGTTACTTCAATATCGTGTATCGTCGTTTTTTTTCTAGAATAGGTCAGCGCAAGCTTCCCCTTTCGTATGCCATCTTTCCCAAAAATTCCAAGTATTGGTTCCCCTGAATTGGCAACAATAAAATTGCCATTTCGCAGAGACCGGACAAATGTTCGAGGTGCTCTATCTGGAATTCCAATCGAAAGGTAAGTTGACCCCACTTGCCACGTAACCGTTTCTCGACGTTCATAAAAGTTGACCCGATTGAAATTATATTCAGAAACTACTTTTTCAGATTTGATATTATATAACGCGACATAGTCCTTTGACTTTCCATACCCTTGAGTGACAAAGCCTCTAATTGCGATGAGGTTATCATCAATCCCAATGACCTCATAAACTGAGAAGTCAAAATTAACGCACTTGAGAAATACGCCCTCTTGAGTAAACAAGTAAATTGCACTCAGACTATTTACTACAACGTAGCTGTCATCAATGGTGCAAATTCCTCTTATTGATTCCTCTATGTCATTTTTCAGATCAAACTCAGAAAGGAGATCACCATTATTTTTGAATACCAATAGAGATTTGGTAGGTCGATTAAGGATGAAAAGATTCCCTTCGTCATTCACTTCAAGGTTGGTATATCTGTCTGTGAGGGCTCTTCCTTTAACACCTTCGTACCATGGGTAGCTGGTGTTAAAGTTTTGATCAGCTTCAATTGTAAGGTTACCGGCTTTATACTTTTCAATTAAATCACTTCCATTCAGTGTAGCTAGTAGTAGAAATAGTATAATGGTAATTGATTGCATCATGTTTACCCCTAATGATTGTGATCGATTGGACTCAGATTTTCAGCTGAGTTTCTTTCAACTTGGACTTCACCACTACTCAGATCATAAGAAATGGTATAAATCCCCAGCTCCAAATGATCTGTCTTTGACCCAGCTCTATATTGGAGCTCATAATTCACGATTTCCTGAAAGCTGACAGTGGGAGGTGTCAACGCTATATCCTCCTGGATTCTTGTTAAGAAAAGGAGAACACACACAACCCCCACCACAGCAGTGGTAAATCCCCATACTTGCTTTTGAGGCTGCTTTTGTATTCCCAATGATGGACCTGGTATAGATGGAATATCTGGTTTGGGTGGAATTCGGTTGGGTTCTAAGTGCATTAGATTTTCCTGAAATGTCTTTTTAGCAACAAGAACCTCTTCAAGTGATTGTTGGCATTCCAAACAATTTTGTAAATGATTGATAATAGATAGGTGTTCGTCTTCGCTAATTTCCTGATCAATATACCTTAGCAATTTGTTTTGCTTAATGTGCCTCACGATACTTCCTTTAATTCTTGCGAACATTTTCGAATGGCTCGCCATAATGAGTTGCCAACAGAATTCAATGCAATACCAGTAGATTCAGCCATTTCCTTATAACTGATCCCCTCCGAATACAACTGGATGAGGATTTGTTCAGTTGGGCTCAATCCAGCGATGACTTTTTTGATTCGTAGCATTAAATCTAGGCGTATGATTTCATCTTCAGGTGACTCCAAACTAGATTGATCGTGATCAAACTGCATTTCCTGTTGAATCTTTTCAAAGTGATTTCCACGAGTGAGAATGGACTTGCAATGGTTGGCAGCCACCTTGTACAACCATGCTTTCGGATTGTCGATTGTTTTACCGTCGCTCAAAGCAACATAGAGTTTTGTAAATGTATCCTGACAGATATCTCGGGAATTCTCTCGATTACCCATCAATCGATAAATGAAACGATAAATAGTTTCATATTGGTCAGAGTAAATATTATGAAATTGGTTTGAGTTCATGATAGATCACTTGATTATAAGACAAATGAATTGGAGATTTGTGACAAGTTTTTTATCGATCTCTCAAATTAATTTGTTTTGTATGACATATAAATTTTTGATTTCGTTGTTAAGTATGGAAGATACATACGTTTTTAATTGTATAGCGATATCCTAGGTGTAGGTTTTCTGAATGTCATCAATTCTCCGTACATTATCCATTCTTTCCCTACTTCTATTGCCAGGTACTCTTTCAGCCCAACCTGATTGCAGTTATTGTAGAAAGCCAATTGAGGGCAGTTACCTCACAACAGATGAGAAAACTTACCATGAGAGCTGTTATCGGGATCACATACAACCCAGATGTGCCCATTGTAATGAATTGATTAGTGGTAAGTACACACTACTGGATGGTAAAAAGTATCATTCAGATTGCTATATCGAAAATATTATCCCACGCTGTGATATTTGCGGAGGCCCGCTCCAGGGTACGTATTATACGGATTTCTGGGGCAACTCCTTCCACTCGATTCACTCCGATGAACTCTCAGAATGCTACACCTGTGGGCGCTTGATTTGTAATAACCTGACCAATGGTGGCTATGCCTTGAGTGATGGTCGCAGTCTCTGCCGGATCTGCAATGAAACTGCTGTGACAGACGACTTTCTTTTAGGATCATCCATGAGTGAAGTAAAACGGATGCTGAGGTATAATGGCATTGATGACTTGCCAGATAATATCCCGGTTACTCTGGTTGATCGCACAACACTAAAAAAATTAGCTCAATCAAATTCAGATGCCATGCATGGATTTACCGATTTGAAGGTTCAAACTATTAACGGGAAGATCGTTTCACGAGAGAGTCGCATCTACATTCTTTCCCACCTCCCTTTTCTCATGTTTAAAGCAGTATTAGCCCATGAGCTTCTGCATGTATATCTATTTCAAAATGACCTGGATTTGAGATCAGATATTAGGGAAGGCTTTTGCAATCTTGGGAGTGAAATGGTCTATAAGAAGGACAACTCAGAATATGCTCGTTTCAGACTAGCCAATATGCAGGAAAGTCCGGATCCAGACTATGGAATCGGCTATCGTAAAATGTCTCGTGAACTTGAGCGCAAAGGTTGGGATTACCTCTTAGAAACCCTGGGCAGTATCAAGTAATTCACCCAATCCCTGAATTGTTATCCCATTGTCAGTCACATGATGATCAAGCACTACTTAATAAAGACAATTATTAAATTCTGATCTATAAACAAAAAAACCCGATCAAACGACCGGGTTTTTTGTGATCCCTAGGAGAATTGAACTCCTGTTGCGAGAATGAAAATCTCGAGTCCTAACCACTAGACGAAGGGACCAAATGTCAAAGCGCGATAAAAATATTTCTAACTGCAAAAAACACAAAGAAAAAATTTATCAGCTATCATGGGGTGAACGGTCGGGCTTGAACCGACGACCACGCGGACCACAACCGCGCGCTCTACCAACTGAGCTACGCCCACCATGCATACTTTAAAAAGCGGGTCAATATATGCGGTTGGAAATGCTCCTCCAACTGCTTTTCGTACAGTTTTTTAAACCAACTTCTTGGGGAGCAAATTCCTCGTAAGTTGAGTATAAACAGGAATTCCACCTGAATAATCTGGCCAGAGTTCGCCTTCAATGAGTGGACGACAATAGTCCCTGAATGCCTCGGTAACATGGAAGCCATCTTCCCGAATGTAATTGGCGGGGAGCACCTTTTCCTTATTTGCAATGTTCACAATATCTGTGTGACCCACTGACCAGGAATAAGGTGAATCTGATTCTCTGACAATAGTAACCATCTGTCCATTAAGACCATCAGCGGCCAACTTAACAGCTTCCCGTCCAACAGCTATAGCTTGTTCCACATCAGTTTTTGATGCGATATGACGACCAGATCTCTGGAAATAATCAGGTAATGCGTTGTGCACTTTAATCTGCAATTTATTCTTGATCAGATTGGATATAAAGTCTCCGGCACCACCCAACTGAGTGTGGCCAAACATGTCAACAGTTCCAGCATCTGCAACAAATTTACCTTCCTCATTCTGTAGTCCCTCTGAAACTGCAATGACACAATAGCCAACTTTAGCTCGGATACGCTCAACTTCAGCCAGGAAGGCCTCTTCACGGAAGGCAATCTCAGGCAACAGAATGATGTGTGGACCTTCGTTTTCATTGTTCCCTGCCATGGCAGTAGAAGCAGCAATCCAACCAGCGTGACGACCCATGGTTTCAGCTACAAAAGCCTTGGTACTATCATGGTGCATGGAGGCCACATCAAAGGAGGCTTCCCGGAGTGAAACAGCATTGTATTTGGCAACAGAACCAAATCCGGGGGAGTTATCAGTGACAGGTAAATCGTTGTCCACAGTTTTTGGGACACCAATACAGGTCACATCATAACCCATGTCATGTGAAAGTTGTGAAATCTTGTGTGCCGTATCCATGGAGTCGTTACCCCCATTATAAAAGAAGTAGCGTACATCATGGGCTTTGAAGACTTCAATAATACGCTCGAAATCAGCACGATTCTTTTCAAGTGAGGGGAGTTTTTTCCTGCAGGACCCGAAAGCAGCGGAGGGTGTGAGTGGAAGTCTCTCAATGTCAGCTGGGTTTTCCTGGCTGATGTCTACGAGATTTTCTTCCAGGACGCCATTAATACCATAGAGACCACCATAAATATTGTCAATAATTCCAGAATCCTGAGCAGCTTTTATAACACCATACGCTGATCCGTTAATCACACTTGTTACGCCACCTGATTGCGCGTAGACTGCATTTGCCTTAGCCATACTTCTTGTTCTCCGTTGTTATGAAATTCTTTCGCCAGATGAAAAATCTTTATCCAGCACATCAAGTTCTTTAAGTTTATCTTCAATTTTGTTAAGACGGGAGTTGGCAATGAGTGCAAAAGCAAGCGCTGCCAGTGCGAAAACAAACCCCATAATTTCCATATTAACTCCTACCAGTTTCGTGCTTTACGAATTGCCTTGATTGCATAAGGGGCTGCTTCTTCTGCTAAATCAAGCAGCTTCAGGGCATACTGTTGAATTTCCCATTGTGCACCAGCGTGGATACGGAGTTCAATAAAATGAATGAGGTTGTGCAGGTTTACCGTAGCGTACATTTCGGTATACATGTTTTGTGGAAGCACCATACGCGCCTGTTCTCTGGCAACACCCTGATCAATTAATGACTCGTAAAAATTGAATGATTCCTGGGTATGTTTCTCTACCATATCATGAATGTTTTGACCGTCTTTGGTTTCTGCCAGAAGTTCATCTGTGCTGGCCTGTCTATTGGTTTCCGCTTGTTGACGATAGGCATTAGGGACATAGAATTCAAGATTCATGGAGGTGTAACGTCGGCTGATCTCATTATAGGACCAGGTACGATGACGATGCCATTGACGAGTAACAAATAGAGGACATTTAATATGGAAGGTGAACGCAACATGTTCAAAGGGGGAAGTGTGTCGCTCATCAGCCAGGTATTGAATCAAAACTTTGTCTTTATCATCCAATTCCTCACGCCGTTTTCCAAAGGATACACGGGCTCCGTTGACAATCTCCACATCAGAACCCATGGTGTTAATGAGACGGACAAAGCTGACGCCATCTCCCAGAACATCAAAGGCTTTCATTTTTTCTGAATTAGTACCCATATTATTTCCCTTCTCGAGCTGTATATCTTCCAATAAATGCATCGACCAAATCAAGATTTCCACCGGTCATACCAGGTACAATGACAGTGTCTTTCTGGTTATAGATGATCTCGTCACCTCTGATGGTTTTCATTCCACCGCCTAGAGCCAATAATAAAGCGTGACCAGCACAGACATCCCATTCATTTTTAGGACGTAAGGTCACAAAAAAATCCTGTTGCCCAGCAGCAACAAGACCCAGTTTGTAGGCGACACTCCCAATGGGTACCAGTTCTTTAAACTCATTTGCCCAGGGTTTCCATAGACCGCGCCTGGTTTCAGAGCGGCTATTCAAACACCCCACATTCTTTAATTCAGTTATTTGACAAAGACTGGCTGGTTTCCCGTTGTAGAGTACCTGACCTTGATCATCAGTTTGAATCATCTCTTTTGTCACAGGATTATACAGGACCCCAAGAATAGGGACTCCGTTTTGCACAAGACCAATAGAAGTGACAAAATGGGGGACACCTTCAATGAACTCCTTGGTGCCATCCAGAGGATCGACAATCCACACAAATTCTTTATCGAGTCGATCTGGTGAATCCACCGTTTCTTCTGAGAGCCAACCAAATTCCGGAGTAGCCTCCATGAGAAATATTTTTAAGAATGCATCTGCCTCATGATCTGCAGTAGTCACAGGATTATGGTAGCTTTTGTCCTTAATCTCATAGTGGTTTTTATAATATTTAAGAAGAATGTCGCCAGCTTGACGGGCTGCATCAGCAGCTAAAGCATGTAGATTTATCATGGGCGTATCATAACATTTTGCACCCCATGGTGCCAGTTCAGATTTCCATGAATGCTCAACAGCTATCAAACAATGAAAAGAGAAGTATTTTAATGTAACCTAGTCCTTAAGCAGATCAGGAATGACGATATCAGTCCGCTCTAAAAGACCCTGGTGATATTCATAAACCTTTGTAGCGATCCTGGCTCCCACACGTTGAGCAGCCGCATGGTCATCCCAGCCTCGGGTGAGAATAACAAGGACGAAAGGTGGACCCTGAGGAGGAAACACCAGGGCAGCATCGTGGGCGATCCGTGTGATGGATCCGGTTTTATGGGCAACTTCTACATCTGAAGGCAACCCTGCAGGGATCATAGAGTTATAATGTTGTTTCTTCAAAATGTCTATCATTTCCTGCCTGGATGAATCAGCGACCAGTTCTGAATTAAATACAGCTTCCATAACTTTCATCATGCCATAGGCAGTCGTCACATTATTTAAGCCCAGCTCGTAAGCTTTTAAATCCTCAACCCCACGCATCACCAAAACACCATCTGCTTTAATTGCACGCATGGTAAGACCTATAGAGTCTGCGCTGGTATGCTCCATTAAAATATTAGTTGCCAGATTACTGGAATGGGTAATCATTTTCTCCATCACATCATAATAACTGAGGTTTTGGTTTAGGTGTGGAAACAGGATTTCATCTTTTTCTGATTCAATGGGTAGGCTGTAAAAGCTGCCATCCACGATGCTTGCAAAGCTGTTGGTGATGCGAATCTTGCTATTCAGGTCGATAACCCCTTCGTCCCGCATCTTATAGAGCTGGAACATGACAGGCGTTTTCATGGTGCTGGCTGCATGAAATAGGGCATGGGCATTGTAGGCAAGTATTTCTCCCGTCTCGAGATTCAAATAGCCAATCCCAACTTCGTGGGGTACATCAGGCTCACTGGTAGACTTAAAACTTGAACAGGCGCTTAAACTCAAAATGATGATTAGACCCATTACCGTGTAGATAGTTTTTCCCATGACTATGTTTCCTTTAATCTTCCTCATTATTTTTTTCGGCGAAAACACCAGCGCCAAAATAATTTTCTAGTTCTTTTCTCAGGATTTCTCCGTCTGTGGTATAGTGGGTTGCCAGTCGTAAATAGTATTCAGGATAGTATTGATATTCGACAGCCTCAATGAATCTTGTGCCTTCAATTATTTCATTGCGAAACATCAAACCCTGCTCATCATAGTAGTATCGATTTGAGCTGTTGGTTGCTGTCATTTCTGAGGAAAAGGATTTCCATATGAGCTGATCCAGTTCATCGTATCGATTTTCCACTGTATGAACGACCTCGCCAGCTTTATTGATTGCCGTCTCTGTGAGGACCTGCCCCTGCTCATTATGTGTATAGCTAGATATGATGATGGGCTTCCCTGCTGGATCTAATTGAGCCGATTTCAAGAGTTTCCCATCTCGATATGCATGCCGTTTTTCCCAAACAACCTCTCCATTCGAGTCCACTGATTTGACTTGAACCGTGTGACCCTCGGCGTTCAAGCGAGTAACAACTTGTGAGATCAGATCTCCCTTACGTTCTTCACCCGTGTAGGGGGTGTTGGGATTGAGGGGGGCAAAAGTACTGCTCTGAATTCCTCGGGTTTCATGATCATAAGTGACTTCCTTATAGACAGAGCCATCCTTCTTTCGATTCACTTCTCTGATGAGTTTCCCCTCACTATCAAAGAACAACTCCCAACACAAGATACCATCATTGGTAAACCTCAACTGAGACTTTAAGGTGTCATCCATTCCATATTTTGATTCAATTCTGAAATAATCGATGCTGTTAAAGAGTGAATGTCTGGTTGTGTCACCCCCTGGTCGAGTTAACCAGGATTCAGTTAACTCACTGAGGTGATTGTAAAATAGCGTCTTCTTGACACCCCCACCATGATAGAAAACCCAGGTTCCTTCAAAGGAATCTGGCGCAGCGAATCTTTCAGTAAAAGCAGGTTGACCCAGAGCATCATAGAAGCGGGTGATGGCTGCTGAGAAAGTATCTGGAAGTGCAGTAAGCTCTTCACGAATCACACGCTTGTTGTCATCTCTGTACCAGGTATGCAGCCACTTTTCTCGTCCCTCCAGATCATAGGTCACCTCATTGTCAATGAGGGCATCATCGCCAAAATTTCTTACAGAAACAGGCTGCAAGTCACCGCGACCCGTATAGAGTGTATCGGAGACAGTTTGCCCATCACTATTGACCAGATTGCGCCGGAAGACCGCACCGCTACGAGGTAAACGATACTCAATTTGAGTCAGACCAGATGATTCTAAATGGGATTCGGAAACAAAGGGATCACGATGATTGTATCGAATGATTTTTTCAATCTGACTGGGGGAGGCAGGATGTTTCCATGACCTCAGGGATTGTTGAACCAGTTCAATATCGCCCAGGTGGGAAAAAAGAAAGCGATTATTGACACTAAAGTTGCTCCTCGCCAGGGTGCCATCCCGATTGTAGATAAGATCACTACTCCAAAATAAATTTCCATCATCGTAGAGTTGGGAGAGTCTTTTCACCACACCATGCGTATCGAAATCATATTGATAGGTCGGTTGATTTGGTTCATACCTGACCTGGCTCACAAGATCACCTGAAACTGAATAGGTGTTTTTCAGTTCAAGTGCATCGGTTCCACTTTTGAATAATTCTGAATACAAGAGTGAATCATTTCCGTCAAAAATCATTCGCATTCGCCTGGAGCCATGACGGTCAAACAGAAAAAATTCCCGGCTTAGAAGCTGTGATTTGTCTTCAAACCAGGAGCGTTGACTCAGTTGTCCCTGTTGCTGATAATTGAGGAAGCGCATAACAAGTTTGTGCTCAGGTTCAGTAAAATAATAAGCACCGATGAGTTCTTCCCCTGCATATACAAGAGAATCCATGCGCATGGGCGCACCATCTCTTCCCAGGTAAGTAATGGTTCGCAGGAAACCGTTTTCATCAAAAAGTCTCTCCAGAGCGGGTCGACCATTTTTGTAATATACGATTTCTGTGCCGGTGGAACCCCGGTATTCAATTTTATCTGTCCAGTACGTGCGTTCTTTGTTCAGGAAGACTTTTATAGGTCGCAGGTATTCACGTAGATGAAGTTCTGATAACTTATAACAGGAATTCAGGCTGAAAAGGATGATGAATAGACCCAGGCCAGTGGACAATACACGTGTATTTCTAGCCCTCATCGATCTGATTTGTTAATCCAGCGGTAAAATGTCAGAAGTAGGACCGTAACACCTGCAAGAATATAGAGTCCACCAGGGAAAAGCAGGTCAAACATCCTAGTCCTTACGCATCATTTTTGGTTTGAGCATGCGACTGACATTTTCCAGCTTCCCGTCAGTTTCAGCTGGTTTCAGGTTTAAAATTTTAGCCAGAAGGGGATAAATATTCACGTTTTCAACGGTGGGGTGAACGTACCCGTGTTTGAATGCTGGACCCTGGGCATAAAAAATGGCATGCATATCCTTGTATTTGGGGTCATAGCCATGTGCACCCCCAACATATCCTGATGGCACTTCATTTTTACGCCAACCGATGCTCCACCCTTTGTCTGCAGTGACCACGATGTCCATAACACGCTTATTTGCCCCATAGTTCAGCTGTGCTGGGATGCTGTCCTTTTTCCAGACCTGAAGGTGAGGAACGGCACTAAATCTGGAATAGACTGAATCTTCCATTCCAGGTTTGGGGTCAAGCATCCAGACTGGATTCCATCCCAGGGCTGTATCCAGCCATGTAGATTCAATATGATCATCAAAATAGATGACCTTATCTCCAGAGGTTCTGGTCATCCCGTGATCTGAGGTGATTATGACGTTGACTTGATCAGCAATAGGAAGTTGAGATATTTTATTTAAAAAGTCACCGATTAAACCATCCAGATATTCAAGTTTTTCTTTCAGCTCCGGGCTATCAGGACTGTAGGTTTGACCCGTACCATCCGGTTCGTCCATATACCAGGTAATGAGCCGTGGGCGCTGCTTTTTGGGGAGTTTGAGCCATGAAATCACACTGTCTATTCTGGACTCATAAGGAAAGTCATGGTCATATAATTTCCAGCGCTCTGAATAAGTTCCCTGGACAGGTGCTTCACTTCCAACCCAGAAGTAGGAGGCGGCTTTTAGCCCTTGTTTCTGGGCAGTAACCCAGATTGGCTCTCCCCCATAAAATTCGCCATTCTCAACAGCAGCTCTATCACCAAGTTTATAATAGGAATCCATGTCTGGATCGTAAAATGAGTTTTGGACAATCCCATGATTATCAGGATAGAGTCCTGTTGCCATACTGTAGTGATTGGGGAAGGTTTTTGTTGGGAAAACTGGCTGAAGCGACTCTAGTTTCACGCCTTTGCGTGCGATAGATTCCAGATGAGGCATCTCTGCGATCTGTGGATAATCCCAGCGGCAACCATCAAGTGATAACATGATGACATATTGCTCTTCAGGTATGTCTTTTATGTAGGGATTACTCGAGCAGGAGTTAATTGCGAAAGTAGTGAGGATGGTTAACACAAGAATATGCGTCATTTTAATCTTTTTCATGATTCCCCTTCACGAGAATTGTTTCAGCAGTATTGAGACCGAACGGATCGATCAATTCAAGAGCATTAATCTATTTTAAAGAGGTGTTCAATTCAATACTGCATTCAGATTGAATCTTCAAGAAACCCAAATTGCATTGACCTGTTGAAGCATCGGGAGTTGTAATTCACCCTGATGTTTTAGGAGGAACAGTCCGCGCTGTGCGATAGGCGCCATAAATGTCAGCAACCCAGAAAAGTGTGGTGAGACTTGCACTAATTCCAGTGAGGATGGAATTCCCTGCCTGATGATTATTATAAGTATTCATGGCGAAACCAGCGACCATCATAAAACTGAACAATCCATCAACACTATGGCCAGCATAGCTGCGACCCAAACCGGGGACAATGGAAAGTGAAACTGCCAGCAAAGGACTTTTCCCAGGGGCAGGTTCTGGTTCCCAATCCAAAGGTTCAACCAACCGACCATCGTATTGGATGATGGGCTGTGATAATTGGAGGTGATAATGTTTTGCTGCAGGATTACATCTTACCAGGCGATCAGTACCGATCACTGCTCCTCTGACAACCCCCTTCTCTTGAATAGCCTGTGCCATGAAATTTGAGCAAGATTTTTCAAACTGGCAATTCATTGAGGATTGACCATAACTGAAATGCTGCCACCACTGAATGGGTTTCAACATGATTCGCATACCGATTCCAAGAGAATCCTGAGCGTATACAGAATCAAGTGGTGTCATTTCCGTACTGAATACAGAAACTGATAGCAATAGAATCAATGTGATAATGCGCAAAGTAAGCTTAAGCCTGAATCAGGGTTTTGTAGCAGGTGTGGGTTTGGTGATGTCATGTTTTGGAAAACCAGAAACCACATAAATTTGTATGAGTTGTTGCAAGTTTTGCCGACGATACTCAAGACCGGTCATGTTGGCAGGTACTTGAAAAAACTGCATCGTATAGGAGTCACGACTAAGAGATCCATATAAAAAGGATCCAATGCCAACAACGGGTGATGCCACTAAACTGATATCAAAAATGAAACCTTCGCCCGTCATGAGTGAAACAGCCAGTGGAACGCCAATACCTATGCCACAGCCCGTTGTCGCCGCACTGACACCCCGTTTAAAGCCTCCTCGTGCCCCAGCAAAACGGATAGTATTAATTTTTTCATAGGGAATGGTTTCCTGGACAGCCTTCCCGAAGGCCTCCCTGAAGACAAGCAAGCCGGTATCCTGAACGTCCAGAAGAGAAGCAGCCATTCCAACACCATTAAGAGATACAATTTTCACACTGTTTACCATCAAAACAGACTGCTCCCTGGGTGTGAGCAATGAGTAGGGTGACACTTTCCCAGCTGGTGTGGGTGGAATCGCCAGACCTGTGAGGGGATCGAATTTTTGCTGTATCACTGGGGTTATAAGTTCTCCAGTATTCGGATCATATTTGGGTACTACGGGTTCAGGTTCAGGTAGAATTTCCTCGCCCGTGAAAGGATCATATTTGGGCTGAGGTGTTGGCGGCTGATCGGGTAACCAGGCAGGTGACATGGAACCTGTTGAGTACGAGGGTTGGGGTTGTTTTGGTTTTGGTGTGCGGTTGACCGCCATTCCCAGGGAAATGATAGGACCCAATTGATCCAGTGGCTCAATGCCCCAATCATCACCGGTCTCTATGACCAATGCAAGATATTCATCATCAGTAATTTCGTGCTTTTGACTTAGAAAAGATAGATCAAGTTGGGTTTGTACTGCTAAATTTCCGAATTGAGACTCGTAACCCAGTGTAAACCCCGCCCCCAGAGCAGAAACTGAATAATCGTACTTAAGCTGAACATCAGAGCTGTAATAACTACCCTGGTTTGGCACATTGATATACTGGGAAGATGCGATATTCCCAAAACTGGCGATCCCATGAATTCCAACGTACCATTCTTGAAAAGGGGATGTGGTTGAAATCATATACGGTCTTATCAGCATAACGGAGGCTTCTTGAACATCAGAATTATACTCTCTTTCATCTGTGGGAAAGATGTTGTTCAATTCTAAATGAAGTCCGTATCGATAAGGTCGATACTTTTCGGATTGTCGGACACTTCTGATGTCATATCCAACGATTAGACTTTGATTGTTTCCATAGGCAACATTGGCACCCTGTTCATAACCATTGTGGTGTCCCAGATAGGATAACCCCACACGCAGACCGCTAATGCCACTTGTTCGAATACGTTCAGAGTCATAATTAGAATCAGTCGACAGGAGGTTAGCACTCATAAAGCCTGAGATAATTTTATCATCTGGCTCCAGAACCCGCTGTGTTCGTACATGGCTGTTATTGTAACATCCAGCCAGAAAAAGGGTAGCTAAGGAAAGCACGAAGATTTTGGCTAAAATATTATTCAAGCTCAATTACCTCGGTTTCATAAAAGGTTGAGTATCCCCAGAGCCCACCACCAAGCATCCCTATGAGGGCTGCGACACTTACTTCACCTTGGGAAGCTCCCTCATCAGCAATCAGCAAGGCACCACTGAGGAAAGCACTACCCATAACTGCAGAGGCAAAACTGAGCAATATTTCCGGGGTGCCTGGTTCAAAACTTACTTTGACCACATCCCCTAGTGGTATATCAATGGTTTCATAATCATTAACTTTTAAATGGTAGGCACCAGCCGAAACATCCATGAGTCGCCCACGGATTTTAGTTTCATCTCGGGTGTGCAGCGTCAACACAGATCCTTGCCATTCTGTGGCTATTTTCTTGATACGGATCAATCGGTTTTGTTCGGTAAAGCTGTTTGGGGTTTGGGCGTTGACGAACCCGACTGCCAGGCTAAGAATTAACCAGGCAGTCAGATTACGGAATGAATATTGAGACTTGCTCATTTTATCACAGGCTTAACTACAATTCGTAGAGTTCCCAATAAAAGACCAGATAGGGTTGTTGAAAATGAATTCCGAGACGGAAGGATTCGTTAACCGCATATAGAAATCCAAAATCAAAATCCAGCATGCTGTATTTTCCACCAGTGCCATCCAGGACAAAGCGACTATCATCACCGAAATAGTCCTCCCAACTCTCGGAAAATGATCTGTATTTATTACCGTTATCAGCCCAGACTTCAGCCAGAAATTTCATGTTTTTGGATAAGTCATATTCAAACCCGGCAAATACTCTGAAGGGAACGGCAAATTCCCCTTCATCCATCCAGGCAAGACTACTACTATCTGGGTGTAGTAGGTTATCTTTTAGCATGGGAAAACTGTTGGTCCTGACACCAAAATGCGCACCCACTTTACCTCGACCACTTTCCATAGTCCGTCGATAGGATTGCACAAAATAGAGTTCAGCATAAATGCCAACAGCCTCGGGGTCTTCCATAACATACTCAACGCCGTAATCTGTATTTTCATTAAGCGTTGTTCCATCTCCCATGTCAATAAATTGAGAATATCGAGCAACTAGATTTTTCATGGGATAATTACGGTGAACACTCATTCCCAGAGCCGCTGCAGATTCTTTGGCTGCTGTGGGACGATGATAAAAGCGCCAGTGTGCCTGGAGGTTTAAATCACCTGAGAAATTGCTGCCAAATTTAGTCCGCAACATAAAGCGCTCTGTAAAGCCATATCCCAGGGACAAACCACTAATGTAAAAGGTATGCGGTGGAAGGGGGAAGGCAGTAGGATCCATAAAAATATCTGTAAGTACTGCTTCACCCTGATAAAAGGTTTTCTTCTCTTCGGCCCAGGCTACACGTTTTCCCCCATGAAAACGATCCATGTCCTTGATGTCTTTTTTATTGATTATCACATCACCGTATTTTGATCGGATCACAATCTCCTGCATGCTGTCTTTGAGAACGGGCCCAACATAACGGGTATCATCTTTTTTAGTGATTTTTGCAGTTTCTTCAAGGATATCCGCACTGGGAATTCGTAGTGTACCATCTGGTGTTTCTATTTCGCAGACTCCTCCAGTGATTTTAAGAATGGTACCACTAATGATATTACCATCGACCAGATAAAAGCGTTTTGACATACCCGCTTCCAGAATACTAGCCGTTAATGGCGCTTTAGGTTTGGGGGCTGGTGTTGCTTTCACAGGTAACTGGGTAGGTGTGGTATTTTGTGTCGCCACAGGAGCTGGTATCACCATGGGTCTGGGCTTATTATCAGATTGAAATGCCTGAATCACCAGAACGGCGTTTTCCTTAGACAAGTTATCCAGTTTTGAGTTGTAGTTGAATTGAAGATAATTGTCCAGACTGAGCTGGGTGAATCCATTTTGTTGAGCGAGGGCAGAAATCGCTGACCTCTGCGCTGGAATGATGGTACCATCTTGAGCGATCAACGCTCCCATAATCAAAAAAAGCACAAGCGTTGTCTTGACAAATTTCATGTAAACCTCCTCGTTTGCTGAATGTTTAAAACTAGGAAGAAAGTTGACATGTGCAATACTTGTTCCCATAAATAATGCGAGAACATTCCTAATTAAATCCATTCATGACATCCTTGGTAACCGAAAACTGATCTGCCTTTAAAAACCAGTGTCCAGAATTGAAGGACTTGATATCAATAAACCATGTCGCGTTCAGTAACTGGTATCAATCGTCTGAGGGAATCTCCTTAATTGTTAAGCGTCGTTTGCAAGCGTGTAAAGAAATCTATATAGAATTGTTGATCTTGTACGGGTCCGGATTTCACAACTTCATTCCCTTCCCTGTGCTTACCCTGGACGGTAACATACACTTTTGTCTGTTGGAGTGTAAGTGCTTCCATATTGATGGTCATAGTATACGTATATGAATCCGGTCCAGAGTCATCGCTTCCACCAAACAGGGACCATGATGAGCCACTGTGTGAATGTGAGTGGTAAGATCTATCCCTTCGTTCGTGTCTCTCCTCTTCGTCCTCGTCATCATCATCATCCGTCTTATCAAAAATCCAGCTGAACAAGAGAACGGCTAGAACAATACCTCCAGCAACCAGGCAGAAAGTACCCAACTCATCTGAAAATTCAGTATTCCCACTTTGCAGCTCCTTGCTGATGGGTGCCAGAGAATATTCGGAGGACCGGGTGGCTGTGATAATACCCAGCCCCATATCCACATTATCTAACGTATAGTGCATTTCCTGTAAAACGATGGAAACAGCCTTTGCCACTTCATCTGGACTACCATTAAATTCTCGTGTTTGCAAGATGCGTGCTTCTTCAGGCGGAAGTGCATCGGGACGGGTTGCACATCCTGAAACCATGACGGACAAGTAAATGACAAGCAACCAAGTTGCTCCACGTGAGTAGCCATATTTTAAGGATTTTTGCATTTGTTGTCTCCCTTTCACGTCAGAATATTCTGATTTGTTCCCACCTGGGATCCAATAATTTTTGTTTGCACGTGTAGCATAAATCTTAATTTGATATTAACAAATGATAATTTTTAACAGTTTATAAAATTTGGATATAGGGACATGTTAAAAAGAAACGCTCTTATTTGGTGCGTGTTGGTGCTGGCAATAAGTTGCTCAACCCAAAAAAAACTTGAAGAGGAAACAACCATGCGAGATTTTGATAAATTATGGAACTACAACGATCCTGCCGCAACGGAGTTAAAATTTCGGGAAATATTATCCCAAAAGGTCAGTAGTGAATCCACCGAATACATTCTTGAGTTGAAAACTCAAATTAGTCGAACTCTGGGACTCCAACAGAAATTTGAAGAGGCAAATAAGCTTTTGGATGAAATCGAGAAAGAGTTGAATCCTGATCAGCCCATTCCTCAGGTTCGGTACCTGCTTGAACGGGGAAGAACACTTAACTCATCGGGGAAGGCAGAGGATTCTAAAGCCCTCTTTCTCAAAGCCTGGGCTTTGGGCAAACAGGAGGGTGCAGATTTTTACGCTGTGGATGCCGCTCACATGCTGGGGATTGTGGAAAAACCTGCTCAACAATTGATCTGGAATGAAAAGGCGATGGAGCTTGCAGAAAGTAGCTCTGACCAGCGGGCAAACGGGTGGTTGGGTTCACTGTACAACAATATTGGCTGGACTTACCACGATATGGGCAACTTTGAGAAAGCCCTGGAGATATTTGAAAAGGGATATGCCTGGCGAAAACTAAAGGAACAAGTCCAGGAAACGCAGATTGCAAAATGGTGCATCGCCAGAACCCACCGATCACTGGGCAATATTGATCAGGCATTAGAGATGCAACTGTCTCTTGAACAGGAGATCAAAGACTCTGGAAACCCCGAGGACGGATATGTCTCAGAAGAAATTGCAGAATGCCTGACTATACAGGGGAAGGTCGCGGAAGCTGCTCCCCATTTCAAGAAAGCATGGGATTTGCTATCCCAGGATGTTTGGTTAAAGAAGAATGAGTCTGAGCGTTTGGAGCGGATGAAAATGCTGGGAGAAAAGTAACAATAATGGCCTGGATAATTCTAGCTTGATTCTACTAATCGATAATTATGATTCCTTCACTTTTAACCTGTATCAGCAGGTATCACGATTGGGAGCTGACGTCCAAGTAATAAAAAATGATGAAATGCAACTTGAGCAGATCAAACAACTCGCTCCAGAAAAAATTATCTTAAGTCCAGGACCCAAAACACCTCGCTCATCAGGAGAGTGTATTCCGATCATTCACTCCTTTTTTAAATCGACGCCAATCCTGGGGATTTGTCTCGGACATCAATGTCTGGCTGTGGCATCGGGAAGAGGGGTCAAGCAGGCGCAACAACTTCTTTTTGGCAAAACAAGTCCCATTACCCACAGCGATTCAAGGCTGATGGATGGTCTGCCCGAAGCATTTGATGTGGCTCGGTATCATTCGCTGGTAATTGATAGGGTTCCAGAAGATTATATCGTAACCTCTGTTGATGCCATGGGTGATATAATGTCCATTGAGCATGAAACTTATCCCGTGTTTGGTCTACAATTTCATCCCGAATCATTTCTCATGGAGCCCATGGGAGACAAAATCATTCAAAATTTTCTGGTTTGCTGAGTTGACTTCCATGAAACTCTCACAGACACAGTGGAACCACCTCCTATCGGCTCTTCCTTCTAAAATTCAGGGAGTCTTTCGCACAGATTCCGAAGGAAAGAATTACTGGCGTAAATTTTTAGCGATTGAACCTGAATCCAGTTTTATTCTACATGACATCAGTGAATTAGAGGGGTTCACTCACTTTGTTGAGGAAAATAAGACGAATCTGTGTGCGGGGTATCTGAGTTATGATCTGGGTCTTGCGCTGAAAAATGTGGCCTCAAGACACATCTCCAGACAACCACTGGTGGTTATGCATGCCTATAGTTCCTGGCTGGAGTACGTGGATGGAGAACTCCTGTTTGGTGGGGCATTAACTGACCTTGCATTACAGGTAGAAGAGTTACTATCAAGTATTCAACCTGTACCAAGTTCAAAACCTTCACTTCGGTTTGAACCCGGGGTGCAACACTACCAGTATCAAAAATCGATTCAAAAGATTCTGGATTATATACGAGCAGGAGACTTCTACCAGATTAATTACACCCAGCGGTTGAAGGCGTCAACAAAACTGCCATCCAGACCACTTTATGAGTGTCTACTCAAACAACACCCTGCTGCTTATGCCGCATATTTTGAGCATGAGAACAGTAGCGTGCACTCACTTTCTCCCGAGCTATTTTTGCATTTTTCCAATGGGACGTTGACGACTGAACCCATTAAGGGGACGCGATCAAGATCAGCGGAAATGAACGCAGATGAGCAGTTAAAACAGGAACTGCTCTCCAGCGACAAAGAACAGGCTGAGCTATTCATGATTACTGACCTCCTCAGAAATGATTTGGGGGAAGTCTGTGAAATTGGGAGTGTCCGCCTGGAGTCCGTAAAAGAGGTTCGAAAACTGCCAAAAGTCTGGCACACTTTCTCAAGGGTAAAGGGATCCATAAATTCCGATATGAACCCCATTGATGCCCTCTTATCAATGTTTCCTGGTGGCTCAATCACAGGTTGTCCTAAAAAGAGAGCTTTGGAGGTTATTGATGAACTGGAAATAGATTCCCGTGGTGTTTATACTGGGTCAATTGGATACTTTCATCCTGATGGTGAATTCTGTTTCAATATTGCTATACGAACCATGCTTCAGGAGGGACTCGAGCTGAGCCTGGGTACTGGGGGAGGCATTACCATAGATTCAAACTGGGAAGATGAATGGGATGAGTTATTGCTAAAAGCGTCAACTTTCGAATAACACACCTTCCCTTATAGATTAAACGTAAAGTCGTATTTACTAACTGCTTATGGCTTGCAATCACTTGGTATGCCGATAGATTCATCCCGATCAACAATTATTTGAAAGGCTATCATGTCCATCGTCCAAAATTTACCTAGACTTCTATTACTCTTCAGCGTCACATGTCAGGCCCAGATGTGGCAGCAAAACGACAATATTTTTAACCCAAGTGGAATCCCATCACTCCCATTTTCACAACCAAGGTTTGCAGATCTTGATAACGATGGTGATGCCGACATGATTCTGGGAAGTGTGAGTGATAGACCCCTCTATTTTGAAAATTCAGGTTCGGTGACTAATCCCAATTTCCAGGCGGGTCCTAATATATTTGAGAATGTATTGGAGTTGGATGCAGAGGTAGGTGTTTGTGTCGATCTGGACAATGATGGTGACCTTGACCTGGTAACCGGTGGTTATAACGGGATTCAATTATATGATAATATTGGATCAGCCGAGAGTGCCGAATACTCGAGGGTTGATGATTATTTCAGTCATCTCCTGACAGGTCCAAATCCGGTACCAGACCTGGCTGATATGGATGGCGATGATGATCTGGATATGGTTGTCGGTCTCAGTGAATCTGGTGAAGTGCTCTATTACGAAAATTTTGGGACACCCGATGCGGCTATTTTTCTTGAGGGAAATTCAGTGAGCTGGTTTGATGTGGGACTCTATGCATACCCATGGTTTTCAGATCTGGATGCCGATGGAGATATTGATCTTTTGGTCGGTAGAGATGGTCATGGATTTAGATACTACCGCAATGATGGGGACAACACAACCTGGCTTTGGGCGAGTGTAGATGGATTCTTTTCAGGGCTTGGTCAGGATGACTACTGGAACTCACCCTGTCTGGTTGATCTCACTGGAGGCGGAAAATTAGACCTTGTACATGGAACTGCCTCTGGACCATTAAAATACTATAGAAACTCTGGCAGTCTTACCAGTCCTTCCTGGTCTGCAGTCACATCCCTTTTTGGTGGTGTCATTGATGTGGGTGGCGCCAGCAACCCGGTATTTATCGATTTTGATCAGGATGGTGATCAGGATATGCTTAGCGGTAGTCAAATGGGCGATATCAAATACTATGAAAACACAGGGACAGTTTCTGGACCTGCTTGGACAGCCAACCACTCGAGGTTTAGCAGTATTGACCATTCGATCTATTCAGCTGTAGGAGCTGGGGATCTGGATGGTGATGGGCATATAGATCTGGCTATTGGAGATCTTAGTGGGAATTTATACTACTACCAAAATAGCGGTACAAGTTTTAGCTATCAATCCACCATGTTTACAGGAATTAGTACCGGAGGATGGTCCTGCCCAAGATTTTACGATTTGGATGGAGATCAAGATTTAGATCTTGTTCTAGGGCGTGAAGATGGAGAAATTGGTTATTATGAAAATACAGGGGATGCTTCCAGTCCTGTGTGGACTGAAGATGCATCACAGTTTGCTGGTATAGATGTTGGGAGCAATGCAGTACCTACTCTGGGTGATGTCAATCAGAATGGAAACCTGGATATGATTGTGGGTAAAAGTTTTAGAGCCGTAAAATACTTCAGTCTTGAGAATGGCGTCTGGGTTGAGTATACAGACTCACTATCTGAGATGACAGTTGGACAAAACGCCACACCTGCACTCGCTGACCTGGATGGAGATGGGGATTTTGATCTGACGGTGGGTAATTACGATGGCACCTTCAACTATTTTGAAAATTTGACCACTGTTGGTGTTGAGGAGACTACACAAACACCTCACACATCAAGACTATATACCGCTTACCCTAATCCATTTAACCCTGAGACACAGATACGTTTTGAGTTGAATGCTACAACAAATGTCTCACTCAGCGTATATGATCTCACGGGTCGGCTGGTCAATGTTCTGGTCCATTCAACATTGCCTGCTGGAGCTCATGATTATAGTTGGGGTGGATCGGATGTTAGAGGCAAGCAGCTAGATGCCGGTCTGTACCTGGTTGTGTTAGAATCAGGCGGGCAGATTCAGACGCAGAAGGTGACTCTGCTCAAGTAGACCACTCTCTTGCCAAGGTGTCTTTGCGAGGACACCGCACCTGCGGTGGACGAAGCAATCCCTCTTTTACACCAGGTGTTTGCATGACAGGTTGGGCTAAAGCCCCTTCTAATTGTAAATCTTTGACCCCCTCCTTGAAAGGCGGGGCAGCAATATTGGACCTACGCTCCTGCAGATTTTCTGTGCTTGACTCGATTAAGATCTTGTTTTGCATCAATTGCCCTGGCTTTTAAGCCCGGGGTCATGAATCTGTGAAATAGGCTAGGGTTTTAACCCCAAAGCATATGCAAGGTAGGGTTGGGCTGAAGCCCTCTTTAGAGTCTAAAATTTTAAACCCCATCTTAAAAGGTGGGGCAATTGAATGCTATGATTCCAGCTTTTGAATACTCGGATATTATCGTTCATTATTGTGGGGATTGCTTCTCACGAGGGTATCGTCGGGATCGCAAAGACGGGTGATGGAATAAAAAAAGGGCTTGCAATTGCAAGCCCTTTCGTGAATCTAAGAATGAAGTGCTTGTCAGCTGGTTTCGAGATCCTTCACTGCGATCTGCACACCTGAGTTCATTTTGCGTCGGATGTATGAGAATACTTCCAGAAGTGGTAAATCCTTTGGACAGACATCATCACAGGCCATCATACCTATACAGCCAAACACACCGACATCTGTTGAGACCAGTTCGAACCATTCCTGTTCTCCACGTTCATCACGTGGATCGAATAGAAATCTACCGATTCTATTGAGACCAGCTGCCCCAAGAAAATCAGGATAGACCTGAGCGGTAGCACATGCGGCAACACAGCAGCCACACTCAATACAACGCTCGGATTCATAGATTTTGTTTGCCGTGGCATTGTCCATGCGTTCTTCTTCAGCCGTAGGATCAAATTCCTTTTGAGTATGAATCCAGGATTCAACCCGTTTTGCCATATCATGGAACCAGACACCAGTATCAACGGAAAGATCTCCCAGAAGTTTAAAGAAGGGGAGAGGGTATAACTCAATGGTGTCGCTGAGGTCGGCGGTTAGTGTCCGGCAAGCCAGTGTGGGTCGTCCATTAATCATCATGGCACATGAGCCGCAAATACCAGCTCGACACACGAAGTCATACATCAGGTCCGGCGCTTGTTTTTCACGGATACGATGGAGGGCGGTGAATAAATTTAAGCGTGGCGTTTCCTCCAGCTCAAAAGTTTCCATATGGGGTTCATCGTTAGGTTTAGTCGGGTTATATCTGAATATTTTAAATGTTAATGTGCGAGCCATTATTTAGCATCCTTATAAGGTGATTCTTCACGCCAGGCTTCTTTTGGAATTCTGGTTCCAATGGCTTCCTGGGTTTCGAGCTTGCCAAGCGCTTTTTGTTCAGCATCGACTTTGGCATTGTATTCTTCAAGGGTCAGATCCATATCGATCATTTGCCCGCCACCATAACCACGGTCACCAGGAGGTAAATCTAACTGACCTACTGGCTCATAGTTGAAGTCAGGTTCATCAGCCCCAGTTTTCCAGGTAGCCAGTGTACGGTTCAGCCAGTTTTTATCGTCTCTTGCCGGATAGTCCTCACGGGTATGAGCACCGCGGGATTCTGTACGGAGTAGAGCACCCTTGGCAATGACATAGGCCTGTTTAGCCATACCTTCGATACGCAGGGCCTGTGAAAGCTCAGGATTCATGCCAGGAGCAGACGCGGATACTTTGACTTTGTCAATTCGTCCCAGAATCTCTTTTAGACCACTGACTGCTTTTTCCAGTCCTTCACCTGTTCTGAAAATATGTACATGATCTTTCAGAAGCTCAGCAATTTCATCTCTCAGGGTGTAGACGTTTTCAGTACCATCATTATTGAGGAGATGATCGATGAGATCGGTTTGTTCTTTACCAAACTTTTCAGCCAGGGAGACATTGACGTTGAGTTCAGCAGTTTTTGCATAGTCAGCGATTTTGTTTCCAACCACCATTCCAGCAACTACTGTTTCTGCAAGTGAGTTTCCACCTAATCGATTAAAACCGTGCATGTCCCAGCAGGCGACTTCACCCAGGGCGAATAGACCTTTCATACCATAGGCATGACCATCCTTATTCACGCGGATACCACCCATGGAATAATGTTGGGTGGGTCTTACAGGGATGAGTTCCTTGATGGGGTTGACACCGATGAAATACATACAAATATCATAAACTTCACGCAGTTTGGTTGTCAGATGTTTCTCTCCAAGGTGACGTAAATCCAACCAGAGGTGTTCACCATAAGAGGATTGGACTCCTTTGCCCTTCAGAATATGTTGCTTCATTCTACGGGAAACCACATCACGGGAAGCCAGTTCCTGCTTTTCCGGTTCATATTCAGGCATAAAACGATACTCGTCAACATCCAGGAGGAGTCCACCATCACCACGACAACCTTCTGTCACCAGGATATCAGTGGGCACAATTCCTGTGGGGTGAAATTGTACTGCTTCCATGTTTGCCAGTGGAACCTTACCGGTCTGGAGTGCTAACCAGGATCCAGTGCCTTCATTAATTATGGCATTGGTCGATTCACCATAGAGACGACCATATCCACCCGTGGCGATGGCTGTTGCTTTTGCCATGTAAGCCATGAGTTCGCCATCTCTCAATGATCTGACAATGGCACCGATACAGACACCATCCTCATGAATGAGACTTAAGGCTTCCATGCGATCATGTATGGTAATATCCAGTTGAACAGCCAGATTATCCATGGCATATAGAACCGTGTGACCCGTACCATCGGCTGTATAACAGGTGCGCCATTTGGCGGTACCACCAAAGTCTCGGGCAGTGATGAGCCCTTCTTTGGCATCATCTTCAACTATAGTTGTTTTCTTGCCCTTGATATATACATCCCGTGGGCCGCCTTCAACACGATTCCAGGGAACTCCGAAATGGGCCATTTCACGCATGGCGATAGGTGCATTGTCTGCAAATATGCGAGCGACTTCCTGATCGGCACCCCAATCGGAGCCCTTGACGGTATCCAGCCAATGAACAGTTGGATTATCACCCTTGCCTTTGACTGAGTTACCCAGAGATGCTTGCATACCACCCTGGGCAGCAGCTGAATGACTACGTCTTGGCGGAACCAACGAAAGCATGGTCACATCATGACCAGCCTGAGCACTTGCAATGGCAGCTCGTTCTCCAGCAAGACCTGCTCCGATAATCAGTACGTCTGTGGTTATAACCTTCATGATAGAATTCCTTCCAGTGGACCAGCCATGGCAATGACTGTTGCTGCACCCAAAATGGTATAGAACCAGAATAAAAAGTAGAACAGAGCTTTGGCGTAATTGCGTACGAAAAATGTATCAGCAAACCATTTCACCAGGAGTCGATAGACACCGATTGCCATATGAGCAACCACGCTGACCATGAGAATGGCATATAAAATCCAGAGACCACTTTCAACACGGGAGGTGGCGACTTCAACTGTCAAACCAACTTTTTGTCCGGCGACACCCATGTCTGTAAAAATATTCCAGCCTACCAGAATGAGATGGAAGGCACCAGTTGCCAGAACAATCATACCTGTGCGAACCTGGGTGATCCAGAGCGATGTCTCAAAGTGTGACCGCAACTTGATATCCGATTTAGGATCCTGTTGCCACCCCTTGCCAGACTCTTTCAGCTTCTCTCCAAGTTCCAGCATTCTCTTCCGCTCACGCAGCTTGCCAGGAATTTTCCGACCCGCCCAGACAAAGTGAATAAAAAAGACAATTGAAACGATAAAGACGAGGGGTTGGGCCATGGGAACAGTATGTTCCATAAAATTAGCAACGATTTCATAGAGTTCAGCACTTACCAGAATACTACTCTCTAGAATCAAGTGACCCAAAATGAAGAATGCCAGGAAAGCACCTGATAAACCGCTGATGCGTTCATCGCGAAGGGCTTTTTGGGCATTTTTGAAAGCACTGCTCGTTTTACTGTGGCGAGTTTCTGCTTTCGGGTATAATTCAGTATCAATACCTGTCATGATACCAGCTCCGATCTATAGTTAAAGGCTCAGTTAAATTGCCATTTCGATTGTTGGTGAAGCACGTAGTAAATATCATCTTCCCGAATCAAATTTCAAGTGTGATCTCAATTCATCAATGCATCATTTAACTAATTGATGTTGAATAGTCATGATTGCTTAGAGCAAACATTAAACCATACTTATGCATTTTGGGAATGTTTTTGACGAGACGAGTTTTTATTGGATCAGATTAATTCCAACGTGGAAATTAACTCCTCAACATATATTTTGGCTCCTCAACTTTGCTGACATAAAGGAGTCTACATGAAAGATCGCATGATATCATTAGATGTATTCCGTGGATTAACCGTGGGATTGATGATCCTGGTTAACAATCCTGGAAGCTGGTCCCACATTTATGGCCCCTTACGTCATGCAAAATGGCATGGATGGACACCTACAGACCTGGTCTTTCCCTTCTTCCTGTTTATCGTTGGTGTGGCAATGGCTCTCAGTTTTGGGAAACGCATGGATGCTGGAGCTGATGTTTCAGACCTGAAGAAGAAAGTTTGGTCCCGTGGTGCAATTATTATTGGTTTGGGTCTATTCCTGAATGGCTTCCCTTTCAATATCCCCCTCAATGCTCAAATGGCTGCAAATTTTGAGTTTTTGGACATCTTTAGACGGTTCCTGGATATTCGTGTCTGGGGTGTACTCCAGCGGATCGGATTTAGCTATCTGGTCGGCGGATTAATCATCCTCTACTTCCCACGAACCAGGCACCGGATACTTGCAGTGGGGTCATTGATTTTCATTTATGAATTTTTTATGCGTGTCCCATTGGTCAATGGATGGGGAGCAGGCAGCTTTGAGTTGGCTGACAACTTTATCCGCTATATGGACATACTCCTCTTTGGAGAAGCTCACCTTTATGGCGGGATGGGGGTGCCCTTCGATCCTGAAGGATTCTTATCTTCTCTGCCTGCTGTTTTAACACTTATGAGTGGTTTCTGGTTGGGTGAATATCTACGTAAACCGATTGACCATCAGGAAAAGCTTAGCAATCTGAGTGTTATCGGTATTATGATTTTCATGCTGGGATCCATTATGAGCATCATCGAGCCTATCAATAAACAGCTATGGACAGTCTCTTACGTGATCACCATGGACGGGTTGGCGATTATGATGATCGTAGTTTCATCTTATCTCATTGATGTCAAAAAGATGGATTTCTGGATTAAACCGGCTATCGTATTGGGTAGCAATGCCCTGGTAGTCTTTGTGGGATCTGGCATTATTGGTCGGCTGATGTATATGGTTAAAACAACCAATGCCCAGGGTGAAATCGTATCAATCAAGCATGCCATATACATGGGGATTTTTGTTCCCCTTGCAGGTAACCTCAATGGATCTCTTCTCTACGCTCTCACAAACATTGCAGTTTGGCTGGCGATCCTCTGGTATCTCTATCACAAGAGAATATTCGTAAAGATTTAGGAAACACGTGAATGTAGGAATTCACAGTTATGCATATGGGGGCGAATGATGATAAAATACACGATACTTTCTCTGCTATTGGTCGTGACAAACCTTTTTGGTCAACTCACAGGTAATGAGAAACGTTATGCGAGAATTGGTTCCTTACAGAGCCATTTTTCAGCCTATGGCAGTGAGCGGGCCTGGAATGGTAGCTATTACGAGGGTTTGAGATGGCCAGCTGACTATCCGATGCAGGATAATTCTGTTATAAAAAGAGCCTGGCTGGCAGCTGAAGACTTCTTAGATACTGCAGGAACCGTACACGACTATACCAGCATTTATTTTTATGAGGGTGATGTCGGCACGACGCTATTCCCCATCGAACTCACGCAAACTGCGAAGCACTCCAAACCCACAGTCATGGTGGATGGTGCACCTTGTGGTTACCTCCTGTTTGATACAATTGATTCCATCGAACCAGGACAAATAGCTGATCGGATTATCACCAATGTTGTAAACACATCCATGGGATTAACTCAGACTCGGGAGATATTCATATTCAGTCAGGAGTATCATGACAATTATTTTATCAAAAGATTTACTTTCAAGAATACTGGGAATATAGATTGGGATCCAGAAATAGAATTAAATGACTCATTACGAGGTGTTCGTATTGGCTGGGGCACGCGTTATTCCGGTGGTAGAGAAGGGGCATCAGCGGTCGAGGGGCATCAGCGATGGGGGAAACACAGTTGGGTAACCCGGCGTGGAGAGGATTATGCAGATCATTATCTTGAACCCATTACCCCTGCTAATCCGATTGCCAATTGGCTACGTTCAGGTTTTGAATGGGTAGGTCAATCCGAAGCGATAACCTGGGACAATATTGGGGCTCCGGATCTAATAGGGAGTGGACGCCTTACTTCACCCAAATTTGTAGGGTCTGTCCTATTGCATGCGGACATAAGTGCAACTGATGCAAGTGATGACATTAATCAACCAGTATTCCTTGGGTGGCACGCTGGTGATCGCTATCCAGATAGGGATAACCATGCAGCGATTTATCATTTTCTTGAGGGGAATCCCTTCCCTGGAGATAGCTATGGTGGCTCTAACCGGATGGATGATGCTCTTGAATCCATCACCCACAGACTGGACCCTTACACGATTCATGGTGATGGGGGTGGTACAAATCTCATGATGACCTATGGTCCATATGATCTCGCTCATGGAGAGAGTATTACTATTGTGGAAGCGGAAGGGATTAATGGACTCAGGCGTGAACTCTGTCAACAAATTGGTGAACGCTGGAAAACAGCTTACGAAACACCGGGTGACACGGGGCCTTTCGATCTACCAGATGGGAGTACAACCACGGATAAAGATTTCTTCAAAAACACCTGGGTGTATACGGGGCAGGATTCGATTCTGAAAACCTTTGGACGGGCAAAGAGAAACTTTGATGCTGACTTCAATATTGTGTCTCCTCCCAAACCACCACCTTTCTTCAGTGTCGAATCTGATACGGCAATGATTCAATTGTCCTGGGAGCCCAGTCCATCAGAGGCTGAAGCAAGTTTCTCAGGATATCAGATATATCGTGCTGTAGGTACTTATGATACGACTTATCAGCTCATTGCCGAACTTGGTGGAGGCATGACAAGTTTTATAGATGCACAGGTTGAATCAGGACGCTCCCATTTTTACTATATTCAGTCTGTGAGTGATGGGAGTGAAAATGATGACATTGGATTGAATCCATCGGGCCCGCTGAAAAGCAGTAGGTTTTATACGATGACAAGGTTTGGTGCCTTCTCATTTTATCCCACCAGTTCAGTTGTGAATCCTGGTGAATCTAATTTTTATTTAAAACAAAATTTCCCCAATCCCTTTAATCCAGTGACCAGAATTCAATATTCAATTGGGGAATGCACAGATTTGAGTATCGGTATCTATGATGTTCTGGGGCGAAGAATCAAAACTATTGCCTTATCACAACAGAGTCAGGGAAAGCATGAGATCGTCTGGGATGCAACCAATGATTATGGCGAATTAGTATCAACCGGGGTATACTACTTTCAGATACGTTCTGCGAGACAGAGCGAATCCATTAAAATGCTCTACTTACGGTAGAAGCTTGTCGGGGTTATTTTGGGTGTAGATTAATCCGGATGAACTCAATCTAGATCTTCTGGGAATTCGATCGCCCAAATAGATGTCCAAACATTCGTGGAATCAGGTTTAGCCTCAAAAGCCAGTAGGGTTCCATCTTCAGACCAGGAGGGATACCAGGATTGTTTTAATCCATCAGGATTGAAGGAGTAAACAGTGCCTGTTTCAATATTAAGTACGTACCCTCCTGAACCACTCTGGGTAAAACCCAATGAGATAAGATCTCGCGTCGGCGACCAATCAATATGCCAGTCGTGTGTTGGTATTTCAAATTCTTCAAGAATGGTTCCTGATTCAAAGTCAACGATCTCAAGATATTCCCTGCGGGTTCGTAAATTATTACAACGGGCAATTTTACTCCCATCTGGAGACCAGGTCATAAAATAAAGGTCATCAAATAGCACCCTTGTTGTATCCATGGTAAAATCATGGATGACGGTTCTGCTTTGACCTTCAATATGTAGCCAGTAGGCCAACCAGCGACCATCGGGGGACCAGGAGCGCATCTCGTATTGACCATAGGGATCCAGATTTGTTCGTTCATGAGTTTCGACATCAATAATATCCAGACCATTACTACTCACGCAGGCGATCTTATCTCCCAGGGGGGACCATTCGGGAAATTGATCAAAGAAGTAATTACCTGAATCTGGGTTAAACGAAATTTTTTCAGGCTCTCCACTGGGATATTGAATAACAAAAATACTCTGGTTCGCACCAGATTCACCCCCATAGGCATCAAAGGCGATTCGATTGCTACCATCTCTAGACCAATCGATATTTCCCTGATGACTCCCAGATGTGTTTGTCGGGGTGATTTGGATCAGCGATTGAACATGAATGTAGCTCGAGGCTGTATCTTTTAGCCCTAAAGAGTCCTGCACAATAACCATTATTTTGTGTTTCCCAGGTTCATAACTGCTTGGCGTGTTAGGGAGTGAATCGACCCCCTCTGACTCTAAAACTCCATCATTATTATAGTCAATGCTGTATAGAAAGTCTGACGCTACCATGGTAGATCCAGTACTATCAATGATTTGAATGTGTGGTCTGAAGGAGGTTTCGATGGTCCCTATATCCGGACTGAAAAATAGTGTGGCTACCCAGTCTGGTGATTCAATCACTTCAATTCCCGGCTCGGTGGTGCTTTCATCACAATTCGAAATAAATCCAACAAGCACAATTACAAGGAATAGGAGAAAGGTAAATTTTTGAGTCAATTCAATATGTTTCACGATAATAGTTCCCCCAGTTTTACATAGAGTTGTTCAGGTTCAGATGCTAATACTGAAATTCGAAATTCAGCATCCAGACCTCATGATCCTCGTAACTGATCATGGTGGCAAAGCGATTGGGCATGGCGATGAAGCGTAATCCGAACTGCCATTGGATTTCATCATCAAAACGGTTGCGATATTCAGGTGATTGGATCATATCGGCTTGATTAATAATACTGATGGCATCACCCATATTTCGGGGAAACGGATACCAGATATGTGCGACTGAGAATTTCCGTTTGTCAGCATAAACGGAGATATGGTTATTGTATTGAGGCAAGCCGACAGTCCCTGATATAAAAAAACTGGTTTGCTGAGAATAGGGGTCTTCCAATTCATCACTCACTCGTTCGATAACATTGTCGAAGGTAGCACTCTCCAGCACAGCACCTGGGGGTGTTGGTGTATACTCATCCAGATAGCTAATCCATCCCAAAGCTAAACTGACAGGATATATCTCGCCGCGTTCCGGGAGCAACTGTAGTTTGACAGTGAGGTCACTCTGATCAACTAATGACTCAGTGCCCCAGATATTCGCTTCAGCACTGAATAACCAGAGCGAGATACCCGCTTTGAATTGTCTGAATTCTTTGGTGTCAGGGTTCCATCTGCCAGCAAGATGAAACCATGAATCCGGGATGGAAGCTGTTGGAGCATCAATGAGTACATGGCGGGGTTTGATAGCCAGGAACGCAGCGTATTGGTTTTTTATCAGATCGATGCGATCTTGTTCCTGTCGCTGTTTTGCTTCTTCCATTTTTAATATATGATCAAGGGAATCGATGACAGCCTGTTTGCGACCCAATGCGAGACTATCCATTGTCAATTTATGACGTAGAGAGTCCGCTCTTAGAGCTTCACGAGCCTGGTGAGCCATTTCCTGTTTTCGAATATCTGTTTCCAGGGAAATCTTAATTTCTTCGGTTACCAGATTATGGTACTCGGATTTCCCATATCGAATAAGGCTATGAAATGTTGAGTCTTCCGTCATATATCTTTCGGTAATTTTAACTGCCCGTAAATTCATATTGGTTGAGACCAGGGATTCGTAGTTATAGTTCTCCTCCAGGCGATCCTTGTTCTCAGCAATTTGCTGTGTGGCTATACTCTGAACACTCACTTCTACATACTGGGCAAAGCGCAAGCGGGCATCGTCATCTGCTTCATCCTGGGAGATAATAGATTTCCCAATACCGTAGTAAACAGTATCGGATTTGAGTTCGCCATTTTTCACCCAGAGCGGTACACCACCTTTGGTTTCAAAAATTTCATTAACGGGGGTGGGACCCAGAATTTCCTCGAGATCAAATGGTCTGCCATGAACTTCGCGATCGAACCGGGTCGTATCCTGTTTAGGCATGCCAATGGCAAGGGAAACAAGACAAAAAATGAATACTAATGTTGTAATTCTAGCGATAAAAACGCCTCCCCTGAATAGCACGTATTCTAGTATTTGCTAATGTTCAACACAAGCTTTGATTGGAGGTAACAATTCCCCGGATAGGCTGTTTTGCGCTCGGTCACTTCAAAGGGTTTTACGTGCGGGCAAGAGCTATCGAACCACAAAGACACAAAGGCACTAAATCCACGAAAAGAGTTTGTGTACTATTGTGTTTTAGTGTCTTTGTGGTGGTGAGAGTAGAGATAGAAACCTGTTTACCACTAAGACTCAAAACCACGACAATCACTAAGAAAGTTGGTGGATTTAGTGTCTTGAAGTCTTGGTGGTGAAAAGATCAGATACTCAGAATTCATCCTTATTCTTCATTGTGTCAGGGGGGTACAAATGTTATGATTTAGGCTCTGTACCGAATAAGCGGTTCAGGTTAAAACAGAAAGGATGCCCGTTGTGTCAAAAGGGGTAACAAAACAGAGCGAAGATTTTTCAAAATGGTATACCGATGTGGTCAGACAAGCCAAATTGGCGGATTATGGTCCTGTTAAAGGAACTATGGTCATACGACCGTACGGATATGCTATCTGGGAAAACTTCCAGAGCATCCTCAATCAAATGTTTAAGGATACAGGTCATGTAAATGCCTATTTCCCAATGTTTATACCTGAACATTTCCTCAAAAAAGAAGCTGAGCATGTAGAAGGTTTTGCGCCAGAGGTTGCGGTTGTAACTCATGCTGGTGGCAAGGATTTAGAAGAACCCCTGGTTGTTCGTCCGACGTCAGAAACCATTATCTGGAATATGTACAAGAAATGGATTTCATCTTATCGTGACCTGCCCCTATTGATTAATCAGTGGGCTAATGTGGTCCGTTGGGAAATGAGAACACGGCTATTCTTGAGAACGACAGAGTTTTTGTGGCAAGAAGGTCACACTGCCCATGCCACAGCTGAAGAAGCCCAGGATGAGACGCTCAAAATGTTGGAGGTTTATCGGTCATTCGCCGAGGATTATATGGCTATGCCTGTTATCACTGGCCAAAAGACCGAGGCTGAAAAATTTGCTGGAGCTGTGAGTACGTATTCCATTGAAGCCATGATGCGTGATACCAAAGCTTTACAGGCTGGTACCAGTCATAATCTGGGACAGAATTTTGCTAAAGCATTTGAGGTAACCTTCCAGAACAAGGACAATAAGGAAGAGTTTGTCTATGCGACCAGTTGGGGCGTGAGTACCCGTCTGGTAGGTGGACTAATCATGTCGCACGGTGACGATAAAGGATTAATTTTACCTCCCAAGGTAGCACCGTATCAAGTTGTAATTATCCCTATATTCAGGAAAGACACCAAAGAATTGGTGATGGTCAAAGTGGATGCATTGACTGCGGACTTGAAGCAGGTCGGTGTTCGTGTTCACGTGGATGATGATGAGAAAAGCTCCCCTGGTTTCAAATTCAATGAATGGGAAATGTGCGGTGTACCCATGCGGGTTGAGATTGGTCCCAAGGATGTAGAAAAGGGTCATGCTGTTGTTGTGATCAGACATTCTGGGGTTAAGCACTTTATCAAGTTGAATGAGCTGGTACAATTCCTGGCAGGTCAACAGGATATTGTTCAGAATGAACTGTTCCAACGTGCATTGGATTTCCGTGAAGAGAATACCCACACAGTGAGTGATTGGGACGAGTTTAAAGAAGTTCTGGAATCAAAAGGGGGTTTTCTCAAAGCATACTGGAATGGATCAGCTGAGGTTGAAGAGAAGATCAAGAATGAAACCAAAGCGACCATCCGCTGTATCCCTTTTGATCAGCCTGAGGGTACTGGCAAGTGTGTCTATACAGGCGACGAGAGCTCACAGCAGGTCATTTTCGCGAAAGCCTATTAGAATTTCCCTGGAGGTTGAGCCCGTCGAAACCTCCAATATTATATAGTTAGGTATTGGGCATTTCGATAAGACTACGCTTTAGGAACTCCGCCCATACAGGCAAGTTCAATGATTAAAAAAGCCCTCACCAATTGGTGGGGGCTTTTTTTAAATGGAGTTTCAATTCAAGCATTGGAACCCCTGCACAGGTGAATCAAATGTCTTTGAGCTACGTATAAAGGACTATTCGTGTCGGAGGGATTCGATAGGGTCAAGTCCCGCTGCTTTGTAGGCGGGGTAAATCCCAAACACAATTCCGATAAATGAGCAAACACCCAAGCCGATAAAGACCCAGTCAATGGGTACCACTGGCGCGACATTCTTCATGACCAGAGTGATCATATTCCCTACCCCTATGCCGAGCATAACTCCGATGACACCACCAATGAGTGAAAGGAAAACGGCTTCCAGCAGGAATTGGAATAAAACATTATTGCGCGTTGCTCCAATAGCCTTTCGGACACCAATTTCCTTGATGCGTTCGCTAACGGATACCAGCATGATATTCATAATTCCAATACCAGCGACTACCAAAGCGATGACACTTACAGCACCGGCAAATAGCTTGATACCAGCCGTGAATGAGCCAAAGGTCTCAATGAGGGCATCATTTGAAGTGACTTCAAAATCATTTTCTTCAGTGGGTCCCAAGCCTCGAACAATGCGCATCTGATCAACAACCTCATCCTTGACCAGGTTGAAACTCTCACTATCGGGTGCTTTGATAGAGATTCCCAATGACGTCCAGCGTCGACTAAAATATTGAAGATAAGTCGTGATGGGTATGATGACAAAATTGTCCTGACTTTGTCCGAACATTTCGCCTTTACGTTTTAGTGTCCCTATGACATCAAATCCAATACCATTGATGGAAATCGTTTGATCCACAGGATCTTGAAAAGGGAAGAGTTTTTCTATGACATCTGTTGCAAGGAGTACCACGCGGCGACCGTATTCCACATCTTCTGGAATAAAGTTTCTGCCATAATCCAGGCTGTGGTTGAGTGCTTCAAGGCCATATTCATCCACACCCTGTACGCCGACATTCGGATTGGTGGATTCTTTTTTAAAACGAATCGTTTTACCGCCTGTACCGTCCTGAGCACTCACAAATACAGCACCGGCCATGCGCTCTCTTAATTCAAGAGCCATATCATAGGTGATGTTTGGGCGTCGCCAATATTTCCGTCGACTATTATGGTCGCCCATCTGAATCACAGGAGATTTCTGAACAAAAATGACATCAGAGCCAAAAACGTTTAAACCTGAATTGATTGATGATTCCAGGGTTCGAATAGCTGTCATAACTGCGATGATGGCAAAGACACCAATCACGATTCCTAGTAGGGTTAATATTGAACGCAATAGATTGTCACGGATGGCTTCCAGTGCCATAAAAAAAGCATCGTTGAGAGTTTTTAGTGATGTGCGGATATACATAGGATTTACTCGTATCTCAGGGCTTCGATTGGATCAAGTTTAGCACCTTTTCTCGCAGGAGCAAGCCCAGCGAATAATCCTACTCCGGCGCTCAAGCCAATTGCCATAAAAGCAACACCAAATGACATACTAGCCGGGAAAAGAAATTCGCTGATAGCCATACTGATAACCGTTGAAATAATGAGACCCACTAACCCACCAGAGGCTGTGATGACCATTGCTTCTATGAGAAACTGTCCTTGAATCTGGTTTCGTGTTGCCCCCAGTGCTTTACGAACACCAATTTCACGGGTGCGCTCCTTGACAGAGACAAACATGATGTTGGCAATTCCGATTCCACCCACAAGAAGAGAGAGGGCGGTAATGATTAAACCGGTCCCTCCAATTGCCATTTTAATTCCCTGATACGTTTGCCGGAATGCATTTTGTTGATTGATGGCAAAATTGTCCTTTTCCTCAGGTTTTAAACCTCGCAGAACCCGGACAACCCCGCGGAGTTCCTCCTTGGCATCCTCAACTAGATGCTCGGGGACTTTGACGGTAATCCGACGCATGCCCCAGGGACCGTGGAAAATTTTATTGAAGGTTTCGAGAGGGATGAGGACCTGGGTATCCTGAGAAAAGGCACCCATAAATTTCCCCATTTCAGCCAAAACACCAATGACTCGAAAACGTTTTGACCCGGCATAAATCATTTTATCAACGGGATTCCCTTGAGGGAATAGCGTCTTAGCTACTTCGGACCCCAGGAGGACGACCTGCGCACCTGTTCGATCCTCAGACTCAGTAAAGAAGCGACCAAATTCGACATCTACTGTGGAAACTTCAGGAAAATTTGCGCTGACACCATGAATAAAGATATTTTCCGCCGAGAGTTCTTTATAGTTGAGATTGGCTGAACGTCCTCGCTCAGCCGCAACGACCAGGGCATATTCAGATCGCTCCTTGATATCATCTGCCATATCCAGGTCGATACGTGGTCGATTTCTTAAAGTCCACCAGTCCTCATCTCCAAACCACGGCCATTTTTCGATATAGATGTTCCCGCGCCCCAGGAATTTCATGCTTTCTTCAAAAAGCCCATCAACACCATTTATGAGCGTGGACATAAGAGATACAGCAATGATTCCAATGACAATTCCTGTACCTGTCAGAATTGAACGGGTTTTATGACCCCACAACTCTGCCAGAGCAATCCGCAAGTTTTCCCAGAAGAAGCTTTTCATATCAGGATACTTTTAACCACGAAACCACTAAGGCACTAAAATTCACAAAAGAAGTGAATTGAAAGCAAACTAGATTTGTGTTTATTGATTTAGGTTCTAAAATTTTCATTTACAGGATTATCCGTTTTATCCCTTGGTTGATGGTTGGAACATTGAAATTGATAATGAAACCTAATCTTTTATCTAATAACTTGAGATAACTGAGAATCTGGGCTTTCCAAACTTGGTTAACTTCATTAACCGCTTTCAATTCACAAATTATGGAATCTTCAACCAATACATCTAGCCGAAGCCCTTCTTGAAAGACAATTCCATCATAGTTGATCGGGAAAAATGTTTGATTTTCAAATTTCAATCCACGTTTCTTGAGCTCGTGGCAGAAACAGACTTCATACACTTTTTCTAACAGACCAGGTCCAAGATTTTTATGCACAGTGTATGCTGCATCCACAATTTTTTGTGCTATCAATTCTTGCTGTTCTGAAAGTGCCTCAAATTTCTTTGTGCCCCTTTGTGTTTTTGTGTCTTGGTGGTTTTCCAGAAGCACTATTTACCTACTCTGGATGTGGGTTCATCGGAGGCGATTTTTCCATCCAGGAGTCTCACCACACGGTTGGCGTGTTCGGCGATGTGCTCCTCGTGGGTGACCAAAATAATGGTATTGCCCTGGCGGTGGAGTTCATCAAAGAGTGACATGATCTCTTCACCGGTTTTAGAATCCAGGTTTCCGGTCGGCTCATCAGCAAGGATGATGGCAGGGTTATTAACCAATGCCCTTGCAACAGCGACTCGTTGTCTTTGACCTCCTGAGAGTTCATTGGGTTTATGGTCAACGCGATCCCCCAGATTTACTCTTTCAAGCGCTTTAATCGCCATGCCCTTGCGTTCTTTTGCTTTGATCTCGCCATTATAAATGAGGGGTAACTCAACATTACGAAGGCTGGTTGATTTTGGAAGCAAATTGAAGGTCTGGAACACAAACCCAATTTTTTTATTTCTGATATGGGCTAACTCATCGTCACTCATACTGGCAACGTTGATTCCATCCATTAAAAAGTCACCACTTGTTGGTGTATCCAGACAGCCTAAAAGGTTCATTAGAGTTGATTTTCCTGACCCGGATGGACCCATAATGGAAAGATATTCATTTTGCTCAATGGAGACTGTGACACCATCCAGCGCGCGAACCTCCGAATTACCCATTTGGTAAATTTTATAGAGGTCTGTGACTTGAATTAATGGCATGGGCTAACCCTACTTCTTACTCTCATTCGCATTGAATTTCTTACGCTTTGTAACTTTGACTTTGTCACCATCATTCAACCCACGACTAATTTCTTTATATGGACCTGTTACGACCTCATCATCAAGTTCAAGACCTGAGATAATCTCAAAGTCACGTTCCCCAATGATGCCAGTGATTACCTCACGCTGAACGACCTCTTTCCCTTTGCCCTTTTCGCTTTCCACCAGAACAAAAACGACTTCAACGGGTTCCAAGTCCTCTTCTTCCTCATTCAGGGAGCTATCTACTCGACTTAGCTCTTTGTCCTGTTTCTCTTCGAGTTGCCTTGGCTTACGCATGGTTACACTCTGGATAGGAACATAAAGTACATCATCACGAACATCAGCCCGGATATCCACGGCGGCTGACATACCTGGACGTATTTCTTTTGGTGGGTTTAAGAGTCTGATCTGGACTTTAAAGTTTGTCACCTGGTCAAGACTTCCACCACCAGTATTCTGAGCACTGTGTGCAATTTCCGTTACAATTCCCTGGAACATTGTGTCCTGGAGGGCATCAATTTCAATTTCTGAAGTATCACCCAGGGCAACATCAACCACATCATTCTCATTGACATCGACCAACACTTCCATCTCATTCAGGTCAGCAATAATCATGATGATATCGCGACTAAAGGCGGACCCAAGCGCCATTTCACCAATTTCCTTATTAACCAGGGTGACCGTTCCAGACATGGGGGCGAACATGATTGTTTTATTGTAATTGTCTTTTGATTGTGCCAGAGCTGCCAGGGCTTGTTTTTTGGCAGACATTGCCTGCTGGTAGCGGACCAGTACACCTTGATAAACGAGCTCGCTGACCAATTTTTTCTGAAAAAGTTCAGCTTGCTGCTTCATTTCCAACTCAGCCAGGGAGAGTGAAGCCTCTGCTGATGCTAAAACCTGCTCTGCGCGGTCCACATCTGCTTTGTAACGCGTTGCATCCAGTTGAGCCAGGAATTGACCCTTTTCAACCCAATCACCTTCTTTGACAGCCATTTTGATGACACGTCCAGCTACATCAGCACTTACATCTACTTCAACTACAGGCTGTATGCGCCCAGAAGCAGCAACTTTATGTACGACCTGTCCACGTTCAACGGTATCAGATTGGACATCTTTTGTACTTCCCTGCTCTTTTTTTACAGCAAAGAAGCCAATGACACCGACCAATACCACGGCAAGTATGATGATAATAATTTTCTTTTTGGACATGATAACCCCTAGCGCTTACCCATGAGCTGGAGTAAGCCAGCCTCGGCAATTTTCAAATTGTGCTGCGTGCGAATCAGATTGGATTTTGCGTCCTCGTAGCTTGCAGTAATTCTCAGGACATCCAGGATGGAGAGTGATCCAATTTTGTACTGTTCCTGTGCCAGAAGTAGGTCTTGTTCAGAGGCTGTCAGGATTAGCTGTGAAATCTCTACAGACTCTTGAAGGGCATCCATCTGCTGCAGTGTCTGAGCCAGCTCTTTGCGTAGTTTACGTTCTGAGAGATCATAGTTTTCTACTGCCAGCTTGGCATTGATTTTACCCTGCTCAACTCCTCTACTGGTGCGTGTTCCATTAAATAGATTCCAACTCAACGTAAACCCAGTGGACTTTGATGAATTTAATTCTCCATACATATCACCCATAGATGAGGCACCAGAGGTTCCATAGGATGCGGAGACTCCCAATGAAGGCATGTAGCCCGCTCTGGCGATTTTCACGTTATACTCAGAGATAGTCTTGTTTTGTTCTAGTAGTTGTAGCTCGTGGTTAGAATTGATTACATCAGCGATAATGCTTTCCTTATCGGGGATATTTACAGACTCCCAGACAGGTTCTGCCAGACTTAGAGGACTATCCCAATCGCGACCAAGAATGATATTTAAGTTACGGGCTTTCGACTGCAGATCGACTTCACCATTGACAATTTGAAGACGTGACCGCTCAATATTTACTCGTGTTCTCAGAGTATCATTTTGTGAGGCTGCTCCCAGTTTGAAACGTTCCAGGGTTAACTGGTGCTGATAATTACTGGTGGTCATATTCTCTTTGTAGACATCCAGTAATTGTTGGGTAGAGAGATAGTTATAATAAGCAGCCTTAATCTGGTAAATCGTATTGACTTCATAACTCTCATATTGGATGCTGGCTGCATGTTGGGCGACTTTCGCAGATTTAAGCGTATTCAGCCAAACCCCACCATCCCAGATGTTTTGGGATAGGGATAAACTGCTTGAATAGCCTGTATTCCAGCCCGTGCTTGCAACATCAGAATTGCTGCCTGTGACGGAAAAATTCACGACTGGGAGCACGAGTCCAATATTGCTTTTTGCCTGTGATACACTTCGATCCGTTTCGAAGCGGTTGATTCTTAATGACTGGTTGTATTCTAATCCAATTTGAATACAGTCATCCAGAGTAAGAGGGGTACTGGCCTGTCCAAGGCTGATCATGGGCAAGCAGAACACAATGAGAGCAAGTGATCCTATTATTTTTGAACGCATAAATAATCCTATTCTAAAGTATTAAATGATGTTAGAGTTAGTAAAATTTAGCCCATACCCAGAGAATTGGCTCTCATGAGTGCGCCTCCAATAGCGACCAGAATAAGCCAAGGAAGGCTGACGGCAATGATCCCAGTTGAGGTGGGTTTGTTATATAGTTTTGCAAAGCCAAAGCCCATGACAATGACACCCCAAATCTTGAAGATGTCAAATTGGTTGATAAAGTGCTTTAGAAAAGTATCTAACTCATCGAATATCAGACCTGGGCTTAAAAACATGTTTGTGGATTCTTTGACAATGATGAGTGGCGTTTTAACAATTAGTTCAAGTGTTCCTACCCCAGGTGTCAGATTCATAAACATTCCATTTCCACTTATGAGATAGGTAAGCATCACCATGGTAAACATCTGGAAGAATTTAATTTTACCACCCATCCCAAAATTTCCAACCATCAATAAAATGGCAGCGAAGAAGGCACACATTACAAACAGCATGACGGGTACGAGTAGATAACCCCACAGATTTCTCAGGGCAAAGGGATTGTCTCTTGAATCATCGATTTTCTGTCTTGCCTCAGCCATGTTCTCTTGAACTTGAAGTTTTGTTTCCTCAGGCATATCAGGGTTATTCGCGATTGATCGTTCCACGCGTGCGAGGCGCTCATCAGCTTCATAGAAACTGACATCTCTAAAAAAGAGGGGTAGAATGACAATACCAAGCATGACGATAATCATGGGATAGAGCCAATCTTTGTATGAAACCCCTTCAGCTATTCCATCGAAAGCTCTGCTGGGTGTAAAAAAAAGATTTACAATCCTTTGAAGAAATGAAATGTTTTCCATGAGATAAACCCCTTGCAATTGAGGATCGGTATAGGTGTCATTTTTATAGGTAGATGGTGAGCCGATCCCACTCACCACCTTGGTTATTACATCGGCAATCAATATGCCATTTAGTCATTCCAAATTACATTACTTTATATCATCTATTGATAAATGTAAAGCATTCTATTTTAATGCGAAATGTTTCTCCTGGTACTTGCTTGTTTCAGCCTCCAAAACATCATATTTCATAGTGAATATATCATCATCATCTTCATCCAGGAGACGGATGACAAAGCGGACAACTTCACCCTCTGGACGTGACCATTCATGATCTTTTTTAAGAGACTCGTAAACAACGTTTATCAGCGTAGGTACGCCTTCGATATGGTCTTCATTGTACCCCAATTTCATGTTAAGGTCTTCTCGGGCTTTTGTAATTTTTGAGAGTGCCCTGGAACTATTGGAATAATACTCTTCAACAATAATCCGGTTGTCTGAATCTTCAGGATACACAGTGGTGACAACTTTGCGAGCCTTGAAGCCATTTATATTTTTTTTATAGCCCTGAATATCTCGTATCATCTTGGGTAGATTATCTATATCATATTGATCTGACTCCATATCAATATGAACCTCAGAATCTTCATCATCCAGCTCACTATTTCCACGAACTTCTTCAAATGAAAGTGAGTTAAAAGTCTCACTTTCATTGTCGTAGCGCCACTGAATCTCATCACATAAATTGGACAGGAGAATTTCTTTACTCTTCCCGTCAGAATCACTTACTATATTTACCAGGGCATTGTGCAGCTTAAGGTTGGTCGTCTCTTTGAGTTTACAGCCTGAAAGATAGGTACTTGTTTTCGTGGTTATCTTACCTACAACGGGTATATCGATTACAGTCTTTTCCTCAAGATGATACTCCTTACTATCAGCATATAGAGGCAGTGTGTAAGCAAAGAATCCTAACAAGACAGCGATGGCTAAAGCGGTTTTTGTTTTCATTTAACTCTCTCTTTCTCTCAACACTTTGAAGTTATCCAGTGGGTATGTTCTTACGATAGACCAACCACAAGCTGTAATAAAGCAAGCCGGATACCAAAACAGAAATCAAGGTATCTACGTTGAAAATGTAAGACCAAAAACTGCCATACACCTGGATGTCACTAAAAGAACCCTTTTCCATCATTTCCCACTGATCGATAAGAACCTGGTTGAATCCCCAAAAGAATTTTCCAATGATATTGAAAAGAGCGGCACTTTTGAAAATAATTGCCCAACTGATGGATATGAGAATTGGAGCTCCTATACCGATTAGGAGGGGTCGTCCTTTAACATAGGCACCCACGAGCATGAGAAAGAGAGCTAACGGGGCCATATGAATGGCTGCGAAAAGTAGATATGAGAACCAGTCCCATACTAAGCCCAGATATGAAATATGACTTAACACCAGACCGGCCAGGGAAGTAAAAGGTTCACCCACAATCCAAATGGCAATTCGAATAAAAATCAAATATTCCACCGAAAGGAATAACGTCAGCCCAATTACTCCTATCAGACCCGCGCCGATTTTAGATCCTAATAACATATGATCATTCAAGGGTAGAGATCGATAAAACAAAGTTGAGCTATCTGCGCGTTCCTTGTAGACAGCATCGGAGAAGTAGAATAAGCTGAGGAACAATACAAAACCAAATGTTCCCATCATTCCAAAACGCATCCCAAATGCCATAGGGGCTGCGACACCCTGCATAACTTGCTCTACACTTTTGCTTGCTTCACCCTCAATGGTAACTTCCACATCGTGTCCATTCATGCGGATGTTAACATCGCCGATTTTCTCATCATTGATTTTGATATCATCGAGTGTGATTTCACCATCCCGGTCCAATTTATCCTGGAAAAATTCTGAACCTCTTGAGACTGAGAGCAGCATCAACAGATTTAGGAATGTTATAATGATGATGGTGCCAAGGACAACGCGTTTCCACTCTAGCCACTCACGTTTCAATAGAACAATTAAAGGTTTCATGCTTCACCTCCCATGAGAGCAACAAATATATCGGCGACCGATGGTGTTTGTATATCCCCCAATTCAACCAGGGCTTTGTTGTCAGTATTCTCCAAAAGGAAAACACGTCGACCCAGAATTCCGTATTCACTCATTGGTTTGAGTTGTTCACGCAGTTCATCTGCCTGATCAGCAGGTACAGTGAGTTGAGTAAATCTCTCACCGAGTTCATCGATACTGGCGTGAAGCAAGATCTTGCCTTTATTGATAAAGATGACATCACTGAGGATGTGTTCTACTTCTTCAATCTGGTGAGTGGAGATAAGAATTGATTTCTCCTCATCGAAATAATCTTCGAGTACACTGGTATAGAGTTGCTTTCTGAAGAGAATATCCAGACCATGGGTAGGCTCATCTAGAATCAGGAGCTGAGTATCTGTAGCCAGGGTGACCGCCAGATGCAGTTGAGTTTTCATACCCTTACTCAAAGTCTTGATCTTCTTGTCCATAGGGATGGTCGTGGTTTTGAGAAAAGTTTCTGCCTTCGACCGGTTAAATCCAGGGTGGATGCCATCCAGAAATTTTAAAAGCTCAACGACTTTCATCCAGGATGGAAGGACAGCTATATCATGGATGACGCCTGTTTTTGTCATGAGATCAGCGCGTTGTGAACGTGGTTCAAAATCCAATACCTTTGCTTCGCCCGTATAGTCTAGTTCACCTGTAATTGCCCGAAGCAAGGTGGTTTTACCGGCGCCATTGGGTCCGACCAGACCTACAATACGACCGGGTGATATTTCAAGGCTTACATTATCAAGAGCTTTCAAATCACCATAGTTTTTGGTGATATTTTTTAAATCAATGAGAGTAGACATTAGACACCCTCCTTATAGTTCTGTTGAATAAGATCAATCAGGTCTTTTCTGGAAATGGAAAGCATTTGTGCTTCTTCCACTAATGCCTGTATGGTTTCATTTTTAAAGCGTTCGCTGGCACTGTCATTGAGTTGCTTACGTGCGCTTTTCTGGACGAACATGCCCAGACCTCGTCTTTTTTCCAAGAGACCCTCCTGAATCAATAATTGGGTGGCATTTAAAACGGTCTGTGGATTCAGACCATATTCTACAGATATTTGCCTCACAGATGGAATTGCTTCTTCTGCTGGTAGCGATCCTGTCAGAATATCCTGGCGAATAGATTCAGCCAGTTGTTGATAGATCGGTGTTTTTTGATCAAAGTTCATTTTCTTTCACCTCTTTTGGTGTTCTACATTACTATAACACCAGTACAACATGAAACGCAAGAACTTTTTTAAGCTTTATATGATTGTCTATGTGCATTATAGATTAAACATCTGGATTGGAAAGATACTCAAAGAGTGTTGTGCAAAATTATAATTACATTAGACCGCGGCAATAGTCTCTAATGATCAGAGCGAAAGTGCCTAAGAAGTTTGCTTTGGAAAGTCTAAATAGAATGTTGTGCCATCCTCCTCGACACATTCTTAACAGATCTTACCATTTAACTGTTCAGTATTTTCCTTCACTATGAGCAAGCCCAACCCGGAAGACGACCCTTCCTCTGTACCTAACTGGCTGATTTTACTATCAACGTTGAAGAGAGACCAGACTTTTCGAGTATTCCGATACCATTGTCTCCCTTTGATAATGATCACGGTGACTTGTGTTCTGAAATACTGACAAAATCTCTTTCCCCACGGGGGAAACTAAATTGCATTCCTGGTAGATTTCGGATAACAATTTTAAACAAAGTTTTGTCCGTAAGAATGGTCGTATAGCGATCATCACCAGAAAGGCTATCTTTGAAAATGATCTTGTAATCGAGTTAATCCTGAATACTTCATGACCAATTCAGGCTAAAGCTGGATCGTCCAATAGGTTAGGTTTTTCAAAGAACGTATAAGCATACGTGTTATAGTACATAAGTAGGTCCCTCACTGCTTCCACTGTTGGTAATTATCTTCTAATTCAGGTGGTAGTTGTGCTATTGAGAAAACCGATTTCATCGATTCCCAAAATTCATGATAAAGTTAGTACTTTGTGTGGGAGTTAGTAGCCAGGACAACAGGTATTTTAATCGACTTTGGCTAGAGTACTCAGTCTTCGATCAAGTAGACAGTAATCCTTTGACGATGTTATTCAGATCCTGGTTTGTCCAGGGCTTTTGAATGAATGCCGTTACTCCAACATCACGGTACTCGTTCTCAGAGTCAATGCCGAGTTGTCCTGTTGATAGAACTATGGGAATGATAGACCCTGTATCTCTGATAGCTCGAGCAAGGTCTACACCTGACATCTCAGGCATGGATAGATCAGTCATCACGAGATCAAAAGCATCAGGATCTCTCATGAACAATCCTAAAGCGTCAACACCATGTTGAGCACTGGTGACCTTGAATCCCTGTCTCTCAAAATTGGTGTGAGCACCCATTCTGATACTCTCTTCATCATCGACTATAAGTATGTGCTTATTTGCATCAAAAGTGATCTTGGGATCTGGGTTACCCATGGCTTCGGGTAGCTCCTGAGCGGCAGGAAAACGTAAATTAAAGGTAGATCCTTTGCCGGGTTCACTTTCAACCGAAATCTCACCCTCCATTAGCTCCACAATACCATGAATAACAGAAAGTCCTAGTCCAGTTCCTTCACCAATTTCCTTGGTTGTGAAAAAGGGATCGAAAATTCTTTCTTGGAGTTCTTGTTTCATTCCCTGCCCAGAATCGCGAACGACGAGCTCAATGATGCCACTATCAGGTTTTTGCTGAAGTCGAACATCTAGTACTCCACCTTTTTGCTGCATGGCGTCACGCGCATTGTTACACAGGTTAATAATAATTTGGTGAATCTGGGTTTTGTCACAGAGAACTCTATCACAGTCACTGTCGATCTGTTTTATCATTCGAATGTTTGGTGGCAGTGAAGTCGCAAGAAATGACAGTGCTTCATCAATGATCCCATGGATATGCTGAGGAACCAGTGCGGATACACCCTCCCTACTGAAGGTGAGAATTTGTTGGACAATGTCTCGGGCTCTTTCACCATCATCGAGCATATGTTGTAATAGTTCCTGCATTTCCTCATTTTCAGGTAAGTCATCCTGGAGTAGACCACCATATAAAAACATACTTTGCAAAATATTGTTTAACTCGTGCGAGATGCCACCTACCATGGTTCCAATGGATTCGAGTTTTTGACTTTGACGTAGACTGGCCTCAAAATGGACACGATCACTGATATCACGAATCAATTTGATATGTCCAGTGTTCTCATGAGCCTGGGTATATATAGGAACGCTTAAAGTCTCACCTGGGAAAACGTTTCCATCCGAGGTTTTATAATGAATGATATGCGGTTTTAACTGTTCTTCTATTGGCAGGTCATTTCGCTCTTCTTGAATCTGGGCATACTCTTTTCGATCCTCAACCAGATCTGCAGTATTTTGCCCAAGTACTTGTTCTTCATCAAAGTTGAATTTTCTGAGAAACCCTGCATTAACGGAAAGAATTTCGTGTTCGCGTGAGGTTGCGATAATACCATCTGGGATTGCATCGAAAATTGCCTTCAAAAGTGCTGCACTTTTTTCTGCCTGTTCCTCAGCAAGTTTACGATCTGTGATATCACGCATAATGGTTGACATGTAAAGCAATTCACCAACGCCTGATTTATGTGACATGAGGACCTGTAACAATGGAACTTCGTTCCCATCTTTATCAAGTAATGCTGTTTCCCCCTGCCAGACACCCTCGGTGATAGCTGCTGGAATTCCCTCTTCAGTAATGACATCATTTGCCCAGCCTGGATGTACATCCGGAATTTTAAGATTTGACAAACTGTCTAATTCAGTCCATCCAAGAATTTTTAAGCCAGCAGGATTCATATAGGTCAGATTTCCAGCAGGATCAGCCATACTAACAAGATCACTGGTATTCTCCAGGATAGCATTTAGACGTGTCTTTTCCTCCTCTGCTATATCTCGTTCATTTTCACGGAGGTGAATTTGCTCTAGCATGTTGCTGAACCCTGCGTACAAAACGCTAATCTCATCCTTTCCAGATTTATTGATCTGGATTGAATAATCACCACTTTCAGAAATTTTACGTGTGAGCTCTGCTAATGTTAAGATAGGATGTGAGACAACTTTTTGCATTCGTTGACCCAAAAAATAGGAAATAATCAGCATTCCAACTCCAATAACGAACACAGAAAATAGACGATTTTTCTGCCGTTCTGATAGTGTTGAGGTCGATACTCTGAGGTAGATGCTGCCTTTCAATGCTCCATTAAAGGTAATGGGTGAAAAAATATGTAGACCTTCATCATCAAAAAAATGGTGGGTCGTATCAGTTGGAAAAGTTCTGACATGGACAGGCATATCTCTGTGATATGATGCGAAGACCCCTCCATTATTATTAAACAGGAATCCATTTTGTACATCTGGGATGCTAGCCAATTTTGATAAGATTGTCTGAGCCTCCTCTTGATAGCCAAAATCAAGGGGCGTTACACAGTATTCACTTACAAGGCGTGCATTCATAAAAGCCTGGTCAATTAGACCTTCCTTAAAGCGTTGGTTTTCGAATACCTCATTTAGAGCAAAACCAGCAAACAGGGAGATCCCTGTCACGATCATAATGATCAATATGAGTTTGAATTTGAGTGAGAGATTTTTGAAGCGAATCAAAACTACATTCCCCATGTACTAACTATTTTTGCTACACTTCGGAGACGGAAGTCAATAACAAACCCAGTTGCATGAGCAGATGCTTCATTCAATTCAAAACGTGTTTTATTTTCTGAGAGGTAGAAATTAATGTGAACCCCCTGTAAGGCGAAATTCTCTGTATCACCAACAGTGAGAATGGGTTTGTATTCTACATATTTCAATATCTCGGGTAAACGTTCTGCTTCAGTGCCAGTTATAAAGAGGATATGACTGCCAGGAATTTCATCCAACTCAGTTATGTACCGTATAGTAAAATCATAAGCTATAAAACGTTTGTTGTTAGTAGGGGAAATTGCATGTAGAGAGTTTTCGAATGGATTTTTGCCAAGAACAGAAATTATCAGGGTCTCAGGTTCAAAATTCGCGGAATCAGGTGCTGGCCACTCAACATATTGGATCATACGGCCGAGCAGCGCTGCTTTAACATCATATTCTGTCAATTGCGCTTGTGACAACATTGGGGTGAAAAGAATTAGCCAGGCCAGGTGAATTGATAAGCGATTCATCGAGACAGAAAGTTTAAATCCTGTTTTATTTAAAGATGCATCAAGCATTGTCAAATCCACTTATTCATAAATCAGAAGTGCTTACCAACTGTAAGATAGAGTGTTCTTCCATGCCCAAGTGTCCCCCTGTCTGCCCACGCATTGTTGGTGAATGCGGGATATCTAACTTCCCCATCCAGTAAGTTTGATATTCTCAATTGGCCAAACCCACCAGGAATGATCAAATCATGAATACGTAGATTAAGACCAGTGAGGAAATACCCATCGACAGATTTTCCGATTCGTCCAAGAGGTACATAGGTAGCTGAGGCTTCATCAGGAGAATCGTCCCAATACGTTTCCATTTCATCAACATAATTAGCATTCAGCGCAAGAGAGATTTGTTTGGTTAAATCATAGTGGACTTTCAGGTATGCCAGCAGCTTGGGTGAATATGCTAGCTCGATATTTTTGTGGCTTTCTAACTGGTCAGTGGTCGCTTGTATGGTAGTACTTAACTCAGTAGAGAATTTGCTTGAGGGGCTATAATTGAAAGTAATTTCCATGCCATTGGTAACGAGCCTTCCTGCATTTTTATTTTCCGAAGACTCATAATTTCCACCCTCATCAAGCACTATAACGCGGGTGATCATATTATCGAGAGTGTTATGAAATAAGTTCAAATTGAATGAATAGGCTGATTTAGCAGTGGCTTGATAGTTAAATTCAAGTGTTTCAATATTCTCTGGTAATAGCGGATTGTTTGAGGCCTGGGTCTGAATATGGTCCTGAAAAAAGGAGGGTTGCTTATTGGCTTTACCATAGAGCAGTTTTAAAACATTTCGATCATTCAGCTTGTAGATAAGAGATAGACGTGGTAAAAACTCAATATTAGCACGATCCACTTCTCTATTAATCCTATCAAAAAGATCTGTATCATAACTGTACCCCCCCGTAATAGTATACTTAAAGGACTTTTCCAGTCGAAAACCTGCAAGAAGATGGATGTTCTTGAATCCGACATAGTCAAATTGAGTGTATACTGCAGTAGATTTTATGGCATCATCACCAAGTTTTATATAGTTATTATCAAAGTATGGGTCACCAAAGGAGGGGACATCGTACATATTGTATACATCATAAATAGACTTAAGAAAGAATCCTGTTTGGACTTTTAATGAGGACGAAGGTGAATAGAAAGCATCGGTGGTAAATTCCACGGCTTTACTCTCAAGCTGCTGTATTCCGTAGAAATCGTCATTAAAGAAGTGATAATTGAACCAAACCCTATCCTTGTAATAAGTCAATTTGTTGTTCAGTGATAACGATTCATTTATCATTTTCCTGTAGCCAATTGAGAGATTGAAATCTGAATACATCTCTTCATGTCCATCACCATATGCAGGAAAACTAAATTGTCCGCCTTCATCAATTTCGACTAGAACGAGATGAATATCAAAATCATTAAGTCTAGCAGAAAGATCAAAGTACTTGTGATCCTTTTTCATACTCCCAGCCGTTGTATATGATGGGGAGATATCGAATTTAGTCAATTCAGATGGATCAGACATCAAAGCAGAAGCAGGTTGATCAATCCCGTCGGTTTGATAAACCGAAACATTTGCCGAAAGCTCAAAATTTTCACCTGTTTCCGAAATTCTGAGAAAGACCTTATTGGTTTGTGCGGAACCAGACGAAAAGGATACCAAATGAGGATTCTCTTTTGGATCGATCGCCTCAGTTATAATATTAACAGCACCGTAAAATGCCCCACTTCCATAGATAATAGACATGGGTCCTCTTACCACTTCAACTCTTTCGATGGCTTCTACCGGGACGGGAATTTCAGAAAGCGGGTGACTTGTGAATACATTTTTGGTTTGGGGAACGTTATTAATCAGGATGATGATTTTATCGTTGGGTACTCCGGACCAAAATCCTCTGATCCCAAACATCATCCCTCCTTCACCATAGTCATTGATGCCATAGAACCCGGGGATATTAGTAATCACTTCTTCCAGAGTGTGATACCCTTGTTTTTGAATTTCATCTCTGGTTACAATGATAACACTAGCAGGAACATCTGCTAATTTTTGTGCTGTTTTTCCTGCAGTCACAATCTCGATATTCATTAACTCTTCAATTGACATATCATGAAGTGTCTCAACATCAGTTGGGTTATCGGATTGTGAAAATGCTGACAAAGGATCAAATAGTCCGATATATAGAACGAAAACTGCGAGAAAGCACCTAGATCGAACGTGTTTAAGAGTGACAATATTCTGATGACAGGATATCCCAGGCATTTAAAACTCCATTCAAGTAGTTTAGGACTATTCCGCTAACTTATAGTTCAACCAGCGAATTGATCATCCATCATTAGTGAGAATCAATCTGAACTCACATTTCATTATTTTTATCGTTATGTTCATCCGTTCGTTGTACAGCAATTGATCAGGTTCCAAGAGTAGGTATTTTCGTCATAATAAACAAGGACATTCCATTTTTACCCTTTTGTCCGATTCATCTGATTATAACATAACTTTTGCTTCAGGATTAATATCGACCGAATCAGTCAAATTTTAATACTCTTAATTTATCTGAGCAGGTACAAAAAAAAGGCGAGGAGAACCTCGCCTTTTTTAAACCGGTTACCCGGCAATATGAAAGAGACTTATTTGATGTAAGCCATCTTATAGGTCTTGGAATATTTCCCGGCCTGCAGGTGATAGATGTATACACCTGTTGAGATGGGTAGTCCAGCATTGTCCAGACCATTCCACATCACTTCGTAACGACCCACTTCCTGTGTTTCATTCACAAGGGTTCTGACTTCCTGTCCCAGCATGTTGTAAATCACTAGGCGGGCATCAGTACGCTCGGCGATATCGTAACGGATATTCGTGGTTGGGTTGAAGGGGTTGGGATAGTTCTGAACCAGACTGAACTCGGTAGGTGCTGGAAGACCAATATCAATGATACTGACCAGACATTCACAGATGATCTCCACACCGCCAGGACCTGAAATAATCAGATCTTCTACACTGAAGTCCAGGGGACCTGTAGCATTTTCATCAATGACCTGTACCGGAACACTCATGAGGAGACCTGAGGAAAGATCAATTTGGCTACCTGCCAGATCAATTCCCAGGACACGCATGGTGTTTCCATCAAGACTGGAAAATACACCTACGGATTCATTTTCAGACGAAAGGACAGGTTCACCAAGTTCAACGACAGCAGGATCAAAAACGAGATCTGCCTGGAAACCAGAGATCATACCGAGGTAGTCAACGGTTACCGGGATACTCTGCCATTCCCGTGTGCTGTTCAAAGTGACCGGCGGAATAGTCACTCCAACATTTTCAACGATGGGATTGTCTTTAGCCAGGGTTCCCTGGTCCATCACGTATTCAATCAGAAGTACGACATCTAGTACGTTGTAAGACCCGTCACCGTTGACATCCATGACATCCACCTCTTGTGCTGATGGTAAATCACCAGTTTCGATGAGAATCTCGATCAGACGCGTGATATCAAGGATGTTCAGGAATCCATCACCATCCATATCACCCATCATCATAACCTGGAAACCTTCAAGCATGACATCATCAATTGCCCAGCCGTATGCCCAGGCACCACCATCATCATGATGGAAAGCCAGGTAGACTTCACTCTGTCCATGGAGGAAGGATAGGTCAATAGCAATGGGTACCCATTCTTCACTGATGGTCATAGCTTCAGCAACTTGCCATTCACCGTTCATACCGATACGATATTCAACGGTAGCAGTTGTACTATAATCACGGTTAAAGAAACTATTGAATTGCAGCTCAACATTTTCTGAGAAACTGAAATCCAGAGCCTGTGTGATCAGGGCATTATTTCCATCAGCTGTGGTGGGTGCAGCATCATCGTTAATAGCGCAGATTAAGCTGCCATTATCTGGGACAGTCCAGGCGCCACTTGACATTTCTTCAGCAGTTCCAACCATCCACTCGACAATGGGGTTGCTTTGTGTCCAGAGCAGGGGAATCATTCCATCTTCGAAATCCCAGGCAACGGGTGGCTGACCGCCATACACTCTAACTTCAACAGCTTCACCATAGTTTGGTACTTCATCAAAGGGAATAAACTCATAAATGTTTGCACCCTCTGGAATATTATTATCAGTGAAGGTCTGTTCCATCTCATCAACAAAGGCAATTTGTTGGCCATTGCGTTTGACCATGATGCCCATGATGTCAATACAGGGTGACCAATCCATATTTACAGGAGGATCAATCCAGTTAAATGTGACATTGTAAAGACCATTCATCTCGAAACCGAAGTTGGCAATAGGACCTGGAGCCATATTCGCACGAGCTTCAACTGTATTGGAAGGAGCGGACTCTGCTGAGTTATCATAGGTTGCGGTGACCTGATAGAAGTAATTGATGTCTTCAGGAACTGGATCATCATAGGTGGTCTCAGTGGTTGTACCAACGACACTTCCATCACGATAGATTGTATAGTGTGCAACTTCTTCAATCTCACGTGTATTGTTCTGCTCATAAACTGTATCTACAAAATGAGGCGTAAATTCAGTTACTTCCTCTTCTGTATCCAACAGTGCTTGAGCTTCTTCCTGTGTCATCGTTCCCAGAGCGACCAGCTTTTTGAGTGATTCACGATGAGATTCAGGTACAAAGCGATTCACAGTTTCAGATGGGGTGATTGTTATATCGAAGTTACCCTGGCTTGCACTGAAACCATCGACAACTACGAAATACAATCCCTCTTCCAGGAAGGCACCTTCTATCAAGGAGGGGTTTATTAAATCAGGATTGTCAGGACAGTCCTCTGGACCATCATCATCATAGTATCCTGTGGTTGTGATACAATCGCCATTGAAGATTTCTACTTTACAGTCATAGTCAACATTGGGACCACATAGGTCAATATCGATCGTTCCAGCTTCAGGCATATAGAGCTGATAGGCGTAATCTTCGTTGTCTGATCCCGATACATCAAAGTCATCACCCATGCCGACATTTGTTCCGTTAGAAACAAATGGTAAATCAGGAATTAATTCATCGGCACAATCCTGCAGCGGTGGACCTGGGTTACCGGGTGTACGCCAGCGTAATTCGATATGGTCATCAAATGCGCCATTTGCAGAAAGGTTGCTCGGTGGAACTTCACCCACCAGGACCTGAATATGGCTAGAAACATCTGATTCCATGCCACCAGTATCGAAGGATGATACCTGGTAACGATAGGCACCATCGACAACTACTTCATTGAAGGTTGACTCGGTTACTTCATCAGCAATTTCACCATCACGATAAACATAATATCCTGCCAGATCATAATCTGAATTATCATCCCAATCCAGGGTAACAGTGTTGGTTTCATCATTCACTGTGCCCGAGAGGTTGAGAGGCATCATGGGTTCATGATTCTCAGCGATTGCCTCAACCTGGGTAGAGGCAGCTTCACCATCATCGTAAATAGCGGAAACACGATAGTAATAGGTTGTACCATTCACGACAGGATGGTCAGAGTAGAATGTTGTATCGGTGACAATCATGTCAATCTGGTTCCCAGCTTCAATGAGCACTGGTGAGGTTTCACTTCGATATATACCATAGTTTGTGAGTTCACGTAATTCTCTGGTATCGTATCGTGAAGCGCTAGAACTAAGGAGTTGGGGGTTAACGTCAAAGCCACTTGCTCGCAATTTATTGAGTTCATAGCGTAGATCATTTGCAACCAAAGCTTGTGGTTGACGGCGAGCGGTTTGTTCAAAAATATCCAGGGTATAATTTCCTGTTGCACCGCTGAATCCATCGACGACAACATAATAAGTCCCCGTTTCTAGCTGAACATCTGTCAATTCAGACTGGAGTCCACAGGCATCATCATTGTAGTAGCCAGTGGAAGTTGAACAGTCTTCAAAAAAGACTTCCAATTTGGAATCATAATCGGTGCCATTACACAGAGAGATCGTATAGGTTGTAGGCTGAAGAACGTTTAACTGATAAGCTACATCCTCTCCATCACTGAAGGTTACGTCAAAATTGTCAACCATCCCCAGATTGGTTCCCGTTGTGTTAAAAGGCATACTGGTTATAGTATAATCTGCACATTCAGCTTGTGGTGGAGCTTCTGTCCCCGGAACTGCCCAGTTAAGTTCAACCGTTCCATCAAGACCGGAAAGAGCAGTCAGGTAGACCGGTGGCAAATGTGAAACAACATCGAAAAAGTAAAGTTCTTCAGGTGCACCTTCGGGAGAAAAGCCTTCATTCCCCTCAGAGTCAAAGGCCATGACATAATAACCAACTGTGCTTCCAACAGGTTGTCCTGGAATATTTCCAGAATAAATGCCATCACCTTCTTCACTCATTGAAGCAGTGGAGAAAGCGCCACCGTTAACATTGTAATAAAGAATGGAGAAATCCATTTCCACATTATCTGAGATTGCAGCCTCAACAGTGTATGGACCTTCTGTATCAAGTGTAAAAGTAAACTGAGTGACACCACCCACACTTGGGGGCCAGATATCTGTGTAAGGCGTGGAAAGGAGTTCTAGATAGTCCTCAAGCAACTCAGTCCTGGTTCCAACACTATCAACCAGTCCACCATACTCAAATGAATTTCCAATTGTATTTAAGCTTGGACTCAGATAATGCACACCACAGCCTACACTATCGGCAGGGTTTAAGTGAATGACCATCCCATCCTGATCAATAGGAGCCAGGTGGTCAATAAAACTATTACCGCCGTTATAAGTAAAACCAAATCCATCCAGAGAATTCACACCTAGAACGGAGGTCAGGTCAGCACCACCATCAGCGAAACCATCGATTCCAAAATAACCGTGAAGGGTTGTTTGTGAGTCATAAGCCCAGGTGTCGCCACCTTCCATATAGAGTGGATTACCAGCATCGGCATATGCCATTAAGGCAAGGACTTCTGCTGAGCTGTCCTGGAGAACATAATTATCTGAGAAAATTCCTAGCGTAACGAATACACCTGAATATCCAGCATCGAGGGGTGACCCAAAAATAAATAAATCATTTGATTCAACAGCCGTATAGCCCAAAGTGGCAAAGTCCTCTGCAAAGGCTGCTCCGCTTACTGAGAGTGATGGGTTCCAGATCAAATACTCTGGGAATCCATCAAAAACCATAGCTGAAGCATTGATAATGGCTTCTGTTGAATTGTCCGCATCACTGGTAATGGTGAAAGTTCCTGTGATAGGACCTTCCACAGTGGGGGTATAGGTAATATCCATGGTGATAAAAGTATCGGGAAGAACTGTCACAGGTGTAATCAAATCTGTTGTGAAACCAACACCTGCAATATCGATTGCTGTAACATCAAAGCTTTCCAGCCCAATATTTCCAATTGTGATGTCCTGAGTAACCATGCCATCATCAATTTGCAAAACACCAAAATTTATGTTACGCGGATCAACGGTCATGTAGGAACCTTCAATTTGCTGAGGCAGGAAGAAGGTAGAAATCCCAAGGTTTCCAGTCAGGTCAGGAGCACCACCTGTGGCATCATTTATGGTAGACCAGCCCACACTTGAGTATCCCCAGTTGCGATCGATATAGTTGAGTTGAAGATCATTTGAGATAAATGCGGTTCCAGATTCGTTCTCCCAGACCACGACATAATAATCACCAGCTGGGATCGTTAGGTTATCTATGGCAATATCAAATTGAGTTGGGTCAGCACCAGAGGTCAAATCCATTGGATCGGATTCCCAAATAGCAGAAGGATCATTTGGTCCTACAGGGGCTGTGGGTGGTCCTGCAATCGCACCAGCAGGATCTGTATAAATACTTACAACTGCAGCTGTGGCATTACCACTTTGGGTATAAATTCTAACACCAGTAAGAAAAATTGGTGTATCTGCAGTAAAGCGAACACTGAAGCCGCAACCACCACCGCAACCAATTTCACCTTCGAATGAGCCATCATGATAGACTGCTTCCTCATCACGAAGGGATGAAGACTCGACTGTTTCTGCATTCCAATTGAGGTTTCGATCGGGGGATGTTTTTAAACAGTCATCGCAATCAGCATTTGGAGCTGCCTTTCGGTCAGCAAAGGCTCCAGTTGCCATCAGAATGACAAGCACGAAAACCCATCCGGTTGAGAACAATCGTTTCATGGTGAACTCCTTAGTATTCAATTAATAATTGGCCCTTTTGGCATTTTATTCGACTACATGTTTGTCCAGATAATATGACGATCTATAATAAAGAGCCAATTTCTCTGGTTAAACGCCAAATATAGAAATGCTGTAGAATGGTATCAAGCCTATTGCCAGCTCAATTACAGCGACATGAAAATGATATATATTATAGATATAGTATAAATACGCTTCATTTTTTGATCAATTGACCGAACCAAATGCGCAATGAAATTCCCGTCAAGGGCGCGTATTTGGGGTTAAATCCATATTCAGAAACAGGGGTGCGACCTGTAAAATCATGGAAGTAGCCCAATTCGGCGCCCCAGGTCTTTCTAAAGTTCATCCCGTAGAGCAAACCAAACAGGTGAATATCATCTCCCCAAAGTCCATGGGGAATGTATGCGTATCTAAGGCCAATATAACCGTAATTGAAAATGTCAACTTCGGTCTGTTTAAAGACCTTGCCATCACGTCTTACTGTCTTGGTGCGTTCTTTTCTGGAGACGTTATAATAGGTCGCTTCAAATGAGCTTTGTTCTGCATATGTACCTGCCAGATTCATGGTATGAAGACGCGAACCTTCGTCTCGCAGTGTCACTGTGGCATCAACGCCACTGCCGTGGATAGGAAGCATGCCTATCCTGACTCCAGCATCCATTTTTTCACCCATGCCTTTGCGATATACAAATTGTGGAATCATGTTTTCTGCAGATAGGATAACGCCCTTGTATGTCTCATCTGGCTTTAAGGGCTCAGGTGAAATGACAGGATGTGAGGTACATGACACCCCCAGTAGAATTGATAGCATTAAGGCCAGAATGTAAGTGACATTTTTTAGCATGTCGTTGAATCTCCGATTTCAGGGCGTTAATGACAAGGATTTTGTTTTCTAATATCCGAGGGTTACCCCCGAGCTTTTTTTGGAATAAAATAGATCTTCGCGTGAATTGGCTATGACTGGTTTGAATGGCGAAAATGCAAAGATCTATGCAAACTATTTTAGACAGCCCTCCCATCGATTAGATTAGAAGCATGGAAACAAAACAAGAAATCGTAAAAAACTGGATATTTCGCTATACAGGAGTGGAACCCGAGGCATTTGGTGAACGAATATTACTCACTAATTTTAAAAATTATGTCGAAAAATTTGCCAAGAGATTTGATGTCCCTGTTTACGGTGAAGATCGAACCATGACCGTCGCGACTAATCGCGAAGGTTTAAGCATTATTAATTTTGGAATGGGTAGTGCCAACGCTGCCACCGTCATGGATTTGCTATCGGCTATCAATCCTTATGGGGTACTCTTTCTGGGGAAATGTGGTGGGCTTAAACGCTCCACAGAGTTGGGTCATTTTATCCTTCCTATTGCCGCCATTCGCGGTGAAGGAACCAGTGATGATTATATGCGTCCTGAAGTCCCTGCTATGCCCAGTTTCAAAATTCACAAGTACACCTCTCAAATCCTGGTAGACAATGATCTGGATTATCGTACTGGTGTGGTGTATACCACCAATCGTCGGGTTTGGGAACACGATGAAGCCTTTAAAAACTATCTCCATGAAATCCGTGCAATCGGTATCGATATGGAGACTGCGACAATTTTTATTACGGGTCTGGCGAATAACATCCCCAGAGGAGCTTTGCTGTTGGTCAGTGATATGCCTATGGTTCCAGAAGGCGTAAAAACGGAAGCACTGGATCAAAGTGTCACGAAGAAGTACGTAGATTTACATCTGGATATTGGTATCGAAGCTATGACCCACATCGCAGAGCAAGGCGAGCAAATCAAACACTTCTCCTTTTAGGAAAAGCTTTCCGTAACCACTAAGTCTCGAAGGCACTGAGGACACTAATTTCTTTGTGTCTTCGTGGTTCGTTCTCAATCATACAACCACAAAGTCACTAAAACACAAATTGCACGAAATTCGTTTGTGATGCTTCGGGTCTTTGTGCTTTTGTGGTTCAGTTTCATCTTTTACCACCAAGTCACCGAGACACAAAGTTCACACAAAAAATTTTGTGTCACTGTGAATCTTTGTGTTTTATGGTTTGTTTATAACCAACACACAAAGCATAAAAACTTTATTTTTGTGTTTCTTAGTGCCTTCGTGTCTTTGTGGTAACTAAAAAAAACGAATCAAAAATCAATGATGGCAGGTTTTTTACGGATACCGTGTACATCACAAGATTGGGTTGGAGCGGTTCCAGGGAGAAAAACTTCCCGGAGAGGTGTACAGTACTCTGTTGCCAGTTTTTGAGTTTCAGAGCAAACATTGGTGAAGACTACAGATTCCTCAGGAATAACGAACTCCTCCCGTTCCCATTCCAGACTATCATAAACAGCCTTCATATATTGAGCCCAGATGGGTACGCCCAGAGCAGATCCAGCCATGCCAGGACCAAGGCTGATACCTGAATCAAGCCCCACCCAAACCGCAGTGGAGAGTCTGGTGGTAAAACCAACATACCAGGCATCTGTAAATCCAGTGGTTGTCCCGGTTTTTCCTCCTGATGGCTCCTGAAATCCGAAGCGCCATCTGGCACCGGCACCTGTACCTAAATTGGCTACTGTTTCCAGTAATGAGAGCATTACATAGGATGTCCCGCGACCTAAAACTTCCTTACGATCAGGGGTGTAATTGCGTAGCACACCACCAAATCGATCCTGTAGAGATAGGATGCCCAAAGGCTCTATCCAGATACCCAATCGAGGGTAAACAGCATAGGCTGCAGCCATTTCAAGGGGTCTTACTGCAGAGGCACCCAGGGCAAGTGCATCTCCAGGATACAGCCTGGCAGTGATACCCATGGCTCTGGCTTTTTCAACCACTGCTGCAGGTGCAATAAGTTCTTGAATTGTGCGAACTGCAATCAAGTTTAATGATCTACGAATACCCTCTCGAATGGTGGTTTCACCACCCATACTCAGATCATAATTTTTAGGACGCCAATCTGTTGAATCGTTGGTTCCCATTTTGATCACAACAGGTTGGTTGAGCAGGGTCGTGGTTACAGGGTAACCGTTGTCAATCGCCGCAGTATACAGAAAGGCCTTGAACGACGATCCAGGTTGGCGAATCATCTGCGTAGAACGGTTCCATTTAGACTTTTTAAAATCTTTCCCACCCACCATAGCGCGAATTTGACCCGTTTCAACATCCAGTGATATGAGTTGAGCTTGAACCGTTAATAGCTGCTCAAGCTGGTTGGGCATGGGAATAGAATCCATGATCATGAGACGTACACTATCTACGGTAAATTCAATATTATGTTTTTCGATAATTTCAGACAATGCTTTGGAGTTCTCATCCAGCATCCGAACATCAAATAATGTCTGAACACGTTCTAACTCTTTGCTGACCACTTCATTGGCGATGGTTTGCATCCGGGTATCAAGGCTGGTGTAAATAGTCAATCCATCGCGGTATAGGTCAACACCTAGCTCCTCATCCTCTTTCTCAAGTTGACGACGGACATATTCGCCAAAATAGGGTGCCACATTACCAGCTTCAATGCTATCAGGTTCATAGGTTTTAATGGGCAGGGATTTGAAGTAATTACGCTCAACAGCATTAATAGCCTTCTCCCGAAACATATTATTGATGACAACATTCCTGATATGTTTGGATCGATCAGGATGTGTGATAGGAGAGTAATAGGCAGGTGAACGGAGCATCCCGACTAATATTGCGCCTTCATCCAGGGTGATGTTTTCGACTCGTTTGTTAAAATATTTGCTAGCTGCAGCCTGAAGTCCATAGGTACCATGCCCGAAATACACCGTATTCAAGTACATTGTGAGGATTTCTTCTTTGGTGAAAGTATGTTCAATCTGAATGGCAGTGATTAACTCACGCAATTTCCGGGTATAGGTTTGCTTAAACCCAATGCGAGCATATAGGCTACGCGCCAATTGTTGTGTCAGTGAGGATGCGCCACCATGGATTTCACCTGTGAGGGCATTAAGTGTAATATTGTATGCCGTCCTGAAAAAATTCATTCCCCAATGACTGTAAAAACGCTGATCCTCCGTGACAATGAGAGCTTTTTTAACGTGGGGGGGAATCTCATTTGATTTGACCAGGGTCCGCTGGGTGGTAAATAGTTCCTGAATAACCTCATCATCAACGGAGACGATGCGTGTAATAAGGTCCGGGTCATAGCGTTCTAGTTCGTCAAGTGAGGGTAAATCTTGAGCGAGAATAAACAACCAGCTGATGACACCAATTACAACAGTCAAAGATATGATCGCAGCAATATAAATCCGCTGCTTGAATTGTTTACGACTGCTCCTGGCTTTGAATTGTTTCCTCATGTCTTACAATTATAAACTTTTCAACCTCCCATGTTCATACGTTTTTACCCTTATTGATAAAAATTCATACTCAAATTAGTAACCAGAAATAGGAGTTTTACCTAAACAAGGACGAGAGCGAGTTAACGAAAAGAGGATATTGCAGGAATATCATGTCCAGCTATATTTTTAGACTCAAGGTAACGGATAAAACAAGTACTGAGAAAATTCTCAGTAGCACAATTTCAATTTGATGGGAAATATATAAACATGTACAAATTCAGACCTTACAATCATGAAACTGACAGGGAAGCCGTCCAGAGGATCTGGCTTGAGATTCAGTGGATCGAAAAAGGGGACGAGCCTGCCCTGGATGCTTTTCTTAAAGATGGCCGTTCTCTTGTGGCAGAACTGGCGGAGAGTGCCGAATGCCTGGTTACATCCAAGATGGGAACCTTGAAGTATTTAAAACAGGATTTGGACCTTTCAATCGTTACCTCAGTTACCACAAGTCGCATTGTACGGAAGCAGGGACTTGCCAAAAAGTTGACAGCCCAACTCATTGCAGAAGATGCTCAAGCTGGTGCTTTAGTCAGTACCCTGGGAATTTTTGAACAGGGATTTTATGAGCAACTCGGGTATGGAGCTGGTGGCTATGAACATTGGATTAGCTTTGATCCTGCAGATCTTACGATTGATCAAAAAATACGGCCTCCCAAGCGGCTTACCATAGAGGACTCAAAAATCATGTACCACGCTCAAATCAATCGACACCGAAGGCATGGTGCTGTGAGTATCCATACTCCCAACTACCTCTCGGCTGAATTGTTGTGGTCAAAAAATGGATATGGGCTTGGATATACTGATGGTCCTGAGGGTGAACTCACACACTACTTTTGGGCCAGCAGCAAAGGTGAACACGGTCCTGTGACCATTCATGCCATGGCTTTTCAAACGACAGCACAATTTCTTGAACTCATGGCGCTTATAAAAAGTCTGGGAGATGCCATTCGTCTGGTCAAAATGCGAGAGCCGGCAGGTATGCAAATCCAGGATTTGATTAAGCTACCTTTCCGTTCAAGAATCGTGACATCAAAATCTGATTATGAACACATTAACAGGGCGTCAGCCTATTGGCAGACAAGGATATGCAACCTGGAAGCTTGTATCAAAGCCACAACTTTAAACTCACGACCAGTCAGTTTTAACCTAAGACTAAGCGATCCCATTGAAAAACTTCTGAACTCAGATTTCGAATGGAAAGGGTGTGCGGGAGAGTACTCCCTTATCCTGGGTCCCGACTCTGAAATATCTGGAGGGTTCAAGCCTGATTTACCTATACTGGATACAGATATTGGTACATTCACGCGGCTCTGGATGGGTGTTCGTCCAGCATCAGGATTGGCGATTACAGGAAAAATATCAGCACCGGATGAGTTGCTGGAAGTACTGGACGAGGTCCTTTGTTTACCAGACCCACGCCCAGATTGGGATTACTAAATTTTTATTGACGAAAACTTTATTTAGGGTAGAGTTCAGAACTGGTGATTGCACCTAAATTGTTCACAACTATATTTTTGGCACCTTTTACAGTCGGATAACAATTCGGGAGAGCTTTATGCAACGGAAATATATCTATATCTGTATCATCGTAACAGTCATTCTGTTAAATGCCTGTAGTTCACAGAAAGTTGGTGTTTATGATGATTTGAATCAAAAGAAAATGGATAAATCTTTTGATAAATATATGGGTACGCCCTACAAATGGGGGGGCACAGAGCCTGGTAAAGGGGTGGATTGTTCAGGCTTCACCTCTGGTGTTTATCGCGATCAGGGAATTATCATTCCCCGTACTTCCCGCATGCAGTATACCGTAGGAGATGAAGTTGCCCGGAATGAATTGCAATATGGAGATCTCCTGTTTTTTGATACCCTGGGCAAAGGAGTAAGTCATGTAGGTGTATACACCGGTGGCGAGAAAATGGTTCATGCCAGCTCAAGCAAAGGTGTAACAGAAGTACCCGTGAATACCGATTACTGGATGAAGCGTTATATTGGTGCACGTCGTCTTACAGGTTCAGATCTACGTTCCGGTGAGATTGGTGGTGAATTTCACCTGCTGCCAAAAGCGTATCCCATGCGTGTTCGTCGCCTCATCGATATACCCACAGCAGATATTATTGATAACCGCTTTATAGGTCTGGATATTCAAAATGATGCTGAGGGCAATCTCAGAGTCGCCAGTGCCGTGAGTATATGGAACCGCTGGGAGTGGGGACTTGAATTTCAGGTGAATCAGTTCCTGGGACACGATATCGATGCCTTTGGATTTGAGCTACCTTTTGTGAGTACCAAGTTTCGTATCTGGGAACAAAAAGGCAAAATTATGCCCTCCCTGGCTATTGGAGCTGAAAGTAATAGTCGAAAATGGACGTTGAGCAAAGAAGACTCCACTGGGGCGGAAGTATTGGAAAATAAATGGAGTCCACCACGTAATGCCTATGTCGTTGTCAGTTATAAATATAACAGAGTAAAAAAGCTGCGTCTGGGCCGCGGTCGTCTCAGTGGTGGGCTGGCGATGACTGATCTTTACGCCTATCATGATACATCATCAGCCTATAATGGCGCTTCAGACACATTTCTCTTTCTCGGTGTGGAGCAGCAGATCACGAGACGCTTCATGGCAACCCTGGAATTTGATCATATGCTGCTAAGTGATGTTGGGATCACCTGGAATATGGGTTTTAACTTTGCCCTGAATAATTCATCCAGCATTGCCTATACCTGGCGTAATGTGGGAGCCAAGGAACGGTCACTGGAACGGGCCATGCAATTCAGTTACATACTCGAATACTAATAGTTGGGAGAAGTAGATGCCTTTTCGCTGGAGACCTGATGGAACCTATATCAAGAAACTTTCCAATACACGCAGAATTATGCCCTTCCTCATGCACGGAAGAACTGAATCCACCGTTTATTATGAGCAACATGTCGAGGTTGAAAAAGCCTGGAAGTATGTGGAAGATTTTCGTAAGGAGACAGGACTAAAAGCCAGCATTCTGCATCTGATCATCTGGAGGACTGCACAGGTTCTTCATCAACGCCCTGGCCTGAATCGGTTTGTGGCTGGACGACGAATTTTCCAACGTGATGGTATCTGGATCAGTTTCTCAATGAAAAAGGAAATGAAGGACGAAGCACCTCTGGTTGTCGTTAAAAAGAAGATTAATCCAAACTGGACATTCGAGGAGACGGTTCGTCATATACAGGGGGGCATTCAGAAAGGCCGTGAAGGCACGAAATCAACTTCAGACAAGGAAATGGATCTGGTGTTTATGCTACCATATTTTATGGTCAGTTTTTTTACCTGGCTCCTACGTACAGTAAATCATTTCGGCTGGTTACCGCGTAGCCTGATTCATGCTGATGAGTTGTATGGTAGTCTGTTCATTGCCAATCTGGGTAGCATCGGTCTGCAGCCAGCGTACCATCATCTTTATGAATGGGGAGATATCCCAATATTTATGGCTCTGGGAACCAATGAACCACGAATGGCACTTGATGACCGTGGTAGGCCGGCAGTCAAGGATATGATGACGATTAAGTACAGTTTTGACGAGCGAATCAATGATGGGTTCTATAGCATTAAAGCACTTGAACTATTGAAGGATTTAGTAGAAAATCCGGAAATGACAGTGGAGCCTGACCCCGAGGAAGCCCCCCAGGAGGAAGCATTTGGGATCTAGATTTCTCAACAATCATTCAACCCTGATACGTCAATAAGTAGTCATGTGATGAGAAAGCTAAATATTGGATTTATCCATCCCGGGACAATGGGAATTTCGCTGGCAGCCTCAGCGCAGGCAACAGGACATGCTGCATACTGGGTATCCACCAACCGAAGCCAGGAGACAAGACAGCGCGCTGAGAAGTATGGGTTGGTCCCCACGACATCCATAGATGCGCTTTGTGAGAAGTGTTCTATCATTATCAGTGTATGTCCACCTCATGCAGCAATGGATGTTGCCCGAGAGGTGCTTGATGCTTCATTCAGCGGTATCTATGCCGATGTAAACGCCATTGCTCCTGAGAAAACCAAAGCTATGTCTGAGCTGATGGCTTCAACGGAAATAGATTTTGTAGATGGAGGTATTGTTGGTGGTCCCGCCTGGCATCCTGACTCCACCTGGCTCTACTTATCAGGCAAATGCTCAAACGAAGTGGCTGAATGTTTTATTAAGGGACCCTTGGAGACTCATGTTATTGATGATGAGATCGGGAAAGCATCGGCAGTCAAAATGAGTTTTGCAGCATACACCAAGGGGACAACAGCGCTGCTTTGTGCCATTCTTGCTACTGCCGATGAATTGGGTGTTCGTGATGAACTTGAGCTACAATGGTCTCGTAATGGTTCAGATTTCGCACAAAAGGCACAGGACCGAATGCGTAACGTCACGGCAAAAGCCTGGAGATTTACAGGCGAGATGGAAGAGATTGCAGAAACATTCAATTCGGTTGGTTTACCACCAGGCTTTCATAGAGCATCCCAGGATATTTATGAACGTATATCAGACTTCAAGGGGGCAAACCCAAAACCATCCGTAGAAGAAGTTCTGGCGGCACTTAAAAACGATAAATAATCTAAGTTTGCGATGCTAATAATCTCAGGATAGAGGAACTTTGAATACCCATAAGGACTGATATAAGTATATTAGCAAAACCTTGGGGAGGGTAGGCACATGGAAACATTTTTCGCTTCAGCTGAACGCACGCCAAGAAGCAAATTAATCAGTCAAAGTGAAATATTGGGTAGCGATGCTGTCATCGATGGGTTATTGGAAACAGTGGGAGGGTTGCTGGCAGTCCTAAACAAAGATCGCCAGATCATCTCATTAAATAATTCATTTTTAGAAGTGCTGGGTATCGATGATCCTGGTGAAACACTTGGATTAAGACCTGGAGAGGCACTTAAATGTGTCCATTCTTGTGGCGAACCAGCCGGATGTGGCACCACAGAATTTTGTTCCACATGTGGAGCAGCAATCGCTATGGTGTCTAGCCTAAAAACCAACAAACCTGCCGAAAACGTGTGTGTCTTGAAGTTGGATAAAGAGGGTCGCGACGTTGATATGGTATTAAAAATTAAAGCGCATCCCATTATTGTCCAGGAGGCGACCTATCTTCTTATTTTCCTCCAGGACATTACTCTGGACCAGCAAAGAGCCGCACTGGAGAGAACCTTTTTTCACGATATAAACAACATGTTGTCCGGTCTTATAGGTGCCAGTGAGATTCTTGCAGGAGAGTTGGTTGATTCCCCCATGGTGAAAATTATCCGCCGCTCCTCACTTCGGTTACAAAAAGCGGTAGAAATTCAAAAGTTTCTTCTGGAAAGCAATTCAGATACATACAATCTTGTTTCTCAGGAAGTGACGCTGGGGCAGATTCGAGAAGATCTGATAAATCTGTTTGAAAAACATCACGCAAAGCAAAATAAAACTCTGGAGATATCATCTGAACTGGCGGACTTTGTGCTTGTGACTGATATCTCACTACTCCAGAGAGTTCTGGCAAATATGATAACCAATGCCCTTGAAGCCTCGACCGATGGTGAAACCGTACGCGTGACTTTCAATCTTGATCCTGAATCGTTTAGCTTTTGTGTCCACAATAATCAGGTAATTCCAGAAGATATCAGTCGTAGAATATTTCAGCGAAACTTCAGCACCAAGGGGAGTTTGGGAAGAGGAATTGGTACCTTTTCCATGAAAATGTTTGGAGAGAAAATCCTTGGTGGTAAGGTAAGTTTTATTTCAACACCTGAAAAAGGAACCGTCTTTACATTCTCACTCCCTGTTTGAAGGAAGTAAATACGATTCAAACAGCTTGTGTTCTTCACAAAACTGGTTGTTAAGAAATAAAATTAGCTGTCTAATCCTGTAGAGCCCTCAATGTAAAAGGATTCAAATCATAAGACCTGTGGGTATTTCTTTTTATATTATACCGGAAGATATGATGAAAAATCAATTCTCATTAATGCTCGAAATTCCGATATTTTGAGCCCTGAAAGTCTTGCTTCAGGTTTTCCAGGAGACTATAGACAGGTTGAATTTTAACGAGTATGGATTTCAAAATGAGTTATAGAACAATTATATTACTAATCATCGTCACGCTTTTATGCTCATGTGAAGAGGAGGTACCTCTCAATACACAGAAGCATACCTTTAACGATGATATCGCAGACATTTCTGCTTTAAATGGATATTTCTATACGACCAATTATGATCGTTCAGGGCATGCAGGCTCGCAAATTGATCTCCTGAAGTACAGTATCCAGGGATCAAGTAGTTTTCTAGACGATAGATATGAACTCGCGTTGAATGGTCAAGGTTATCTGGCGATCACGAATGATGGATCGAATCTATTTCTTCAATCACGAGATACGGATCTCATCATGAAATATTCACCAGTTGGGGAGAAAGCATACCTGGGCTATGATGGGACATCAACGCAATGGCACCCTGGCGGTATAGCCTACAACCCGGTTAGTGACTCCCTGCTTGCTTTGTATAGAAATTTACAATCCCTTAATGAATTTAGAATCCGATCAATCGCCAAAGATCTTACCGGTGAACCTAGTCGTGATGAAACATTTGAAATTGATTTTATTGCTGAGACATACCATGGTGTTTCTGCCATGACTTATCATGACTCAATTTTCTACATTCTGGCAGTTGATACTTCCTCCCAGGACATTCTTATCACACTTGACCATAGTCTTAATGTTGCCACTCTTGATACGCTTTCAGATTCTACGGTGGTTGGCTTGAGTTTTATGGAAGATGCCCTATATTTAAGTTTTCGTGATAGACGTATTGAGTGGTTGAAGGATCATTAGAATCGAGTATCTGTCTTAATTTATTCAGCGAATAAAATGATAACAATCTTTTGATTAAAGCATTCATTGGGTTGGTTCATGGACATGAAATGTTCAGTCCTCGTTTGAACGGGTTAAAATAAGTAGGGTTGGTTATATCTGTTCAAAAGTAGTTTTAATATTTAATCAGAATAATTGGAGATAGCACAATGGCCTGGCTTTATCTTGGGATCGCTGGAATATTTGAATGCGCATGGGTGATAGGGCTTAAATATACAGAGGGCTTTACAAAATTGATTCCTTCAGTCCTGACTGTTTTAGCGATGGGTGTTAGTCTATGGTTGCTTTCCATCGCCATGAAAACCATCCCAGTGGGGACTGCCTACGCTATGTGGACAGGTATTGGAGCTGTAGGTGTTGCCATCATGGGAATGGTTTTATTTGACGAATCCAGAGATATCATCAGGCTATTGTGTCTCCTCCTTATTGTTGTAGGAATTGTGGGATTAAGGATGGTCTCAAGTACAATTTCTCCAACTTAACACTGTTCGAAAAATCTTCATCCGTTATGATACCAGGAGTTTTAACGATCACTCTAGACAGAGTTTAGTCTGGTATGGCTAAGACAATAAGCATATGTCAGATTTAGTTCGTAAAACTATCTTTGTTATCATTCTTGAGTTAGTGCTGGCCTCTGCCAGTATTTTCAGATTAGGTCAAATCTTTAATGGGGAGTGGTACAATCTTTACTCTGGTTACTTTGGAGATATCCAGATACCGTTTGCCGCCTACTTTTTACTCTCTATCAATGAGACATCCATTCCCTTTCTACGGTCTTGGCAGGTAAAAGCAGGAGCGGTGTTTTTGATTATGACAGTTTCTGAACTGGCTCAGTACTTTGGTATTTACCTGTTTGGTGTAACCTTTGACCCATTTGATATTGTTGCTTATGGCGTAGGTGTTCTACTGGCAGCCCTGGTGGATGTAAGAATCTTTAGTGTCTATCTGAAATTTTGGACTGCAAAGCTCCAGAAATAGATTTTCTTTAAGTAAATACGCGTCAACTTGTCCGCATGAAAATTCAACAAATGCATCATGTGTTTGCTGTTCTTCAGGCACTCCTTGTCACATTCCTCTGGTCTACTTCCTTTGTCATTATTAAGTGGGGTCTGGCAGATATTCCTGCGATAACCTATGCTGGCTTGCGTTACTTCCTGGCTTTCATGTGTTTTCTGCCCTTTATATTTAAAAGGAAATATGTGGAGGAAATCAAAGGTCTCACTTCCAGGCAATGGCGAAAGCTTGTGCTACTGGGAGTCGTATTCTACACACTAACTCAGGGAACTCAATTTCTTGGACTGTCCCTCCTTCCAGCAGTTAGTGTGAGTCTCATGCTCAACTTTACGCCCCTCATTGTAGCGGTAATGGGCATCTGGTTCCTAAATGAATCTCCCACTCGATTACAGTGGAGCGGCGCAGTCATCTTCATCCTGGGTATTGTGTTTTACTTTTTCCCCGTTTCCTTTGAAGGGAATCAGGGTCTAGGTTTGCTGGTTATGACGTTTGGAGTTTTGGCAAATTCAGGCTCCGGTATCCTGGGGCGAGACGTAAATCGTACCAGAGATATTAGTCCTGTAGTTATTACATTTATCAGTATGGGGGTGGGTGCAACCCTGCTCCTGCTTATAGGTTTATTGTATAGCGGAGTGCCTGCGATTAGTCTACAAAACTGGATTTATCTGCTGTGGTTGGCAGTCATAAATACTGCTTTTGCATTCACTCTCTGGAATCACACGTTGCGGAGTATCAGTGCCATGGAGTCAAGTATCATCAATGGTACCATGCTAATTCAGATTGGCTTTCTCGCGTGGTTTTTTCTAGATGAAAAAATTACCACACAGGAGGGGGTTGGGATGATGATTGCCGCATTAGGGGCAACGTTGGTACAGTTGAAACCTAGAACCTCTTGATTGACAGCTCGATTACATCAGGCTAAGTTTCTCACCAGATCGAACCAATCCCCCTGAAATGACCTTTGCAAAGAGACCTTCTCGAGGCATGATACAATCACCTGTGATGGTTTTAATGGCACATCCATTATGACACTCTTTCCCGATTTGAGTGATCTCGAGAATGATGTTCTCACCAATTTTCAAGCGGGACCCAATCTCCAGGTCTGTCAGTTCAATTCCTCTGGTAATGACATTTTCAGCAAAGGCACCCCTGGAAAGATCAGGCATTTGTTCTTTCACTCGATCAATGCTTTCTCCTGCCAGTAATGATACTTGCCGGTGCCAAATCCCCGCATGGGCATCACCATCAATTCCCCAGTCCTTTAAGAATTCAACTGGATTATCCAGTTCAGTCTTAACAGTACCTTTCTTTTTACTGATACAAAGCGATTCTATATAGGCTATGATTTATACGCCTCCCTGGTTAAACTGAAATACTGTTAATCGTTTATCTTTTGCCCAGTCGCTAGCCGGTGGTACGATGATATATCCCTGTGCTTTTGAAATCGAGCTGAGCATATGTGAGCCCTGCTTCTCTAGTGGATAAATCCTAGGCCATTTATTTTCACTGCTCTCTATTCTAACCCTTGTCATTTGGGTCCGATTGCCATGGTATGAAAATGCTACCCCCAACAAGCCTAACGTTGTGGAATGATTAAATGAGCCTCCTGAATGATAGCGAATCAGGGGTTGTCCGTAGTGCATCAAGCACATGAATGCTGATACGGGGTTGCCAGGCAATCCCAGCAGAATCTTGTTTTGCTTCTTGGATAAATAAAGGGGTTTCCCTGGCTTTTGTTTGACCCGCCAGAAGACCTCCTCAAAATGTTGCGCTGCAGATGCTGCCTTCACATGATCGTGGGGACCGACAGAAACGCCGCCAGAGAGCAGAATGATATCAGCCTGTGCTTCAGCTGTTTTTAGTGCTTCAATGGTCAATGCAAGATCATCAAACACCTGAGTCTGGTAGGTGACAATTCCGCCAGCTTCCAAGATGGCAGCCTCCAACATGGGTCGGTTTGAATCGTGCAACTGGTGGGACGCCGCCGCTTTGTCATAGGCAACCAACTCACTACCGGTGATGATTATTGCAACACGGGGTCGTTGATATACTGATACCTCAGAGATTCCCATGGATGCCATCAAAGCCAGTTGTGCGGAATGAATCAAGGTCTTCTCATTCAATAAAACAGTACCGGCTTTAAACTCTTCACCCCGATATCGAACGTGTTGACCCGGTTTCCAAACCTTAAGGACAGCAAGTTGTTGCCCCTCAGTTTTGCAAACCTCAATGGGTATGACAGAATCTGTACCTTCGGGAATCATGGCACCTGTGCTTATTCGAATAGCTTGCCCTCTCTGAACCGAGCCTATATAGGGAATTCCTGCTTGACTCTCACCAGCAATCTCAAGTTTTGAGGGTCTTCCATCAGTTGTGTCCTGAACATCCTTCCAGCATACTGCAAATCCATCCATGGCACTGTTGGAATAGGAGGGGCTGTCTTTTGGAGCGATAATCCCTTCAGCCAGAACTCTATCCCTGGCTTCTAAAAGCTGGACTGTCTCTACTGTTGGGGGAGGGGTCTTGGCTTTGAGTAATTCTAGAGCTTCATGGATTTCTATCATTATGACTTATCCTTAGGATTGTGAGTGGCAATGTTGCCTTTTTCGTGTCCACCACCCCAGATCATGGGAAAACCATGTAGTAAACCGGGGAAAAGTGCCTGGAGACTCTCTCTTGCTCCGTTCGAGCTCCCAGGGAGATTTACAATCATGGATTGCTTTCTTAAACCAGCGAGCTCACGGGAAAGCATGGCGTGAGGTGTCCGCTCTTTTCCATGGCGGCGGATGGCTTCGGCAACGCCTGGTGCCTCTTTGTCCAGGACTTCTCGGGTTGCTTCAGGGGTAATATCCTTGGGGCCAAATCCTGTCCCCCCCGTGGTGAAGATCAGATCAATATGGTCTGTGTCAACCAGGTCAATCAAGCGCTGGGAAATCTGAGCTTGAATGTCAGGAAGGACCGCGTAAACAACAACATCCAGATCCATTTCCTTGAGATAGGATTTGATGATCACACCTGATTTATCCTTACGGGTTCCAGCATATGTTGAATCAGAAATGACTAGCACAGCGGCCTTAATAGGTCGGTCAAATTGGTCTTTAAAATTACTTTTTCCGCCCTTCTTCTCAACCAGACGGACAGATGTGAAACTGATATTCTCATCAATGGGTTTTAACATATCATAGGCGTTGAGTAATGCTGCAGTCACAGCGGTCATGGCTTCCATCTCGACACCTGTTTTCCAGATAGCTTTCACTTCTGCAGTGACAATGATTTGATTCTTCTTAAACTCAAAACTGACGCCAATCCAGTCGATAGGGAGGGTGTGACAGAAGACGATCCAATCAGCAGTACGTTTGGCGGCAGTGATCCCAGCAGCACGAGCAACCTGTAAAACATCTCCCTTGGGAACTTGATTATTTCTTACACGATCAATAGTGCTTTCCTTGGCAGTTAAAATGCCTTGAGCTCGGGCATAGCGGAGTGTGTTGAATTTTGGACTGACATCAATCATGATTGGTCCCCTGTATTTTGTTTGAGTTCTCTTTTTTTTGATAGATAATGTTGTATCAGTAATTCACTGAGAAAACCGATTACCAGAGCCAGTGTCAGGTTTCTCGTAAACAATGAAATGAGCGCTACTATAGCAATGGTGATCATCTCATTTGAAAATTTGAATAGGTTTGAAACACTCACCATTCTCCATGCTCCCAGAAACAGCATAGCAGCCAGAAGAGCAACTGGAATCGAAAAAATGAGTGTGGATAAAGCAGGCACGAAGGCGAGTACGAGAAAAAATCCACCCATGATGATAGTTGTACCGCCTGTTTTACCCCCAAATTGCGCATGGGCAGCCATTCCCCCGGAACCATGGCACATAGGGAAGCCTCCAAACAATCCGATAAATGTGTTGAATATTCCAATTGAGAAACCCAACCGAGGTGCTGAAACACGCACCGCTTGTGGACCCCAGAGACGATGACAGGAATCTGAAGCTGCGAAAACAGCATTTCCAAGCGTGAGAGGTAGCTGGGGAATCATGAGCAAAATGGTAGCATCCAATAGAAAGCGAACTTGAGGAAGGTAGAATCCGACTGGATTCATAGTCTGGTGAATAGTGATAGTCTGGGTAGGGATAAAAGAAATGACAGATATACTTGTGACAATAATTAAAAAGCTGATCAAGTTTTGTTGTTTGTACTGTAAGAATGCCAGTAGGCTTACCACACCAAAGAAAAGGGCAAAGTTCAGGATAAGATTCTCAGGGAGTGTTGAGAGAAAAAGACCATTATCCAGCACCAGGAGGATGGCTTTGTGAGCCAGAATGAGCCCAATGCCAGCTTGTATACCGCCGACAAGTGCCTGACTGAACCATTTTTCCAGCCAGCGAAGTACACCACTTACCGATATAAGTATGAATAGCAAACCATAAAAAAATGCTGTGGTTGAAAGAAACTCAGGACTTAGACCCTGGGCGATGGCGATGACTGACATGGCTTTCAGAGGTTGAACTGAGACGGGAACTTTGAAAATGAAGCCAGTGGCGATATAAACAATCCCCCAGAGTAAAAATAATCTTTCTGGGGCGAAACCATTTACAACGATGAGTGCGAAAGCCAGCGGAAGTATTGTGCCTAGATCACCGATGGAACCCGACCATTCAGTGCGGGTAAAGTAATTCTTTGGTGGGAAATTTGGCGATGTTTTCACTTATCCTCCAATGCTAGCCATTGAAGATTTAACCGACAATCCAGCTTTGATTTCGGCTTCAAATCCATCCATGGATCTGTTTAGTATGGCACACCAGATTTGTTCTGCGATGGCAATATCAGTGGCTCCCTGTCTTAACATTTTTCGAAGATCCAATGCACCTCCATCATAAAGACAAGTTTTAAGTTGACCCTCTGACGTGATGCGAAGGCGGTTGCAACTGTCGCAAAATGTCCGAGAGTATCCTGCAATAATACCCAGCCTGCCTTGCATTCCTGAAACGTGGAACAAACTTGCCGTCGATCCGCGCGGGGTATGCTCCTTCATGGCTCCATAGGTCTGGGTGAGCTTTGTATGGATCTCATCTGCAGTAATTGTATGACTCTGGGATGTTGACCCATTAAAAGGCATCTGTTCAATAAACCTTACATCGATGTTGTGGTGACGAGCCAGTTCAGCAAAATTCAAAATCTCATCGTCATTAACTCCAGCCTGAACAACCATATTGAGTTTTAAAGGTATGTTTTTCTCAATGAGTAATTCAATGGTGTTCCATACCTGACTAAAAGCATCGCGTCGGGTAATTTCATTGAAACGAGCTGGCTGCAGTGAGTCAAGACTCATATTTATGCCGCTCAAATGAAGTGAATCAATTTCCTCCAGTTGAGCAGGTGTCCAAAAACCATTGCTGGTGAGATGAATATGCTGAACACCATACGAGTCCCTGAGCTGACGAATAAACTCTGTAATACCTCTCCTTACCATGGGTTCTCCACCTGTGAGTCTTACTTTGCTCACGCCCATTTTGGATAAGATGAAGACCAGATGACCCATCTCTTCGAAAGTTAAGATGCTCTCATGCGGTTTAAGGGAGATTCCTTCGGAAGGCATACAATATTTACATCTCAGGTTGCAGCGGTCCGTAACAGCCAGGCGTAAGTAGTCCAGGGGGCGACCAAATGGATCAACCAGGGTAGGGAATGATTTTGAACCAGTCTTGTCAGGACGGGTAGTTTCCATGTAATTGACTCCTTTCCAAACACGGGAGGCACATTCGTTTCCAAATGTACCCTATCGGCCTGAAACCATTTCCCCTGGGGATATCAGGTTTTTCGGCTCGGAGTTGTCTTAGGTTTTGCTCGTGTAGCTAGACCTTTAGACGTAAATATGTGTGGTCAATATAACGAATTCTATCGCTGAGAATACTCCAAAATCATGAAATTCGGATACTCGTTTTTACCTGTGCTCCGCCGTTGTAGATCAGAACGCTTTAAGTTAGATTCTCACACTTTTGCCCTTATCAGAATTGTTCAACCCATTAATGAGGTGGAATGCTATGTTAAAATTTAAAACAGTTGGTATTCTAATGGCACTGTGTCCCTTGATGATAGTAATGTTGGGTTGCGATGAGGCAGATGAGGAGGGAATGGACGGCCTTCAGGAATCTCAATTACACGGTGCCTGGGAAAATGTCTCCTTTGAAAACTACCAGACAATTGAAAGTAATATTGATCAGGATATGGTTTTAATGTTTAGTCCCGGGATAGGATCTATAGAAGTTTCAGGTGATTTAACTGCCAGTCTTACCTATCTGTATTCCTGGGGGGATGCCGGCAATTATATGGTCTTTGTAGGGAACAATTTGCTGGGAATTGAAAACCTTCCCTCATACCAGGTGAGTATAAATGTGGTCCAGGGGATGGCATCCTCACTTTCCATGGAAGTGACATTAGAGGATTATTCTCAGCACAATTTTCAAATTGATAGCATTGCCGTTCTTTATAACCAGAACACGCTTCAACTCAATATCTTAGAGACTCAACTTGTGGCTGATGATTCAGTCACAACTGTGAGTATTGGGGGACAACTTGAACCAAAACAGCTTTCTCTTCTGGCAAATGAAATAACAACAGTCAATGTGTTTGAGGGTTTTCAATTCGCAGAATTAAGTGAGGGAGTGACTACGTTTCATGCTGACAACTCATTTGAAACAATCTCCACTTTGTGGGCTGGTGCAGAACCAGATACGTCTCTTGGAACTTGGTCTCTCAATGGAAGTGAACTCACAATGGTTGTAGAGAATGATGAGGGGTACCAGCAGATAACAGTTGCTGAGGCATCAATTGTGGAGGATGAGTTAACCCTGGTAATTAGAGGTGGGTGCGCTGATGAATCTGATGTGGCTGGATGCCTACAGCAGGTAGAGGAGTTTTTAGGTATGACACAAGGTACTCTCGTGTCATTTGAGGATGTTTATACACAAGTACTCCACAGGATAAATTAGAAAACTTTTAATCAACTACATGCTATACTCATGAGGAAATATTGATGCGGAATATTAACTGGCATTGTCCTAAATGCAAAAATACTGAATATGAAACGGGGCAATTCGCTGCCACAGGTGGTGGATGGATGAAAATATTTGATGTCCAGAACAAGAAGTTCACCACAGTCACCTGTACACAATGTAAGTTTACTGAAATATATAAAGCGGAAACTTCAACACTTGGAAATGTATTTGATTTCTTTACGAATTAACGAGTGATAAAACAGAGTTAAAGTATTACTTAGACAGACCGACATAGATTGAATAAAGTTTTATTGAGGGAGAGTTTGATCATTGAGTTATGCTGATTTAATTATTGTGGGTATCACCCTTGTCTTGTTTGTAGTTCTGGGTTATAAAATCTGGCAGAATAAAAAACTAATGCTGGGTACAACTAAACCTAAAAAGGTTGAGACAACCGAGGACTTTATGCATGATTTCGTAGATCAGCCAGAACTCTGGGTGAAGCTCGCAAAGGGGATACCACCCATGTCTCCTGAGGAAGATGCAAGTATGTCATTAATGGTAGGGGCTGCCTTCCAGGGGTTTAATGCACAGTGCTCACAGTATGAGTTGGGAGAGCTGGATGATTCCGAGGTCCAAGCTCTTAGGGAATCTGTTGTCCGGATTTATTCAATGCCTGGTGTCAAAAAGTACTGGGATGATATACAACCAGATATGTCCAGTTGCATGCTCCGGTTTATTGATGAAAGTGAAATAAATAAACCCTGAGATTTAATCAAGAAGCCACCAAATACATTCACCATTAAGTCCTCCCTAACCACAGGTCTAGTTAAAACATAAAATGAGTATCGATCTAAAGAAAGTTTTTGACCTAAAACGCAATGTCTTTATCGAGGCATGCGCCGGTGCAGGTAAAACATGGTTGCTTTCCAAAAGATATGCAGCCATCATGGATGAGTTCGCCAGAATGCATCATGAGAACCCCCAACTTCCGCGATACGATGCATCCAACATCCTGGTTATTACTTTTACGCGTAAGGCGGCTGCAGAAATGTCGGACCGTATCTACTCCGACCTGAACCAATTACTCAATGATAAACCTCTGGAACATGTACCCGATACCTTTGGTGTAAATCTGCGTCAGGCTTCTCAGTCCAGCAAAATGCATTTCAGGTCGACGTATTCAAAAAATGCAATTTCAACAGTTGATGCTTTCTGTGCTCAAATTCTTAGAGACCAGGCTGAACGGTTGAATATTGATCCGGAATTCAGGATACAGGATGAGGCCGATACGCAACGCATGGAGTTGGAAACCTGGGAAGGATTTTTTCGGGAGCAAAGCAGAAAAGCGAACGAAAATTTAAAGGTCTTGCTTGATCATCTTTCAATTTATCACCTAAATGAGTATGTCAAAAAGCTCCAATCCCACTCTCAGCTGATGTCTCATTGGCTTGAATATCATGCCTCACATACACCGCAGGAACTCCAACAGGAATTTCTCTCAGAGAATCCTATTCAAGATACTATTAAAGCGATTGTACAACTCCTTCCTAAATTGGTTGAAGGACTTCCAGAACCTTCTGATATGGTAAATCCTGAAAATGTCTTCTATAAAAGCTTGAAAAACCTTTCCACGAAATTGAATGAACGCACTGGTGATGAATATACCAAAACCCTTGAATTGCTGGAGTATGTCAAAAAGTTTACTCTTACTTCAAAACAGGAGAAATATTTAGCGCAGATTAGAATTTCCAACGGCGTGTGGACGCCGGAATGGAAATCAGAGATAAGTACACGGTTGAAGCGCTTTTTAAGCGAGGTGGTAGATAGTATTGCCTATGAAAAGCTGGTGGCACTCCCTGGACCGTGGGATTTAGACGCCTGTGTCATCCACCATCACCTCGCCAGGTTTTTCAAATCCTATTGGGATGTTCTTAGTCAACGGTTAAAGCGAGAAGGCGTCTTGAGCTTTGATGAGGTCATTCTGCAGGCTCGTCAAGTACTCGAAGATCCTGAAGTTGCAGCTCATTATTCAAGACGATTTCCACATATCCTTTTTGATGAATTTCAGGATACCAATGATCTGCGGTGGGATATTGTCAGACTTATCGCCCAGGCTGGTACCACAGAGATTCGCGAACAGGGACTTTTTATTGTAGGGGATACCAAGCAATCTATCTATCGTTTTAATCAGGCAGATGTCCAGGTTATGAACAGGGTAAGATCCATCATAGCGGACAAACGAGGGTGGATTCTGTCCGCCGATGAGACTTACCGTTCCTCGAGGCATTATGTTGACTCAGTAATTAACCCGATCATGAGTTTCAGCTTCCCGGAAGCCTCCGACCAGGAAAATATCGAACTATATGAAACAATATTTCGCGAGACAAGTGCAGCTAAAAGCAGTCCAATAACACCTGAAGAGCAAGAAATATCCCGTTGTACGCTAAATGTGGTTCTGGATAATGAACAGTCTCAGGGATATCCTATAGATATTATGAAGACAGCTGAATTGGCTGAGGAGTGGCTCACCTGGATAGAGAAGAAGGGGATTGACACTCGTAAGGGACCTGCAATTGGAATCCTTCTCAGGTCATTTACCCATATCCTGGATTATATCCGTATCTTTACCGCCAGGGGTTTAGAATTTGAAGTGCTCTCAAGCAAAGGACTCTTTGAACAGCAGGAGAGCTATGACATCTATCATCTTCTCAGTGTTCTGGTTAACCCTCTGGATGATCTCGCACTGGTTGGTCTTCTTAGAAGTCCCTTTTTTGTACTCCCAGATTCTGAGATTCAAGGATTAAGAGAGCTCGCTGGCGATAGAGAACGGGGGGGATGGGTATGGAATAGTTTAAGTCAGGCACATCCAGAAATAATAGAAACATTGAGAGGGTGGCAGCAGGAGACAGCGAGAGAGCCAGTTGACAGGTTGATCACTCGCCTTTTATCAGAGGACGAACGTCGCTTAGCATGGCTTTCAGAAACTGGTGGGAACTTACGACTTGCCAACCTGGATCGACTGATCCATATGATACATCAACGCTCTCTGGATGGTCTTGGGATTAGAGAGATCCAGGAGTATTTCAAATATCAGATTCAGCATGGTGATGACTCCCAGGCTGAAATACCAGGATCCGCGAAAATTCAGATTCTTACCATTCATAAAGCAAAGGGACTGGAATTCCCCGTCGTTCTCCTTCCTGGAATGCAATCTTCATCCCCTGCTGAAAAGAGTGGGTTATTTCTGGGGAGACAGGGTGACGCCTGGCAAGCAGGAATTACGTTGGATTCACATACCTCAAGTCATGCAACCCGTCTGTTTGATGAGATTAAATCTCAGGTAAAAGCGGAGGAAGAAGCCGAGGATCTACGCCTTTTCTATGTAGCGGTGACACGCGCAAGATTTGGAATCAGTTTTATCGCAAGAATAAATGGGGCACGTCAGCCTGCTTCGAGCACAAGATGGAAGCGCTATTTAAACCCCGTTTTTGATCTTCAGCTGGACAAGGAACTGGCGCTGAATGAGCCCCAAACACTACAAAAGGAGTGGCAAGAACGCTCAACTGAAGAATTGGTTTATGATATAACACCTGGGTCTGACCTCATCGTCTCGACCAATCAAAATACCTCAAGTGTTGTACAGGGGTTGACACCTCCAGTGGATAATTCTCATCAGCTGATTTACGAAGAAATTTCGCCCCATACCATTATGACCTGGATGGATCAAAAGAGTTATTCTGGCTCAGATGAGAGACAACTCGGAGATGATCTGGGTCTGGAAACAACAGCTCTGACCTTTGGTCGACTCCTCCACCGTGCTATGGAGATGGAATGGTTCGACATAGAAAAGTATTCCAAGGAAATAAAGCTCTTCCTAGAAGATGAAGGCATTGTAGATCCTGAAGGTCAAAATCCTTTTCTAGATGATTTAAGACACTGTCTTGACATTTATCGCAGGAGCGAACTTGACCAGAAGGTTGCAACACTCCCATCTGCCAATAAGTTACCTGAGCTTCCAGTTTTTGGCTACTTGAAGAGTTCATCACGTGTGTATAAAGTCTCAGGAATTATTGATCTCCTCTACCAGGAAGGTCAGGACTGGATTGTTCTGGATTACAAAACAGATAAAGAACTGCCTGATGAATCAAAACTAAAGCAACATGCATACTGGTACCAGATCCAGACCTATTTATGGATTCTCAAAAGTCTTTATGGAATTCATGCCCGGGGTGAACTGTATTTCAATAGGTTTGATAAAATTATCAATATTCCTTACGATGAGGAAGCCTACTTCCAGGGTCTTTCCAGCGTGAGTCACGGGAAGGGACTACAACCATTTTTGCCGGTTAAGCATCCTCCCACCGAAGCCTTACATAGCATTCTCAAACGACTTGATAGCAGTGAGGAAGTTGTTGTCATTGAGCCAACAAAAAACAGCGGGGAAAGACTGGCGCAATCACTGGCAAGTGTAAATCTGAATCATCCCCGCTTACAGATCGTGACTTTGGGAGAATTTCGCAAACTAACAGAACAGGGTGGGCGTAGGTTGACACCCTACCTGACACGACTGGCAGTAGCCCAACTCATGGGTAAAAGACCACAATGGGGTGTTGTAAACCGACTGGCAGAAGCATTTTATAAAGCGACCCAGGGTGAAGCAGTCGTGACTTCAAAACAGGAATTATTCGCGACTTTTCTGGAATGGTGTGATACCCATGGAATCCAGGTGCCGGGAAGAAACACAGAACTATCTGTCCTTTCAAAAGCCATGAAGGTCATCGTTAATTCCATTCATTCGACCTCTCCCTCAGATTACATCTTTTTGCAGAATCTAGCTCTCCAGAATGATCTTGTTTTTATTGATCCCCTCAAAGAAGGAAAAGCACAAGCAGGCTTTCAAATGTCCATTGCCGCGTGGTCCTCGCAGGAAGAGATGCCGGCAAATGATACCAAACACACCTACACTTCTTGTTTCTCTATTTATGAAGAAGTATTGCTCACTGCTTCCAGGGTGAAGAATCTTATCAACAGGGGTGTTGACCCATCAAATATACAGATTGCAGTTTCATCAATGGAACGATATGTCCCATCCATTAAACGGGTGTTTGATCAGGTGGGGATCTCGGTCCGTCTGAGTAAACGTGAACCTGTGATGGAAAGACCCGTAACCCAATTGGCATTTGCCCTGATTCAGGGGCGTTTGAGTCGCCAGTTATCATGGGATCTGGCAATGACTGTATGGTTGCACCCCCTGGTTATCCCAAGTGGATCTGAGGGCTATTTACGGCTCAGGTTGGACATTGAGATGAGGAAAATTGGCCTGACTCTTTTTGATGAATCCCTACCTGACAAAATAGACCATCCCAAGCTTCAAAAAACAGCGGCTGATCTGGTAAAATTCGCCACCGAACAGTGGCAAGTCGGGCAGCCATCCCCACTGATCGATGGTGCTGATTGGTTAATGGAACTTCTCAAATCATTCAACTTTACCAACAGGCTGGATGCAGGTAGTGTGGCATCCAAATCCTACACATCATTGAAAAATGCCATTCTCGGTATTCGCAATGACTGGGAGCGTTATCTCACTCGCAAAGGCAGTTTTAGTGACCTGAAACGTGAGCTGAAAGAGCGGCTAAAGGGGGTAGAGGTTGCTTCAGCACAGCAGGGATTTGGGGTAGATGTCATCTCCTTACTGGATACGCTAAACCTGAAGGACGGCAATCTTTTTGTTCTGGGAATGACAGAAGGACAATTTCCATTAACTACAGACAGTAATCCATATCTGAAACCTGCGTTACTAAACCCCTGGTTTTTGAATCTTTACTTGTTTAGGCAATGGCTGAACCGACCTACAGGGAAAATCGAATTTACCTCTCCCCGTCACACTGTTGATGGTGCAGTTTTACAGGAAAGTACTTTTTGCCAGTATCTCACCAAGGTTGAATATCCCCATCTCGAAGCAATATCTCAAGATCAGCAATTTGATCAATTAATTGGGAAAAGATTAGCAGATCCACAGTCGTCCCGCCAGATGAGACACAATGAATTGTTGGCTCATCCTGGACGAGGATCGTGGTATGGTAAACTAAATCCACACGATATGAAGACCTTTGATCAAGTCTCTGCATCTGCGTTTGATGAACTTATCAAATGTCCGCAGCGCTATTGGTACAGCCGGAAACTCAAATTGGAACCTGCTGAAACCAATATTGCTGATCAACAGGAAATTGAAGTTGGAAACCTGGTTCATAAAACCCTAGAAATTTTTGGTAAAAAGGGCGGTTCTTTAATCGCAATTAATGACCTCCAGAAAGCATACTCACTTCTGGAAAGTGTTGCCCGAGAGTTGCTGAAAGCCAAGAAAATAGAACTCGATGCAGACCTGATCCAGAATAAATGGGGTGAGTTGTACTTCAGAAACTTCCATGATCCTCAGAAAAATCTATTGTCTGCTTTACTATCAGAAGAATTGAGTGTATTGACAAAATTTGAAGTCGAGGGACTTCATGAGCAAGCCTTCGGAGATACACGTGACAAGGATTCCTGGGATGCCTTCACAATAGAAGAGCAGGAAATAAAACTCACTTTAAGAGGCAAAATCGACCGTGTCATGATCAGAGGTGATCATGTCTGGGCAACCGATTACAAAACCGGGGGTGTTGATATTAGGGACAGTCGAGAATTCTGGACCAGTCAAATGTTGTTTTATTATCTCGTTCTAAAATCACGTTTTCCTGAGAAAAATGTGGTTCTTACCTATGAACAGGTCAAGGGTTTCAGAGACAATGCCCTGGGAATAAAAGGCTATCTTGGTGACTTGGATTCAGACAATCCTGTGTTGGATACGCTCTCAAAAAAATCCAGGGCAACGGTTCGTATTGGATCCTGTGAAACCTGGTCATCAGAGCGGATAAAATCTGAAACTTTAGCCTATGCCCAGCCATTAGTAGAGAATGAATTTCCCCTGACAACTCGGGATGAAAAAAGGGCCTGTGCTTACTGTCCCTTTGAGCGTATCTGTCGTAAAACTGCGCTACCCCGGTAAGGTTTCTCCAGGCGAGGATTTGAATCCTTGCCTGGAGATGTAGAATCACCCCTCAATTTCAGCAATCTGATCACTCAGCGATTCCCATTCCTCTAGTAACTCATCGATCCTGATATTCAATGCATCAAGTGTGGTGGATATCTCAGCTAATTTCCCAGGGTCTGTGGCATTGGCAGGGTTATGAAGGTCAGTTTCCAACACTGCCTTCTGGGCTTCAGCTTTATCAATATCACGTTCTGCCTTTGAGAAGGTCTTGCGCAATATCTTGAGTTGCTGATGGCGTAATTTGTTATTGCTGGGTCGCCGTTCTTCAACACCCTCAGTGGGTGTCTCAAGCGATTTTTGATAGGCGGTTAATTGAAAAGTATCAGCAAAAAATTTCACATTCCCCTGACCATCCAGATAGATGATCTGGTCACAGATGCGATCCATTAGATAGCGGTCGTGGGTGATGAGCAAGAGTGCCCCCGTGTATTCCAAAAGGCTCTCTTCCAGAACTTCCAATGTGGGGATATCCAGATCGTTGGTTGGCTCATCCAGTATGAGAATTTCAGCGGTTTCCAGCATGATTTTCGCCAGTAGAACACGGGCTCTTTCACCACCTGATAATTGAGCCACAGGTAATTCAAGTTGTTCTTTGGGAAATAGGAATTTATTTGCCCAGGCACTGATGTGCAGTGGATTGCCATGATATATAACTGTGTCGCCATCGGGAGCCAGGGCGCGTTTCAGCGATAATTTTTCATTGGGGAGCACTCTTGATTGATCCAGCGTGACCAGATTTACCCCCTGGGTTATTTCAACCTCGCCTTTATCTGGGTCTAGTTCACCCCTCAGGACATCAATGAGGCTGCTCTTGCCACTCCCATTGGTACCCATAATGCCAACCTTCATGCGAGGTGAAAGAAAGAGTTCGAGATTGTTAAAAAGTTCTTTCCCACCGCGAGTTTTACTCAAGCCTCGGGCGTGTAGCAGCTTCTTGGATTTTCTCTCACCAGCTTCAAATTTTAAACCAGCTTCTGTTTGATGGTTATTGCGTTGTTTCAGGTCAGATAATTCATCAATCATATCGTGGGCTTTGTCGATTCTGTACTGAGCCTTGGTTGTACGTGCTTTGGGTCCTGTACGGAGCCAATCAATTTCGCGACGGACTTTATTTGACAGGGCAACTTCAGCCGCGCGTTGATCATTCAAATACCTCTCCTGGTCCTGAAGAAATTGTGAATAGTTACCTCGTACTTTTAGATACCCCTGCTTATAGCGTCTATCCAGATCCATGATACGGTTGCAGGTATTTTCAAGAATAAAACGATCATGACTGATCAGGACGAAAGCAAAGGTGGCTTGCTGAAGAAATGATTCCAGCCAGAGAATTCCTTGAAGGTCAAGATGATTGGTTGGCTCGTCTAATAATACCAGGTCACAATCCTGGGCAATAACACAGGCAATGGCAACTCTTTTTTTCCAGCCACCAGAGAGCATCGATACCGTGATATCCATATCTGCAAACTGCATTTTGGTCTGTATATCATTCAAGCGTTTGTTGACTTCCCAGGTTGCCAGGTGCTCGGGAAAATGATCCATGATAGTGTCATGAATCGTTTGCTCCCCATCGAATTCATCAATTTGTGAGAGATAGGAAACCCTTAACCCTGATTTGAAGGATAGGTCTCCATCGTCCACCTGCTCAATTCCAGACAGAATTTTTAACAGGGTTGATTTACCGGCTCCATTGGGACCGATAAGCCCAATGCGTTCCTCAGCGTGAATATTGACTGACAAGTTTTTAAACAGGAGGGTATTACTAAAAGATTTGCTGATTTTCTGAGTTGAGATGAGAATATTTGGTGCCATTTAGGATGCAGTCTCGACAGGTTGAGTTTGGGTTAAGAGGGTGTTGAAAAGGGTTGCCTGCTCTACAAAAAGATAATGTGCCTCGTCCAGGGCTACGGGCAGTATTATTTTTCGCTTATCATCTATAAATTTCGCAATTCCACTGGCATTAGGAGTCGGGATAAGCTCGGCGAAAACATCCAGATCATGAATCTCTCCCAGCAATTTACATAGATGATCAGAAAGCTCTACTGGATGACTGCTGTATGTTATCTCATCTCCAAAAACGAATCGCAATTGATACCAGAGTCGTTTGGTCTTTTTTCTCAGGGTGTGCAAGGTTTCCCTATCAGAGCTCTTGAGAGCGGAGTCTAGCGCTTGAACACCACGCTGGAATGATTCCTCCACTTGAGAACGTATGAATTCAACTGTAGGGGTACTGGGGGTGAAAGTTGATAGTCCTCCTAGCTCTGAATCTAACGTGATTAACACTTTCGATTCGGGGATTGGCGTCTTGAAGTAGCTGTTTTGAAAAAGTATATCCTCAAGTGATTCACTCTTATGATTCCTGTTTTGATCCAGGATGTTCTTGTAGGTTTCAACATGGACCTGAGCATCTCTATAAGGCGCTAGTGAAGCGCTGATGTTTTTGAGAGAAGTTTTTGTTTCAGGTGGCGCCATGGAGTCAAATTTGAGAAGTGCTCTGAGAAACTTGGTACGTTTCCGAATCTCGTGTATAGATGTTTTAGGCTTGGATTTTAGGGTGTGGTGGTAGGATTGTACCTCGCTGATCAAATCTTTAACAAAATGCGAAAATGAATTCATGAACTCAATATAATCAGGACAGAGTGGATAACTATCCAGGGCTTCAAAAATTCCTCATCTGACAGCATTAAATATATATAGCGAGATGGTTAATTATCATTATAATGTTAAGCGATTGCGTGTAAATAATTAAATAAATAAATCACAGGAAACATGTCTTCAGTTGTGAGTCAGATCAAATCCAGAAAAAATGTTATATTTATGATACTTTTAGTTCTTGGAGGAGCTGGGATTACTGTATACAATGGTTAAAATACTGAAAATGATGTGCATCAGCAGTCAAGTTGCTGGTATTTCTGTATTTATAGCGTCTAACAAATAAACGGAGGAAGTATGTGGCGTAAACTGTTACTAACAGGCTTAGTCTTGTCTTTTGGTCTCACGACTGTTTTTGCAGCCAATGTGGATCAAATGAAAGCCATGGAAATGGCCCTTGCTAAATATGATGCTGGCCAGAGAATAACAACAGCTGAGAAGCAACTCATTTCAGATGAATTGCAGTTGCGTGATGCCCAGCTTGCACAAGACAACAGGCTGACTGAGATCGCTGATAATCAGGTCTCAAATTCTGGGCTACGTAGTGTGCTCACACTTGGCTTTGAAGACGATTCGGATGTCGGAAGCTGGGGTGTACACGGTGGTACCAGCGGCTATACAACTGTTGGCTGGGAACCCTTCTCAGGTGTAGATGGTTCAGGCGCTCTCATCTTTGGTGATGGTGGATATGGATTCTATATCAAACGTCCCATCACAGCGGGGGATGGCTTAGCTTATAGTTTTAGCGTTGATGTAAAAACAACTGCCTGGGCTGACCCTTATGAACTTTTCGTTACAGTTGAAGGTCTTAGCACTGTTGCTGACACTGTCCTCATTTCTAATGCAACTGCCGCAGACTTTGTTACATATACAATTACTGGCACGGCTGACGCTGGAACTGATGGCTATATCCTATTCTATGGAAGCAACACTTTAGGAGCCAACACAGTTACCATTGATAATCTTATTTTCGACAATAATGTAGCTGCTGCCACTACCCTTAGTGAAGGTTTTGAGGGTGGGTTTCCCCCAACTGGATGGACTAATGTAGCCACTGTTGAAACCTACACTTGGTCTCAAAGCTCTGCATATTCTAATACTGGCACATTTTCCGCCTTATTTAAGAATAGTTCATATGATACACGAACAGCTGAGTTGACTACACCTCGTCTAGATTTAACACTCTCTGGAACTGATGCCTTAACATTCTATTTAAGAGACGTAGCTTGGGGTTCAGATCAGGACGAGTTGTGGGTTGAATTGAGTACTGACGGTGGAGCCACTTGGGATACTCTTGCGTATTACGGGACAAGTATTGCAGACTTCACACTGCAAACTTTTGATTTAGAAACTGATATTGCTCAGACAGACAACGCTTATATCAAGTTCACAGCAACTACTCATTATGGATATGGTGTCTATATTGATGACGTTGCAGGACCTGAATTGCATGTTGCTACGGGCGTGCCAGGTATTGCCTCGAATCCAATGCCTGCAGATGCAGCCACGGGAGTTGAACTCGATGCATACCTTGCATGGAGCGTCGACCAATGGGCAACTGGATCCGACCTGTATTTTGGAACTGACAATCCTCCGACCAATATTGAAAACGGAACCGATCAATTCGCGACTCTAGCTTATGACCCAATGGGTCTGGAATACGGTACAACTTACTACTGGTCAGTTGTCGCCTATAATGCCTCTGGAGATGCAACTGGATCAGAAGTCTGGTCATTTACAACCGTGGATGATCCTACACTGATTCCTGCATTTGTAGAAACAATGGATGTTGTCCCTCCTGTAAACTGGACAAAGTACGCAGGGTATATTGAAGCTGATGCAACTGCCTTAACATCATCTACATCAGGTTTCATCCTGGATGATTATCTCAATACCGTTGGATTAGGTGGAAGTGCCCGTGTTAATATTTATGGAACATCCCGTAATCATTGGTTAATGACTCCACCCATCGATTTAGGTGATGGGTCCACTGCATATGAAGTGTTCTTTGACCTGGGTCAGACAGACTACTCAGGTAGTGGTGTGGATGTCATGGGTGAAGATGATCGCTTTATTTTTCTCATGTCTGATGACGGCGAATGGGGTGAGTCAAACATCGTTCGCGAGTGGAATGCAACTAGTGACGTTATCGCCAATGCTGGTCAATTGGTAAAGGTTGACCTTTCTGCTTACACTGGCGTTGTGCAATTCGCTTTTTATGCCGAATCTACAGTCTCTAATACAGATTTTAATGTATATGTAGACAATTTTGGTGTGGATGAACCACCTTCGATTCCCATCGTAGCTTTGAATCCCATTGAATATGATTTTGGCGCAATGCCAGTTGGTATGACCGGTCTAATGGATATTGAAGTGACCAATAACGGTGGTGCTGACCTAGTCATTACAGGTGTAACAGTTGCAGCCCCATTCAGTTCAAGCTATACTGGAACGATTGCACCAGGTGCCTCAGATGTTATTTCAGTTTCTTACGATCCTG
>JAERTJ010000150.1 GCA_016844945.1 Fidelibacterota bacterium | reverse complement strand
CTTCAAACTCAGACTTGTTAGAATTTCTTGAAACACTTGCCGGACAAGCCGCTATTGCAATCGACAACGCTACAATGTTTGAAAGTCTACAGCGTTCCAACTCTGAACTATTGCGAGCTTATGATGCTACACTTGAGGGATGGGTGCAGGCATTAGATATGCGCGATAGAGAGACCGAAACTCATACACAACGTGTCACAAAGACCACCTTAGAGCTGGCACGAGCGATGGGAGTTAGCAACGAAAGACTAATACACATAAAGCGAGGCGCTCTATTACATGACATAGGTATAGGACTTACGCAAGACGCATTTGGATCGTAGGTGTTTTGAGTTGTTGCCGCAAATAGTCGTCTAAAAGTCCGTTCTTAACTTGATAGATAGTTTGTTCGGTCTCAACAGCAACTTGTTTGAGACGTACCCAAACAAGGATGGCACAACCGATGTGGTTTCTCACGATTCTAGCTTTACGACATTGGTTTCCTTCAATGCCAGTCAACTGCTTGGTCTCACGGTGAAATTGCTCGACTTTCCAGCGGAAGTTGCACACATCTTGGACAACCTCCACATTGTCTTGCTCTATTTCGTTGGTAACGATATAGTCCGTGCGCTTGGTAGAAAGCACAACCCGAAAAACTTTCACTTTGTGGTTCGCGGGAAAACCTTTGATCTTGATGATTTTGCCGTGTTTCTTCTCGTCTTCTGTCCAGTTCAAACTATCCACACGTTGGTAAGGGCTTGATCCGCTAGAATCATCCACTTGTCGATTATCTTTGAGCGGGCAGTAGTAGATTTTGTTGAACTTCTCAATTTGTAGCATCACATTCTTTGTCGCATACCAGGTGTCCATCAAAACAGCCCAGAAATCAAGTTCTTTCTGGTAAACACAATTGCGCAGCATATCTTGCATGTGATCGAGTTTTGTCTTGCCATCTCCATCCGGGTCATAAATACGATAGTCAATGATCCAGAATTGGTCGATTTGTGGGTTGACATAGACACAAGTCACAACGCCAATCCCTTTGATAACGCTGTGTGCGTTGCCGCTGTACTGGCGCCTGACCAATTCGATCTTGTGTGAAAAGCTCTTGTCAAGAACAGTATCGTCAAACACGATGAACCCGTAAGGTGTTTGAGTAATTTGAGCGCTTACGTTTTTCCAGACAAGTTTAGGGCGAACTTCATCACCAGACAGATACCGATTTGCCATATCATGGCTAAATTTCTCGGTGTGCTCAGCGTAATTCGTGAGCGTATAGTTGATTTGGCTCACTAACAGATATTGGCAGTAATCTAATCGGGTTACTCGTTCTTTTCTTGGTCGCATTTCATAAAAGTAACTGTTTTATCGACCTTCGTCAATTTGAAGGTTTTGCGTAAGTCCTATAAGTCAAGGTCTATCTCATAAAGGCCCATCATCATAAATGGGATTATGAACCCTAGAGTAACCCCAACAAAAACGCTTATTAAGGCAACGAAACGTGAGATATTGCTTCGTTTTTTCTGAGGGTGTAAGATTTTATGTGTAAATGGGTTATCCTAATTGTTGAAAGGAAACTCAATGAGCAAGAAAAAAGACGACCAAACCTTTGACATGCCAAGTGCGGAAGAAGTTGCGCAGGAACTTGGCAAAGCGACATCCATCGACGATTTTTACGGCAAAGACGGCATTTTCTCACGTCTGTTCTCAAAAACGATCGAACAGATGCTTGAAGCAGAGCTGAGTGCGGAACTAGGCTACGAACGCTATGAGAACGCCGGTCGCAACTCCGGAAACAATCGCAACGGGCACTACAAGCGCAAAATGCGGACATCCGGCGGTGATACGGAAATCAAAGTGCCACGAGACCGAAACGGCGATTTTCAATCAGCTCTTTTGCAAAAGAACAGCAACGAGATCGAGCAGAAGATCCTCGCCATGTACGCTAAGGGCATGTCTACTCGTGATATTCAGGAAATGCTCGAAGAGCTTTACGGCATCGACGTCTCACCCGAAACAATCTCAGCAATCACAGACAAGGTCTGGCCGCTGGTGGAAGAATGGCAAAATCGCCCCTTGATGAACCAGTATGCCATCGTCTATCTGGATGCGATCCACATCAAACTCAGAAGAGAAGGCAAAATCGTCAATGTCGCGGTCTACAACGTCCTGGGCGTTGATCTGGATGGACACAAGGACATTTTAGGACACTGGATCGGGGATGGCGGCGAAGGCGCAAATTTCTGGCTCTCGGTGGTGACAGACCTTCAGACGCGTGGTGTGGATGATATTTTCATCGCTGCGGTAGACGGTCTGCCAGGTTTTAGCGATGCGATCCACTCTGTTTTTCCTGAAACCCAGGTCCAGCGCTGCGTGATCCACCAGATCCGTAACAGCCTGAAATATGTGGTTTGGAAAGATCGAAAAGCATTTACTGCTGACCTGAAAAAAGTCTATAAAGCCGCTACCAGCGAAGAAGCGGAAAGCAACCTTGTGCTCTTGGAAGAAAAATGGCAGGATAAATATGCCGCTGCTATCCGCTCGTGGCAAAACAATTGGGAAGAGTTATCGCTCCATTTTGATTATCCTATAGAGATCCGCCGTTTGATCTACACGACCAATGCCGTGGAAGCCTATCACCGACAATTGAGAAAAGTGACCAAGAACAAAGGCTCTTTCCCTACCGAGCAGGCTTTACGGAAACTGCTCTATTTGGCTAACGTGAACATCACGAAGAAATGGAGTGCGCCCTTGCATAACTGGCCGCTGATCTTAAACCAGCTCGCCATTCGTTTTGAAGGACGCATCAAAATCTAAATCCCATTTACACAAACTTCTTGACATACCCCAAAAAAAAGAGTTTGGGAAAAGAATCTGCAATGCATTAACAAATGCACAGAGAGCCAAGAGAAAGATCACTTGGCTCTTTGCCTTTCAAGCGTCCAACTTGCTCAATTCGAGCTACCTGTGTGCAAATCCTCACTATACCCACCTAAAAAAGCGTCTGCATTTTTTTGGTCTATAAAATTCTTGCGCTAGGCAAGACCCCGCATAAAGGTTTCACTTGCATTGTTGTGCTTGAGCCATACAGAAACTTTTCCCGCCGCATCAATATATGCTTGAGCTGGTTTACTATTCGGAGAGTAATCAGTGACAGGCTTTTTAGCCGCAACAGCCTCTTGGACCCTTACTGACCGCGGTATTACCCCCAACAATGA
>JAERTJ010000149.1 GCA_016844945.1 Fidelibacterota bacterium | reverse complement strand
ACACCCGTTCAAATGCATCAGCAGAATCAAATAATAGTAAAAACATGGCGAGAAAAAGCCTCAAGCAACCGGGTGGTCACTTGAGGCTTTTATTACTAACTTCTTGCCCTAATTATCGTCAACCCATTTCAGGACAAGACAATCATTTCCGGTGGCTCATTTTATAAAGAAATGCACCGCATTTTGGGCATAGGTGGAAAGTGGATCACCGATCATCCAAGCAAAGAGTAATGGGAAAGCGAGGAGAACGAGCAATACAGTTACATTTACAGGGGCATGATGCAGTTTTTCTGGAAATTCCATTTTACCAAAATACATTGCCTTCACAACTCGCATGTAATAATACAATGAGATCACACCATTGATCAGGCCTATCAAAGCCAGCCAGAAGTACATATCACCATACTCAATCAGTGCCCTGAATATGTAAAACTTAGCCACAAAACCACCTGTAGGTGGCAGACCTGTCAGTGAAAACATAAAGATTGCCATGATGACACCCAGAACAGGTGCTCGATACCCCAGGGCTTTGTAATCTTCTATTTCTTCAGTATCAAACGCGTTCTTAATGTGGATTGCCACAAAGAAAGCTCCCAGATTCATTAACATATAAATAGCGGCATAATACAATACAGATGCGATACCTGTTTGATCAGCAACCACAACACCCAACAACATGTACCCTGCATGAGCGATACTTGAATATGCCAGCATACGCTTGATGTTTGATTGCTGGAGGGCGATAACATTTCCAACTGTCATAGACAGAATGGCCAGCACTCCAATTACAGCCTGCCAATTCATATTGGCAATAGCTGACCAGGCTTCCATGTTGGGATTCCCTGAATTAGACAGTGCGACATTAAAGAAACGGATAATTATAGCAAATCCAGCAGCTTTAGGTGCAACTGAGAGAAAGGCGGTAATGGGTGCTGGAGCTCCTTCATAAACATCTGGTGTCCAGAAATGGAAGGGCACTGCAGCAACTTTATAACCAAAACCAACCAGGATCATTATCATAATGATTAACATGAGGGCTGGGGAAACCCCACCGCTAGCTAGGGCAGCCTGAATCTCATAGATTCCTGCACTTCCAGTTAACCCATAGAGCAATGAAAAACCATAGAGTAAAATACCTGAACTGAAGGCTCCAAAGACAACATACTTAATGGAGGCTTCGTTAGAGCGCATTTGTTCTTTTAGATAACCTGATAAGAGAAAACTCATGATGCTGACCATTTCCAGAGCCATGTAGATGCTGAGTAAATGTGTGGCAGAAACCAGGAAATACATCCCTAAAGTGAGCACTAGAAGTACAATGTAATACTCTCCGACACGGCGCCCTTTCAATTCATTTGAATTAAAAGAAATCCACATGACAAGCAGAGTCCCGAGACTCACCAGTATTTTCAGAAAGTTTGAAAATCCATCCACTGCCAGCATATTCGAAAAGATACCGACTGGTGTTGAAACATTTTGCCCCAACAAGGACAGTGTAACCAGCAGCATGCCACCCATTGCCAGATATCCTGTGCGAATGGAAGCATCAGCTTTCTGGAACAGGTCAAACACAATGACGAGAAGTAATACCCCAGTGAGAATCATCTCAGGAATGAAATAGGAAAGATCCGTCATGATTTGATTAAGATTCATAAGAATATCCTATTTGATTACAGACCAGCAACCATTCCGGCAGTTTTTACAACTTCTACCAGATTATTTAGTGTACTACTCATGAGATTCAGCATGGGTGTTGGATAAACCCCAAGGAAGAAGGTGAGAATAGCCAGAGGAATAAGTGCAAACAGTTCCCGGTTATTGATCTCTTCCAGGTTTTCGTATTTGCTGTTTAATTCACCCATGAACATTCGCTGATACGCCCAGAGGAAGTATCCTGCATTCAGAACGATACCCAGTGTAGCAAAGATGGTAATCCAGGTAAAGACCGGGAAGGCACCAATAAAACAGAGGGCCTCTGAAATGAAACCTGAGAACCCTGGAAGCCCGAGACCGGCAAAGAAAGCCATGGCTGTAACACCTGCATAAATCGGAACCACTTTAGCGATTCCACCAAAACCGTCAATATCACGGTGATGGGCACGGTCATAAACCACACCAACCAACATAAAGAGCATGGCTGAGATCGTTCCGTGATTAAACATCTGAAAGACTGCACCATTCATACCTGCTGGTGTGAGGGCTGCCATACCCAGCAGGACAAAGCCCATATGGGAAACAGATGAATAAGCCACCATCTTTTTCAAGTCTCGTTGCGCCAATGCCGCCATAGCGCCGTAAATGACGTTTATAAGCCCAAGTATAGCCATAGGCAGTGCGAACCATAGGGTCGCATCCTTAAGCACAGGAAAGCTGATTCTGAGGAAGCCGTAGGTTCCCATTTTCAGCAACACCCCGGCTAGGATAACTGAGATAGCTGTCGGTGCTTCCACGTGAGCAAGGGGCAACCAGGTATGGAATGGGAAAATGGGTACTTTGATCGCGAACCCGATAAAAAGTAATATGAATATTACCTTACCCGCATTCATACCGAGGAGGATCGCTTTCCCGAACTGTGCGGACTGTTCAGCAAGAATGAGCATGTTGAAAGTATGTGGTTCTGAAATGAAGTACAGTGCCAACATTCCCAAAAGCAACAGAACTGACCCAAAAAGAGTGTAGAGAAAGAATTTTATAGCGGCGTATTCGCGCTGTGGTCCACCCCAGATTCCAATGAGAAAATACATGGGCAAGAGCATGACTTCCCAGAAGATATAAAAGAGGAAGAAATCCAGGGCACTGAAGACACCCATCATCCCTGCATCAAGTAGCAGGAAGAGTGCAAAATAGCCTTTTTGTGCCTTTTCAATATTCCAGGATGTAAACACTGCCAGAAAGCTCAAGAGAGCCGTGAGCAGTATCATAGGGGCACTTAGACCATCAATACCCATAAAATATTCGATGTTAAATGCTGGAATCCAGGCAAAATGTTCAACCAATTGTACATCGGCACTTGAGAAATCGAAGATTTTCAGAATCCATATCGCGAGAATTAATTGGAGACCCGTGATCGCAGCAGCACCCCAACGGATAAAGTCCAACTTTTCCTTCGGGATCAATGCAATGACCAATGCTCCAAATACTGGCAGGAAGGTTACAATGCTTAGCAAATGATTTTCCATGGTGTTAATCGACTCCTTCAGTCCTAGAATACATTGACGACGTACAGCAATGCTGCGCCGATCAATACATAAATGAGATAATTTTGAATTTTACCGGTCTGGATGAACTTGAGTGTCCAACCCAGCCATTGAAAGATGATACCTGAAAAATTGACGGCACCATCCACGATGAGATCATCTGCCAAGCCAACCCCTTTGGAGGATCGTTTGGCGTTTCTGCCCCACCCATTTATTACATAATGATCATAAAAATCCAGGTCAAAGCGACCAATGGCACCACAGCCCTTCAGAAACGGTCTGATGATTCCATTGATATAGAATTCATCCATATACCATTTGTTTAAAGAGCCTCGATAAAGGGCACCTAATTTGATGGCCAGCTTTTCTGCTGAAATTTTGTTCAAGAGATAAACCAGAACTGATAACAGAATACCCAAACCTGCTACGATAATGGAAGTGATCATGGCAGGGGTATGGGCTTCATGCATGCCATGCTCAAAATGCTCCAGGTCAAAAGCAGGGCCTGTTGTGACCGCACTTTCAGGAGATTGAACAACTGTGGTAAACCATCCATGATCTGAAATTGGATTTATAGATGGCAGGGTAAAGATGAAGAACATTGAAAGAATCGCCAGAATGATGAGCGGTATGGTCATCACTTTTGGAGATTCCTGAATATGTTGGAAAATTTTGGGTTGCTTCGCTTCACCATAGAAGGTCATAAAAATGAGGCGGAACATATAGAATGCCGTAATGGCTGCTGCACCAAATCCAAAGACGGGTAGAATCCAGGCAAGATGCAGGTTGGCTAACCAGCCATCATGCACGTTAGCGGCATAGGTCCAGGTACCTGCCAGAATCGCATCCTTACTCAAAAACCCAGAAAATAATGGGATACCTGAAATGGCAGCAGTAGTCACCATGAACACCCCAAAAGTGATGGGCATTTTAGCCTTTAAGCCGCCCATGTTGCGCATGTCCTGGGGATCTGTCTCATGGTCGTTGAGATGATGCAGGCTATGATGCATGGCATGAATGACGGACCCGGATGCTAGAAAAAGTGCACCCTTAAACATGGCGTGGGTAACCAGATGGAAAAATCCAGCAACATATGCACCGGTACCAAGCGCCATAATCATATAGCCGAGTTGGCTCACTGTAGAATAAGCCAGCACCTTCTTAATATCATTCTGTGTAATGGCAACAGTAGCCGCATAGATTGCCGTAAATCCACCAATGAAAGCAATGGTTGCCATGGCATCAGCAGTAAGAAATGGAAAGATGCGTACCGTCAGGTAAACACCGGCTGCAACCATGGTTGCGGCATGAATCAAAGCTGATACAGGTGTGGGACCTTCCATGGCATCTGGTAACCAGACATGGAGTGGGAATTGGGCTGATTTACCCACTGCTCCCATAAAGACCAGAACGCCAGCGACAGTCAATAATTTGTGGGGTTCAATACCGCCAAACAGCATCCCGGCATTGGCTACCCAGGTGCCATCATGAAGTCGATCTGCAATCACCTGAAAATTGAATGTCCCCAGAACGGTTGCGATGATTAACATACCCGTGAACATCCCGATATCACCAACACGGTTCGTAATAAAAGCTTTCTTGCTGGCATCGGCTGCTGAATCTTTTTCCCACCAATGACCAATGAGCAGGTAAGAAGACAGTCCAACCAGCTCCCAGAACATGTAGATCATGAACAGACTGTTGGACAGGACGATCCCATTCATGGAAAAGGTAAAGATTCCGAGAAAGCCGAAATAGCGGGAGTAACGAACATCCCCAGCCATATAAGCCGTTGAATAGAGGTGAACCAGTGATGAGATAATGGCTACCACATTCAACATGATCACCGTAATATTATCTATATAGATGCCCAGGTCGATTTTGAACAATCCAAGATCCAACCAGCTCTTATGAAGCTCAATCTGGAAATTTGGATCACTCTTGGATAGCATCATGACCAGCATTGACAATGAAAATGCCAGTGTCAGGAACTGAATACCTACGGAGACCCACTCCCCTTTCTTATCCTCAAATCTTCTACCAAAGAAGATCTGCAGAACAAATGAAAGCAGCGGGAGAAATAGAATGAGTAGTGCTAAATTAATCATATCAGCTGCACCTACTGTTTGAGGGCGTTGGCTTCATCAACGTTGATGTGCCCACGATCGTTATAAAGGTTTAGAACAATAGCCAGAGCAACTGCAGCCTCTGCAGCAGCGAGCATAATGATAAATACTGAGATAAGATGTCCATCCAGGTTATGGGTGACAAATTTAGAAAATGCTACAAAATTGATGTTGGCTGCATTCAATATCAGTTCCACACCCATGAGGATGGCAACGGCATTACGTCTTGTGACTACCGTGTATAATCCCAGACTGAAAAGAATTGCACTTAATACGAGATATGAACTAAGATGATCCATCCTATAGCTCCTTTCTCGCCAATGTGGCAGCGCCTATCAGTGCCCCCAGCAGCAGGACTGAGGCAATCTCAAACAAGATTAGATACTCTGTAAAGAGTAGCCTACCAATGCCTTCAACAGTCTCATCAAACGCCATCGGTGCAATTGAACCTACCCAGTCATGAGGTAATACGGCCGTTAAGATGATGGTAGCCAGACCTAAAACAACCAGCAGACCAAGACCCTTTTGAAGGGAGCTCTGTGAAATCTGTGCGGTACTGATCTTGTTGGTCAACATGATTCCAAAAACAAGTAGAACCAGAATTCCGCCGACGTAAACAACAATTTGAGTCACAGCCAGAAAGTCGGCATTGAGAAAAATGTAAATTCCGGCTACCCCGAGGAAGGTTCCCATGAGGGCAAAAACCGAATGAATAAGGTTATTTCCGAAAGCTACAAGAGCTGCTGATGCAACGATCAGTGCCCAGATAACCCAGAAAATGAAATCAGCCATTTTCACTCTCCTTCATTGAAGAATCTTCAGTATCAGTTGATGGTTCAGCCTGACCCGATGCCACAGGTGGCGCAGATGTCTCAGATTCTGTATTCAGTGGCTTAACTGTGTCCATGGGGATATCACTGGAAACCATCTCGGTATCCGGTGTGGATGCTACGGGTGCAGGAGCTTCACGTGCTGCAATGGGTTCAGCTTGTGATGCCACAGGTGCTGAAGTGTCAACAACAATCTCAGGTTCAGCTTTTTGTGCGACTTCGGCAGCAGCCTTCTCAGCGGCAGCTTTTGCAGCAGCGGCTTTTTTGGCAGCCATGGCAGCAGCCTTTGCTTCAGCGACCTTGGCAGCTGCAGCTTGACGGGAAGCCCGCTCCTCGGGTTTGACTTTTGAGAATTGATAAATCAAATGATCACGATCTCTCCAGCGTTCCTCAGGTGTGACTTCCAATTTCACATTATCGTTGCTGATAAACTGATAATCTGGAGTCATCTCTATACAATCTTCTGGACAGGGATGGGTACACAGGTCACAGAACATGCACTCACTCATATCAATGGTGAAACTGGTTACCCTTAATTTGATTTTGGTCCCATTACTGGTGGTGCCAATATCTTCTTCAGGACCTGCTTTAAATGTTTCGATATCAATGCAATCAACTGGGCAGGCACGTTCGCAGGCTTTACAACCGATACAATCTTCAAAGTTGACCACCAGTTTTGATCGAATGGTGTTGTAGCTGTCCAATTCACCGACACCAATATTTCTGGTGGGGATTGGCCATACTTCATCGGGATATTGTAAAGTAACGTGTTCACGAGGTCGTACAAAATACCCCATGGTCACTTTCATCCCATCCACCAGAGTGGATATAGCATTGGAAATATTACTAAAATAGCTCATCTATCTATCCTAAAATTGGATTTCACCGGTTAACCACATCCATACTGCCACACCCATAAGATTTACCAGGGAGATGGGGAGAATGACTTTCCAACTCACATACATGAGTTGGTCAACACGTAGACGTGGAAAGGTCCAGCGGAACCACATTAATAAAAAGATTATTGATGCAACTTTCATCAACATCCAGAACAAGCCTGGAGAAGCCAACCAGAGGGCAAAACCAGGAAACAACCAGGCAGATATCGCCAGGATCAAACTCAACCCAAGCGGATATATGGATAATCTGCCAGCTTTCACTTTTACAAAGGCAGTCCACATTCCTGCTAGAATTGTCAGGATGGTGAACCCAATCTGAGCGCCACCGAAATCAGCAAACGGACTTTGCCAGCCACCGAGGAAAACGATAGCTACCAGAAACGCAACCAGGGTTGCATTGGCATATTCAGACAAAAAGAACAACGCCCAGCGTAATCCTGAAAACTCTGTCATGAATCCAGCCACCAGTTCTGATTCTGATTCTGGAATATCAAAAGGGGTTCGATTGATTTCGGCAGTAGCACCAACCAAATAAATGAAGGCAGCTATGAAGAGAAAGGGACTATGAAAAATGAACCAGTTTGGCAAGGGTATTGGAATCCAGTAAAATAGATTTCCTGTGCCTCCTTGTGCCTGGATTATGGTCTGTAAATTTAAACTGCCCACTACTGCAACGACAGCGATCAGTGTGATGCCAACCGGGATCTCATATGAAATAACTTGAGCTGCTGAACGCATAGCGCCATACAATGACCACTTGTTATTTGATGCCCAACCTGCCATGACGATCCCAAGAACCACAATAGAAGAGATGGAAACGATATAGAATAGTCCAATATTCATATTCGCTGCCAACAGGCTATCTGAAAAGGGAATCGCCGCAAAAGTTGCCACAGATGCCACCAGAATAACCCAAGGTCCCATAATGAAGAGGATTTTATCAGCCATCTGGGGAATGATATCCTCTTTTTGAAGTAGTTTCAAAGCATCAGCAATGGTCTGGAGTGAACCAAACTTCCCAACACGCATAGGTCCCAGCCGGACTTGCATAAACGCTGAAACTTTCCGTTCGATATAGACCAAAACGATTGCGTTCACAGCTACAAAAACGAAAATAAGTGCTGCGATTATAAAGAGAGACAGACCCCACGCCACTGATTGCCCCATGCCTGACAAGATGTCAAACGACAATATCCAATTTGTTAGTAATTGTATCATTTAGCGATCAATCTCCCCTAGTACAATGTCCAGGCTACCGAGAATTGCAATGACATCAGATATCATCCAGCCCTGACCAATTTCATTTATAACACTAAGGTTAGAAAATGCCGGTGAACGCATTTTTAAGCGTAATGGCACATTCTTTCCATTACTGACGATATAGTACCCCAATTCGCCACGAGGATTCTCGCTTCGGAAATAGATTTCACCCTTCGGGGGTTTGATACGACGTGGGATAGCAGATTTTACATCTCCTTCTACAGGCAGTTGATCCAGTGCCTGTCGAATGATTTTAGCGCTTTCACTCATTTCCAGAACACGCACATAGTAACGATCCCAGCTATCACCAATTGTACCTTGAAGACCCTGTCCCAATGGTACATCGAAATCAAAACGATCATAGATTGAATACGGATCAGTTTTGCGGAGATCGATATTCACACCTGATGCCCTTAGGCTGGGACCTGTGACACCATAGTTGATGGCCACTTCAGGTGTCATCACGCCAATATCCGCAGCGCGTTCAATAAATATTTTGTTTCCAGTGAGAATCTGATTGTACTCGGCGACTCGCTCATCAAATGCATCCAGGAATTCATACGTTTTTTCAACAAATCCTGGTGGAACATCATGCGCCAGTCCCCCGATCCAGATATAGTTATAAAGCAAGCGCGCCCCAGAAGCCATTTCAAATAGATCCAGAATCAGTTCACGTTCACGGAAACAGTAGATGAAGGGTGTAATAGCGCCTACATCAAGACCAAAGGTTCCAACGGCAACCAGGTGACTGGCGATACGTTGGAGTTCAGCAAAAATAACACGCAGATACTCGACTCGCTCAGGGAGTTCAATACCCATCATTTTTTCAACAGCCATGGCATACCCATGTTCACTTCCCATGGCAGCCAAGTAATCGCAGCGACCGGTAAAGGGTGTGACCATTTGATATTCAAGATTTTCAGCGTGTTTCTCAAAGGAGCGATGGAGATAACCAATCACTGGCTCAATATGAGAAACGATCTCACCATCAGTCCGTAATTTCAATCTCAACACCCCATGTGTACTGGGATGTTGTGGTCCCATGTTGAGAACCATTTCTTCAGCGTGCAGACGACCCATTATTTCACCTTCTCAATGCGCATACCGCGATAAAACTCCGCTGCTACATAATCTTTCCGTAAGGGATAGCCTTCCCAGTCATCCTCCATGAGAATGCGTTTTAAGTCAGGGTGTCCTTCAAATTTTATTCCATACAGATCAAAGGTTTCACGCTCATGCCAGTCTGCAGTACCATATATATTGGCGACACTATCGACAACTGATTCTTCTCTGGGCACAAATGTTTTGAGAGTGATATAATGTTGCAAAGTAGTTGAATAGAGATGGTATATCACACTTAACTCTAACTCGGCACCTGGATCATGACCTGCAAGATTCATGAGTGAATCAAATTGAAGTGTTTCAGTATCCTTGAGATAGCCAACGATTTTTACCAGACCTAGTGGATTGACAACTACAGTGGGATTCTGTGTCCCTTCCTCCATAAACTCAAGGACTTTGTCCCCGAATTTTCCTGAAAGATCGGCGTAAATTTCTTGCTCAGTCACTTCAGTCTTCCTTCTTAGCCAGGATTGGCTCTTCACGCATTTTCTTCTGGAGATGCATCAGACCTTCAATCAATGCTTCAGGTCGTGGTGGACATCCAGGGATGTAAACATCAACAGGGATAATTTGATCAACACCTTTGAGCACATGATATCCATGCTGCCAGTAGGGGCCGCCTGAATTGGAACAGGACCCCATTGAAATGACATATTTTGGTTCAGCCATTTGCTCATAAAGACGTTTGACACGGGTCGCCATTTTCAGTGTCACAGTTCCAGCGACGATCATTACGTCTGCCTGACGAGGTGATGAACGGGGCATTGCACCAAAACGTTCCAGGTCATGACGGGCTGCCGCAGCAGACATCATTTCAATGGCGCAACAAGCCAGACCAAACTGAAAGTACCATTCAGATCCGGATCGGGACCAGTTCATTAATTTATCCAGCGATGTGATGAGAATATTCTCATTAAATTTATGGTTTAACGCACCCATTTATTTGGTCTCCGCTTCGTGTAGCTTGGACGCAGAGTAGCGACCGGTGCCATATTTTAATTTCATTTTAACCCATTCCAGATCCCCTTTGACCCAGACATAAGCCAGACCAACGATCAGAACAGTCATGAAGACGAATACTTCCACGAAAGTCAAAAATCCCATATCCTTGAACACAACTGCCCAGGGGAATAGGAATACAACTTCCACGTCAAAAATGATGAAAATCAGAGCAATAACATAGAAGCGGATGTTGAATTGAAGCCAACCCTCCCCTTCTGGCTCTTCACCACATTCATAGGTATCCATTTTTAAATCTGTTTTATTTTTCGGGGATATCAGCTTTTGAATGATGAACCCGACGTACATGAGAAGGAAGGCCACAGCACCAAAGGCTAAGGCTATTCCATAATGTTCCTGCATGATCTCTAAAGTGCCCTTTCTTTCAACATTCGGTGCGCAATATAGACGGTACCCTGAGTGTCTTCAAGAACCGAATACCCTCTCACAAAGGTGCTTCACCCTCCGGTCCACTTGCCGCCTCAAACTAGGCAATCTCCATGCCACAATTATTGACTAAAGCATTTAGTGAATAAATTAATTAAGCCACATCTATAGGTGTTCTCGTTGAGCTCAAACCCTGTTCCTGAGCATCGACCACTGCGATGGCTGTCATGTTGGTCACATCCTGAACACTGGTTGATCCAACCTGTAAGATGTGGACCGGCTTTTCCATTCCGACGAGGATGGGTCCTATTGCCTCCGCATTCCCCAGGCGATGCACCAACTTGTAACTGATATTACTGGATTGCAGATCTGGAAATATAAGGACATTGGCTGACCCCTGGAGTTGACTGAATGGATAATGCTCTTGTTGAATCTTTGGCATAATTGCCAGATCCGCGTTCATCTCACCATCCACCATGAGATCTGGATTTTTTTCTCTGACGATTTTCACCGCTTCACTCACCTTTTTTGCATAAGCATGCTGGGATGAACCATAATTTGAGAAGCTCAACATGGCAACTCTGGGAGTCATCCGCCAGCGCTTGGCTTGTTCTGCAGCCATGAGTGCTATCTCAGATAATACTTCGGCAGAGGGATCGATGTTAACGGACACATCAGCAAATATCTTCATACCATCCTTAAAAATGAGCAAGAACAGCCCGGCAACATGCTGCATACCCTCTCGGGGCTTAATGATCTGGAGCACCGGCCGTAGTGCATCTGGATACTGTTGGGTAATCCCAGAAATCATGGCATCTGCTTCACCCATATGGAGCATCATTGCTGCAAATGAATACCGGCGTTCCATAAAACGCCTGGCACCGCTGAGGGTCACACCTTTGCGCTGTCTCATTTTGTAGAATGCTTCGATGAATTCATCCTTGCGATCACACTTCATGGGATCAACGATTTCTACACCTTTGAGAGAAATATTGAGTTCCTTGGCTGTTTTTTTAATCTTTGACTTACGGCCCACCAGTATAGGATGGGCAATTCCCTCCTGTCGAATCAAATAGCTCGCTCTAATTATTCTGGGGTTTTCACCTTCAGGATAAATCACGCGTTTCGGCGCTGCTTTGGCTCGATTGTAAAGACTGCGCATAAATTCACGACCCTTGCCTAGACGCGCTTCCAGCTCTTCACGATATTTATCCAGGTCAATGGTTTTCTGGGCGACTCCGGTCTTCATGGCTGCTTCAGCAACTGCCACAGATTCCCACATCAGGACCCGGGGGTCAAAAGGTTTGGGAATCAGATAGTCGCGCCCGAATTCAAGGTGGTCCAATCCATAGACTTGAATCACTTCATCTGGCGTGTCCTCTTTCGCCAGGGCAGCCAGGGCAAGGGTAGCGGCGACTTTCATTTCCTCATTGATTTCAGTGGCCTGAACATCCAGAGCGCCTCTAAAGATGAAAGGAAACCCGAGCACATTGTTGACCTGGTTGGGATAGTCTGATCGACCCGTACCCATAATGGCATCAGGACGAGCAGCCATAGCATCTGGATAGGTAATTTCTGGATCAGGATTCGCCATGGCAAAAATAATTGGATTAGGCGCCATGGTCTTCAGGTCATCTCCAGTAATAATATCCTTCTTTGAGAGACCGATAAATACATCTGCACCATCCAGAGCTTCCTGCAGGGTACGATGTTTTGTATCATTGGCGAAAGGTAGTTTATACTCATTCATCCCATCGGTACGACCTTTAAAAATAACACCGCGGGAATCACACATAATTAAGTTTTCCCGCTTCGCCCCCATGGAGATGTAATGCTCGCTACAGGATAAAGCCGAAGCGCCTGCACCTGACACGACAATTTTTATCTCGCTCATTTCCTTCTCAGCAACCTCGACTGCATTAAGCAGGGCTGCTGCAGATATGATGGCTGTGCCATGTTGATCATCGTGAAAGACAGGAATATTCATCTCTGCCTTTAACTTCTTCTCGATATAGAAACATTCTGGTGATTTTATATCTTCAAGATTGATCCCACCAAAGGTTGGCTCCAGGAGCTTAACTGCATCAATAAACTTATCCGGATCTTCCGTATCGACCTCAAGATCGAATACATCGATGTCAGCGAATCGTTTGAATAGGACACCTTTCCCCTCCATGACTGGCTTCCCTGCCAGGGCACCGATGTTACCCAGCCCCAGCACTGCCGTTCCATTTGAGATAACAGCAACCAGGTTTCCCCGTGCTGTGTATTCATTCGCTGTTGCAGGATTTTCAGCAATTTCCAGGCAGGGATATGCAACACCGGGAGAATAAGCCAAACTCAAATCACGTTGCGTAACAAATGGCTTGGTGGCAGTAACTTCAATCTTCCCCTTACGGGTACCCATACTGTGATAGTTCAGTGCATCTTTTTTTGTAATCATATCGTCCCTAAAAAAACAAGATGACATCTCGAACGAGATGTCATCCCCATATACTTAATTTTAATTAACAATCCTCTGTCATCTACTCCCAGAAAGATTTTAACTCTGCCAGACCTTCCTGTATCTGATCCACATTTATTCCGCTATACGCAAAGCGAATGAAAACTTTATCTTCACCTGGTAACGGCCTTCCAAAGTGTTCACGCGAACAGAAAGAAACACCGGTTTCATACAGGGCATCAAGGCGGAATTTAGTCGAATCTGTATATCCCTTCCGTTTGAAGATATCTGTGACATCTGGAAAGAGGTAAAATGTAGTTTCAGGTTTTGACACCTTCACCCCATCGATTGCCAGCAAAGCATCCACAAGAGCATCACGGCGAAGCTTTAACTCATCAAGAATGGCATTTTGAGGTTCAACAGGTCCATTCAAGCAAGCAATACCAGCCATCTGAACAAAATGATTTGAACAGGATTCCTGATTGGTGTTGAATTTAGAAATGGCTTCGATGATTTCTTTTGGTCCTGCTGCACAACCCAGGCGCCAGCCGGTCATGGCAAACTTCTTTGAGAATGTATATAGAATCACTGTTCTCTCAGCCATGTCTGGCAGAGAGGCAATACTTTTACTTAAACCACTATAGCGGACTTCAAAATAAGCTTCATCTGATAATACCCAGAGATCATGCTTAATCGCAAGATCAGCAACCCACTGCATTTCCTCATCCGTTGACTCAGCACCAATAGGATTCTGATAATTATTATAGACGATGATGCTGGTCTTGGGTGTGATTTGTCGTTCGATTTCTTCTTTATTGATTGCAAATCCCTTGTCAGTGGTCACATAGCCGTAGGGTAATGCTTTTCCACCGAGGTACTCAATTTGGGATTCATAAATTGGATATCCAGGATTGGGATATAATGCTTCGGCACCCTCTTCTAGTAATGTTGCCAGAAATTTACCGATTACCGGTTTTCCACCTGGTTGCACTGAAATGTTCTCTGCTGTCAGATTCAGACCACGGGACATGCCAATATCCTGAGCCAGGGCTTCACGCAGTGGCATAATTCCTGGACCGGGTGCATACCCGGTTTTTCCATCTCGAGCTGCTTTAAAGGCTGCATCAATGATATAATCCGGTGTGGTTATGTTCATATCTCCCAGATGAAATGGGTAGACTTTATTACCCTTGGCAGACCAGGCTGCTGCATCGGCACCAACTGCAAAGGCAGTTTCAGTACCTAAACGATTGTAACGACTTGCTAATTTTTTCATTGTATTCCCCTAAATCTCACGATAATGGTGAGTAATTAAATCATTCCCAGACGCTTCATCCGTGTTTCAATATCATTGGCAAAGCGTTCAATGCCTTCCAACAACCAACGACCAGAGAGATGGGCTTCTTCCATCACTTCATCTACCGATCCACCTGAGCGCCAGTTGTCATCCCAATCAGCGGTCATTGCGTATTCAATGGATAGACGATTTCCTGTCCAATCTTGCATAGCAACAGCAGATGCGTTGGTGATAAAGGTGGAGTTCAGCCAATCCTGATCACTAACAATAGATTTCTGATAGCTTTCAGGTTGAAGAGCAAATAATTGCGGACTGGCTGCAGCGACTAATTTCACGTTTAGTCCACGTTTATCAAGTTCTGGTAGGAGTTTGACCACATTGGCTGTCGTCACTGTTCCCTGAACAAAGATGGTACCCATTTTAGGACGATCCGACTTATAGTCACGAATGAGATAAGCTCCCTTGGCAGCTTCCATATGAGAGGCCATACCCAATTTCTTGCGATCTGGAATTTCTACACCTGGACGAGTCAAATGCAAGGCGATGAGAGGAGCCTCAGTGCCCAGGGCTGCAGTTAACATGGGGGCTACCTCGTTGTGCTCCCACGGATATAGATTGATTACTTTCCCTTGAGGGAACAGTTGTGTGACGGCAGGTGCATAAATACCAAAATGAGTTCTGGAATCCTCAGCTGTCTCGGGGCCTGAATGACCGGCTACCCAGATGACTTTACCCAGTTTTACTTCTGCATCCTGTACCATCTGGCTGAATATTCTAAAAGCACCATATTTCAGGTATGAAAATGAGCCATAGGTGGAACAGGCAGAGAAGAATCCGTTAAATTCAGACTCTGGGTCTTTGGAAAAATTTGTGGCCGCAATACCGGTACAGATACCCGCATTTGCAAACTCGGTGATTCCCTGAGGCAGCAAGCAGCCCTTTGTATTGTCTTTCCGGTCATAAAAACCATATCCTGGGATATCTCCAAAATCTTTCCCAAATCCAGAAATATTGGTGGAGTCTGCCAGGTCAGCAGAAGAGGCCAAAACCAGGGGACGTCCATAGTTTTTACTGACATACCCATTGAGCCATGCAGCATATTTTGAGAAACCACCACGATTAGGCGCGATTTCACCTGGCTTGACAAAAAGTTCTTTGGGCAGATTTTCGATGTCAGTCAAGACAGGGTCATTAAGTGGGTTCTTTGAGGTATCGATCCACACTCTTTCACAATCTTCCGGTACGCCATCACCCAATTCCACCAGGCGATCTGCCAGATAATCAAGCAGTTCCGGATCCTGTTCAAAAACCTGAAACACTTTTTCCATATTGATTTTTGTCTGTGCAATACGCTCAGCTTTTGTATCAGGACCTGGTTCCCCAAAACCATCAAACTCAATACCGTACTTATCAGTAAATTCTTTCTTCGTCTGCCAGTAGATCTCACTATTAAATTTGTGAGCTGCACCATGGGACTTATTGTCGTAGACACCATAGCCGCGACCTTTACGCGTTTTGAACCACGCAACAGCAGGTGCACCTTCTGAATTTTCATCGAATGCCATTTCCAGCATGGTTCCATTGACTGTTTCCCACTCGCTACCGCCATCGGTTCCAAACACTCTCCATCCATGAGGGGCAAACCAATCTTCAGGGGTTCCATAAACCACAGAGGAAAAGGGACGATTATCAATCCCATAATCATTCCAGTCCACCAGAAAGTGAAGATTCCCCAGACCTAAGCCATAAGCTGAATTTAAAGATTCATGGGTGACACCTGGTGTGAGACCCCCTTCACCTTCAACAGAAAAGACACGCACATCTTCGGCACCTGCATATTTAAGTGCCATAGCTTCACCCACAGCAACTGGCATTCCGTGACCTGAAGGTCCTGTGTTTGCCTTAAATATGTTGGTTTTACCAGCCATTTCTGCATGACCGGGGAGTCCACCCTTGTTTCTCAGTGTCAACAGATCTTCCCAGGTAAGCACCCGATCTTCAGCAGGCAGCTTGTATCGTTCTTCGCCAGTTTCAGCATATTTCCGACGCAGAGATTCATTCAAAACAGCTAGCAGGGCGTATACGCCAGGAACAGTATGACCGGCTGAAAGTATGAACTTGTCACCATAGCGTTTCTGAGGGTTCCTGATGTCCCATCGCATGCCTCCCCCCAGAAAGAGAGACACCATCATGTGCACTTTTGAACGCGAACCTCCCGGATGACCACTTTGTCTCAAATTGAGCGTGATGTCGATCAGTTGATCAGTCATGTCCTTGATTTTTTCCCATTTGGGGTAAATATCCGGTGCTACTTGCCTCTGTGATGTCTCGTTTCTCATGTTTCCCTCATTTAAATATCATCGAACGATTCAGATTGTACCTATTTTTTTAGATCGGTCAGGTTCTTTGACCTTAATACCTTTGCCATGGCAGCTTGTGCTTCTTCCCAGACATCATGCATTCCACACTCACTGAGGAACTCACAGGCTGCTTCATCCAGCAGACACTCATTAAGTGCCAGGGGGCCTTCAAGGGCTTCAACAACTTCAAGGACAGTAATTTCTTCAGGATTACGCGCCAGACGTACACCACCTGAAACTCCACGTGTGCTGTTGATAATCCCTTGCTGTACCAGGGGTTTAAATAATTTTCGGAGAAATGGTTCGGGGATATTCTTGTTCTCAGAGATATCACCAATACTTATACGACTCTCGTCACCATTCTCAACCAGATATCTAACGGCTCTTAATCCATATTCGCCAGCTTTTGTTAAACGAATCACAGTATTACTCCTTGTTTCATAACCAGTGAATTTTCAAACACTTGCTTTTTTTCTATCCAAAATACTATTTGTGAGAATATTACTCTTAATAGCGAGAAATCCCAAATGAAGTTTTATATTTTGAACAGATAAATCGAACTTATTTCAATCATCTAAGACCGTCTACTCTTCTATAACTGAATTACTTTTTTGAATGATCAATGCGATACCTGCAAGGCTGGCGACTAGTCCTAGCCCCAAAAAGAAGATATCAAATGCATCAGCCCTATCGTTTAATATGTTAAACCAGGCTTCCCCCAGGGAGATAGCACCTACCACCAACGCTGAATAGCCAACTTTTTTGTCTTCTTTCATACCACCCTGTCATGTTGGATTGTTCAGTACCCAATCGAGCGACATAACGGCAAATATGTTGCCAAACAGCTAAACTGATGAAAATATGTTGTTAAGTATAAACTTACCCTATGGTAAACAAGGTTCAGTTATTTCAGTATGGAGATCTTTTGAGACTGTGATACATAGTGTGCTGAAACAAGCTGTAGGATATAAATCCCTGACTCCAGATTCACACCTTGTTGGGACTTTCCGTCCCAGTATAGCTCATACAATCCGGCATCTGAGTGAGAGATATTCTTGGAGAAAACTTCTGCACCCCGAATATCATAAATTTTGGCGACCCCTCGAAACTGTTCTCCTGCGAAGTAGGGAATGGTTGTTTCACCATTAAACGGATTGGGAAAGGCATTTTGCAATTTAAAACTCCCTGGACTTACCCATTCATCCAGCCCGGCTACTTGATTTGAATTTTTTAATATCCATGACGATTCATCGAATAAAATTTCAGTGGGAACAAAATCTACCAGAATCGTAAATTCTTGCACGCGTAGTGAATCCCATATCACAGTATCCATGACTTCAGTCCCTGATGATATTCGGAGATCTATTGGCATTTTGAATGTAGGATAGGCTGAGCTCTGAATCTGATCAACATGAACGGTCACTGTGGAATTCCCTGAATTATCCACCTCGCTAGCAGTCCACCACCACCTGTAGGTGGGTTTACCACTCCCATAGATCCATTGATCAAAGAACCATTCCATATCCTGACCCCACACACCTTCAACCACCCCCTGAAAATCTTCAGTCGATGCATGGCTGAACTGGTATAAGTCACGATATTCGGCGAGCGTCTCAAAGAAGGTGTCATCTCCTACAACATGCCGAAGCATATGGAGTACCCAGGCAGCCTTCTGGTAGACAAGGGAATAACTAAAAATTGCGCCTACGCTGCTTGTATCTGGTCTGAATATTGACCCATTAACGCTATTCACTTTGGAAGCCATATGTGCATGGTATGCAGCTTCGCCATTCTTTGCGCCCCAATAGAGTGCCTCCGAATAGGTGGCGAATCCCTCGTTAATCCAGATATGATGAAAATTACTGCATGTCACCAGATCACCCCACCATTGATGGGCCAGCTCATGGGCGATGGTATTTTCTCCAGAATTACCCATACTTGAGCAGGTCTGATGCTCCATAGCCCCACCCCATTCAAACTGTGCCATACCATATTTTTCATCGGAGAAAGGATATTTTCCAAAATACTCGCTGAAGATATCCATCATATTGGCGGTAAGGTTCCACCGCTCAATATTGCTGGCAGTCGCCGAAGCTGGATACATCCAATATTCCAGTGGCATTGAATCTCCATCTGCAAAATGATACATCTCAGTCCAATAGCTATAGTCTGTAATTGCCAGGGAAACCAAGTAAGTTGTGATGGGATATTTATGTTCCCAGACCCAGGTTTTGGTTCCATCAAAATTATCGACTTCAGAGCTCAGTAATCCATTGGCGACGACATCGTATAGACTATCAATAGTTATTGTAATTTTTACAGAATCTGCTTTGTCAGTGGGCACATCCTTACACGGCCACCAGGTCCTGGCACCATAAGGTTCACTCAGAGTAGAAATCATCGCAGGTCGATTCTGGTCGCCATACTGGTTTCCAAATTTAAAAGCCTGGAACCCGCTTTCTAAAGGATGTCCATGAAAGACCAGCCCCACAGCCAATTCATCACCTACATTATAACTCCCATCCAGTGTAATGCTGATGACATCTGAAAAGTGATTAAAGGTAGCTCCATTCAGGTAAACTGAGTCTACGGTCATCCCACTGGCAAAATCCAATTGAATGGTTTCGAGATCGCTCATTGTCGGGGTGAAATAGACTTCAACACTCCCATAAATAATTTCAGTGGCAACATCGATGTCAATTTCCAGGTCATAATAGTTGACATCGTAATCCCAGATATCCGTTCGTAGAGCGGATTTTGCCAATCGATCATAGTGACCGGCCATTTCAACCAGGGGCTTACAGGGGCCATCGATATCTTCTGCAAACTGTCCGAAGACTGAAGTTATAAGGAGGATAGGGAGCAAATATTTTAAATGTTTCATAGGGACCTCATTCTGATAGGAAGCAAAATATGGAAGAGAATCGGTTTGTGCAATGGCTGAGCCTCTCTTTTGGTTAAAGAATTGGTGTCATTGGGGTTGAAAAGACTGATTGCAGAAAAAAAAAGCGCAGGGTCAATCCTACGCTTTTTTAGAAATACGAATATTATGAGTTGAGCTACATGGGCCAGAAGTTGGAGTCATTCCAGACTTCCTGCCTGAAATCTTCCTCAAGCGCCATGAGCTTTTGGTGGTGATCAATCTCCCAGTCAGTTAACCAGGTAAACAGGGTTTTAATCTCGGGGTCTGTAGCAGCTTTTTCTTCCTTCTGATAGAATTTGAATGCGCGTTCCTCTAGAGTTAAAGCTATACTAATTGCTGAAGAATCAAAATCGCTATTGCGTAGCTCCATAAGAAATGATTTATCAATAATTGGATCCTTAAATCCAAATTCCAGCTCCTCTGCTGATGGTAGGACAACCTTGCCTTCTTCCAGATGGCGCTTGAAAGTGAGTTGAAGAATGTGGAGATGGTGTTCCTCTTCCTTGACCATGTGCTCAAATAGTTCTTTAGCCACAGGTGAAGTGGCAGTTTTAGCCGCCATGGCGAAGAATTCTTTCCCATTCATTTCCAGTAAGATCGCACGTTTCAATACATCTTGGACAGATTTGAACTCAGTTGATTTTTCAGAAGTTTGCACGACGTTATTCTCCATCCTTATTTGATTTACTCTCATCTTTTGAAATCGTATTGGCTTCAGAACTTGCTTGTTCAGCTTGTTCTTTACGATAAATAGCACAATGTTGAATATCTGAATCACGAAAACTAGTCAGTGGGTTATAATCGGCCGAAAATCTATTTTCACATGATGCAGCCGCTTCAGTTCCCGAAGGACATTCAATATCATACACAGGGCAATACCCTTCTCGCGACTCTAATTTGTCAGGTGCTGTCATTTTGTTTCCTGCGGTTTGAGTTGAAAAGACTCAGGCTTATCTGCCAATTCAGATAGATAAGGCAGAACATGACATTTTAACAATAAAACCTAGGTGGCTCAATAAAAAGCGGGACCCGAAAATTCGAGCCCCGCTTCTTGATTTTAAATCGATTAGAACTTGTTGTTTGCTTGAAAATCCAACAAGGTTCTCATATAGTTGTCTCGGACGAGTGTCCCAGGACTTGGGGAATGAATGAGGCTCATACTGCCCTTCATCTGTTCCAGACTCTTATACTCATTCTCATCCATCCATTCAATCAGGTCTGTTTCAATCTTTTTGATCAACTCAGGACCCTGGGTCATAAGGGATGAAGTGAGCATGGTGACATCTGCCCCAGCCATGGTCAATTTCAGAACATCATGGGCACTATGTACACCACCACTGGCAGCAAAACTCAAGTGAACGTTGCCACGCAATATAGAGATCCAGCGCATGGGAAGACGTATATCCCGCGCTTGACTCAATTGAATCTGGCGTTTGGTTTCCAGCTTTTCCAGATCGATATCAGGATGATAGAAACGATTAAACATAACCAGAGCATCAGCACCAACACCCTCCAGGGCTTTGGCAACGGCTGGTAATGAGCTGAAACGCGGACCAATTTTAACAGCAACAGGGATATTGACATTGTCTTTTACCCAGCTGACAATGTCTGTATATCGTTTTTCAACATCGGCGCTGGTTTCATTAAAATCAACAGGGAGATAATGGATATTCAATTCCAATCCATCAGCACCTGCTGTTTCCAACTTCTTGGCGTATTCCATCCAGCCACCAGGGGTTGCACCATTCAAGCTGGCAATAATAGGTATATCAACACCCTTCTTGATCTTGGCTACGTTCTCGATATAGTCTTCGGGACCTGCAACAAACTCATGAGCCTTTGGAAAGAAACTTAGCGATTCAGCATAGGAGTCTGTTCCGTAGTCCATAAAATGTTCAAGGTTACTGTCTGCCTGTACAATCTGCTCTTCAAAGAGAGAGAAAAGCACGACAGCTGAAGCACCATTGTCTTCCAGAATTTTGATCTTGTCCAATTTCTCTGTAAGTGGAGAGGCTGAAGGAACCAGAGGATTCTTTAATTCCAGACCCATATATTTTGTACTTAGACGCATAATATCAATTCCTTTATGATCTTCGCTTAATTTTCATCATATGAGATAGCGGCCAGTTTGGCATAATACTCATACTTTTCTTTTGCCGCCTTGTCTGACTCTTCCATGTAGTGCTCTGAGAGTTCTGGATTGATGCGGTTAAGAATCGTGAAGCGTGTCTCATTTAGTGCATACTCACGAACATGTTTTTTTGGTGGTTTTGAATCCAGTTTTAATGGATTCTTGCCTTCTGCAGCCAGCATTGGATTGTAGCGGTAGAGTGTCCAATAGGCACTATCTACAGCTAATTTCTGCTGATCCATACCCTTGGCCATATCGATTCCGTGGGCAATACACTGTGAGTAGGCAATAATGATAGAAGGACCTTCGTAGGCTTCAGCTTCCATAAAGGCTCTTACTGTCTGCGCATCATTGGAACCCATGGCAACGGAGGCTACATACACATTCTTATAGCTCATTGCCATCATACCCAGATCTTTTTTACCAGAAGGTTTTCCACCTGCAGCAAACTTGGCTACGGCACCCATTGGGGTTGCCTTAGACTTCTGTCCACCCGTATTGGAATAGACTTCTGTATCCATCACAAGGATGTTCACGTTTTTACCTGATGCGAGCACATGGTCGAGACCACCGAAACCAATATCGTAAGCCCAACCATCTCCACCCATGATCCAGACACTCTTTTTCACCAGATTGTCCGCAACAGAAAGGAGTTGTTTGCTTAGAGGTGTACCCAGTTTCTCAACAATATCTGTCATTTGTTTGACACGGGCACGTTGTTCAAAGATTTCAGGCTCATTGGATTGTGAAGCGTTTGAAATCGCATCCACCAATTCAGCTCCGATGTCATCTTTTAGGAGAGCCATCATTTCAACAGCATGCTCACGATGTTTATCGATGGTCAGGCGATAGCCCAAGCCAAATTCAGCATTATCTTCGAAGAGTGAGTTATTCCAAGTTGGTCCCCTGCCTTCGCTATTGGTTGACCATGGTGTTGTTGGCAGGTTACCACCGTAAATGGATGAGCAACCTGTTGCGTTGGCGATAATCATACGATCACCAAAGAGTTGTGAAGTGAGTTTCACATAGGGTGTTTCACCACAACCCACACAAGCGCCTGAGAACTCAAATAGTGGCTGGAGTAATTGAGCGCCTTTCACGGTTTCATGCTTCACACTGGAACGATCAATCTCAGGAATTTCCGTAAAGAAATCCCAGTTGGTACGTTCAGCATCACGCAATGGACGCTGTGGAGCCATGTTTATCGCTTTGCGGCTGAGATTGGATTTGTCCCGAGCCGGACATACTTCGACACAGACATTACAACCGGTACAATCTTCCACGGCAACTTGCAGAATATATTGTGCATCATCTGTGGCCCACCCTTTACCCTTGGCAGGAACGTGCTTTAGAGTTTCGGGACTATTTTTGAAGGCATCCTCTGCGGCAACTTTAGGTCTGATAGCAGCATGGGGACAAACCAGGGCACATTTGTTACACTGGATACATACATCTGGTTCCCAGACGGGTACTTCAATAGCAATGTTACGTTTTTCCCACTGAGTCGTAGCTGTTGGCCAGGTACCATCATTTGGCATGCCACTGACTGGAATATCATCTCCACGACCAGCAATAATCTCTGCGGTTACCTTTTGTACAAATTCAGGTGCAGCTTCTGGAACAATGAGGCGTCTTGCATCGCTACCAGTGAGTGTCGAAGGCACATCCACCTCAAACAGGTTGGCAACTGATTGATCCACAGCATGGTAGTTTTTCTCCACGATGGCTTCACCTTTGTTACCATATGTTTTCTTAATGGCGCCCTTGATCTTGGCGATGGATTCTTCTTTTGAAAGAATACCCGAAATCGCAAAGAAACAAGTCTGCATGATGGTATTGATACGCATTCCCATTCCAGTTTCTTTAGCAACTGTGACAGCATCAATGACATAAAACTTCAGTTTCTTATCAATGATCTGCTTTTGATATTTACGAGATAATCCACCCCAAATTTCATCTTTATTCAGGTGACTGTTCAACAGGAAGGTTGCACCATCTTCAGCCTTGTCTAAAATGTCAAACTGCTCGAGCAATTCATATTGATGACAGGCGATAAAATTGGCTTTTTCAATCAGATAGGTTGACTGGATTTTATCTTTTCCAAACCGCAGGTGAGATGTCGTTGTTGATCCAGATTTTTTTGAATCATACACAAAATGACCCTGGGCATAGTTCTCTGTACCCTCACCAATAATCTTGATGGAATTTTTGTTGGCTCCCACTGTACCATCAGCACCCAGACCGTAGAAAAGACCCCGGAATACATCACCTTTATCAGTTCTATATTCTGGATCATATTCAAGTGATGTATGTGAAACATCATCATTGATACCAACGGTGAAGTGATTCTTAGGTTTATCTTTCAGCAATTCGTCATAAATGGCTTTGATCATGGCAGGTGTAAACTCTTTCGAAGAAAGACCATAACGACCACCAATGATCCGAGGTGTGTTCTCAAATTGATAGTAATCCTCGATAGCTGCCTCAGCAAAGGCAGTGACCACATCCTGATACATGGGTTCACCGGCAGCACCGGGCTCTTTGGTTCTATCCAGTACAGCGATTTGTTTGACGGAAGCGGGTAAAGCTGAAACAAAATGTTTAATAGAGAAAGGTCTGAAGAGACGGACTTTCAACATTCCAACTTTTTCACCCTGGGCAATCATGTGGTTCACTGTTTCTTCAACAGTTTCGGCACCAGATCCCATAATAATGATGACGCGCTCAGCATCCTCAGCCCCGACATAGTCAAACAAATGATACTGGCGGCCAGCGATTTTGGCGAAGTGATCCATTGTTTTCTGTACAATTTCTGGTGTGGCTGCATAGTATGGATTGACCGTTTCACGTCCCTGGAAATAAACATCAGGGTTCTGAGCAGTTCCTCTGAGGACAGGTGAATTTGGATTCATTCCGCGATTTCGGTGGGCAATTACCCAATCGTCATCAATCATTGCTTTGATATCATCATCAGTTAATTGCTCAATTTTCATCACTTCATGTGAGGTCCTGAATCCATCAAAAAAGTGGATAAAAGGAACTCGAGCCTGCAATGTTGCAGCCTGGGCGATGAGGGCAGAGTCCATAACTTCCTGCACCGAGTTGGCAGCCAGCATTCCCCAGCCTGTAGCTCGTGTAGACATCACATCGGAGTGATCTCCAAAAATGGAGAGTGCCTGAGCAGCCAGAGATCTTGCGGAAACATGAAAAACGGTTGAGGTTAGCTCACCGGCAATCTTGTACATGTTTGGGATCATGAGCAGTAAGCCCTGGGAGGCTGTAAATGTTGTTGTCAAAGCACCTGTTTGTAAGGCTCCGTGAACAGCTCCCGCGGCTCCACCTTCACTCTGCATCTCTTCAACTGTGGGAATGGTTCCCCAGATGTTTCTTCTTCCCTGTGCGCTGAAGGCATCTGCATGCTCACCCATATTGGATGAGGGTGTAATTGGATAAATTGCGCAAATTTCGTTTGTTTTGTGGGCAATGTAAGCTGCCGCTTCATTCCCGTCGATGGTGACCATCTTACGTGTCATTGTTTCTCCTGTATATGGCGAGTGGAATTAATCGTGAGAATTGTTCGTAAAGCATCGCTTCAACTTATATAAATATCATGCCAAAAGAAGCTCTCAGTGAAAATTATCTTCCTAAGATGATGATTTTTATCCCCAGTTCATTCTGGGGACCCAATTTTCAGGGTTGAAGTGACTACTTCAGGTAGAGAAACGAACCTGTGTCAAGGATCTGCGTATTACCTCTGAAAGAGAAGTAATATAATCCGCCGGAAAGCTTATATAGACCCATATTCAGAGGAATATGATGGCTGCCGCTACTGTATTCTCCCAATCGGATATACGCCACATTTTGACCAAGAATGTTGTAGATCTCCAGATCCAATTGCATAGGGCGTGTAAGATTCACCGGAATGATGGTACTGCTGTTAAAGGGATTGGGATAGGGAGCACCTACTATGGGTGAATCAGGAATTTGTATGACAAATTTCCCATCTATGGAATTAGTTGAACTATTTCCGAGAATCCAGTTTTCGCTGAGTTGGGTAAAATCACCCGTGATATTACTCATGGTGATATTTTCAAAATCTAAGCTGGCATCGCCAACATCTGTAAAGTTAAGGTATGCCGTCCCTTGACTTATGGGGAGGTATATTTGACTAAGGGAATCCGGTGAGGGCATTTCCCCTGATTCTAGCAATTCCAAGACATCTTGGACTGCTACATTTTTTAGCATAAAAGGTACAGCCATTGGAAATTCATTCTCAAGAATAGAAATGGGAAACTCAAGGTCAGCGGTAGTTGCTAAGAAACTGGCTTCATCACCTACAAGCGTAACACCAAACACATCATATCGGTTTTCTTCCATTTCATGATAGGATATCAGGTTGTAGGTTATGGTATCTTGAACCTCAGTGCGTACTGCTCCAACACCCTCACTATTGATCAATGGGTTTAGCTCTCCGCTGATGTTACCTGATTCTCCACCTTCGACATAGTCCAGAGCCCCTTGAGAATAGACAGAAACAGGAAAAGTGCTTATTGTATGAATAGCACCATTAAGAATTGACATAGTTTCAAAACTGGGGCTGAACATCATACCGGCAAAATTCATCTGCAATTGGAACGCGTTGATCTCTACAATGTCAAACTGACCCGAGATCGAGATAAAGGGATTAAGAGAGGCTAGTGAATCTATGGTAAAATCCGCATTGATGAGACCTGGCAGGACATCAGGATCGATTTCCCGCATCCATACAAATAATTTTAATGCCTCTGGTGAAGGGTTCACAAGGTAGGTACCCGGTTCCATGGGCAGGGTGTCATTCATGAATAATATAAATATGTCTGCGAGGGTATCTTCTTCAAGGACGTAAGTATTTTGTGCGACTAGCATGATGAGATTTGTGTCCCCCTGACTTATCTCAAATCCACCTACCCCCTGATCCGGGACTGCATCTGGCAGCAAATCTCCTGTGAGACTTAATTGTTGATCAGGGATGGGTGAGCCATAGGAAAAGCTTATTTCGCCAGTATTCCAGGCGTATTGTCCCCAGAGGATACTTGTAAGACAGAACAAGCCAGCAACACGGTTCAACAATCTATTTGTTTTCAATATCGTCTAGCCTACAGGATGTATTTTATTCCGAACTGGAATTTTGAGAAAGTATTTTCCACATCAACGGATCGCTCGATGGCGGGTAGATCAGGTGTTCGTTCAACGCTGTGGTTTAAATCACTCTGCCATTGTTCATTTCTGAAGGCTACTGTAAATCCCAGACCAGACCGAAATTGATACCCCAACCCAACATCCAGATGAATGATATTATCAAAACGATAGTTAAGCGGATCATTCATGAGCGTTGCTGCAAAGGACAGATTGAGAGGATCTAGAGTCCATAGAAGCGAGGCAGAATATTCGTGAACATTCTGTACATTATCTTTTATCTGACTATCAATAACATCTTCAAGGTTATCACCTGTTTCAGGATCATACATATCCCCGCGGAAAGCAATACTGCGATAACTGTTGAATCGGTAATTCACACTGGCTTCAAGCGGTTCAGCAATAAAACCCAATCCCAGACCTAGGCGCCAGGGTCCCCATACCGCATAATCCAAACCTTTCCATTTTTCATCGTAATAACTAGATGAACTTCCATCATCAAACCATTCGATTGAGTCTCTGCTGGAGCTTTCTGTTACCGATATTCGTGAGGGAAATTCTATGGATAAACCCAGGTTCATGGTTTCGCTGACCTCGCTTAATAGGCCTACTCTCATCCCAAACCCTCGATACCTTGGGTTAAACTGAAGACTATCGATAAACCGACTAAAGGTGTAAATATCATCAGGATCCGTTTCCTCATAGACCCTGGTAAATTCATTCTCTCCCATCAAATAGCTGATGGAGGCCCCAATGCTGGTATTCATGGTCACCAGAACAGATCCACCCATGGTCAATGCGTAAAGTGATCCAGTTTCCTCATGCAGATGCTTATAGGCAAACACAGAATCTGGGTCAAAATCATAATCAAAATCGCTGAATTGACTGATACTATGAAAGGAGTTTACCGGTTGAAAATTTATCCCCAGAACCAATGCGCCGCGATAAACTGTTAACGGCTTAATGTGTGTGAGACTGTTAAACCTCAGTTTTTGGGTGGAAGGATCTTCCCACACGGTAGAATTAAAAACACTGGTTCCAATCACCTGGTCATAACTCAGATCAGCAGAAAAATAAGTCTTCTCAGCGTAGGTTAGGAGCGCAGGATTACCCAACAAGGCATTGTTGGCACCCATGGATGCAGGAATGACTCCACTTTCAGCGCCTGAGATACCTCGCATACCACGGAATGGTCTGATCGCATCTAGATAATCCTGAGGAAATAGACTCACTCCCCATAAGAGCAGGGTCATAAAAATCATTCTAGTTTTCATAGCGGGTTATTTCCGAGTTCTACTACGTTTATTTTTCGGCGGTGCTGGAGCCTTTTTTTCAGCTTCCTTGCTTTTTTTTACCGGTTTTGGATTCGTAATTTTCACCGGCTTTATAGTGCGCTTCGGAGGATCGGTGGAGATACTCTTAACAGGTCTCGACTTCTTGGGAGGACTATACACCGGTGGAGCAATAACAGGAGTTCTTACCGGTGCTGCTGTGGATGCTGATGTGCTTCCCAAACCAGTTGTGCCGCCCCTGGTCCCTGAGCTCGATACATCAGAAGATCCATTGAGTTCTCTAGTACGCCCACCCCCCTGTTGTTCATCTCTACCAAAATCACGAGCTGAACTTGGTGGTGTTATTTCACTCACAACATATACCGGGGCATATCTAGGATGGTGGTAATCATAATAATTATATGGACTGTAATATGTGGCACCATAGCCCCTGTGATAGCTTGTAAAGGGCAGAGCGGGTTCCCAGTATGGATCCCATCCATAGCCGCCAGACACCCCAACACTGGTAGCCATGGCTGGCTCACTTACCACTGTCGTGACTGATTGGGGTAAGGTTTGGGGAGGGTAAATTAGTGTGTAACAGGATTGAAGTACCAAAACGGCAATCAACAAAATCAATAATCTATAGTTTCTGAAGTTCATAAGTGGTTGGAAGTTAGCTTTTTGTCCTTCAATTGTCAACATAGCGTACCCCTTTCAGCTTAAGTCTGAAACAATAGTTTGACACGAATGTTCCACCAAAGGTTAATTTCTGATTAATACAGACCTGTATCAGACGATGCAAGGTCGCTCATCAAATAAGAAGAGAGAGGAAAAGCAAGGCAATGGTAATCCCTAGAACCAGGCCAATATATAAACCCAGTGTGATGAAGAAGGCCATGATGATTGTCACAACAAAGGAACCTGGTTCGATAGCATAGATTGTTCTCAGACCTATAAAAGCTAGATACACAGTCATGGCAAGAGAAAGTAATCCACCCATTACAGGAATAAGGAGAAGCAGAGCAGCAGTTCCACTTGAATAAGCAAATATCCTAAAAATCAGTGGGAAATCATAGGTCTGAAGACCTCGCCATTTCAGAGATAAGTGAACGGCGAATGCAGAAATGAATTGAAGTAAAATGACTGAAACAGGATAGAGCAGAATCATTATTTGCCCAAAATTTTCCGGGAGATCCAGCATATCCCTCAATTCTGGATTTTGGGGGAGAAACATTTCGGGGTTTGCATCTGTGAGTGCAAATGACCATAGGAATGTAAACACCTGGATAGCAACGGTATAAACCAGGGCATCACCGATCCCAGTATTGCGCCTCATCACACTAAAAGTTTTTGCAGGTCGCATGAGAAAGGCTTTCAGGGTTTCAACAAAGGCAACAAAAAAGCCCAATTCATGTTTCTTTTCCCAGGGGGGGCCATCAATAATTAGGGGGGATAATTCTGGTTCTTCTTGTTGTTTAATTGGTTCCATTTGAAAGCTTCCATTTATTTCGACTATAAAAAAAGCCCCATCAGGGGCTTTACACAGAATCGGGGGCTTCTACAGGGTGAGAATCCATTCGACTAAAACAACAATATCTAATATGTCCACAGCATTATCATGATTGATATCAGCAACATCAAACTGAAGCTCTGTAATCGCAGTGTCATCGAGGACCCATTCCAGAAGCAGAATGGCATCACTGACATTTAAAACATCATCGCCACTCACATCGCCATGTACAATTCCGAAATCATAGTTGATAGCCGCCATGACATCAATAAGTCCAAACCCACGGGTATTATCGGGAGATAAACTGTTATCAGCGGTCATCATGAGTGCTTCTCGCACCATCATGGGAGACCAATGGGGATTGGCTTCCAGGATCAACGCCACTGCACCAGCAACCAGCGGGGTCGCCATGCTTGTGCCCGTACCCATGACATAGGCATCGCTAGCTTGAGTTCCGGCGGCATAAGTTGAAACACCTCTAGCCAGAACTTCTGGTTTTATTCTTCCATCAGCAGTTGGTCCATGCCCACTAAAGCCACCGATTGTATTATTCATATCGACTGCGCCAACGGAGATCACTGAATCTGCATCTGCAGGAGCCATCATGTAGAACCAGTCTGTATCACCTTCATTTCCTACTGCAGTGACACATACCATTCCCAGACTAACCGCCATATCGACACCACGCGTTGTGATCGCTGATTCGCCATCTAGATCGCTATAATTATACCAGTCATTATATCCCAATGAGCTGGATGCAATGTCAGCACCTTTGGCCTCACCCCATTCAAGAGCAGCGACATAATAGTCCTCTTCAGCTTCTATCTCTTCGGCTAAAATCTCGGTCTTTGCCAGCAGTAGTTTGCACTCATAAGCAGTTCCACGTAATTCCCCATCAACGAACCCAGCTGCAGCGGAAGCTGTCCAGGTACCATGATTGTGCTGAGAAGAACCATCACCTTCCTGATTCTGAGTTATTGAATCAGCGTTGACAAAATCATATTCAGCTATAATTCTCTCAGACTGGAAGGCCATATGATCCGTATAGAACCCTGTGTCGATCATTAACAGCCATACATCAGTTCCTGTGAATCCAAGCTCGTGTGCCTCAATGGCATTAATTTGTTCATTCTGAGCATAGCTCGAGCCATAATCTTCTTCATTGAAGAAAATCTCATCGTCTCTCGTGATACGCTTGATAGTTTTTTTCGTGACTTTTCGAATCCGCTTCGTTTTTTTTACGATAGCGTTGGTCGTCAATCCTTCTATGTATTCTGGTGTTGCAGTTACAGAAACCGCATTCAACCAGCGACTCACTGAACGAACCTTTACATCTGTTGCCATGATTTCATCAATATATATAGCCGGGACAGGCAGATCATTATAGGTAGGTCCTGTGATGGTTCCGCGTAAGGCGCGTCGATCCAGAGCTCGTTGCGAGAGATGGGAAAATTCATGATCCAGGGGGTCAAAGCTTGATTGGTCTGTCACTTCCTTATCATGGAAAAACACCCAATAGTTATGACGCTCAGGTGCATTTTGAGCTAGAGCAGTCACACCAAATAACAGTGTTAAAATATAAATGAAATTTTTATTAGTTGCTCTTCGCATCGTCATCCCGAGTCTAGCAGATAATGTAGACCACTCCATTAGCACATCAATATTTAATTGCCCAGCGCAACTTTTTGATGATACAGGTCATATGGAGCATCCTATTCAAAGACCTTTTGCATTCTCTCCACAAAATCCTGAGCATTTTCATAACCGGTCGAACGCAGAGCATTCAGCTCTTTCCTCTCATTGAGAAAGATATATGAGGGGACTCCTTTGATATCAAATTGCTTGAGAAATTGTTGCTCAAACTCGCCAGAATCACGGGTCAGATCAATTTTAATGGCGATAAATTTTTGGGATAATTTCACAACTTCAGGATCAGGGAATGTGAATTTGTCCATTTCCTTACACGGAATACACCAATCTGCATAGACATCAATCATTACTGGAGAGTCAGTATCCAATAAGCCATCCAATTCAATTTGATTGGTCGGGTGATTCCAATCAATACCTGCACCGCTATACTCAGGTTCAGGGATGCCCATCCATGTACCGATGATAATGAGTATGATTGCAATAGCCTGCTTGATGCGATTGAATCCCTTATTTCCTTCGGCACTATTATCGAACATGATCAAATAAACACCTGAACCTATGAGGAACAGTGACATGACGAGAGCACCGTAGTCACCCAACAAAGGCATAAGGAAATATATCGCCATGGCGATAAGCACCAGACCAAAGATTACTCTAACACCAATCATCCAGGTTCCTGACCGTGGTAGTGATGAAAGTTTACTGGAATACATAGCCAGAAACAAATAGGGAATCCCCAGCCCCATAGCCAGGGTGAAAAACATGGTAAAACCGAGAACCACACTCTGTTGGGCTGCTACATAAGTAAGTAGACCAATCACAAAAGGTCCAACGCAGGGCGCAGCAACAATCCCCAGGGTGAGCCCCATAAAGAAGGAACCAAAAATTCCTGCTTTGGATTGGCTAGCAGCAGTCATCAATCCAGTGGGTAGTCTGAATTCATAGACACCAAACATAGATAATGACAGACCAACAAGAATAACGGCTATACCAATGAGGACAATTGGATTTGTGAGCAGTGCCCCGAATAGCCCGCCCCCCAGGGCAGCAGCGACTCCCAGGATGGAATAGGTTACAGCTATTCCTAATACATAAGCCAACGCCATCCAAAAGGTTCGACCCTTACTGGTATCCTTACCGCCAAAGAAACTAATGGTAATTGGGATCAGCGGGTAAACGCAAGGTGTCAAATTTAGTGCAAGTCCACCAAAGAAAATGATCAAGTAAGTCAGGATGATGCCATATTGATCTACCAATCCCGAGATATCATCATCCTCGACCTCACCTTCCTCAATTGATTCGCTGGCTAACTGAGTTGGTGTTACATCAAATAATGCAGCATTTATTGGTGAGCTGGCATCAGCATTGGAGACCACTGGTAATTGAGTGGTAAACTCTACCGCTGCTGGTATCAGACATTGTGCATCATCGCAGGCTTGATAATAAACTTCACCCTTTATTTCAAGAGTTCCCGCTGCATCTGCATCAATGTTCAGAGAGGATCGCAGTACAATACGTCCACCATAGACTGCCGCTGGTTCCTCTACCCCGGCGACTGAAATGCGTTCAGCTTCTGGATAAATCCATTCCGCTACTGCGAAGGGTGAGCCCTCTGAAATGATTGAAGGTGTCACCGGGATGGTAAATTCATCATTCCCCTCTGGCGCGTAGACATGCCAGGGGTGGTGGATGTCTACCACCAGCGCAACATCTAGGGTTTCTCCAGCGATTGCAGCACTCTGGCTACTCTTAAACTCAACTGTTAAAATCTCCTCAAGATCCTGCTGACCCTGAAGACTCAGACCAACAAACAGCATGAGTATTGCCAGTAATAATTGTGATGATTGACGCATGTGGTTTAATCCTTAATCGTTCATTAATCCTGTTTATTCAAAAAGACTTTTAATCCTTGCCCATACCGGGTGCCTTCTTTGATACCAGGCTTGCTCAAAAGTTACGCGTCTCTCGTCGAATGCTGCAAGCCCAAGGTCGACAAAGGTATCGCTCTGGTCATACGCCGACCAATGCACACCTGGCATTTCCGGGAGTAAAAGTACATCTGCTTCTCTGTTTAACATGTCTCGGTAGTGACAGGAACGGATATTCTCACTCTGGCTCATGATCGCCATGGCATTGTCCATATCTGTAATGGGTGCAATGTCCTGACCCACATCAACAGCGAGCACAAAATCTGCTCCCATCTCTCGCGCCATACGAATGGGCACCTGTTGAGATACCCCACCATCCACCAGCGTTTTTCCTTCGTGGTATACAGGGGGTAAGAACCCGGGTATGGCGATGGACGCCATCACTGCCGGGAGCAATGGACCTTCTGTGAAGTAGACATCTTCTCCACTATACAAATCGGTAGAAACAATACCGAGCTCAGTACCAGAATCAAACCACTTATCTTCTGTAATAACAAATTTGATGGCATCTTCCACTCGTTCTGCTCGAACTAGTCCAGGTTTTGAATGTGCCAGGTTAATGACAATTCTATCCTGAATGGCTGAGGATACCTGATGCCAGAATGATTCTCCCCCGCGCGCTTTTACATTGATGAGGTGCATTCCCAATTTACGAAATGCATCACTTCTAATCATGGCTTCGAGTTCAGTCCAGGTAGCGGCTGCACTACCCATTTTGATATACACAGACGCCACGAGGGCACCCATACTGGATCCGGTTATGTAATCCGGTCGAATGCCTAGTTCGTCAAGACGCTGAAGAACCCCAATATGTGCAAAACCACGGGCTCCCCCACCCCCTAAAGCCAGTCCAAAGCGAGGACGGGACATCTGTTATTTCTGGTAATCGTCTGGTGAAACTAGACTGGTACTCAAAATAGTAATGGCTTGTAGTGGATTGTCATTCGCATCACACTCATAGGTTGCAATTTTATCGACTACATCCATTCCTTCTACGACCTGGCCAAACACGGTGTAGTTTCCATCAAGAAAACTGGGTGTTCCCAGGCAAAAGTAGAACTGGCTACCACTAGATTTCTTCTCCGGATTACCATCCCTGGCAGCTCCAACTGAGCCACGTAGGTGAGGCAGACCAATTTCTGCAGGAATTCTCTCACCAATACCGCCGCCGCCATCATCACTACGATCATCATTGTCACGAGTATTTGGATCTCCACCCTGGACAACAAATCCAGGCATCACACGATGAAAATAGATTCCATTGTAGGCACCATCTGCAGATAATTGTTTAAAATTTGCTGAGTGCAAAGGAGCCTCGGCTTCATGCAAGTCGATAATGATGATACCTTCTGAGGTTTCCATTTTTACATAGGCAGTTGCCTGGTCCACTTCCTTTTTCCCGCATCCAATAAGGACAATACTTACCAGGAGTGCCAGGACGGTTAGCTTTATCATGTTTGTTTTCATTTTTTCTCCACTACGATTGGTTTAGAGGGTTGATCCTGACGTGCCAGGATAATGTTTAGTTCGTGTTCCTGTCTATTTGTTACTTCTGAGAGTGCCAGTTGGGGATCATTATTCTTCTCACTCAAATGAGCCAACATGACACCATTCAGATTACCTAATTCTGCAAGCAGGGCAATGAATTCAGCACTGTCTTTATTTGATAAATGTCCCACACGACTATCCACTCTCGCTTTCAAGTGAGGTGGGTAAGGTCCATTCCAGAGCATGTCTCTATCGTGGTTAGCTTCCATGACTAAAAAGTCGGCTTGACGCATAGTTAGAAAATTGTCTTCAGTCACCGCTCCAAGATCGGTTAGGTACCCCAGACTCAAACCGTCACTTTCAACAAGAAATCCTGTTGACGATGCTGAATCATGTAGGGTTGGAACACTGGTAACTTTTAAGGAACCCAATTCCATGGTTTCTTTCATCTCAAAATGCCGCATGCGTTCATTCCCAGTGAATTTACGATGTCCCGCTCGTTTTGTGGCGGGGTGCATGAGCAGTGGAACCTTATGGCGCCTGGACAAAATACTGGCCCCTTTTATATGGTCACCATGCTCGTGGGTGATCAGACAAGCTTCAAGATCATCTGGTTCCAGACCAACCATTTGCATGCGACGACGAATTTCAGCCCCGCTGAAACCGGCATCAATAAGAATCATACTGCTTTCATTTTGGACCACACAGGCATTCCCACCACTTCCACTTCCCAACATGAACATTTTTAGCATCTGGTAGGTTTTTCCTTCAGAATTAATCACAGGTCTTCTAACAATTTTCAAATTAGGACGGCACTGAGCCTTTTCAACTAAAAACTATGGTCGCTAAATGATCAAATTCATCCTTTAGCTTCAATAATACTTGCTATTTTCAGGGGTCGATAAAAACAATTGGCTAAGCAGGAGCGAAGCATTTAAACTTGAACGCCATGTCTCAATTGGAATTTTTCAAACCTCCAGCAAAAACACCCTCCCGATCTGAGGTCAGGCTCATCGCCGCGACTCTGAATTTCCAGGTGAAACTTATTCAGGCATTATCAGCGACTGATGCTGAAAGGATTATTAACATCTCACAGGGTCTTATTAAGCCCTTTGGTGCTGGAACCGCCTTTACAAAAAAAACGGTCTGGAAATATTTCAACCACCCGCATACGCTTCCTTTTGTCGGTGTACTCAGAGATGAAATTATTGGATTCCTGGTAGGTGTTCCTCTGGAAAATTTCAGTGATGAGAGCTGGGCATCCATTGACCCGACCCTGGGTGACCATGAGACCGTCTACACGTATGCCTTTATCTTTGATGAAAAACATCAGGGCAACGGGTATGCGAAAATGCTTAAAAAGGTGTACCTCAACTGGCTTAAGAAGAGAGGATACCTTTTTGTATCCGGTCATGTCCGTGAAGGGATTTCAAAGCAATTTTCCTTACACACACAGGTCCTTCAAAAATTCCCCAATTGGCACGATACTGGCAAAGTCTTCGAGTATTATCAGCGTCCCTTGCGTTGATTCAATTTGAGACCGAAAACTGTCAGCTGACACGGAGGTAATGTGTTTAATAAACTTATTGTTTTGTTAATGCCCCTGGCACCTCGATTTATAGTTAAAATGATTTCCAAACGCTATATCGCCGGTGAAGATACAGCCGCAGCCATTGCTACCTGCCAAGCGCTCAAACAGCAGGGGTTTTTAACGACCATCGACATTCTGGGAGAATCTGTCACCGAAGAAGCACAAGCGAACGCTGCCCGCGACTCCTACCTGGAGCTGGTTTCAGATGTGGTCGCCAGTGGGATAGAAAAAAACATTTCCCTTAAACCGACTGCTCTGGGTCTCGGGCTTTCCGCAGAACTTGGTTATTCAAACATTTACCGAATTGTCCAGAAGGCACATGAATCTGATGTCTTCATCCGTATTGATATGGAAGATTCACCCTACACGGATAACACGCTGGAGATCTACCGCCGTCTAAAAACAGAACACCCACTCCTGGGAACCGTCATACAAGCCTACATGCACCGCAGTCTGAATGATGTCAAATCTATTGCTTCTGAGGATGGAAACCTGAGGATTTGCAAGGGCATCTATAAGGAATCACCTGAAATTGCCTATCAGGATTTTGACAAAGTCCGAAAGAATTTCCTGGATCTTATCCGTGAAATGCTGACTAGCGGTGCCTATGTTGGAATCGCAACACATGATCCCTTTTTGATTGATGAGTCGCTCAAAATTATTGCTGATTTAAGCATTCCGAATGATAAATACGAATTCCAGGCATTGTTAGGGGTTCCTATTGTGAGGCGACTAAAAGAACTGATCGCTGATGGACATCGAGTCAGGATTTATGTTCCGTTTGGGAGTGAGTGGTATGCCTATTCCAGCAGACGATTGAAAGAGAACCCAGATGTGGCTGGATATATCCTGAAAAACTTATTCAAGGGAAATTAACACCTTGCGCATGGATGACAAAACCAGGGACAGTTTGCTCGTGACAGCAAAAACAATTGCTGTTGTAGGTGCATCCCCTAATCCATCAAGACCCAGTAACTGGATAAGTGACTATATGATCAACGCAGGTTATCAAGTGATTCCAGTCAACCCAGGTCATGACCAACTATTTGGATTAAAGTGTTATCCAGATGTTGAGAGTATCGAAATGGATGTAGATATCGTAAACATCTACCGCCGTTCAGACCAGGTGGTTCCTATAGTACTCAGTACCATAAATAAGTCATCAGTTCAGATGATATGGATGCAGGACAATGTTTATAATGAGGAAGCTGCCGAGATGGCTGAAACAGCGGGTATTCCAGTTGTAATGAATGACTGTATCTATCGTGTACATAGCCGTCTGATCCGATAGGCTATTTAGCTGGAGCGCTGCCCCCAGTTCAATTTTTTTCTGAGTTTATTGTAAAATGTATTTTCAGGCATAACCACCAGTTCGATACGGTATGAGCTGGGACGGACCCTTATCCGAAGGCTGCTATCGATTTGTCGAGTATTTTTGCCATCGATATGAAGATGGGCATGTCCATCAGGGTTGGAAAGACTGATATAGATATTGTTCTCACCTGTGGTGACCACAGGACGTACTGATAGTGTATGGGGTGAAATAGGCGTGATCAAAACCGCTTCAACATTTGGATCAATAATAGGTCCTCCTGCTGAAAGGGCATAAGCTGTTGATCCAGTAGGCGAAGACAGGATGAGACCATCACATAGATACCTGTTGAGTAATTGTTCACCCACTCGCACTTCGAGGGCTAACAGGTTAAAGATGTCGGCGCGTTCAATGACCACATCATTTAATGCCCACAATGTTTCCTCCGTGCCATCTTCAAACTCAAGGCGACAGTTCAGAACCATTCTTTCCTCAATATGATAGTGCCCTTTGAGGATACTATCTAGTCCTGCACGCCAATCACGCTCAAGGCTGGTTAAAAATCCCAGGCTGCCAAGATTAATCCCCAGAATGGGAATAGGTGTACGCATGACCGCTTGTGCGGCTGATAACAGAGTACCATCACCACCGACAGAAATAATAAAGTCCGCGTCAGCTGGAATATCATTCTCCTGGATAATGTTGACATCTGGCCTTGTGATCTCGGTTTGCTCAGCAAAGGTATCCAGCATGAACACCGCATGACCATCATCAGTTAGCTTGTCAAGAATTTCCAGCACATACTTCTTGATTTCACCATCGCTTTGAAAACCCCAGAGTGCAAATTTCATCGAATCCCCTGCTTCAAAATGGTTTAATCCAAAGGTTTTTCTTCCCAATCACCATCTGCATTACGAACCAACTTATCAATTTTCTGCCTGGCAGAATCAAGCCTATCTCGGCAGAGATTAATTAGCTTAAAAGCCTCCTCGTTGTGCCTGATAGCATCATCTAATTTTAAATCGTCACTTTCAAGTTTGCTAACCAGAGATTCCAGTTCCCCCATGAGAACCTCAAATGTCTTCTCTTTTGTATTCATGATTAAATTTAGAACCTCCCTCTGGTAATGGTCACTTTATTTTTCTTTTTTAGTGGTCTGAGCTGAAGTGGTTATTTCTCCATCCCTAAGACGGATATTTACCGTATCACCGACTGAAACTTGCTCTACAGTTCGAATAATTTTCCCATCTTCATCAGATACAACACTGTAACCCTTTTCCAGAATATTCAAAGGGTTTAGCCCTTCACACTGGAGGTATAGATGGTCCAGTCTTGTATTCAAAGTGCGAAATTTCTCCAGGGTTAGGCGAGCGATTATGTCCTGACTTGTGTCCAGATTCTGCAAAAATTGCTCAATCATTATTTGCGGTCTTCTAAACGCATAAGACTTTTCAATCGCACCCAGATGTTGAGACTGACGGTCAACCCGGTGAAACAGATTTGACTTCAATGATTCCCCAAGATGGTTGAGGCGTTGCAACAATTCAAGTTTGTCTGGTACCACCATTTCCGCCGCTGCGGATGGTGTTGGTGCCCTTAGATCCGCCACATAATCGCTGATTGTTGTATCCGTCTCATGACCAACAGCACTTATGACAGGAATTTGCGATTCGCTGATGGCGCGTGCCACGATCTCTTCATTGAACGCCCATAAGTCCTCCAGAGAACCACCCCCTCTACCCACCAGGAGCACCTGACAATCCTGAAGAGAATTCAGCACCTTAACAGCCCTGGCAATCTCATGCGCGGCACCCTCACCTTGTACCTTGACAGGGAATACTAATATCTTTGTGAGAGGAAACCGACGAGATATAATATTCATCATATCCTGGATAGCAGCCCCCGTTGGCGAGGTAACAATTCCAACACATTCAGGGTATCTTGGCAATGATTTTTTTAGACTGGGGTCAAACAGACCTTCGGAATGGAGTTTCTTTTTCAGTGTTTCAAAAGCCAGGTGCAAATCTCCCTGACCTGCCGGGAGCATTTGATCCACAATAAGTTGATAGCGCCCCTGGGGAGGGTAAACAGAGATTCTACCATGAGCTGTTATTTCCATCCCATGACTGGCTTCAAACCTCACCCGCTGATTCTGTCCCCTGAACATGACTGCTCCGAGCTGGGCACCACTATCCTTAAGACTGAAATACCAGTGACCAGAACTATGACGAGTAAGATTGGAAATTTCACCTTTCACCCATACCGAAGCAAACCCCTGCTCAAGAGTATTCTGAATCTTACCCGTAATTTGAGATATGGTAAAAGGGGTGTTAAGCTCTGGTGGTTGAGCCATGATTTTTTAGAACAAAAAGAGGGTGACGGACCAGTGTCCCTCACCCTCTATAAAATGATTTAAGAAAGTCCTAACGGATCTTTTTCTTTTGACGGTTGGAGCGTAAACGCTTTTTGCGTTTATGTGTTGCGATCTTACGCCGTTTCCGTTTTTTTCCACAAGGCATGTAGCTTCTCCTCTTTCAATGCGGCGCGAATAT
>JAERTJ010000148.1 GCA_016844945.1 Fidelibacterota bacterium | reverse complement strand
ATTCAATACTCGAATATTAAAATCCTCAGGGATTTCACCAAGCTCAGCAAGAGTCAGGAATATTTGACTCTCAGAATCACCAGTATTTAATGTGAGATCCCAGTAATTACCATCATTTGAATAGGATTGAAAATCACCACTAAAGTTGCCCCCATCATCTCCCCACTCCTCTATATGGCTATAGAGTTGGATTCGGTCTGGATACATCGCTGGTGGTTTTGGTTGATCGCGCAGATCCAATCCATTTTTTGCACCATCCAAAACACCGATATAGTTAAACAGATCCCTGCTTTCAGTGTTCTGAGCTGAAATCTTGATCATCCATTCATCTTCCAGTAGAGCAAAAGGCTCATTGGGCTTTTTAGCTGTAACAACTGCAGCTTCCACAGGTGGGAACCTAAGAATGTTCCCACCGGATGGGGTGGAAATAAAGTAGCCACCGAAGGGCTGCATCACTGAAGCCGGTTGCCATTCATTGTCAACCCATTCGTAGGCGATAGAGCCCTGCACAACACCCGGGCTGGCTGTGTATACATCATTCCAGGCTACGGCGAAGTAATAAGGGGTCCCCACCTGATTCCAGCCCTGATCAAGGGAGATCAGGTAGTCTTCATTGGTTTTGACGGAAGTACTGGAATCCAGTGTGATGACCTGGCGTTCACCGGTGATAAGCCAATAGGCATTACCAGGATCAAACGTGAAATTTCCATTGTCTGAGAGTTCAACATAATTGCCATTGATCCAGCGGAAAAGTCGCCAGCTATTGACATCATATGCTCCCAATTCCTCTCCAAGAATGGATTGGACATTTTTCTGATCAAGATCAGAGGGTACAGATATCATCCCATATTCTTCAGCGACAAATGTGAAGGGTGGTAATGATGGTAATCGTACACGAATAATGGCAGGAACATCAGGAGCAGTTTCTGGGATAACCTGCTCATTGGCACCATCAAAGGCTTTGAGATAATACTCAACACCGCGATTTTGCACATATGCTGATGGGATATCCCCCTGATAACCACCTGGCTCAAGAATCATCTCTGTGCTGTCATATTGCGTTTTGCCACCTTGCCGATAATACAAGCGAACCCAACTCACCTGATTATTATCAGTGATAGGCGCTGTAATGGAAATAGAACTGTTTTCTGTGGTCCCTACATCTTCCAGATCACCTGGGTCAAATGTAATCTCAGGTGCTTCGTCATCCAGACCAGAACCTGTTACATACAGTGTATCATTTTCATCATTGCTGAGAATAATCACCATGCCATCATACTCAATCGGTTCAGCAGGAGCAAAACCCAGGACGAAGGATTTAGACCGCTCAGGGGAGATGTTGTAGGTTCCAGGTGTGATGGTCACAACCGAATCAATATCATCAGATTTCTCAAAGCCTTCAATTTTCAGCGTATCTGACCCCATGTTCTCAATGGTGAATTCACGAAAATCAGAGGAAGTCACACCTACTTCACCAAAAGTAAATTGATGGATACCAATTTCCATCTGGGGGAAAACACTTGATCCAGTCAGTGAGACACTCACTTCCGGGGAGTCAGGATCATCATTATAGATAATCATGGTGCCGGTGTATCGGCCTGCTTGAGTAGGAGTGAAATTCACAGTCATGGGTAACGAAGTTGCCGCATTCACAACTTGTGCCCCTGACACAGAAATGCTGAACACGGATTCATCAATACTGATACTGGTAATATTTAGGGTTTCAGTTCCAGCATTGTGAATGTTTAAACTCAGACTTACTGGTGCATCATCCAGTTCAATGTTACCGAAATCCAGGACTCCCATTGATACCTGAATATCAGGAACCGGTACAACCGATGCCACAGCCTTCACATAAATTGGGAAGGATGGAAAATAGGTGTCATTGGAAATCAGGTATAGTGTATCTATATAGGTCCTGTCAACGGCTTCTGTGGGACCAAAATTGATATTTACATCCACATAGTCTTCCGGCACAACCGTGAAATTAGGAATCGAAGCTGTAAACGCCGGGTCTGTGCTGGTGGCACCTGACAGGAGTAAATCCTCGTTGCCACTATTTTCCACCCTGATACTCAAGCTGGCTGCAGATCCGACTGATACTGTTCCAAAGTCCAGACTATCTGGCGTGACACTCATAATGGGGGCAGTATCAAGCCCCACACCTCTGAGAACGATGATTTTGTCAGCATCATTGTTATGGATGGTGATTGTAGCAGAATGATCTGACGCAGGATCCGGGGTGCAAAAGTAATATTGACAGATTCAGCACCCAGAGGGGTTAATATTCCGGAAATCCAATCACTGGTGTAGGCTGGATCACTAAACTCCAGTGAGTCAACCACCAGATCAGCATCACCGATATTTGAGATCGTAAAATTCAAGCTGCGTGTTTCACCGGTAAAGAGATATCCAAAATCCAAAGTATCTATACTGGTGGTTATCTGCGGTCTAACTTCAACAGTAAATGGGCTGCTGCTCATTGGACCCCATTCACCACGACTGTTCATGAAGCGCACATAGATGGTGTAGTTGCCAGGTGTTTGAGTATTAAGTGATGCCATGTTTGCAAGTGCCGAAACATCTTCCTCGAGTGTGTTAAATGCTCCATCTAGTGGTGTAAATGGAATACCACCACCTTCTGGAGTCGCAGGATTGGTAAAATACTCGGCGCCGGCAATGGTGGGTTGAGCATCCTCACTTGTTCTGAAAAGTGAGCCCTGAGGTGAACCCCATCGTCCATCAGAGCTTTTCAGTCGTAGATAAACAATGTGTTGTCCAAGATCCAGACCATCTACAGAAACGGGAAAGTCGAACTCCTCCTCCATTTCGTCAAAGGTTCCGTCGGCTGGGGCATCAATACTTATTCCTGATCCAGGACCGGGGTCAACATCAATGAAATATTCCGCAGCAACGATGGTTAAAACGTCAGTCTCCTCAACAATACTGACGCTGGACAGACGCCAGGGACCCCACATGCCGCTGGAGGATTGGAAGCGAACACCAACATTTTGAACACCTGTTGCTCCATCAGGAATGGTCACATCTGCCAGTGAGACAGACTCGATAAGTTCATCATAAGCACCATCTTCTGGACTATCAATGTCAACGATCTCAGCCGATTCAGGGTCAGAACCTACAAAATATTGTGCAGCTTGAATAAACTCGATCTCCTGTTCCTCACTCACAAAAAAGAAAGTGGATTGGGGGGAACCCCATCCAGACTCAGGGCTGAATAGTCGGAGTGCAAGCTTGTGGTAGCCTGGTGAGAGGTTCTCAAACCCGATATCACCTGTAATGTTCACAACCTGCCCGGCGGCGTCTATATCAATATTAGTCCCAGATCCAGGACCTGGATCATCATCGATGAAATACTCAGCAGCTGATATTCTATGAGTAATTTCTTCTTGGGGGATCATGAAGAGATATCCTTGTATAGCTCCCCACCCCGTTTGAGGACTATAAAATCTGACATATAGGGTATGGATCCCCTCATCCTCTCCCGATAATGTTATTGCCTGGTTGACACTGGCGGTATTACCATTCACTGTTACGATGAGTTCGGTTCCAGATCCAACGCCTGGGTCTGAATCGATGAAATACTCTGCTTCGGTGATCGTATAATCCACTGTCTCAGATGTAATCAGGAATGAGATTCCTCGTTCTGCCCCCCAGCCGTACACGTCATCGTGAAAGCGTACATAAACATGGTGGATCCCACTCCCTAGGCCTGAGGTGGAGATGTCCTCGGCTGTTGCGGAGGCAATACCATCTGCTACGGTGACATTGATGAGCGTGTTTTGACCTGGACCCGGATCCGTATCATTGAAGAAATATTCTGCTAGATCGATGGTTGCCCAAAGGATGCTGGGAACCAGAGGCAGAACGAAGAGGACGCCTGATTTAATAAACCAATTCTTAAGCATAAGCTTTTCTCGAATTTTTGATTAATGGTATCCTATTCTACTCGCCAATCCGTCCAGTAGCCTGGATGGTTATAGTTCCGCTTGGTGAAACTGTGGTGGGCGACACGGAGATTGAATTGACAACAGGAATGGTTGGAGCACCAGTTGTCCCGATAGGCCAAATCCATCCATACACACCCATATCATTACGACTCCCGTCTGAATCATTATAGTCAACGAGGAGATGACCAGAATCTATACATGGAGATCCATTTCCAAGATGGAAGTCATAATTATCTGAGTCAAACGACTCATTGTCATAAGAATCACTACTGCCAAAATCAACAAAAGCAGGATCCTGCGTTATAACATCTGATCCTATGGTACCATCATTATTGTTTCCATTAAAACAGTTATAAAGGACCGTTGGTGTCCCTCCTGCATTATATACAGCGGTGCCAGTATTGCGATAAAGGATGTTTCCATAAATTTGCGTGTAATTCATGTTCCAGCCATTCAGACCATTATGAATGACATTGGTAAGGTTTGCTGCAAAGACATTATTTACAATTTTATCGTTGGTGTTATAAACCAGATATAGCACCGTTGTACCCAGGCCTGCGAAAATGTTATTATTGATGAGCAGGTCCGTATTGCTTTGTGCGTCTATCCCACCGCTGTTGCCAGTAAGTCCAGGACAAAAAATATTATTTCGCACAGTATCTCTAAGCGTGCTCGATATGACAAGGTTATATGCCCCAGAACCACTACTCATAAACAAATTTTGCTCTATTATCATTTCAGAAGCAGCAACGGAAACCATTGAACCCGTTCCTGAGAGTCTTAAGCCACGTAATTTTGACCCCTCAGCATCTGAGGTGAAGGTAAAGATAGCCTGGTTTGATTGAATCATCGTTCCACCAGCTTCCGGGAGATCATAACCATATCCTTGAATCACCAGTTCCTTGTCCACAGTGACTGCACCGTCCTGGGTTGAAAAGTAATGTGTTCCGCTATTCACCAAAATGGTGTCACCATCAGTTGCTGCTGATACTGCATCATGAATGCGAGTAAAGTCTCCCCCTCCAGCAACGTCAACCACATAGGTTTCAGCTGATACTTTCGCGATGATGCAAATTAGAGATAACAGAGTTAATAGACTTCTTTTCATGATCTTGATCTCCATATAGTATTATTATTTTTAATTTAATTTAATTTGAGGGTGGGGCTGGGGGTTCAGGTAGACCTGTTGGTTCAGCTTCTTCCCCTGAAAGTAATATTGCGATGGTGGCTATGGTTACTACACCCCCGCCAGTGAGGTACATCCAGAGCTTACTTTTTTCCTCTTCTATGCCAGCCATCTGATTGGCTATTTTCTCCATCAAGCGTAACATACGGTCATGCTTATAGCCCTTCATCTCTTCTGTAAAGCTTTTGTCAATTTGAGCCGTTGTCGTATTCACCCACTTGACTTCAATGTTATAAATATCGTCTCCTTGACCGATGTAGCTCAAAACTACATACTCAGCTCCGATTTTCTTTCCAGCCTCAGCAACTTTCTTTTCATCGAAAGCGTCAGAATATTGAAGGGTCAGCTCTTCATCAATAGCGCCAATCTCATTGCGCTCCATCACAGTAAATTTCCTGGTATCCACAACGGCACCACGCAATCTACCCGATAGGGAATTTAAGTTTCTACTGGAGATATCACTGTCGCTCCTTAGATCCATAACGACAATTTTTTGCCCCATCAAAGAGCTTGCTACTAGCAAGCATAAAACGAAAACTTTGGTTTTTGTGAATGACATAATGGTGTACTCTTGAAAGGTTGTTAAACATTTTACTTGTTTACAGGTGACCGTAAATCAAAGATCGGTTTACGAAAATATGGCTAAAATATTTTTGTCCCCCGACATTATAAATATATAGAACAGCTGTTTAGGCTGGCATTGAGTGTCGAAAATTATTACTTACCACTTCCAATGCAAGGCAAAATCCAAGGGGGGACCACATGTTCTTTGATCAACCTCAAGGACAAAAGAAACTCATTAGGAAACCCCATTGGCCATGAGGCAATCCTTGATTGTACGGGACGAATCATTTAGTTTTCATGGCACCATCAACTCTGATGGTGTGAGCTTGATTTAAACGAAGGAAGCACAATGGATCTCAAAGCAATACTATCTGGTATTGACGTAAGAGCCGATTGGATCGGTCTGCGTTATGTCAAAGAAGATACAGGGTTTCGACTTGTCCGCGATGGCAAACCTGAAGCCAATACAAGAGAAGCAAAACAGGGAATTATGGTGGAAGTCCTGGTCAATGGCCAGTTTGCCTATTATGGAACAAGTCGTCTTGATTCAGCAGGTATTCAGGCAGCAGCACAACAGGCTGTGAAAATGGCAACAGCAGCCTCAAAATTCAGCCTTCATCCCTTTAATCTGGATGCCAGACCCGTTGCCAGCGGGAGCTATAGGTCTCCCTTTAAATCGGCTGCTGATCTTCTTTCCCCAGGTGATCTTTCTGATCTTCTCATAAAAGCTACTGCCGAGTTAAAAGTATCTGACAAGGTGGTAACCACCAATGCCATGGCACGGACAGTTGAGACAGAATCCTATTTTGTTTCTTCAAATGGTAGTGATGTAGACCAGAAGTTTCTCATGGTCTCTGCAGACTATTCTGCCATTGCCCATGATAGTAATATTACCCAAAAAAGAACTGATGGCGGTCTGCTGGCAAAGAGTTATCAGGCTGGGATGGAAGTTTTCGATGAGAACGCCGTGCTCGCCCGCTGCCGGAACATAGGCGCTGAAGCGGTGGAACTCTTATCGGCTGAGGAATGCCCCACGGGAACTATGGATCTTGTGCTGGCACCTGATCAAATGATGCTGCAGATACATGAAAGTGTGGGACATGCCCTGGAAATCGATCGAATTCTGGGTGACGAGCGTAATTATGCTGGTTGGAGTTTTGTGAGACCCGATGACTTTGGGAAGCTTCAATATGGATCCTCCCTCATGAATATTACCTTCGATCCATACGTTGAAAATCAATTTGCTTCCTATGCCTTTGATGATGGAGGGTTGAAGGCAGAAAAAGAATTCCTGATCAAGGATGGTTTGCTGATCCGCGGGTTGGGAGGTAAAGAGAGTCAAATCAGATCTGGTCTGGACGGTGTGGCAAATTTCAGGTCAAGCTCCTGGAATCGTGCACCCATCGATCGTATGGCCAATCTCAATCTTGAACCAGGTAATTCGACCTATGATGAGCTCATCGGTTCAGTAGAATCTGGTGTATTTATGACCTCGAATCGTTCATGGTCCATTGATGACTATCGCAATAAATTTCAGTTTGGATGCGAGTATGGCAAACTCATAGAAAATGGTAAATTGACAAAAACAGTCAAAAATCCAAACTACCGAGCCATCTCGAACCCATTCTGGCGTAGTTTGAAAATGCTGGGTAATGAAGACACTTTTGAAATTTATGGTACTCCTTTTTGTGGTAAGGGTGAGCCCAATCAGATTATCCGTGTTGGACATGCAAGTCCGCTCTGTTTGTTTGACAGTGTAGAAGTATTTGGAGGTGCTTGATCTGTACCCACAGCATGCACGTACTGGCAAACCAATAAATTTTATCGAGGATACAAATGGAAAAATTATTTAAACATATTAACGATACGATCATGGCTGAACTCAGAGAGGGTGAGCACCTTGGGCTGAGTTTTGGTGGGGAGAACTCCACATTTACAAGAATCAATGCAGCCAAAGTGAGGCAATCTGGAAATGTTGATGAGGCAGATCTTGGATTTAATCTAATTATCGATGGCAAAAGGAGCACGAGCAGCATATCTCTCTCAGGGGATTATGATGAAGATATCGTCCGAGCCAGAACAGAGCTGAACAGACTCAGAGACGAAGTGGTACAGTTGCCTGAGGATCCCTATTTGGTGATTCCAGAGAGCAAAGCTTCCAGCTCCAGCAAAAAACATGGAGATATCCCTGCACCTGAAGACATCCCGGGTAAAATCCTTCCACCCATGGGTGATGTTGATCTCACAGGTATTTGGGCTTCAGGAAGAGTTTATCAGGGGAGTTCGAATTCGTCAGGTGGGTATCACTGGTTTGTTTCAGATTCCTTCTCACTTGACTACTCGCTGATTACACCATCTGAAAAGATGGTAAAAGCGACTTATGCAGGGACCACCTGGGATCAGATCGCATATGAAGCATTTCTTGCAGACTCAGTCACTAAATTGGAGCTCATGTCTCTACCACCCAAGAAAATTGAACCGGGTAACTATCGCACCTATATCGCATCAGCCGGTGTCTCTGATATCCTATCCATGTTTTCGTGGGGCGGCGTATCGGAGGCAGCTATCAGACAGAGCGAAAGTTGTCTGGGAAAAATGCGTAACGAAGGCAAACAGTTATCCCCACTTTTTTCATTATCTGAAGATTTTAGATCCGGGTTCTCCCCTCGTTTTAATGGCAATGGAGAGGTGGCCCCAGAGGTTACCACCCTGATTGATAAAGGAGATCTGGTGCAAGCTTTGGTAAGTTCCAGAACTGCTAAGGAATATGGTGTAGAGTCCAATTTTGCCTCAGAGGGTGAAAGCCTGAGAGCCCCCGTGATGGCTGCCGGAGACCTTGAAGAAAAAGACATCCTTGAAGCTCTGGGGACCGGTGTCTACCTTTCTAATCTGCATTACCTCAATTGGAGTGATATGATTGGAGGTCGGATTACCGGCATGACACGCTATGCCTGCTTCTGGGTAGAGGATGGAGAAATAGTAGCGCCTATCGAAAATATGCGCTTCGATGACAGTATTTATAGCTTCATGGGCGAAAACCTGGAACAAGTGACAACAAAACTCCACGTAAATCCAGATGTTGGAACCTATGACGGTAGAGAGTTGAATGCCATCATCTGTCCTGGAGTCCTGCTGAAATCATTCGCACTAACACTATAGGTTATTATGCCAAAATCAAAATCGAAGCACCGCTATCTACTCATCGTCAATCCAGAGGCTGGGAGTCGCACAACGATGAAGGCGCTACCGGATATCGAACGACTTCTCAGAGATAGGAAGGCAGATTATGAATTCCACTTCACAAAGGAGCGGGATCATGCCACTGAGTTAGTGAAAGAAGTGGGGGGAGATTTTGATGTCATCGTCTCTGTCGGTGGGGACGGTACCATAAATGAAATAATCAATGGTATGCCTGACCTGAATAAGCCCATGGGTATATTGCCAATTGGGACAGGAAACGATTTTGCTCGAAGCTGTTCATTCAAGATTGGAGATCTGGAACATGCGGTTGATACCCTCTTGGCCCATGATGTTAAAAAAGTTGATGTAGGTGAAGTCAATGGTCGCAGGTTTATCAACGTCATGGGGCTAGGTTTTGAGGGACGAGCCAATGATATTGGCAAAATGTTGCCATTTTTGCATGGGACACCAAAGTATCTCATAGCTATTGGCGGTACCTACCTCACGTATAAACGGATGCCACTGCGACTTAAATTCAATGATCTTGAAATCAATGAGAAAGTTTTTCTCATGAGCATTGGAAATGGCTGGAATGTCGGTGGGGGACTTCAACTCACTCCAAAAGCGATTATGGATGATGGTTTCTTTGATGTTTGTTATGTCCAGAATATTAGTAGACTGAGGATACTCCAGGTTTTTGCCAAACTTTATGATGGTACCATTGAGGAAGTCGCTGAGATGGAAATGCATAAAACCAAAGCGCTGACCATCGAAAGTGATCTGCCCATTCCAGCGCATATTGATGGGGAGTCATTTGATCCAGTTCAGAAGGAATTTAAAGTGCGTATCATTCCAAAAGCTCAGGAGATCATTGGAAATTGGTCCGCAGATACTAGATTTAACTCATAAATGGTCAATTCTGTAATAAACAAGTTCAAAGGATAATGAAATGAGACGTTTTTCAAGTATAGCTCTGATCTTTTTAGTATTGTTTCTCGGCATGGGGATGAGCCAGGGACTAAAGCCATACACCATGGGTGCTGTGAGTACAGAAGGTCTTGATCTGGTGAAGGGAAAGACCAGTCAAGCACTTACGACTGCAGGGTTTACCATTTTAGGAGAGTATCAGCCTGCCATAGATGAAAAACGATATGTCTATGTTGTCAATGCCCCTGAAATGATTGAAGCCATCCAAGAATTTGGTGAGTTAACAGGTTTTGCAGCCGCCCTCCGTGTGGGTCTCACCGTTTCGGGTGATCTGGTAGAAGTTTCATACACCAACCCCATTTTCCTTGGAAATGCCTACTTCCAGAAAAAATTCTCTAAAGTTGAAGCCAAGTTTATGGCCGTAGATGAGAAGTTGCAGAATGCCATGGCGGAAATCGGGACCGTAAAGAATACAGCTTTTGGAATGGAAGAAGGATTGAGTCCCAAAGAAGTCGGTAAATATCACTATATGTTTGGGATGGAATACTTTGATGATATGGTTGAGTTGACTGAATTTTCCAGTTATGAAGTGGGTAAAAGCATCATTAAATCAAAACTGTCCAAAGGGGGAGACACCAAAAAGGTCTTTGCCTATGAAATTCCTGGACAGGATTTAATGTTGTACGGAGTTGCCTTGAGTGGTGAGACAGGTGAAGAACATTTTCTACCCATAATCGATATTGGTACTCCCAAGCACACCGCTTTTTTACCCTATGAAATCCTGCTCATGGGAAATCAGGCTATCATGATGCATGGACGCTATCGGATTGCCCTGGCTTTTCCAGACCTCACTATGACTACATTCTCAAAAATCATGTCAACCCCGGGGAATATTGAAGATCTCATGAGGTCCGTCACTGAATAAGCAGGTCCAACCGTAGACCTTCGACCTTCGACTTTCGACTTAACGATGCGCATGCGGATGTTGCATGAGTGAGTGAGGTACTTCTAAACGATGTGCTTCCATTAGTTCTTTATCCGCAAGTATTTCTGCAGGTTTACCTCTTGAGATGACAGCACCGTTATCTATGAGTACAAGCTCATCACAGGTTTCCAACACCAGCTCAAGGTCATGGGTCGCCAGCAAAAGTGTGCCTTCCATTTTCTTGAATAAATCTATAAACTGACGTCTCCCGTGAGGATCCAGTTCCCGAGTGGGTTCATCAAAAACAGTGAGGGAGGATTTACGAGCCAGACAAGTGGCCAGGCATACCCTGCGTCGTTCCCCGTAGCTTAAATGATGAGAAGAACGACTATCAAATCCACTCAATGAAACACGGTCAAGGGATGCCAAGGCGCGATCCATGATCTCTTCTTGAGCGAGCCCCAGAGCATCAAGTCCAAAACAGACATCTTCTATGACCGTGGGCATAAACAACATTTCATCAGGATTCTGAAACACATAACTCATCTTGTTTCGTAGAGACGCTGCAGTCTCTGCAGACATCAGAGTCCCATCAATTCTGACTGAGCCCTGGACGTCGATCAGGTTGGCAAGGGCAAGCAAAAGAGATGTCTTTCCTGCACCATTTGGACCAACCAGGGCAATTCGAGAACCGCTGTCAATGGTGAGATCAATATTGTCCAGGGCTTGAATGCCATCGGAATAACTATATCTGATTTGCTTAAGCTCGACTTTACTCATGTGAGATCTCCAGTAAAACCACGCATACGCATAGCCTGGTACACTTTCTCAGCACGCTCATAACTTCTGATGAGAACCATGGCGATAATGTTGGCATAGACGTCAATCCGTCCCCATCCTGAGATGCTGGAGTGTCGCATTTTGATCCCCCTCTCCAGAGCTTCTATTTCGCCAGCCAATACAATGAAGTACCTGTACATGAATGACAAAATGATGATAAGCAACTCTGGTGCTCTCCAGTAGGATAGCTGCTTATGAATTGCGTGAAAGGGGGTGGTTGAAGTCAGTAATAGCAATGTAAATACACTGAGGAGTGACTTGATAAGGGTCTCCAGTAGCTGGGGCCCAGAAAAATGTCCTGATATATAATTCACCAGAATTATGAGCGCTGAAAAGGGCAGGACCAATGCTGATCGTGTGAGCAAAAAGGAGAGGGGTACTCTGGAAATGAGAGCCACCAGTCCCAAACCGATGGCATATCCTGCATAACAATAAAGGGTAGATTGGGGATTCAGTATTGGAAAAAGAATCAGGAGCAGCAATAATCCAATGATCCCAGCCATTAATTTGCTCGAGCTTTTGAGTTTGTGAATGGGGCTACTTAGCCGTGCATACCGATCTAGAAAAGCGTGATTCATATATTTTGCCCGAGCATCTCAGGTTTCACTCGTTTGAGGAAATTTATAATCAGAAAAGTTATCACACCTTCAATTATTCCCGTGATCCCATAGACGATCCCCATGGTTTTGAAACCAGATGAAAATTCAAACATATCAGACAAAGCCAACTCAGATGCACAGAGCAGAGCTGAAGCTACGGCTGCAAAGAGACTGGCTAACAGGATAGACAAAAGCTGTCCTGGGATCAGGGAGTAAATCCAATAGGCTAAAAAACACCCTACAAAAGCCATATTCAAAATATTGGCTCCAAGACTGAAAATCCCACCGTGTTGAAACAGTAGCGCCAGGGCGAGCAGAGAAACGCTTGAAATGATAAAACCAGCCCGGGGTCCAAGCAGGATACTTACCAGCAGGGCACCTGTCAGATGGACAGAAGTACCTCCAAATATGGGAAAACTGAATAACTGGATCAGAAAAACAAAGCTGGCCAACAATCCCATGAGCGGAATTTGCTCAGGTTTGATAGACTGATTGACATGCTTGAGACTGGTCCCAAGAACTACTCCTGAAACCGTAAGAGTTGCTACAGTTGTGGTTGGATTCAGAAAGCCATCAGGGATATGCATCTTACTTTTTCTTTTTGAGTACTATCCAGAGACCAAATATGAGAAAAATGAGACCCAACCCTGACACTATGTCTCGCCAGCTGCTGTGTTGATGGTCAGTGGCTAGCTCTACTGCATTCAGTTCATCGACCATCACCTCAACAACCTTGCCATGACCACTCTCATCCAGAAACTTCAGGGTCCATAAACCAATTGTATCAGGTCTGAACATAAAGATTCCATGGATATCTGTATTCCCGGTTTGGAAGGGCTGATCCATGTGAGCCGGGCTATAGATTTGTACTTCAGCATTGGCAAGAGGGATTTCATCAGCACCATCAATCTGAACCTCGTGGTGTACTTCCACACCTACACCACCTTCCCAGATGTGGTGTTGAACACCGTGAGCACTCGCTGATTCAATCATGAATAATGCATAGAAAACACTCAAGACAGTCTGTAAATATCTCATAGCTCTTCTCCAGTTGTGGATCTCAACAGGT
>JAERTJ010000147.1 GCA_016844945.1 Fidelibacterota bacterium | reverse complement strand
GAACTTACAAGAAGAATGGATAAAATAAAAAGTCTTCCAATTGACATATATCCCCCTGTTATTTCTTAATGAATCGAGATATCCAGGCACCCAGGCTTATAGAAAGTCCTTCAATGATCATAATTTTACCAAAGTTTGGGTCTGAACTCATATGATTAAAAAGTTCCAGGTGAAGAACCAACCCCAGAGGTATAAACCAATACAACCCCACAGCTCTCACCAGATTTCGCTCATCAAAATCGACCTTACCTCCATCAAGGGTAAGATTGCGTCTGAAGATTCGCTGTATGAACCGATAAACGGTGAGCATGAATGCATAAATTGCAGTCGAGAATCCCAACAGGAGTAACATCCACAAATTTGACGCTTCCAAGGTTGGTTCCAACTCCAGCCAGGGATAAAACATTCCACAAACAATACCGATACTCAGGAGAAGGAGTCGGAAGCGGATCGGGTTTTGGAGAAGCAACCGTGCTATAATTTTTTTCAGAAATCGCCCCCTTAAGAACTGCTTGAGAATTGGATGCTACAAAAATATGATGAGCCTGAATCTTGACAAGCTGTTCTTTTACCAGGATTACCAGACAGAATTCATGGTCCTGAATTTCAAATAAACACCTGTTTTACCCTGGGTCATACCTGCCTCAACTCATTTCACGGCGCTTAAGGGGCGTTTTTGGGCGAAAACTTGCACCTGACAATAAAAGTTTGAGGGTTCAAGCTTTGATTTACCCATATCGAAGTTTAGTTTGGTTTGCTAGTTAAAGGACAGTGAATAACCCGACATTCGGAGATCAATACCATGCAATTTACCGTTGACTCGTCAACCCTTCTACACGGTTTGCAAAAGGTGGCTCGTGTAAGCCCCACCCGCTCAACCATGCCTATTCTGAATCACATTCTCTTCACCGTGAAGGGGAATGTTCTCGCCATGCGCAGTACTGATATTGAAATTACCTACACTCTCAACCTGAACGTTCTTGGCGAAGAAGATGGTGCCGTTGCACTGCCTGTCCGTTTGCTTCAGGAAATCACCAGTGAGTTACCTGACACAGAATTGACCTTTACTTGGGCGGATGATAACCGGGTAACACTCTCAACCACTGGGGGTACCTATAAAATCGTGGGACGACCTGCTATGGACTTCCCTGAAACACCAGAACTAGGTCCTGCCCAGAGTCTTGAAATCAAATCAAACGTTCTCAAACGCACTGTAGAAAAAACTGTTTTTGCCGTCTCTAAGGATGAGTTGAAACCAGCCCTTTTAGGTGTCCTGTTTGAATTAAAGAACAATGAAATTCGTGCCGTAGCCACTGATGGACATCGTCTGGTCAAATACACCAATCGTGATTTCGTATCCGCTGATTTTGAAGCCAATATTATTGTTCCACCCAAATTTTTATCTCTCATTCAGTCATTTCTGGATGATGGTGACAGTATCAACCTTTCCGTGGGGGAAAAGTATATCAGTGTAGCTACAGAGACTGCTACCATCTTCAGCCGTCTCATTGATGAGCAATATCCAGATTATGGATCTGTGATTCCTTCTACCAACGATAAAACAGTTACGCTCAATAGTAAAGACCTGGTAACCACCGTCCGTCGTGTCTCCATTTTCTCAAACCGCACAACCCATCAGGTCGCACTGAAATTGCACCCAGGATACATTGAAGTCTTTACTGAAGATCCCGAAGCCAGCACCAGTGCTAAAGAACAGGTTCTATCAGATTATGATGGCGAAGAGTTGACCCTGGGATATAACTCGATCTATCTCAAGGACATGTTGAAGAATGTTGAGACAGAAAGAGTTGTCTTCAGGTTGGGATCAGAAATTGGACCTGGATTAATATTGCCGGAAGTGCAAGCGGACAAAGAAGAATTGGTAATGCTCCTGATGCCAATCAGGTTACAGGGTTAGACGGGTTTCTTTGCAGGACAGCCAGTCGTCAAACTGATTCAAAATTTGGGGAAGTATGACTGGCCAGATTGCTGGCGAAGATAAGGTATTGAATAGAATCGTAATGACTATCAAGACAGGTTCAGACAACACTCAGGTATGCTAATAAAATCCCTCACGATGATAAACTTTCGTAAATACGAGCAGGCATCCATGGAATTTGGTTCCTTTACAAATATTCTACATGGTGAGAATGGCGCCGGTAAAACAACTATACTGGAAGCTATTCACAGCCTTGCCTATACGCGCAGTTTTAAAACGCGACTGGATGCTGACCTTTCTCGGCATGGCAACGTTGGTTATCAGTTGAAAGGCTTGTTTTCAGACCATCTGGCTCATGACCATGAGGTTCGATTAAAGGTTGAATCTGCCCGTAAAAAGCTGGTGAGTGTAAATCAGAAAAACCTGACGAGTCGAGCGCAGATCATTGGAAAGTTTCCTCTGGTTTCCCTCACACCTGAAGATAGCGACCTGACTTTTGGCTCGCCGGAAATCAGGCGTCTGTTCTTTAATAAATTACTATCGCAGATAGATCCAGGTTATCTGGAGAACCTGCAAACATATGCCCGCATTCTTAAACAACGCAATGCTCTGCTCCAGTCCTACGCCAACGATGGTACACCGATTGATCGCATCCATATGTCTACCCTGGATGATCAACGAGCCAAAATATCTGCCCTCCTTCATGAAGCACGTAGTCAGCATATTGCAGAGTTCAAGAAACTGCTCTACTCAGCCTATGCAGAGCTTGAAGAGGAAAAGTCTCTAAAAATGGCGTTTATCTCCAATGTGAGAGTCACTGCAGGCTCACTGGAAAGTTTATATCGACGTGCCTATCAGGATTCACTTGAAGAAGATATGCGCAAAGGTACGACCTCCCGTGGACCGCATCGTGATATGTTTACTTTTTTCCTGAACACCAAAGACCTGCGAAAATTTGGTTCTCAAGGCGAACACAAATTGGTTCTTGTGGCAATCAAGTTTGCAGAAGGACGATTCCTGGAAAATTTTCTGGATGAGCCTCCCATCTTTTTACTGGATGATCTCTTTGCTGAGTTGGATGTGAAGCGGAGCACCATGATTGTTGAAAGTCTCAGGGGTGGACATCAAATATTTATTACGGCGACTGACCTGGCTGATTTGAGGCACCACGGTCTGGAGCTGGAAGGTGATACACTGCAAATCATTGATGCTGGAAAGATTCAGGTCAATGGCTAAGGCACAGGTCATCGGAAATGTTTTTACCCAGCTCTTTCATGACCTGGGTATTAATAAAACGATCCAGCAGAATATGGCAGTCTCCCGCTGGTCAGAAATCGTCGGGGAGCGTATTGCTCAAATCAGTGAAGCAGAGCGCATCGAAAATGGCGTCTTGCATATCAAAGTAAGTTCACCGGTATGGCGCAATGAACTCGTATTTATGAAGAGTAATTTGATAAATAGTGTTAATGAGAAGTTAGCAAAAAACGTAGTTAAGGATATCAAGTTTACATGAGTGACAATCAAACAAATCCCGCAGCAAAAGGCTATAGTGCTGAAAGCATCACCGTTCTCAAGGGTCTGGAAGCCGTTCGTAAGCGACCCGCCATGTATATTGGTGATGTTGGTAAACGTGGTCTTCATCACCTGGTCTATGAGGTGGTTGATAACTCAATTGATGAGGCCCTCGCTGGCCATTGCGATACCATTACAGTAACCATCGGCAAAGGGGAAACCATAACCGTTGAAGATAACGGTCGTGGTATTCCAGTTGACATGCATAAAGATGAAGGTCGACCTGCTGTTGAAGTTGTTATGACTTCTCTTCATGCTGGTGGAAAATTCGATAAAGATTCCTACAAGGTTTCTGGTGGTCTCCACGGTGTGGGTGTATCGGTTGTAAATGCATTGGCTGAATGGCTGACTGTAGAAGTCTATCGTGATAAGAAAGTACACGAAGTCAGTTTTGCAGGCGGCATCATGACCGAGGGCATGAAAATTACTGGTAAGACCAAAAAACGTGGTACTAAAGTCACATTTAAAGCCGATGATGATATTTTCTCACACCATATTTTTGATTGGGATGTTCTGGAAGATCGAATTCGCGAACTAGCCTTCCTGAACAAGGGCTTAAGTATCAAGATGGTCGATGAACGTGAAGATGAAAATATGCGTTCAGAGGACTATTTGTACAAAGGTGGACTCAAGCAGTTTATTGATTACCTCAATGAGAATAAACACGCGATTCATCCCCAGGTTGTTGCATTTGAAGGTGAGAAAGACGATGTCCCCATAGATATCGCTTTTCAGTACAATGATAGTTATAGCGAGAATATCCTCAGCTATGTAAATAACATTAACACCATTGAAGGTGGAACCCATCTCTCGGGTCTAAGAACAGCATTGACCAGGACACTGAACAACTATGCCCAGCGAAATAATCTGTTCAAAAAGACCAACGCTACCCTGAGTGGTGATGATGTCCGTGAAGGACTCACGGCTGTTATTTCCATCAAGGTTGCTGAGCCCCAATTTGAGGGACAGACCAAAACCAAACTGGGTAATGGTGATATCAAGGGTATCGTGGATTCATTTGTCAGCGATCAGCTCAATGAGTTTATGGAACAGCATCCAGCCATCGCAAAACGAGTGATTGAAAAAAGCCTCATGGCAGCTCAGGCCAGGGATGCCGCCCGTAAGGCGCGTGAGTTAACGCGACGTAAAAGTGCTCTAGAAAGTGGCGATCTACCCGGTAAGCTGGCTGACTGTTCAACCAAAGATCCATCCCTTTGCGAAATCTACCTGGTTGAGGGAGATTCTGCTGGTGGCTCTGCCAAACAGGGGCGTGATCGCCGTTATCAGGCAATCCTGCCGTTACGTGGTAAAATCATCAACTCAGAAAAAGCCCGGATTGATAAGATTTTGGGGAATAATGAAATCAGGATGATGATTACAGCCTTCGGTACTGGTTTCAAGGAAGATTTTGATCTCGAAAAGCTGCGCTATCACAAAATTGTCATTATGACTGATGCCGATGTTGATGGGGCTCACATTCGTACGCTTCTGTTGACTTTTCTCTTCAGATATTTGCCTGAGTTGATTATCAACGGCTATGTATATATCGCCATGCCACCGCTGTACCGCGTGAGTGTGGGTAAAAAAGAGAAATACTGTTTTGATGATGATGAACGTGACTTTGCCATCAAGCAGATGACTGAAGGCGGTGATCCAAACCGAGCAAAAATCCAGCGCTATAAAGGTCTGGGAGAAATGAATCCAGATCAGCTATGGAACACCACCATGGATCCTGAAACCAGAACCATGATGCGTGTGAACCTAGATGATGCTGCCGCTGCAGACCGAATTTTCTCAACGCTCATGGGAGATGTGGTTGAACCCCGTCGTGAGTTCATCCAGTCTCATGCTAAATATGTAACAAATATTGATGCATAGGTAATGACACTCTGCATCGAGAGCCTCAGCAAGACGCGATATGTGTCTCCCTCAGGCTCTCGAAGGGTGACATTCATTAAATAAAAAGAATTTGAAAGAACTAGAATAAAGAGGTATTGAGTTGGAGATTCAGAGACAAAACATCCTGAACACATCGATCGAAGAGGAAATGAAAAAGTCCTATATGGATTATTCCATGTCGGTAATTGTATCACGAGCCCTACCTGATGTAAGGGACGGTCTAAAACCAGTCCACCGCCGAATCCTGTATGGAATGATGGAACTGGGTGTTGGCTACAATCGCGCCTATCGTAAAAGCGCACGTATCGTTGGAGACGTTATGGGTAAGTATCACCCTCATGGTGATTCTGCTGTGTATGATTCCATGGTACGTATGACCCAGGAATTTTCCCTACGATATCCGCTGGTGGATGGTCAGGGTAACTTTGGTTCAATTGACGGTGACAGTGCCGCAGCTATGCGTTATACAGAAGCTCGCATGAAGCGTATTGCTAGTGAAATGCTCAAGGACCTGGAAAAAGAGACCGTTAAATTCACTCCCAATTTTGATGAAAGCCTTAATGAACCATCGGTTCTAGCAGCCGTGATTCCAAACCTGCTTCTGAATGGCTCAAGTGGTATTGCTGTGGGTATGGCTACCAACATTCCTCCTCACAACATGAACGAAGTAGTCGATGCTATTGTGGCCCAGATTGACAACCCTGAGATCACTGTTCCTGAGTTGATGGAACATATCAAGGGACCTGACTTTCCAACTGCTGCCATTATTTATGGAGCCTCTGGAATTCGGGAAGCCTACGAAACAGGTCGTGGTAAAATCACTGTTCGTGCCCGTGCTAATATCGAAGAACGTAAAAATGGTCGCTATAGCCTTATCATTTCTGAGATCCCTTATCAGGTGAACAAATCTTCTCTAATTGAGAAAATTGTCATGCTGGTTCGTACTAAAAAGGTTGAAGGTATCTCTGATATTCGAGATGAGTCTGACAAAGATGGAATTCGCCTGGTTATCGAACTCAAAAGAGACATCGTACCTGAGGTTGTTCTCAACATGCTTTACAAACACACCCAAATGCAGGAAACTTTCGGTGTCATCATGTTGGCGCTGGTAGATGGTTTGCCAAAGGTTCTGACCCTACCAGAAGTCATCAATGAATTCATCAAATTCCGCCATGAAGTAGTGGTGAAGCGTACTCAGTATGAGCTAAAAGAAGCTGAAGCCAGAGCACACATTTTGGAGGGGCTTAAGATTGCCCTGGATAATCTGGATGCGGTGATTAAAACCATCCGTGGTTCTAAAAACCCACCCGAAGCCAAGGCTTCCCTGGTATCCAAGTTTGGTCTGTCTGAGATTCAGGCACAAGCTATTCTGGATATGCGTTTACAGAAGCTTACTGGTCTGGAACGTCAAAAGATTATTGATGAATATACTGAAGTGTTAAAACTCATTGCACGTCTTAACGAAATTCTCAACAACCGTGGTCTACGTATGGAGATTATCAAAACGGAACTGAGAGAAGTTCAGGATCGTTATGGTGATGATCGTCGTACAGAGATTGTTTTTGATGCCAAGGACTTCACAATTGAAGACATGATTGCTGAAGAGGATATGGTTATTACCATTACCCATAACGGCTTCATCAAACGTTACCCTGTGAGTGGTTATCGTCGTCAAAACCGTGGTGGACGAGGGTCTGCTGGCGCAAAAGCTCGTGATGAAGACTTTATTGAACACCTGTTTACGGCATCAACACATGATTACATCCTCTTTTTTACTGACAGAGGAAAATGTCATTGGTTGAGAGTCCATGAAATTCCACAGGCTGGTAAAGCAACACGTGGTCGAGCTTTAATTAACCTCCTACGTGTTGATCAAGGCGAGTCTGTGAAGGCATATATCGCTGTCCGTGATTATGCCGAGGACTTATTCATTACCATGGCAACCGCCAAAGGTCTGGTCAAGAAAACAGCTCTTACCGCTTATAGTCGGCCAATGAAGGGTGGTATTTTTGCCATTGATATCCGTGATGATGACCATCTTATTGATGCTCAGATCACCTCAGGTGAAAATGATATTATCTTGGGAACTCGAAATGGTATGTCTATCCGGTTTAGTGAAACCAATATTCGACCTACTGGACGAAAAACCATGGGCGTCAAGGGAATCGAACTAAAGGGTGATGATGATCAGGTTGTAGGAATGATCGTTGTTCGTCGTGAAGGAACTGTCCTTGCCGTTTCTGAACATGGTTTTGGAAAACGTACTGAGGTTATCAATTATCGTGTCCAGAATCGTGCTGGAAAAGGTATTATAACCATCAAAACCACACCAAAGGTTGGGGAAATGGTTTCACTCCTGGAGGTTGTTGACAATGACGATCTCATGATTATCACCAGCCGTGGTGTATTGATTCGTCAACCCGTGTCTTCGATTCGCAGTATTGGTCGCAACACTCAAGGTGTCAAACTGATACGTTTAGATGATGGTGACTCCATTGCTGCTGTAACTCGAGTTCAGGAAGAAAAGGATCCGGCTGAAACTGAAGTGGCTGAAGGCGAGACACCTGAAGTTGAGCAGAAGGATATTTTTGATGAAGGGGCAGCACCAGAAGCCTAACAGGAAGGCTCCATGAGCACATCCACTTTTGAAGAACGGCTCAGCCTTGTTCAGGAACAGGTAGCCAGCGCTGCCATCCGAGTTGGCCGGGCCGTAGATGAGATCACCCTGATTGGCGTGAGTAAGCGCAAACCCATCGCGGATATGCAGTTTGCCTATGATGCTGGTCTTCGGGATTTCGGTGAAAACCGTGCACAGGAAGTTAGAGATAAGTTCCCAGGCTTCAATCCAGATGGAATTACTCGACATTTTATTGGACACCTGCAAAGCAATAAGGTGAAATACCTTCCTGGTAAAGTGGATATTATACATACCATAGACTCCACACGCATCGCTGATGCTGTGGACACTCGCTTTGGAAATCTGGATATTAAAATTCCCGTTCTCGTGGAGATTAATATCTCTGGTGAAAGCAATAAAGAAGGCGTTGAACCCACTGAAGCTATCGAGCTGGCTTCCTATTGCTTCGAGAAACCCAACCTGGCGTTTCAAGGCTTGATGACGATTGGTCCCCTGACATCGGATAGGGATCATATCCGACAGTCTTTTAGGGAAATGAAACTTATCTCTGATCAAGTCGAACGACATGTAGGCATTCAAGATGGATTCGCCATACTTTCAATGGGAATGTCCAGTGATTTTGAAATCGCCATTGAAGAGGGGGCAACCCACATACGGGTGGGTACAGCTATTTTTGGAGCAAGGGAGTACTAAGGGAGGATCTGCGATTATGGGACGAAAAACACCTCAGGAAATCAGAGAATACGAATTCAAGCAAGCTCCTCTAGGCTATAGCAAGGATCAGGTTCATCAATTTCAAGATGATGTGGCGGAAGAATTGGAAACCTTGATTCGCGAATCCAATGAGCTCCATGTTGAGAATAAGGAAGCGCGCCTGGCTATTAAAACATATAAAAATGTTGAGGAGGGCTTAAAGGAAACACTGCTGCTGGCACAGAAGACAGCCCAGGATACCTTGAAGAATGCACAAAAGGAAGCAGACAACATCATTCGCAAGGCGAATACTGACAAAAATGCCCTGCTTCACTCAGCCAAAGAAGATTTATCTCAAATCCAAAATGATATACGTGAGTTAATATCCACTCGCGATTCCATTCTTATCAAGCTTAAGCATGTATTACGGTCCAATCTGGAAGTGCTTGATGAAGTCTTTACTGAAAAAGACAAGGAAGAGGCTTTATTGGGGACACCCACTTTAAAAGATGAGCGGATTGTTGATTTCTCCCAGTCAGACCTGGTTGTAGAGGATTTATCGCAGGAGGACTCTGAGGATGAGACCTCTGAAATCCAGATTGATGAACCTGTGACCTCTCCCAACGAATGACATCTTCACCCATTATTTTCTGTGACCCCAAATTTCTCGGGGAGTTGCAAGGTTCATCACCTCACCTCATCGTTCTGCCATTTTCAAAAACAATTGAGGGTTGTCAGAATGCAATTGCTTCATTAGAAAAACAGAGCAAGCGTGAGGCATGGATGGTTTTTTACAATCCCGATGGAAAACAGGAGAATCAACCTGTGGTGGATCATTTGAATCTGACAAAACAGAACCCACTCATCGGACCGGTTGATTTGAATCTGGGTCCACGTTTTCCTGACATGTCCTCAGTCTATGAAGGTGATGAAGGCATTATTGTTGTCCAGGGCGATGATGAGGATCTCAGCAAGTTTGATGAACCCTGGGTGAAAGTTGAGGGGGGCGTTTGGGAGGCCATCGCATTAAAACATCGTGGCTATAGAATTCAAGGCTGGATACTCACTGACGTTGAGAAATGGGTCAGAGGGATGCCTGTAATAAATTAGATTAATCGATAGAATTGAACGACCCTGCAGGGTCAAGTGGAGGAAACATGCAAAAGAATAGTGTCAATAAAGCGATCATTGTAGGTCGCATGGGCCAGAAACCCGAACTAAAGTATACACCAGCACAAACTGCTGTAACCAATATCACCATTGCGACAAACGAAACCCGTCGGGATGCCAGCGGGAATAATATCGATTCCACAGAATGGCACCGCGTTGTGGTCTTTGGGAAGACTGCTGAATTTGTTGCGAACTATCTAGACAAAGGCGCTTTGATTTATGTTGAAGGTCGTATCCAGACACGCTCCTGGGAAGATCGTGATGGCGTTAAAAAGTATACCACTGAAATCGTAGCCTTGACCGTAACCCCGCTTGGTGGCGGTGGCGGCGCACAGGGCGGTGCTCGTCCTCAGCAGAATAGTGGCGGTTATAGTGGTGGTGCACCTTCCGGAGGTCCCTCAGGTGGATCAGCCCCAGGCGGAAACCCCTTTGGTGGGGATGATGATGAGCCCCTTCCATTCTAATCTCACCCAATAGACTCTGACATTAATTACCCCGCCTTTTAAGGCGGGGTAATTGTTTAATAAGGGAAACGGGCTTTAGCCCAAAACTTCACCTCACACAAATCACAGAGTAGACTGATTCATAATGAACACTCAAGAACAACATCCACCCTGCCCCCTCTGCTCAACAAATAAGATCCAGCATTTTCACAGAGATAAGTATCGTGAATATCTGATTTGTCCAGTGTGTGATCTGGTTTTTGCTCATCCTGATTCGTGGCTGAGCCAAGATGAAGAATTTAAACGCTATGAGTTCCATGAAAACGATGTGCTGGACCCAGGCTATCGGAAATTCCTTCAAAAGCTGTGGACACCGATGCTCGAGCGAATTACACCTGGTTCTTATGGACTTGACTTTGGTTCAGGTCCCGGTCCACTCCTAAAAATGATGTTTGAAGAGCAGGGACATGTAATGTCTATCTATGATTTCTTTTATGCCTCCGATCTGGATGTCTTCAATATTGAGTATGACTTTATTACAGCCTCAGAAGTTCTCGAGCACCTCCACAAGCCAATTGAAGAACTTGATCGTCTCTGGTCAGTACTAAAACGAGATGGATATATGGGTATCATGACCAGTATGCGAGATGATGAAGTCAATTTTGCTAAGTGGCATTATATTAAAGATGAAACCCATGTCATTTTCTTTTCGCCCAAAACCATGAACTGGCTAGCAGATCGGTGGGGAGCGACACTGGAAATCCTCGGTCCCTCTGTTTCCATTTTCCAAAAAACGATGGTCACATCCCCAAGCACGGATTCGAATCCGCGCATGCCAGGAAAGGAGTTAATATGAAACATGTAGATGTTTTCCCGTTCGCACACACTCCTGAAGGTCTCCAATTTCTCCTCTTGCGACGCGCACCTAACAATACCTTTCCAGGTATCTGGCAACCTGTTGCAGGAAAGATCAAATCAGGAGAGAAGGCCTGGCAGGCAGGTCTGCGTGAACTCAATGAAGAAACGGGATACGATCCGGTCAATTTTTATGCTCTGGATCATGTCTCCACCTACTACCTGCATACCACAGATGAGGTCATCCATGTCCCTGCATTTATCGCTGAAGTCTCCTTTGAACCTCCTCTGCTAAACCACGAACATGATGACTTTCAGTGGCTTACGCTTGAGGCAGCAGTAAATACCGCCTCATGGCAACCCTATCGAAAAGCACTGCTTTCCATACCATATTTGCTGGATTCGTCGCCTAGCCTCGCCCTGGCAAAAATTTCGCTAAAAAATAAAAATAATCACTTAAACCCTTGATTTTTTTGTCCGAAACCTCACTTTTTGACTCTTTTTTTACACAATATACGGAAACTCTCTCATTTAAAACCACAATATATAGTATCACTTAAAGCATTTTCTTAAGTGGTTCCTTTAAGTGCCTAAAAAACAGTTGTATTTTCTTGACAAGATTTTGTCAGCTCCCTAAATTCTTCACGAATGCGGTGCAGGACAGGTTACACTCCGCATAACAATTGGAAGCGATGTAAAGTCGGAAGAGGCTGCGTATGAAGCGATACAGCTTACAAGTACTGGTATTGGCTCTAACCCTGACGTTTGTACAGTGTTCAATGTTC
>JAERTJ010000146.1 GCA_016844945.1 Fidelibacterota bacterium | reverse complement strand
TAATCTATAATAATGTCGCTAATAAATTACTCAAAATCATCTGTGCCATGATTCGGGAACGAAAACCCTATTCAGATCAACACTTCTCGATTAACCCTAATTACCTGAATTATGGCTTGCGAAAGTCATAGTAATCGAAGTCTCCTCCAACAATCGGGAGATCAGAATTCCCAACTATTCCAGGTAAAGCATTTTTATCGATTGAGATTCAGTACCAACCTCGAGTTCGCAGAAATAAATTCCAGCGGGAACCTGATTACCCAGATCATCATCACCAAACCAGATCGAGGTGTGTTGTCCAGCCAGTGAAAACCTGTTCTCAAGCACCCGAACCACTCGCCCAGTCACATCATACACAGTCAGGTTCACGTGATTGGCTGCAGTGAGGGAATATTTAATCGAGGTTGAGGGGTTGAAAGGATTTGGATAGTTCTGGCTTAACTGCATGTTTAATGGAGCTATTACTGGATCAAGATTGGCATATTCCTCGGGATAGATCCCATCCCAGAGCCCTTGAGCGGCATCTGCAGTTCCAGTGAGCTGATCCAGGCTGTTTGCAGCAAACATGAAAAAGCCCAATCTTCGTTGCGTATGGGGTGCTAAATCAAAACTCCCGATGGAAACCATGATAGAGGCGTCTACATCATTAAGGATTGCTGATTCAACCCCGCCACTCAATGCAGCCCATTTGTCCGTTTCACTAAAACCGTTGACTAGATCAACTGAATTGTCAAACGTTTTCATAGAAAAATCACCACTTCTGTTCATCAATTTCACTGCAGCATACTTATCTGAATTCAATGAGTCGTTTTGCATATATGCCATTCGGCGATTTTGATCCAGCCTCACATAGTCAAGATTGTCGGTGTTAATATTCCAATCAGAGAATAATCCGAAGTGAAGATTGTGGATCACAGAGTCTGTCGGATTGTATAGTGTGAAAAAAGGATCAGCCCTTGATTGAATATGGTTAGTTCCGAGGCACCTGTGATGATTTCCTGCTCAATGATCACCCCCAGGGGAGATTCTGCATTGAGATCATCCATAACAAGGTAAAACTGTTGATCAAACATGGGATGAAGCTCATCTTGGTCAATACCAGCTATGGGACGAAAATCATTCTCCTGAACGCCTGCCTCAGTTCCCCGGATACAATCAGAGACTCGATCTGGGCTGGCTCCCAACAGTAATCCGGCTTCGTTCAACATATCACTTCCCGCATATATAAACCCCACTCCATCAGAGCCACGGAACTCAGACCACCCCAAATTCCCATCAGCACTAACTGATGTCTCGATGATCCCAGTATCAATGGATCGCGTAGCGGAGCCATCAACCTGCTGCTGAAAATAGTCTCTATCTGAGTAGCCATCATCGTTTACAAGGTCAAGGTGGAATGGAATCCAGGCATCTGTTCTTGCATCCTCATCCAGAATGACTTCAAAACTAATTTCTAATGACTCATTACTCTCAATGGATGTGATGGTAGCGATATTTTCAAACACCGTTGCATCACCATGTGCGGAAGACAGCGTTGCGGTCACATTACTCACATCGGCAAGAATATTTGTCAACTCAACTACAAGGGTAAGGGTATCACCTGCCTGAAAACAGAATCCATCACTACACTCCTCAATCCTTGTTCCTGTCACACGGACGGCAGGATGATCAAATTCGGTGAGTGCTCGGAATGCGTTGATTCGACCATGACCAAGCAAGCCCTCGAAACCAGGATTTGCAGCATCCATATTGTCAGATGTGACCCTGATCTGCTCAGCAGCCATTTTTCCAGTCCAGTCAGGATTCTGTGTCAGAACCAGAGCTGCAAGACCTGCTGTGAGCGGTGTGGAAAAGGATGTGCCATTATGTCCACCCCCAGCATATGATCCACCGGGCAATATGACTGCCCAATTATTGGCAGGTGCGAACACATCGACACTTGCGCCGAAACAGGAGTTTCCCCAACGCTGATAACTTCCCTGTTCAGTTCCACCCACAGCCATCACATTGCGATAATTGGCTGGATACAAGGGATTGAAATCATTATTCTGGTTGATATTATTGGCTGAGGAAAGCAGCATAACTCCCAGACCCGTTACATAGTCTACAATCTCCTGCTCCAATTGAGAATATCCCCCGCGCCTTCCCCAACTGTTTGTTATGACATGTGCACCGTTATGAGCTGCATAAAGTATAGACTCATAAGGCCAGCTCAGGTTTGCATCAAATGCCGGATTCGCAGCATTCATGGGCATCACTTTGGCATTCCAGCTTATACTGGCAACACCGCGGTTGTTATTGGTTCTTGCGGCAACCACACCAGCCACTCTGGTCCCGTGGCTAGTATTCCAACCCTGGTTGTCAAGACCATCAGGATTATTTGAATTGTTTGCAAAGTTCCAACCTCGAATATCATCGACAAATCCATTTTGATCATCATCTATCCCATTGCCTGGAATTTCACCAGGGTTGGTCCAGACATTATTGATAAGATCAATATGATTCCAATCAGTTCCTCCGTCGACAACTGCCACCACCACATTGCCTGAGTCACCCTTAATGATATCCCACGCCTCAGGCGCTCTGATCTGTGCAAACTGAGATTGTCCAGAATAAAACGCATCATTGGGCAAGTCATGGAGGTCGTGGGTGTATTTTGGTTCTGCATATTCCACAAATGCCAGACGATTCATTCGTGAGGCAGCTTGATGAGGTCTCTGACCGCCGGCATAGGAGATTCTATAAACTCGTCGCAAACCCTCAGCTCCAGGTTGCGTGTATTTGAGGGGAATGTGGTACGCCTGCTCAATATCCATAATTTTCATATTCTGAAGCCAGGGTATTTGATCATGATCTACCAACTGAGTGATTGCCGAATTTAAACTCACACCGGGATGTGATTTGACCATAACAGTCCCAGGTACAACCGGTGGAGCGGATGCATAAATAAAGGTTATCGAGCTAGAGAATATGATAAGAAAAAGAATAGGTCTAAAGATTAATTCGTTCATGAATACCCCGTACAATCACTTGTTATTCTTTGATATAGATTTTTATGATACATATTATCATATTTACAATCCAAGTCAAGTGCGAATGAATTTTATTGAGGGGTGTGAGCCTATCTCAATTCGTTATTTATCTATTGGGATTGAGCGTATTGCTCTACTGTGTTGAATACCCGTAGTAGATTGCCGCTCCAGATTTTTTCAATTTCTTCCCTGGAGTATCCACGATTGAATAATTCGACTGTAATGTTTGGTAGTTCAGTGACATCATAACAGTCAGACAGGGCTGCCCCGCCATCAAAGTCAGTACCGATCCCCACGTGATCAATGCCCATCACCTTGACCATATGATCAATATGATCGACGGCATCCGTTACAGCAGGTAGGATCTGTGGGTGTTTCCGGTTCATCACACTTTTTTCTGCTCGGTATTCCAGTAGGGCTTCACCCTTGAGCTTGTAGGGGTCACCCCATTTTTCTTTAAGGGCGGCTCGCGCTGAATCGCGGTCAGGATTCGGAGGATCTGGAAGGATGTATTCACTATATAGACACATCTGAACCACGCCTCCATTGGCAGCAATCTTCACTAACAGATCGTCGCTGATATTGCGCGGATTATCACACATGGCTTTTGAACAGGAATGAGATGCAATGACAGGTGTTTTAGACGTAGCAAGCACATCTTCGACTGTGGCATCAGAAACATGGGATATGTCCACCATCATACCCAACTGATTCATGCGCTTGACAACCTCAAAACCAAAGGGGCTAAGCCCCCCATATTCAGTGCTATCGTTGGATGAATCGCAGATATCATTATTGGATGTATGGCATAACGTGATATACCGGATACCGCGATCATAGAAGTGGTTTAAATTGTCTATCTCAGTCCCAACGGGATAACCATTCTCCATCCCCAGATAAATTGCATGCTTTTGTTGGGAAGCAATTTTGCTCGCGTCTGATGCCCTAAGGGCAAGACTCACCTGCTCTGGATAGTTTTTAAGCTCTGACTCAACTTGATCAATAATACCAAGGGCTTTCTTCTTGATGGCTGCATGACCTGAATCATTCCTAACCCCCTGGGGTGTCCAGACTGCAAAAAAGGCTGCATCCATCCCCCCTTCCTTCATTCTGGGAAGATCAAGCTTACTTTTTATTTCATGTGGATCATACTTATCACCCAGCTTGATACCCCCATACTTGATTCGCAAAGGCGTATCCACATGAGAATCGATGGTGAGAATGGAGTGATGAAATGCCAACATTTCCTGTTCATCCATAACAATATTTTTCACATTAGGTTGACAACTCACTCCTACCATACAGCCGAGTCCCATGGTAACAACAGGGATAAATTTGGGTAGCAAGCTGGACAGGTTCATGCTGAATCGTGTCTGCGATCACGACCCGTTCTGCGATCATTGGCTACACGTCTCTCCACAGCCACAGGCACATTTTTAACCCTGCGATCATTTGAACGTCGGTCACTTGCTTTTCTAGCATCATTTTTTTTATCCATCGTGTGATCTCCCTCTGGCATAATCTGAAATAGATTCACCTGATAATTTGTGATTATTCATCTCTCTTTTTTAATTCAGAAAGATACAAACCGGTTTACTTTAGGACAACGGGTATCAATAGTAACAAAGATAATCACATATAGATTCAAAAGGGATAGATAAGTGCATCAGATTCAGATAATATTTGAATCAATGACTCTCAAGAATATCACGAGGAGAAAACCTTCCCTCATATACTTGTGTTTACTGCTAATTGCATCGCCGCTACAGAGTCAGCATAATGAGTATAAAGTCACAAGATACAACGCCTCTGATGGACTGGCAGACAATACAATTTTCTCAATATACCAGGATTACCAGGGAATCATCTGGTTAGGAACAGGTGATGGACTTCATCGCTATGATGGTGTTGAATTTAAAGCATACCAACACAACCCAAATGACTCTACCAGCTTCCCCAATAAAAACGTATATGGATTGTTTGAGGATTCCCAACATAACTTTTGGATCGGGAGCGATTCATACCTATCAAGATATGACCGTCGAAATGATCAATTTATTAACTATCCATTTTTTCCTGAGAAGAAATACAGAAAACCTGTAACATCCATTTCCCAAGACAATCAGGGACATCTCTGGATTTGTGCTCCCAATGTAGGTATTTTCAGATTTGACCAGGAATCAGGTGTGTTTCAACCAATGATAGAATCCATAGAAGGGATGTCCGCTCCCGATGATGGTATGATGACTGATCCAGATGGAGATGGGATTTTTGAGAAACAGCTCAAGTTGAATCCAATCCATCAACCCGACACATTACTGTATACTTATTCCCTGAAAACTTCTGACAGGAATCATCATAAAGAACACACCCCTGATGAATCCGGGCGCCCCCGACTTCGAGAATTGGTTTTGAATAAGAACAACATTATCACCGATATAGATATTTTTAATGAATTCAATTCACCCCCGCTATCCAGTACAGAACCACCTGAGGAGTCCATTGATCAAATCTTAATCACCTTCAGACTCGATCTGATTAAATCAGGGATCACGCTTAAAGAGAATGAATCTGTCCATGTCAGGGCGAATACATACCCTTTAAGATTCACTGATATTAGTGGCTATCCAGAAGGACTGCTGCACATTGATGATGAGATGTGGTTGGCTACCAAACGTGGAGGTCTCTACTGTATAAATACCAGGTCCGGGGCAGTGAAGCAGTATGCCTACCAGGACCATAATGAAAACTCAATTTCAAGTAATTTTGTCGGAAAATTGGTTGAAGATTCAGATGGAAATCTGTGGGTAGGAACAGACCGTGGTCTGAATCATTTCAACCGAGAAACAGAAAGATTCACTCAGTTCATACATCCTGATGCGAACCATAGTCGTCTGTATGGAGACAATGTGAACGGCCTTGTCTTAAACCCGGATGGAAGTTTATGGATATCTCGCCTGGAAGGATTCGTCGAGCACCTCGATCCACGGTCAAAAACCTTCAGCCAGCGATTCAAGCCCACAAGTAAGAGTGCCAGTACTCTGTTTGTAGACAACGCTGGTTTAATCTGGAGAGGTAGTATGGACGAGGGATTATTCAAGCTAGACCCGGGCATATCCCAATTCCCATTGTACGCACAGCCGGCTCATGAACCCAGAAGTTCTTATGGAAAATACATTCAGGCCTTTGAGGAGGATGATCAGGGGAATTTCTGGATTGCTGGGGAATTAGGAGGTCTGTTTCATGTGGATAGATCAACCAGAACATTTTCCCATGTCAAGATTCCAGACCTTAAAAATACATGGTCTGTTAAAGAATATATCACTGATCTCGAGATAGATAATCAATCAAGACTGTGGGTAGCCCGTCTGGGTGGTCTATTCTACTACGATTTGAATCAAAGGACCTTTCGTGAATTCTATCACAACTCGAATGACAATTCCAGTGTATCCAGCGATGCAATGAATGGCATCTTCGAAGATAGTAAAGGTCAAATCTGGGTGTTCAACAACACGCTAAACAAATATGACCCGATGGCAGAAAGTTTTACCCGCTATACAGAATTTCAGGACAACAAAAATTGGTATGGCGGATTAAGCGCATCCAAAATTCGCGAGGATGCATCTGGCAATTTCTGGATTGGTACCTTTGCCATGGGATTGATTAAATTCGATACCTCAAACCGACTCCTGAAAGGATTTTTAGAGCACAAAGGGCAAAGATTGTCGGCCATGCACCCCCTCATTGATGATGCAAATCGACTTTGGTTTACACGTGATAATGAAGGTTTGTTTGAATTTGATATAGCATCTGAAACCGTGGTCAGACAGATCACTGAAGGAGAGGGGCTCCTCCACAATGCTATTCAGTCTATTGAACATGATGACTCCGGAAATCTGTGGATTAGTTCTCATCGTGGTTTAACCAAATTCAATCCAGACCATAACACCTTTAAGCACTATTTTGAGGAAGATGGATTACAGAATAATGAATTTCGCTATCTTGCTTCCCACAAGTGTTCAACCGATGAGCTTATGTTCGGAGGACAATATGGATTTAACGTATTCCACCCGGACAGTATTCAGGACCATCCATTTATCCCGCCTATTGTCCTCACCGATTTTATGATTTCCGGAAAGTCACTCAAAGTCGGTGACCTGGAGGGCTACCAGACTAATATTGTGGTGGCGGAGCAGATAAATTTGAAGTATGATGAAAATGACTTCTCCATCTCCTTTGCTGCATTGGATTTCAGTCTTCCAGAGAGAAATCTTTATTCACATTTACTGGAAAACTATGATCATTCATGGCGTTCTCCAAGTCCGGACAATATTGCTGAGTACACAAATCTAGATCCTGGCACCTATGTTTTCAAAGTTAAGGGTAGCAACCGAGATGGTGTATGGAATCCTGACCCTGCTGAAGTGGTTATCGTCATTTCTCCACCCTGGTGGCGGACCTGGTGGGCGTATGTGATGTACGTTGTTGTTTCCCTTGGCATATTATGGGTCCTAAGGATATATGAATTAAATAGATTGAACTTGAAAAACAGAGTCAAACTTGAAGCCACAAAACTGAAGGAGCGTGAGGAGGTTGATCGCCTCAAATCCAACTTCTTTACCAATATCTCTCATGAATTCAGAACACCTCTGACCCTCATTATCGGTCCGCTGAAAAAACTCCTCGATGAGACCCGCGATGGCCAACTCAACAAGAGCTTAAACATCATGTATCGCAACGCATCTCGTTTACTGAAACTCATCAACCAATTGCTGGATATCTCCAAACTTGAAGCCCATGAGCTTAAACTTCAAGCCAGTGAACACGATATCGTCAAGTTCATCAGAGGTATCCTCATGTCATTTCACTCCCTAGCTGAACAGAAGGGTGTTAGGATAGACTTCCAGTCAGAGTCAGAAGTTATAGATCTGTATTTTGATTGGGATAAGGCTGAAAATATTTTTTCCAATCTACTCTCCAACGCATTCAAGTTTACCCCCGCTCCCGGCAAGGTTGAAGTCAAAATCTCTAAAGGGAGTCAAGAGGATCAGGAAGGTGTCATGATCCAGATCATTGATTCTGGAATCGGTATTCCAGGTGAAGATCTTGAGCGGATATTCCAGCGCTTTCATCAGGTGGACAACCGGCTTGCTCGTGAACATGAAGGGAGTGGCATCGGGTTGGCATTGACCAAGGAACTGGTGGATTTACACCATGGACATATCAGCGTAAACAGCATGGTAGACTCGGGAACTGAGTTTGTGGTATTCCTTCCATCGGGGTCCTCACATCTCAAACCTGAGGAAATTTCAGACACTGCAATACAGGATAAAAATGAGAGTTCCAATGTATCCCAGGAGTTTTCACAGGCGTTGGAAAGCAGACCTCCAGATCAAGAGGATCAACCCCTGGTTCTGGTGGTGGAAGACAATACAGATATGCGACTCTATATTCATGATGTACTAAGTCCCTCTTACCGCATAGAGGAAGCATTCGATGGTCAAATGGGTGTTGAGCAAGCCAGGGAGTTGCTCCCCGACCTGATCGTCAGTGATTTAATGATGCCCAGAAAAGATGGATTTGAACTCTGCAGTGAACTCAAACTGGATGAGGTCACGAGCCATATTCCTGTCATCTTGCTCACTGCTAAGGCAGAACGTGAGGATCGATTGGAAGGGTTGCAAATTGGGGCTGATGATTATCTCATCAAGCCATTCGATTCCCAAGAGCTCCAGATACGAATACAAAACCTCATCCACCAGCGCCAACAACTGAGAGACAGGTTCTCCAACAGCATCAAGGTAGAAGCCAGCGAAATCACAGTCACCTCCATGGATGCTCAATTCTTGCAAAAAGCCATCGATATGGTTGAAGAGAATATAGAGAATGAATCATTCTCAGTTGAACAGTTCAGTGCCGATATCGGTTTAAGTCGTCGTCAATTTTATCAAAAGATCAAATCCATCACTGGATTAACACCCACCGAATTTGTCTTGAGCATTCGACTGAAAAGAGCAGCAGTCCTGATTTCCGAAAAGGGAGGGACCATATCAGAGATTGCGTATACGGTTGGTTTTAACAATCTTTCTTATTTTGCCCGAGCCTTCAAAAAACAGTTTGGTGTCACACCCTCAAAATACACCGCCGCATAGGCTATTCGATACACCCTCCCACTTTTCCTTCCAGCTAGCATTTTCAAGGCTTTATGAGCCAAATAGCACCAATATATCACCTCAGTGTCAAAGATTCACACCTCAGTGTTAGCTCCGATTCCACCAGTTCCCTAAACTGGCATCGGAAACAAAAACAGTAACACAACCACAAGGAGGAAGCGTGAAAACTTTAAACACAATGATGATGAGAGTCGTGATTCTGATGATGATTAGCAGTATCAGTTTCGCTGAATGGGTAGCTCAGGATATTGGTATACAGGCCGATATGCAAGTCCTGGACTACGCCGTTGTCGATGAAAATACGGTTTGGGCTGTTGGAGGTCGTCCATTTGATGACCCTCATTACAGAGGCTTAAGCAGAACCACGGATGGTGGTGAAACCTGGGAGTATCAGGTGGTGAATGTGGATGATTTAGATCTGGATGCATACATATTTGTCAATGTGTTTGCTTTGAGCGATAGCGTAGCCTGGGCATTGATGACTACACCTGCGTCACCTCATCGAGGACGAATGTTAAAAACAGTGGATGCTGGGGATACCTGGACACATCAGGCCAGCGCTTATCCTGACCAACCGGGAATCCACAATGGTCCCGATTTTGTCCATTTTTTTAATGCCAATGATGGAATTACCGCTGGTGATTTATGCGAAACATATATCACCGGAGATGGTGGTGAAAACTGGAACAGAGTGGCAGCAGAGAATATGCCCTCAATTCTTGATAATGAAGACCCACACAATTCAGGATATTGCGTAGCTGGAGATAGCACAATATTCTATTCTACCAACATGGGCCGTGTTTTCAAATCAACAAATCGAGGGGCAACCTGGGCTGCGTACGATATCGGATTTGGTGAAACCTTAACATTTGCATCCTTCCAGGATGAAATGACCGGTGTGGCAACAGCCCCGCTCACAGGAACGGGAATTGCCAAGACAATCGATGGCGGTCTAACATGGACAATGCTAGACCACACACTGCCTACACCAGCCATAATGCTCCATGTGACTGGCACCGAGAATACCTATATGTTTGGGAGCGGGGATTTACCTCTCTATTTATCGAGCGCTCCAGGAAGTGGCTTCACCTCAGATTTTGGAGCGAGTTATTTTTATCAGAATGATCTGTCATTGAGACCGGCTCTCTGGGCAAATGCTCAGACAGGCTGGTGTGGAAATGCAGACAACAAGATTTACAAGTGGGTTGAAGAACAGGTGCCAACCTCCCCGTTCTGGGAAGCCCAGGATCCAGGTTACCCTGAGGATATGACTGTGTTTAACCACCATGTTGTCAATGACGAGATAATCTGGACTGTTGGTGGTCGCGGGTTTGACCAACCAGCATATAACGGATACAGCTACACGACAGATGGTGGTACTTCGTGGAGTTTTGGATCTATTTCAGGCACGGGTCTGGACAACTATTTCATGACCAATGTTTTCGCTCTTGATGGAAATACAGCCTGGATCACCCTGGCTAACAATATCAGTAATCCCATCCAGGGAAGAATCTATAAGACTTCTGATGGCGGTGTCAGTTGGATCCATCAATCAACCGCCTACCCAAACAGCTCCAGCATTGCCGGCTCTTCCAACTTCGTCCACTTTTTTGATGCGAGCAATGGAATCACTGTTGGGGATTTTGCTAAGACTTATGTTACATCAAATGGGGGTGATTTGTGGACACCGTTGAGTTCAGACGCACTACCAGCGCTATTGGCCGGTGAAGAACCTATGATGTCAAACTATTCGGTTGCAGGTGATTCAAGTCTCTTCTACTGTACCAATAAGGGTCGCGTGTTTGTCACTCAAGACGCAGGTGCAAGCTGGAGTGTGTCAGATCCAGGGTTCGGTCCTGTCCCTGTATTTGCAAGCTTTCGGGATGAGATGAATGGATTTGCCGTTTCCCCCTTTATGGGAACCGGGATAGCAAAAACAGTGGATGGTGGTATGAATTGGGATATGCTCAACGAATCACAATCATTACCCTATCCCAGCTTGCTGACCTTTGTTAAAGGTACAGAGAATCACGGTAACATCTATATGTATGCTGCAGCGGGTCTTCCACTTTACATCGAGGGATCACCATATGGGTTTGGATTTATAAACGAAAATGGCGAATCAGTTCAATTTGAAAATGATTCGAATGAGTTGATCAGTGTCGAGGGCGATCTACCTATACTCCCCGCATATTTTGTTAGTCCAAATCTGGGATGGGCTTCAGCCATGGACAACAAGTTATATAAATATGTCGGTCCATACCTGGGACCCACGGGAATTGATGAAGACACATTCATTTCACCCAATACATACCTTTTGGCTCAGAATTTCCCCAATCCTTTTAACCCCATGACCACCATACAATACGCGATTGGGATCACAAGTCCGACTCGATTGGATGTATTCAACTTGAGAGGCGCTCATGTGGCTTCTTTGGTGGATGGTATCCAGACAGCTGGTGTCCATACTGTGAGTTTCGATGCCTCCCAGCTATCCAGTGGAACTTATATCTATCGCCTTACCAGCAATGGTCAGTCCATGAGCAGGAAGATGTTATTGATTAAATAGCGTGTTCACACGAAACGCAAACGCCCCTGGTTCACATTGTCGCCAGGGGCACCTCCCATAATTTCTTCAAGACCCGCACCTGGATCACATGTCTTCTCCACCCCCTAAATATCTGTTTTGATTTCAGAGATAAGTTGTTTCTATTTAGGAAACATTTGAATGGAGTCCTAAAATGACTAGAAGTACTGTTACAATTCTGCTGATACTATCGTTTGGTTTGATGTCCTGTGACCTTGAAGAAAAGATTGATGAAGCTATCATTGATGTTTCAGGAAAGGTGACCCATGATGGAAGTGCCGTTTCAGGTGCAGTGGTTCTCCTGGTTGAAGGAACTGATGTGTCTGATGGCTTGAGCCTCGCCAATGGGAGCATCACCGACAATAGTGGAAAATTCACAATCCTGGATGTTCAAGAGGGTGTCTACTATTTACTGGCTATCGATGATACAAACGGGAATCTGGAATTTGATGAAGACACGGACAGGTTGGGGTTTCATGGTATCAATCCTGAGGGATTAGATCTAGATCCAGATCCTATTACAGTATCCGATTCTGATGTAGAAAATGTCGATGTGACCAGCCTTTATTCCCTTAACTAAACCTGAAGGTATAAAATAGCTGTCACTCCTTGAGTAAGGGGTTGGCGAGACTGGGATCATTCACAACAGCATAGGCTGAAGTGCGTATTTCCTCAGCAGCATTATAGTCATCCAACAGCAATGCAAGCTCGATGATCATTTGAGTCTCTTCAATAAAATGAGTTCGACTAAAATCCAAAAAACCTGTACCAATATTGGGATTTGTCTTTGCTAACTCAAGGTTCATTTCGTATTGCGTTACATTCTCCTGAAAGGCCTGACGTGGTTCCCCTGCATATTTAATGATGAGCGATTTGTCTTTTCGCTTGATGATCTCCGTTTCAACGATATCCCAACACTGCTTCGCCAGTCCGATTTGCTTTTGATCCAGAACATAAAACAAATCGAGGGTCTTCTGGTCTTCTTCCAGCGTTCGATTGAGAGCGTACACATCATGAAACAGGCGGAAATCCCCTTCACCTTCCCTGATGCGACTAGTCTTTTCATCACGAACTTGTTGCATGGCTTCCAGAGCAGGCGGGTACACATCACCCAGTTGTTTCCAGTAGCCCAATGCAAAGGATAGTCGGACTCCAGCCATGGATGGATTGTGCTCAAGGGCATGATCATGAAACCATTTATATCTGAGATTTGCCTCAATATAGCGACCCTCTTTAACCATATCCAGTGTAGCACCCAGGTAGGTATTGAGATCCTCTGCAAGCAGAGTTACACAAATTAGGAAGAGGATGATTTGTTTTAAGATATTCATCATTTCTACCCTATGAGCATTCGTTTAATGCAGATCAGCACGGTGAGCCTGAATTTACATATCAAAGTCTATTTTTATTGAAGACTCTATCTTGTGTTTGACAGAGAAAAACATAACTATCACCGCGATCGCCCCCAGGATACAGTATATACCTGTATTGGATTTTTGCTGCCTAAGCTTCTGAGCCTGAACCGATTCATAGCATTTATTGTAGGCCTCAATCTGGTCAGGGGCATCAAACATTAGATCTAGACTTGCCTTGGTGCGTATATTTCCCAGCAGGATATCTTGTTTAGCTAGATCTCAAGGATCTGGTTCTGTGGAGTCCTTTGGACCTATTGTCTCCCACTCTTTTTAAACTCCCAATAACACTTGTAGTAAGCCTGGACCTGATTTAGATCAGAGTAAAGCGTTTTGACCTCATCAAGGTTTCTTTCAATCCCATTTTGAACATCTGCTTCTGCCTGGGTACAGGGGGCAATCTCTTGCGTAATCCCTGTTCCCAGACAAATCATTTGACCGATTAATAACCAGGTCAATACCCTTGAAGGCGTGAAGGGGTCTTTATTTACTATTAGGAAGTACTTCCTTATTTCAGATACACCATTTTGATGGTTTGGGAGTCATTTTCTGATTGGAGACGACAGAAGTATATCCCGGTCCCCAGCCTTTCTCCACTATCTGTAGTCCCATTCCATTTGATTTGATGGGTCCCCGGCAGAACCAAACCTTGTTCAAGGATTGACACCACTCTTCCCTGAATGTCATAAATAACTAATGACACCTCTGTGCTTCTCTCTAACTCAAAGTTTATTGATGTAACCGGATTAAATGGATTGGGGAAATTTTGTAGCAGTGAAAAGGCTCTGGGTTGTTCAGCTACATTTTCCTTAATGGCCACGGGTCCCACTGACACTTTAGTAACTCCCATTTGGAAGGTATCCTCATAATATGTCCCCCCTAACATAAAGAGTTGATTGTCTTCTGACTGAAGCCAGTGGTTGTTATATCCGTCTGACCAGGATGCTTCACGCACTGGAGCGGCACTTTGTGAAACATCCCAGATTTGAACACCCACTTGGGTGTTCAAAGCCAGCATATTTTGCTCGAGATACTCAAGCCGAATCGTTATGATCTGGTATGGCCAATAATCATTCAACTCAATGGTACCTCCATGGAGACGAATTGGATTGGAGTAGTCTTCTATATTGTATATCCAAAGGGAGTCTGTACTCCTGGATCCCAGATACATCTTATCTCCTTCAATGGTCATATGTCCAAGAGACGCAGGTAAATTCATTGTCCCTAATTGATTGAAGTTGGAACGATCCAGGACCTCTACCTGGTATGGGTATGGATAGGGCAGACTATAGTTCCTGATGAGTACGAATAAGTGAGAGTCAGTCGCTTCCAGCTCATACATGGGATTATCAGAGAAATATACATCCAGCTCGGTTGGATATCCTGGATTGCTGAAATCCATTTTTGCGATGGCATAATAATCTTTCATCAAGGTCATATCTGCTAAGAAGTACATGACATCGTTATAGCCCATGTAACCATCGTTCAATTCAGTTACTTGCCAGTCTGTCCCAAGGGCATAGATGCTGAGGGTATTATTATAGGTTTTGAGATATAGATATCCATTATAAAGCCCGTAAATACTGCTGACATTTGGGATTACCAGATCGGTAACCTGATTCACACCTCCCTCAGTAAGTTGATATACACGTATTACACCGGCACTATTTATAGGTACCAGAAGTGTATCTCCGGTGATATAGGGATTGAGGAAGGTTCCAATCCAATCCGGATCTAGATACTCATAATTATAGACTAACTCTTCCCGCTTGGGAATTACAGTGAAAGTCTCCGAAACTTCATCCTGGAAATAGGGATCAGTCGTATAGAGTTGTACTGATTTTGAACCTGCATTCAACGGTAAAATTGCAGCAGAAGCCCCTTGATCTCGTAGGAGCCATGCATCTGGGGTTACCCATTGGAATGATAAATCATCACCATCAGGATCAGAGGACTCAGAAGCATCCAGGATAAGTGAATCACCCCAGACAATCATTCCTGCACTTAAAGAAACTGCAGCTGTAGGTGGACTATTATCAACCACCATGATACGTGCACCAACAGTGGTCATCGTTTCATTGTCAACAGTAACTGTGAGAGCTAGCTCATAAATGCCTTCCACATCCGGGGTTATCTGGCAGCTGGCGTTGGTTGGGTTCACAACTGCGGCAGTATTTCCATCTGGTGCAGACACCAATGTCCATAACAGACTGGCATCTGTAACGGTGGGATCCAGGGTAATCCACGCGGATTCCAGGGTCATAGAATTCCCTAGCTGGAGGAGATCAGGTGCCTCAATATCGGCAGCTATTCCTTCACGGATGAGTGTGCTCAGATTCATAGCCTTGGTTCTCAACTTGGTGATGCTATTAATATTGTTTATCCCCTGTGCGATGAGGTAGGCAAAGCTGATCCGCTGCGTATCACCTGCGGCAAAATCAAATGGACCTGCTGACATAAGAAAACGACGATCATCAGAAGGATGAGACATGGGATCAATCCAGCCTGTTCCAGTAACAGGGTCACCTGGATGTATGAAGGTGGTCACCTGATTGGTTGTGGGATCGATAAATGGTTCACCAATCCCATTTAAACCCTTCATGTAATTATAGGCTTCATCGGCTGAATTTGGATCTCCCCAATCGTCACCGCCCCCATTGATATATTTTGAGAAAGCAGTGATTCCTACTTCCTCTCCATTCTGAGTGGGAGTCCTGAGAAGGACACAACCTGTAGCAGGTGTGGCTATACCCCAGGTATCGTCCACCCCATCATTCCAGGCATACCCCATCTCCAGATTAACATCATATCCCACAAAATCGTCTCTGGCATTGCCCAGGTCAGGATCACACCATACGGCGGCATAGGTTGAATCAATAGTGGGTCCGTGATTAATGAGGGTGATGTCAACAACCATCATATCCTGGAACACACCAGGTTTATCAAAGACAGAAATGTAGGTTTGTTGCTCAAGGTAAAGGGGTGTGGTACCAAACACATAGCCATGTCCATTAGGATCAGCATCATTTGCCACCCACCAGGCAACCTGATCACCCAGTAAAAAGGGATTCCCCAGGTCATCAACGGGTGCGCCCTGATCACCTGGCCAATCCAGATAATCCTGTGAGGTTGTATTACCTGCTTCCAGTTTATAGATCCTGTTTGAAGGAAGATAGGGATCTTCAGGTAATCCATCAATAATCCGACCAGGGTATAATTCACTGCTAAATTCTACAGCGGCGCTACGAATTTCGTTGTCGACCTTGCCAACCACCCAGGGTCCCGAGGCATAGATGACACCTTTTCCAGTCCCAGCCGGCCAGGTTAAACCGGAACTCCCGATATATCGATGGGTGATAAAAGCACCGTCATTGCACATCCAGTTCTCGATGTTATTACCATCCAGCATACTAAAGTAATTCATATCACGTAATCCGGAGGACTGACCAGTCTCAGCCGCTACCAGTAGTGAAAAACCTGCAAGTAACATGATAATTGTAAAGCTACGCATACCCATTTCCCTCCCATTAATTGGTTATGATGTCCCCAGGACGAGTTTCAAATAAATTCAGCGCGATATGTATGTGATTTTATGTGCTTTAAGATATTATGACTTATAACAATAGACAACTAATTTACTGAGTATCAATGGGGTAGTAAAGGGAAAGAAAAAGCCCCCGAGTAGATACTCGAGGGCGAAGAGCTTCAATACACTTGTGGGATGGTCGGTGCGTTATTTCAGATAAATCATCTTTATAGTCTGACTATATGATCCAGCCGTCAGTCTACAAAAATAGAGTCCGGCTTCAACAGCCTGTCCTCGGTCATTTATTCCATTCCAGCTGGTTTCATATCTGCCAGGTGATAAACGACTGTTCTCCAGATTTGCGATTTCCTGACCAAGAATATCATAAACAGTGAGTTTCACAGACGTCAATTCTGGTACATCAAAGCTGATAGATGTGCTTGGGTTGAAAGGATTAGGATAGTTCTGGCGCAGAACAAATAACTCAGGTAGTTCTAGATCTACAGCAACAGGGTACTCAGGCTGGAGATATTGAAGCGTTAAAATTTTACTCCAGTCGGAATCACCAAGGAGAAGTTCATGTGTGGTTCCTGTGACCCAGACGGTACCTCGAGCATCCACGGCAATATCCTGCGGCACATCATAGGAATAACCTGGTCCACTAAAATCCTGCATCCAGGCGATGGCACCATTCTCTTCATATTTAATGGTCTGATAATCATAGCTCCCCAGCTCAGACAGGGTTTGTCCCACAACATAAATCGCCCCCGTTCCATCCCGTACCATGGACATAAGTTGATCATCTCCATGCATACCGCCATCAAAGAGATTAAGCCATAACTGCTCACCATTAGAATTGTACATCACGGTGATAAAATCCATCGATCCAGCGATGGTCTGGGTTAGCCCACTCACCGCTACACCGCCCCTGTTATCTACAGCAATATGGGTTCCGGCATCATTATAACCATCCGCACCATCATACTCAGTTACCCATAGCTCAGTACCTGTTGGTGAGTATTTAATGGTTGTCATATCGGCAGTTACTGACTCACCGATAGTGAAACCAGTCACAAATACATTGCCGCTTCTATCCAGGTCAATTGCAGTTGCATAATCATCACCATTGGTTGGACCATTATGTCGAGCGACCCACTCTTCAAACCCAAGGAAATCGTACTTAATAGTGGTATAATCAATATTGAAACCCATCCGGAAACTGTGACCCGTCACATATACACTACCATCTTCGTCAACCACCAGATCTGCAACTTCATCTGTACCATAATTGGGTCCTACATATCTTGTAGCCCACAGTTCATTCCCAGATGCATCATAATTGATCGTCGTATAATCATGGTTTGTAAATTCACCTGAGCTGTACCCCCCCACATAAATCTGATCATCGTCACCAACCTTTACGACAATTCCTTCATCATGGTCACTTCTAGGCCCATCATAGAGGGCCACCCATAGTTGATCACCCTCTGGGGAATACTTAAGTGTCATTATGTCTTTGCCTGAATTCTCGCCTTCCGAGGAACCCGTTACTATGACATTTCCCTCTGAATCAATGGCGATATCGTTGGGCAGTTCATCTCCCCCTGCAGGACCATCATACACGATCGACCAGTCCATCGCCCCCGTTGTATCATACTTGATAAGCGTAAGATCAATTGTCTGATCTGGATAGTTGACCATACCGGCGATATAGACATTGCTTTCACCATCTGTTGCTATCACTGACCCAACATCACGGCTGGTTCCGGGTCCATCATATTCAACATCAAGGTCATCTGATCCATCTGCTTGAAGCTTAACGACAGAGTAATCGCTAGCTTGACTGTCAGTTAGAGCCAGGCACCCCAGATAGATATTGCCCGAGCTATCAAGTTCAAGCTGCAATGGAAAGTTATCTGCAGCATCAGCCCCGACGTATTGATTCACCCAGAGTTCTGTACCTGTGTAGTCATATTTAACAGAGACAATATCATCAGTACCATTGTCTGATTCCACAACACCGGTGACCACAATATTATGGTTACCGTCAATGGCCAAATGGGTGGCTTCATCATATCCCCCAGTGAGTAAACTGGAATATCTTGCGTTCCATAGGTTGGTACCTGCTGTATCATAGCGGACCGTCACATAGTCAAAGCCCAAAAATCCACCATAACTCACACCAGTGACAGTCACGTTGAGACTGTCATCCACAATAACATCTGATGCCCAGCTGTCGCCATCACCTGTAACCCCTTGACGTACAACCCATTGCTCTGTCCCAGCTGAATCTAATTTTATCGTGTAGTAATCAAGATATGAGTCATAATACTGGCTTACACCTGTTGCATATATAGAGCCCGCTGTATCTACTGCAATAGCGTTTAGAAGGTCCGCAGTCATTATACCATCTATGATCGCTGTCCAGATATTGGCACCACTGGTGTCGTATTTGAGGATGGCATAGTCATTATTTGACTCTTCACCACCAGCGACACCTGCAACATAGACCGACCCATCAAGACCGGGAGCCATTTCAATGACCCAATCATTGGCGAAGGCGCTTCCATTATACATTTCATCCCAGAGCAGTGTCCCTGCAGGCGAGATTTTCACTGTCAGAAAGTCCGCATCCAGTTCTGCATTATAACTATATCCACCAACCAGGATGCTCCCGTCAGTGCTCATGGTTATGGCTGTGGGAAAATCATTATTCAAGCCGTCACCATCATATTCAAGCATCCACTCCTGGGTGCCAGAGGGGTCATATTTTATTACGATGATATCTGAGTCAATAAAAGGTCCCCAACGATAGCCTGTGACATAGACATTGCCTGCTTCATCAACCAGTATCTCTTCACCATAGGTATCAATCATTCCGGATTCTGAATACGCTTGACTCCAGATTAGAGCTCCCGTTGCATCATATTTTATGGTGAGCCAATCATAATCACTGGTACCGGTAACGTAGATGTTTCCAGATGCATCGATCTGCAATCCGGCGAGTTGGTCCATACTGGGCATTGAATTTGACCCAAATTCCTTCATCCAGCCAAAATCCACACTATCCGTGAGTACATCATTCAACTCCCAGGTCATTTCTGTGCTAAAGTCCTGACCTATACCGGGTGTTTGTTCAATCTCGCTATACTTTTCCATGAGTGATTGTGGGTTTAAATCCAACTTTAATCCCAGATTTGGAGTAGAACGATTGTCAAGAATATCTTTACTATGGTGAGCGGCCAGGGACTTTCCGATTACACTGGTAACAAGTGCCATTGTTAGTATTAGAGCCAGGATCGAGGTCAGTTTCTTGTGCATGTGGAGTCTCCAAATAAGGGCTGTTTTAAGGTCGCGCAAAGTAGCTGTGACCCTCGGATACATCCAAAAGATTTTGCCTGGTCTATTTGTCACAATTTTGAGTGGATTTTGGAAATATACCCGCTGGTCATCTGCCATAAAAAAGCCTCCAACACAATCTGTGTCAGAGGCTAATCATTGGGATAGAGCTGAAGCCCTAATTCATGCTGACTAAGGGAGGTCCCTCACACAACGAAAACCAATTGAACTGTACGTTGCAGCTGGATCACCTTCTGTTCTATACCAAACTTTTAAATTGTCAGTATAGTTTGACCAGCTTCCACCACGCAGGACGTAAGATGTGCCACCATCATAATCTGAATCCGTCCATTCCCAGGCGTTTCCAACCATATCATAGATACCGAAAGGACTTACACCTGTTGTTTGACCGACTTCAATCAATTCATCTGTACAACCTGAGAAATTTGCCAGGCTACAGGTGGGATCGTTATTCCCCCAGGGGTAATCTGCTTGAGTCACACCACGGGCTGCGACCTCCCATTCTTCTTCTGTTGGTAGTGCCCAGTCATAGTGGGTTGCAAATGCATCAGCACCATACCAGGTGACTCCAGTAACCGGGTGCCAATTATAATCTTCGGTAATTGTGAACTGTGAGCCGTCCCACAAAATACGTTGACCAGTCATGGTAAGATTTATGATAAGTTCACCAGAAACATTGTCCTGGAATCCATCGTCCACAGAGGTGATATCACCAGCAACGAGGGCTTCCTCGAGATAGGCAAGATACTGAGCGTTGGTCACCTCATAACGCATCATTTCAAAGTCTGCAGCTATTGTATGGACAAACACACCAGAAGGAACATTCTCATGTCCAATGGTATAGTCACCGGCATCGATTGTATCCCATTCGGCGTACAACCAGGCAATGGTTCCAGTGGCCTCATTCGTATAATCAGATTCCTGACCATTCGAGAAGCCTTTGACCCGGTAAGTATATTCAGTTCCATAATTCAAATCGTAGTCCGTATAGGTCGTCTCATCCTCGCCCGTTTCTGCAATTTGCGACCAACCACTTCCGCTATTCCTCTCAATTCTGAAGCCTTCTTCAACCTGAGAATTGTCCTGCCATTCCAACTGGATCTCTGTGTCATATGAATTGGCTACAAGATTGCTTGGTGTCAGTTCCATAGGTGATTGGACTGTGGCAATGCTGGTATAGGAGGATTGATCTGTTGCTGTATATGCTGCAACTCGATATCTGTAGATCGTATAGTAATCCAGATCCTCATCAGAATAAAAGGTGAAGTTGGCGCCAAGGTCTGCAATTTCCACAAACCCAGCCCCACCATCCCTTTCAACGATAAACCCTTCTTCAAAGGTACAATTATCCGTCCAGCTAAGATCTATACTCTCACCCTGTGCAGTTGCACTGAAATTTACGGGAGCGAAAGCGAGTGGTGATTCAACAGTTATAATGGAGGTGTAACCGGATTCAAGGTTTTCTGTAAATGCGATGACCCTATATCTGTAAATCTGGCCTTCTACCAGATCTGTATCTGAATAGTTAGCCACATCTGGACCTACACTGTCGATTCCCACAAAGCCAGCTCCTTGATCCCGTTCAACTCTGAAACCATCCTCAAATATGCAGTTATCCTGCCAGGTCAGATCAATAGAGGTTGAACTGGTGTAGGCAAAAAGAGCTGAGGGTGAAAAACTCAGGGGTGAGGTACGATCTGCAATATTGGAATAATTTGAAAGCTCTGATCCGTCAAATGCGCAGACTCTATATCGATAAAGGACACCATACTCCATGGCATCATCAGTGTAGCTTGTGGCATCCTCGCCTAAGGTTGCCAGAAGGACAAAACCAGAACCCTCATCACGCTCAACTCTGAATCCATCTTCAAATGAGCAATAGTCCAGCCAGCGGATGATGATGCTGTTTTCCACAGTTGCCGCCCAAAGACTTTGAGGTGCAAATACAATGGGTGATGATATCCCTACACTATACGAATAGCCGGAGACCTGAGGCTCTGCAGTAGTCGAATAAGCTGCCACCCGATAATAGTAATACTCTCCTTCTGCGAGAGAGGTATCTGTAAAACTGGTTACATTGCTGTTGGAGAAACCGATTTGCAGATAGCCAGCACCACTATTTCTCTCTATGATGAAACCTTCCTCAAACAGACAATCGTCCTGCCAGTAAAGTGTAATTGACGTATCCGTACTGGTGGCTGCCAAATCGGTAGGAGCATAGCTCAAGGGAGATCGGATGGTGTAAGATGTCGCGTATGCCGAAGGATTCTCTGGATCAACAAATGCTGCTACCCTGTAGCGATAGATGATATCATATTCCATATCTTCATCAAAATAGCTCGTCTCATTTGGACCCAGGGTTGCTATTAACTCATAGTCTGCAACGCCTTCTCTAAGCACAACAAAACCTTCTTCAAAAATGCAGTTGTCATTCCAGACGAGTTGAATACCATCCCCAACCTGATCAACACTGAGAGAGGTAGGTGCAAACTGAAGGGGTGAATACCTTGACACAGGGTAGCTGTAATCTGACATCACCCCATCTGCGATTGCAGCAACGCGATAAGTATAATTGATGCCATACGCCATATCAGTGTCTGTAAACCCGGTTATATCCTCACCAGGTGTGTCTATGACCTCCCAGCCCGGACCAGAGTCTCGTTCTAGGACAAAACCATCTTCAAAAATACAATTATCTACCCAACGGAGTAATATGGATGTATCCAGGGCAGTTGCTGACATGTTTGACGGAGCAAAGGTAATGGGAGAGTTGATACTTGATGTCGTTGTGTATCCAGACCGTTCATCAGGTGTGTATGCAGCGACTCGATACCAGTACCATTTATCTTCCTCAAGTTGATTGTCTGTGTAGGTCACCACATCCGCTTCGACGCTGTCAATGACCACATACCCACTTTCAACGTTTGAGAAACTTCCTTCCCCTCGTTCAATGATAAATCCGCTTTCAAATGTGCTTCTATCCAACCAGGTAAGAACAATAGTGGTATCATCTGATCTGGCTGCCAGATTGGTGGGAGCAAAAATCAGAGGTGAATAGATGGAGAAATAGGTGTCATAGCTTGATTGCATTTCTTCAGTAAATGCAGCAACACGATATCGATAATAGATATCATAAGCCAGTAATGAATCAATGTAACTGGTCACATTCATCCCGAGTTCGGCGATTTGAACCCAACCCAGACCAGCATCTCTTTCCAAACGGAATCCGTCCTCAAAAATACAGTTATCGTCCCATCGTAGTTCAATGGTGTAGGCAGTTGAAGCTGCACCCAGGTTAGAGGGGGCAAACAGAAGTGGCGAAAGTAATCGTGCAAAGTTTGAGAGTCCTGCTATCACACCTTGATAGCTAATGGCGATTTTATATCTATACTCGATGTCATAACTCAGCTGATCATCAATAAAGGATGTCAGGTTGGCATCAACTGTTGCATATAGCTCATACCCTTCTCCAGCATCGCGAAAAATGACAAAATTCTCTTCGAACTCAGATTGATCCTCCCACCGGAGTCGAATTGTTGTATCGCCTTTGGTGGCTGCCAGACCATTCGGCAGGAAAATCATTGATGATGGAGATTGAATAATACTTCCCACAGAAATAAAATCGGTACTATCCGTCACCTGAACCTGGTAATAATAATCCATGAGTGGGTTTGCCAGTGAATCAAAATGTGTGGTGTCATCTACCACTGTGGTTGTATGGAGTGTCAATGCCGAGTCCATATTAGAATATTCTGACCGTAGCACGGTGTAGGATACAAATCTCTCGTGCTGGGATTGCATCCATGAGAGGTGGTAGCCGATGGGTTGATAGTCAATAGCGATAGTCTCAATAGGTGATGGGTGTACCACTGCATTATTGACGGTCACGACAACAGTATCACTGTTGCTATAATTGCCTTCAGTGTCCCAACCCTCAACATAGATCATATGTTCAGTGTCATCAGTATACGCAGTGGTGTTCCACTCAAAAGAATAAGGTTCAGTAGTATCGATAATTCCAGTCGCCATATCATCAATATACAGTTCGGTTCCTGCTACTCCTGATTCATCTGTAGCAGTAATGGTCACAGTTACGATTTCAGCAACCGTTTCCAGGTGTTCCGGAGCTGTAACGACCATTTCTGGACCTGCTTCATCCTCATCAGGTTTGAACAGACTGCAGGTGACCAGAATCATTGAAAAGACAACTATAAGTGAAATTGCGAAATACCGCATAATTTCCTCTCTATTGAGTTAAAAACCCCCTTTCAATAAACAGGGAGCAGGAGAAGTGTTTCATTAGTTTTAGAAAAGCAATTTTTTGAATGCCTTGAAATTACTCCTGCTGTAAAGTTTCACCAAGTGATTAATAATCGCGTGTGCTACCCGATCTAGGCAGGGCAAGTTCATGCTAAACGTAAGAAAGCCCTCTCAACTTGATGAGGGGGCCTTCACAATAGATTAATCTAAGGGACATTTAATCATATAGTCCCAACATATATCTAGTTACTCTGGTGGTCGTAACCCCGCAGGATCCTTATACCTGACCTTCATTTCTGATATAAAATTATAGATCCCAATTCCAGATTTGAAAAATTGCTCGACGTGGGCATCATAGCTGAGATCGTCATTGTTGTGAATCCCAGCTCTGTTTAAACCTAATTCATCGACATCGAAATCTGGATAAGTGGATGTCACCAGGGGTGGTAGTGTTGGCAAGTCAATAGCTTCCAGGTCAGTGTATACTGTCCATGCATAGGTCATATCTTCATCCTCATATTCAAATGCATAGGATATCTGTGTGAAATCTCCAGCAACGATAATTTCAACATCTTTCTGGCTGGTGTGGTCAAATATGAAGTCTGATTCCATAATTTCTAGACTGGAAGGAATATCACCGAGTACAGTTGTGTACCAGGAATTTAGTGTTGGATAGGGTTCTTCATCCACATACATGTAGGTGCGGTACTTGTTAAAGAGATTTGGAGGATAATAAATTTCTGTTTGATTTGACTCAATTTCAAAAGAATACACACTGCTAAAGCGATAAAAGCCATCATAGTAGTCGGAGTTAAACCCTCTGATAGAAAAAGTTCGATCATATGGAACATCTGGCACGTTAATGGTCATTGATTCAAGGGGCATCATAGAGTTGACATCTATCCTCAACGTATCCAGAAGTTGGACATCTGTTTCCCAGGTATAAAGGGGATCACCATTTAAGGGGTCTATTCTCACGAGAAGATTATCTCCAGATGACCGAATTGATTTTGAATACCCTGTGTAAAGAGAACGAGAGATGGAACTACTTGATGACAATCTTGAAGAGACAATGTAACCGGAATGGCCAGGATCATTCTCAATCTTTAACGGGACTTCGGAATCATCACGGTTCCATCGATAGTCTGCCCCACCACCAAAAAAGGTATAAGAATCAGTTTTGACATTCATGTTTGAGGTGATCAATAATCGATCAAAATTCTCATCATAGACCACAGTGGTCATTGATATTCTGTCAGGGAGCCCCTCGGCTACCACCGCTTCAAGGGTATCATTTCCTTCCCAACTGCCAGCCCATAGCACATTCCCATCAAGATCCGAATAAAACAAAATTCCAGGATCAAAATCTGGACTGATAAAATCTTCCATGAATGTGGCGGTAATTTTTGTAATGAGTTCTGCTTCGGGGTCCTCTTCCTCGCAGCCAAAGATCAACAGACATAGTATCATCAGGGGTAACAAAATTCGGTTCATCTTACAACTCCTCCTCGTGTAGAAAATCTCTTCTTTTTGCTAAACATTTCTGGTTTCTCTTTCAGGTGACCAAATGTTCAATTCTGTATAACGCCATTTTTTCAACCCTCGAAATGCCATAAACGATTAATTTCACCTCAACAAAAGCATTTTTATGGTTTGGTTGTCGAATTCTGTGCTTAACCTACACAAATACAGACCCGTACTCACGTTATTACCATTGTCATCTCTTCCGTTCCACTTAACATTATATTGACCCGGTGTTTGGTGAGTTTTCGGATATTCAGTCACAATTTGGCCTTTGATATCGTATATAATGAGAGAAACGCGTGATTGTTCTGGCAAGCTATAGCTTATTGTTGTAGATGGGTTAAAAGGATTAGGATAGTTCTGCTCCAGTTTGAATAAAGATGGCTCTGCATAATTTTTGTTTCCATCATCAGCTGATACGACAACCTCTCCTGTCTCATGAATGATCAAGCGCTGATTGATGGACAAGGACGATAGAGTTTGCACCGACCCACTAGGCCACCTAACGATCAATGAATCTATGATACTGGCTTGACCCAGCCCAAAGTGGAGTTGGGCTGATCGATTCAGAACATTTCCGCTATTGGAAGACATCAGGGCTGTTTGGGTGACCTCCCCATTTCCTGGGTCACAAACAAGTCGGACGATTGCCCCCAACCCAGTGGTATTAGATTGAGAACCAACCAAACTCATATTTAGCCAATTATTTGTAATGGAATAGTGGCTTTCATGGACCCCACTATCAGTTATTAGATCCAAGGTACCATCATGATTAAAATCATCCCAGCTTCCATAATCGATGGGTAATGACATCTCATCATCGAATCCCTCAAAGAGTATTTGATGAGTGTTATTGCCAAGATTTTGTAGGAACAGATTAAAATCTGTTCCTACAAGGAAGATATCTAGATGAGAGTCATTGTTAAAATCTATCCATTGTGCATCTCTCCAGGTTATGCCAAAGTTCAGAAATCCATCAATTTGTATTGGAATGTATTCAACATTATCCTGGTTGATGTACATACTGATACTATCACCTTCCCCAATGAGCAAATCAAGATCGCCATCGTGGTCAATATCTCCAAAATCGATAAAGCTACTTGCAGGTAAGCCATGCTCATCGAGTTGAAATGATACTTGATCAACATTTTCTAGCAGTCGCGTGCTACTAGAGCTACGGAGCATAATATCTTGCTTCAAATCCAGGTTATAATCGATCCAACTACACCCTCGCCAACGCCCTGAGAGTAAATCATCCCCAACTGGATAAATATTCATTAAACCTGTTGAATCCATTTTATACAATCCTGCTGAGTACCTGTTTTGGGCGGTCAAAAGTTCTAAATGACCATCATTGTCCATATCACCCCAATTGCAGTAATAGGTCCCGGTATTTGATGAAATATCACCTGCACTTATGAGCATGAGTTCATTCTCGCCTGCATTTGTGTATAAATGGTTTGGCGTACTGTTTCCTGGAGACATTAAATAAACATCGGGGAATCCGTTTTTATCAAAATCACCCCAGACAGCCTTTAGCCATCCATCCAAGGGAAACTCAAACTGCAGTCCTGAAGAAGCTCTGCTATACACTCCCTCCATTGAATAATATTCAAGAATACCATCCATATCCACATCAACTACACCTGCCCCGTGAGCAGTGAGTGTGGTAAAGGCTCTGGAAGAAATGTATTGCTGCCTTGTGAAGCTACTCGTCTGTCCATCCTGGCTCATGGCTGTTAAAGTGACATTAAAGTTGCCATAATCTGTATATGTGTGGCTGGGTGATTCATCATCGCTCGTGTGCCAATCACCAAAATCCCACAGCCAACTTACTATTGGTTCGTTCTCCTCTTGATTTGTTAAGTTGTCAAAGTGAACTGTGAGTGGTGCAACCCCTTCAATCACATCAGCTTCAAAAAAACTATACAATTGACCATCGAACTGTATCCGATAGTCATTCTCATATACATCCTGAACAACCTGTTTCAGCTCAAACAATGCCGGAGCCTGATGACTTACGCTGTTCAAGCCATCCAGATCATCAAAAGCAAACATCTCTGCAATTGATGCTTTTTCTTGATAGCCACTATATAAAGGGACGGTTCCGGATCCAACTACTTCAATCAGATTATTGACGGATCCGGAGTATTCTTCTAGCGTGTCAGAAGCAAGCAACTCATGCATCACCTGGTCATTTTTAAACCAGGCAGTTGTGTTTGAAACGGAGTGACTGGGGACTGGGAAAAGATGAAATGATGTTATCCCGATCATGTCGGATTCAGAAATATCAGTTAAGTTAAAATTTGGTTCACATCCAACACCTGCCTCAAAACTGGGTATGTGATCACATTCACCAGCATCAGGACCGCTATAATTGATATCCGAAGGTCCTATACCATCTAATCCAACATCGTCTCCAGCAAATTCAGAAGCTTCATAGATTCCATTATTATTAGCGTCCACCCCATCCATCCAATCCTGATCTTCATCGGCATCCCAATGACTCACAAGGTCTGACGCTTCCAGGTTATAATAATCAAGAAATTTTGCCAGATCACTTATCCCATCAAGAGGTCCAATTATGGCAGAAGGAATGTTGTCCTTTTTCTCATCAACCAAACCATCATCATCATTATCAACATTGTCCGAAGCTAATCCGGGTGTTTCAAGGAAGGCGAAACCCATTGTGCCTGTTGGCAATCCACCGACTCCGATACCATCGATATCCCAACTGTACACTAGATCCATGGCATCATTGAAGAAGCCTAATTCATCATCACCATCGGTGGCACCTGATGGGCTACCCCCAATCGCATTGTCAATCCAATATCCAATGGCGACCTCCAAGAGATCATAATCAGAAACATTCGCAATGTTATACTCCCAGATTATTGCATCTCTCATTGCGGGATGGGCCCACTGAAATCCGCGTGTTTCAACTCTGATTCCTAGTCCACCCCAGGGTGCACCTGGCTGGATAGTCGCATCGTCCTGAATATAATGACCCGGTCTTGGATAGTATTTTACCAAATCCTCATTGCCAAGATATTCCTGGTCCTGGGCATCATTCACAACGAAGTAGGTTTCCAAATCGGCCGCCACAACACCACGACCCAAACGACCATACCATTCTCCTGGCCAGATGGTTTCGTTATCAGCTCCAGGCCAACCATTTGGGGGCCAGGTTGAAGGGTTGTTACTAACAGCTGGGGATGATTGATTTTCATTCATATAGCCTTGAACAGGGTAAAAGCCCCACTCAACATCTCCCCAGATGTTTACATCCATCTCCTCACGGTAGCTCGTTTGCAAAAAATACAGGGTGTGATGATCATTGGCATTCACACTCGACCAATCAGTTAGTGGTATGGTGTCTGTGGTGGCTGAATTATTGTCGTCTTGAATAAAGACTTTAGCACTCACCATAAATGCGACTCCATCTAACATCTTCGTGCCCATTCCATCACTGGGCCACATCGAAACATATGCAGCTGGCCAATCGGACTGTTCAGTGGTGTTCTGAAAATAGAGTAGGACATTGCTTTCGTTCAAATAGGCTTCGCGTTCAAACGCGATATCACCAGCAGGATCATCAGGTCCTACATAAATGGTCTGAGCCAGGGTTATTGTCAATAGGCTAAAGCATAGGATAACAAGTAGCAGACGACTTTGCATGGAGACCTCCAATCGCAAGACATCACGACATAATTTTATGACACTCTAAGTTACTGTTTAAATTAGCCTGATACTTTGAAGATGCAATTTCATGACATCAATTATCACAAATGCAAGCAATGCTAGCCCTCAAGCCAAATAATAAAAAATCAGGGCAAGTAGGTCATTTTTATTGTATGTTGAAAAACGTCTGTGGTGATCCTACAAAAGTAGATGCCCGAGCTGACCCTTTCACCTGCATCCGCTAGACCATTCCATTCTAATTCATAGTGACCTGGGGATATTTGAACCTCAGGAAAAATTTTAATGAGTTGTCCCTGAACATCATAGATACGAAAAGTTATCATTGATCTTTCAGGCACACTATAACGAATGGTTGTCACTGGATTAAATGGGTTGGGATAGTTTTGGGTTACCTCGAATATCTTTGGCAATTGGTTCAGGTCATCTGTAGAGGTAACATTTTGAAGGATGGTAGGTGGGTAACCAAAACCCTCATCGTCTTCGTTCAGTTGGAGATTGGTATAAGTCAATTCAGTTTCAGAGCCAGGCAGTCCTGTTTTTACTGTGAACACCAATTCAGCCATTGCAGCTACATCCTGAACCGGTGAAACACTGGCTAGTGCTAAATGAAGATGCCCCTCTTCCTGTAAATCACTACACCGATGGATATCGAATTGAGGTCCCCAGGATACGGAATCAAACTCGAGATAAAGAGGATCAAAGAACACTTCCATTTTTAATGAATAAAGATTGGGTCCCGGGTAAAGAGTGACTGGTAGAGACAGTTGCTCTGATTCTCGAATCTCTGCATCTAATATTTGAATCGCAGCCTGAGCGTGACCAATTAATTCGTAGCCATTCACAGGCAGTGTATCAATGAGACCTTCGGAGTATTGCAAGATCAATGATGCGTCCAGGGCAGATATGAATTGTTCATATGAAGGATCTTGACTGACTTCTGCATTCAGGATTGACATTCCTTCAAGTGTGGCATCGCCAACCAGATAATCAAGAATCATCAGCCCATCATTGACATTCACACTTCCATTCAGATCAACATCACCATAAGCAATGTGATTTCTTGGATGCACTAGCAACTCATAGCCTGGTGGTGGTGAGCTCAATAGGTTAAAATCATAGTGAAACTCACGTTCATAGCCAATCCCCATGGGAACATTGTATGGTCCAGGGGCTCTTCTGAGGAAACTCCCAGATTTATTTACGAACACGCTCCCATAGAGATAAGCAACACCTCTAAATTCAGCAACACCCGTTGTAAAATCTGCTGGTTCCGGGTGAAAGACGGCTGCCATACGTGCAGGACCTCTACCATCACCCTTGGAAAGTTCTGGGTCGCCATAGTGTGGCTGGTAGTAATAGTCGGTTGTGTTTTGCCAATACTGAGGGACGAATGATCCATAAGGAGCAACGAGACTGGCATTGATTCTAATATCGCTGTCAAAGAGACTATTTTTTCCACCATTTGCTGGTGTATTGGCAATAATAATGTGTGCGCCAGAAATTAAGCCCAGTCTGTTTGTGCTGCCCTCAGGCACAGCCCCAGTTTCATCTGCATCTGAATAGACGATATCATCCATAAGCCAGATATTATTGTAGCAGTAATCGATATGAGCAGCACTATCTGCCCGTGTGTACTCGGTTTTATGATCTGTGAGAATAGTGAACTGCCCATCAACCACGCCACTTAATCGGAGTTGTCCTCCTCTGATGTAAATAATTCCTGAATCACTCGAATAGAATTCGTTCAGGAGAAGTTCAGTAGTGTCTGATGGCGCTGCGAAATCAAAATGATGGAAGCCATCGAGATCACAGGTTTCATATGAATAGTCCCCGTGGTTGTGGTAGTATTTGAAATCGTTAAACTCACTATCATCATTTAGAACTGGTGGAACCTGGTAGGTCCACTGCTGAACATTGAATCCACCTGGACTGAAGGTCAACTCAGTCATGATCAATGTATCGGTCAACCCTATGCGATTAACCATAGAGTCGGCGATAAATTCAAAACTTGCTTCAGATTTAAGGTCATCTAGCATTTCAGAATCGGGCAAGAAAAAATGATTTGCTCCAGCATTCACCCCTGCAAAAAATATAGAGGAATCGCACCCCCCCAAATTGATATCACCTACTGCCTGAACATCCCCATAAAACTCAGGGCAGCCATAATTGTTGATGTACAGATCGTCATTGATGAATACAGATCCTTCAAAAATATCTTCATCCGAGAAGAAACGATGCCCCCCTGGGAAAGGACCGCCCCCCTTCTCATTGGTGTTCAAGAAGAGTTGAAAATCTGAAAGATACAGGGGTTGTGCTGTCGTGAGCGAAACCCATAGTAGTAGAAAGGCAAAGACGCGTAAACATTTATTCATCCACAACCCCATTCTTTGTAATTGCTATTTCTTAATATAATTCGGATGTTTTTTCGACGCAATGGAGCGGATATAACAAAAAGATATATACAAAAGACTCAGTGTAAATAACTGACTGGGTTAAAAAAAAGCCCCTCCACATTAATGGAGAGGCTCGCTACTGTTAATGATGTTTCTTGCAGAGTTGTGCTAGAAATAAATGTTCAGCCCAATCAATGGTTTTGTCTGCATGATGAGATTAGATGATTCGCGTTTATCTGTATAGCCTGATTCAGAATCATCATAGCTACCGCTGGTGTAATAGAGATCCAAATTCAACATCATGGTTAGGCTTAAAGAACCATTAAAGAAATATTCAGCGCCAAGACCACCGCCAAGCATATAAGGAGAGAGCAAGGCATTCTGATATTTCTCGTAATCCTCATCCGTATTGTTATTGTTGTCAGGGTACTCATAATCTGTATACACGGAGTTCATCCGTCCAAAGCGCTTCCCTGCATATGCATATAAATAACTTGTTGCTCTTTTAGGTAGACGTGCTCCCTGGTGAATTTTCACTCCAACTTTTACATCAATCAGTTGCAGTGTGGTTTCTCGCTTATAACCACCAGTCTCACCATACTGGCGATCGTATGTCGTTCCAGAGCGTGCAAAAGCAACCGCAGAAATTAGACTCATATTTCCGGCGAGCTTGTTTGACATAAAAAGCTCCGTACCAGGTATCAACAGCGTCGATTCATCATCAGCGGCGATAAGAAATAGAACCATCCCACTCAAGTCAAATGGTGAGTGTTGGATTCCAATGGATTTGCTCCCGATCCCCTCACCCATGCAAAAACCAGCAAGAATTAATAGAATTAATGTTTTGCGCATACGTACCCCTTCATGTTGTTTTCCGATTAGCGAACCAAGCGATTTCACTTGATCCTAATGTCAAATTTATAATTGACTACCTATAAGTAGTTACAATGTCCTAATTTTCAAAATATGTGTGACATGATTTAATCCCTCGAGTCAAAATTAGCAAGCCAAATAAGCAGTCTGTAAATACACCTCTGGTTTTCTCAGGGTGGAATCATTTTGAATTTTAACAGGTTGTTTCCCAAAATATTTCAAGTTTGGCAAAACTCTTTTGACAGAGCAAATATCATATCATTATGATATATCCATATATCATATAATTATTAAATATTTTGTCTCCGGAAGAATTTGGCACAGCCATATCCCCTTTATTATTAACTCCTTATACAATTCTATTTGGTATTGGCACATGGTTTGAGATAGACCTAAGCGAACTTTGAAATTTAAAACGCCAAGAGGGAGGCAATCATGAAAAAAACTAAACTTACATTAACAACCCTGGTTCTTTTACTCAGTATGACAACATTAATCGCTGAACCTGTTTCCAACAATTACAGCAGTGTTCCTGAACCTGTTAACGGGATGGAATATCTTGAAGAAAATACAATCTATCCGGATTTCCAACGTGAACTGGGGAATGATGGATACGTCGTTCTAAATTTTCATGTCGATGCTGTGGGAGAAGTTTCAAATATCGTGGTTACTCGGAGTAGCGGAACCACATTTGACCAGGCTGCGATTACTGCTGTCCAGAATACAGACTGGAACCCTGCCATGCAGAATGGGATAGCAGTCCCAGTAACTTTTGAGCTTCCTTTTGAGTTTCACTCAAAATAGGTGATCGCTCTACCGTTATTTGACAGCTCTTCCCTTTTACATAACAAACAGGCAGGATGCTCCGGCGTCCTGCCTGTTTTACATTTATTTCGACTGGATATGCTAATTGTGAATTATCCGATATTCTGACCCGTGGCATCTAGCTAATTAACCCTAAACGCAATTAAAACAACCTGTTCTAGATGGCAAGAAACGTACCAAAGTAAAAAATCGCGCTTATCACCATATTATACAACATGTTACGTTCGTATCCCATATCTTTACAAACTAATGAAAATGTCACCTTTATGTTACATTACTCAATTATTTGCTTCAAATGATGACAAATATCGTAGAGCCATGCTCAGAACCTTGCATTGAGCTTAGCTGTAAAGGTGAAGCTGGTAAGTGGAGATACACCGAAAGGTCACCTGTAGCTCATACATATAAAGGATGCGTGACAAACTCAGCAACTGGGTTGTAGATGAATCAGGTTTCTAATGTTTTATACGGTGATAAACAATTTTTGATTAATTGGCTTTACAAAAGTTGAGTGACTGGTATCAGCGAATTGAAACCAGATTGATTGGCAGGAATGTTAGTGCCATTTAACTTCAGACATTTCTATGGGACGATCAAACCCTTTGGGCATGAGAGATTCCAGCTCAATAAAATTAAAAGGTTCTAGCCCACACTCCTGGCGGACACTATCCGTCACCACAATTCCATCAGGGTTTGCGTGATCACAGAGGCGAGCTGCCAGTTGGACCGTTGAACCGAATAGATCGCCATCTTCATGGACTGGTTCTCCAGCACTCATTCCGATGCGTACATGCATCTGCTCTTCAACTTCTTCCTGGTTGTAATCCGCAAAAGTCTGCTGAATGGCGATGGCACATTGCACAGCATCTACGCTGGAAAGAAACGATACCATAAATCCATCTCCAGTATGCTTCACTTCACTTCCGTTGTACTGCCTCAATGCATTCCGGGTAAAGGCGTTGTGCACCCTGAGCAGGTGCATGGCTGAACTGTCGCCGAGGCGGGTTGTCGTAGCAGTGGAGTCTGTCAAGTCTGTAAACATGATGGTGCGGAACGGGGTTTCTTTTTGTGCATGACTCGCAGCCTTTTGCGCTACATCCGCTATGGGTTCTTTGATGGTACCTAGAAAAGCCTCAACTACATTGGGATCCACTTCAATGATTTCATGGGGAATGGATCCATGAGCAGCGCCGTGAACATGTTGAACGGATTTCTTGGATGGTGCATCGATGAGGCAGAAAGCGGTACATCGTTCTTCATCAAACCAATATGTTTTAATTTTAACCCCGTACTCATCCTGGATTTCGAGATCCTTTTCGTGTGCTTTTTCGACAGTGTGTCGAGTTGCACCTTCCATATAGTGCCGATCCATAAATAGTGGCATTGGCTAACCTACTCCCAAAAGCTTGCTGCTTCGTTCCTTCATAGTTAAAAGTTGGAATACTGTGCGGCTGCCATGCATATGGTTGACACGATCATAAAACCCAGGGCAATCTTCCCTACGCGGCCCATTTTATCAACCAGGCTTCCCATAGTTGTCAGCAATTCTGGATCTGGAGCACCTTCGCTGGACTGAATGGCTTGCCCGACTTCACCCATCTTGTTGAAAATGGCTCTGATGTTAAAAATGGCGATGAACCAGGCGATAAATCCGGTGAGGCTTCCGATGGTGATCACCTTCCCGAACCCAGAAGCGAAGAATGCGGATTGGAAATGTGAGATTCCACCGAGCATGATGAGACCCGTAAACATTGTGAGGGTCGCAGCCACATAAACGCTCATCATGAGTCGTGTTTGTTTGGTGAGATGCTGCATGGTCTTCTGTCCTTCAGCACCAGTTGCTCGGATGGTGGGTTGGAGAAAGGCAATATTAAAAAATGCAAAGCCTACCCAGAATATACCACCGAGGATATGAATAATTCTTAGGATGATCATGAGGACGTTCATTGGGCTTCTCCTTCGTCTTGTATATCCAGATCTATGTCTAACAGGAATCGGTGCTGAAATTTGTTGTCTCTACTCTTCATAATTACCAATCGATCCTGTATTTATTACGTGACTATATTTATCATATTAATTGACAAAGAATCATATGCAAGGCTATTTGTTTATGAGATATGGCTACCTGGTTATTGAACAGAAACTGAGTCTGGGTGAAAATTGGTCATTAGCCATTGATGAGCTGCCTCACTAACGGGAGGATGTGATATCGGATTTTTCACTCGATACTCTGCAACACGCGAAAGAAATGATACCTAAATACTGCTGTCCCATTTTGAAAACTCAGCCGTGTGCAAATTGAATCGGATATACCAGGGTGGATCTGATATTCCACCGCGGTCGTAGATTTCAGCAATACTCAGATGTAGGGTTCCATCAAGAATGCCAACGACCCGTACTGAATCACGTTGCTCAATTTTCTCAAGCGCGATGAACGATCAGACGGCACTTGAGGTTGCCCCCATTCTCCGACCTTCCTCCATGCCTTCATAATATACTTTACCCAACCCATCGTAGAATGCGAGACAGAAACACAAGAGGGCTAGAATAATCCCAAACTCATGTCTGTATATTTTTCCAGAGAACTGTCCAATGAACCGCCACAACCCTATGAATGGAACCCTGGAGTTGGAGATTTCTATACTGCTCATTTTGATAGTGTAAATTTCTTTCTGTAAATTCGTTTTTTGAAAAGGGTTCAGGGTTCTCAAATTAAGAGTACCAACAAATAAAAGGAGAACCCTGTTATGAACCCGATGCCAAAAGCTAAGCTTTTAGAAGAGATCCTGGAAGAAGTAATTGAGAATGGAACTGAAAGTATTCTGCCCATCATGCAGACCTTGCTGAACTTTGCCA
>JAERTJ010000145.1 GCA_016844945.1 Fidelibacterota bacterium | reverse complement strand
CCCGTGGAGGAAGCCTATGAATCCTGGGGTCATAGAATTGCTATTCTGGGTGGGATTGATATGGATTTCTTAGCCAGAAAAACCCCTGCTGAGATTCACGCGAGGTCTACAAAAATGCTGGAAACGGGGATGGAAAAGGGGGGGTATGCCCTTGGATCCGGGAATAGTATTCCTGAGTACATACCTGATGAAAACTACTTCGCTATGATTTCCGCCAGAAATGATATGTTAGCCAAGGACTAAATTAATGGGAACTGATATGGATAATTTATTAGAGCGTCTGAGTCATGTAATTGCCGTAGGAAAAATTGATAAGAATACACCCCTTCCTAAAGATATGGTGGGCCAAGACGGTGCCTCAGAACTCACCAAACAGGCAGTTGACGAGGGAATTTCCCCCGGTGCGATTTTGAATGAGGGACTACTTCCAGGAATGAGCGAAATCGGTGATAAGTTCTCCAAAGGTGAAGCCTTTATCGCCAATATGCTGATTTCTGCCCAGGCGATGAATGTATCCATGGAGCATTTACGTCCTTTCTTTGAGTCAGGAGAAATTGAAGCAACAGGGACTCTCATTCTGGGTACGGTCCAGGGTGATCTCCACGATATCGGCAAGAACCTGGTTAAAATGATACTAAAGGGTGATGGCTGGAAAGTCATCGATCTGGGGACTGATGTGAGTAGCGAAGGGTTTTTGTCGGCTGTGAAAGAGAATCCTGATGCAGTGGTGGGGCTAAGCGCTTTGCTTACGACGACCATGCTGAATATGAAGGATGTAACCGATACGTTGAAAGCCCACAATCCTGAGACCATGATCTATATCGGCGGTGCGCCAGTCTCGCAATCTTTTTGCGATGAGATAGGAGCCGATGGCTATTTCCGTGATCCTCAAAAATTCGCTCGGGCTTTACGTTCTGCTTAAGGAAGAGGATTTAACTCTGCTTTTCATCTCTTAAGAGATGGTATCCTGTTCAAAAAAATCGATTGATTCACACCTTCTTGAGCTATTATCTGCGCTTGAGAGATTTATCGTATACATATCAGATGTGTTTGTCAGATCCGTGTGTACCTAGAATTAGTTAATGAAAAGAGATAGAAGGTTCATTATATGTTAAGTCGTCTTCCCCTTGGTATGTTCGCAAAAGCACTGGCGCCCCGCTTGAAATATCTACCTGTTGTAACCCGGGCCGCCTGGCGTAAACATCTACATGTCCAGGGAGACCTGAAAGCAGGAAAAGGCATTGCCAGTCGACCCCCATACCAAATAAGTTTGCGTATCACTAACAGGTGTAATCAGCGTTGTGCAATCTGTGGTCAATTTGGTGAAAACGGCTATATGAACGAGGGCGAAGGAGATTATTTGCTCTCTGAGTTGACTTTTGAGCACTATAAAAAAGTTGTGGATGACACTGCCCACTACAAACCAATCTTTTACATCACAGGTGGGGAAGCCCTGCTCTATAAGGATTTGTTTAAACTGACGGCCTATATCAAGGAGAAAGGCTGTTACGTCTACGTTATTACCAATGGTGCAGCCCTAGAGAAACATGCCAAACAGATTGTTGAACAAAAATGGGATATGCTGACCTGTTCTTTAGATGGACCAGAAGCCATCCATGATGAAGCCCGTGGGGTTCCCGGAACCTTTAAGAAAACAGCCAGGGGCATAAAACTATTGCTGGATGAACGAGGGAAGAAACCAGATCCATATTTTCTCTTTTCAGCCACTGTATCCAACTCAAACCAGGACAATCTCCACGAGATGTTTGATACAGTGTCAGAGATAGGACCTGATGGACTGATCCTGTATTTATCATGGTTTACAACACAGGAAATCGGTGAAAAACACGCCAGTATACTTAAAACAGAACTGGATGTGGATGCCGTTACCTGGAAATCGTATATCGGACAAAACACATCAATAGATGCGCATAAAGTGAAAAAGAGCCTGGAAGAAATATCAAAAAAGAAATATCCTTTTGGCTGGTTTCCAGTACCCTTTATCAAACCAGATCAGATCATTCCTTATTACGAAAAGCCTGATGATTTCCTGGGATATGGTCCTTGCGTCGCTCCTTATCTCATGATCGATATCATGCCCAATGGTGATGTGGTTACCTGTCGGGATTACATCGATGTGAAAGTTGGGAATATTCAGGAAACACCTATATTGGAATTGTGGAACAATGAAAACTTTCAGAATTTTCGATTGCTTCTGAATAGACAGGGCGGTGTTTTACCTCAATGCAGTCGTTGTTGCGGATTGATGGGGTTCTAAATACTCTAAATATGATTTCGCTTTGTGTAGGCAAGGCGACAAAAGAGTTACATTCGTATATTAATCTATATAGGTCGTGTTCATCCACGGTGATACCCGAGGAAATAAAAGTAGAGGGGCATGTGGAACTTCAGGATGATTGAGCTACATCAATTTACAGAAAATGATATTAAAAGACTTATCTCCTGGATACCCGGTGAGGCTTTCTTGCTTCAATGGGCAGGCCCAAACTATAGCTATCCCCTGACCCAGAAACAGATTCAATCGACGTTGGAACTCACCCGAGGTGAGCATCCAGCTAATTATATGTTTAAAGCCATGCTCGATGATGAACCCATTGGGCACATTGAACTTCTAGCAGTGGATTACACAGCTGCAAAAGCAGTGCTGGGAAGAGTGCTCATTGCCTCAGAGACACAGCGAGGACAAGGTTATGGGTTAGCAATGATCCAGGCAGCTCTGAAATATGCATTTGAAAAATTGTCTATGGAAAACATCGATCTTGGCGTATTTAAGTTCAACTCCGCCGCCATCAACTGCTATGAGAAATTGGGCTTCAAGCGCTATAAATCAATACCAGATAGACAGGATGATAACTGGACACTTCTCAGAATGAATCTATCAAGAGATAATTGGAACAGACAGGAAACGACAAAATGAAATTAAAGCCAGGTGCAGGACTACATCATGTAGAGATATATGTATCTGACCTGAATAAAACAAAGGAGTTTTATACCTGGTTTCTGGATCTGATCGGGTATGAGGAATTTCAAAGTTGGGAGCAGGGATTTAGCATGCTTCTTGGAAGCACCTACATCGTATTTGTTCAAACCACTGAGAAGTACAATGACCGTAGCTATCATAGATGTAAGACTGGCTTGAATCACCTGGCTTTTTGGGCTGAATCCACCAGGCAAGTTGACGAGATAACGATGCTGTTGAAGGAACGGGGTGTCACCATCTTGTATGAAGATAGACACCCACATGCAGGAGGCTCGGACTACTATGCTGTTTTCTTTGAAGATCCTGATCGTATCAAGTTGGAGCTGGTCGCCCCGCCAGATGATCATTCACTAGATAAAGAGGAGTAGCGTATGACCCAGCATGAAAAAATTAATTATCTGGAATTCCCTGCACGTGACATTGCCGCGACTAAAACATTCTTTGGAGATGTATTCGAATGGCACTTTGAAGATTATGGTCCAGATTATGTCGCCTGCAAGAACACAGGAATCGATGTTGGGTTTTTTAAATCCGAATTGATATCTAAGACAGAAAATGGATCAGTTTTAATTGTCTTCTATAGTGAGAAACTTGAGGAAACCCTCGAGAAAATCACAGCCAACGGTGGAGCTATTGTAAAGCCGGTCTTTTCCTTCCCTGGTGGACGACGGTTTCATTTTGTAGATCCAAATGGAAATGAATTCGCTGTTTGGTCGGATAGCTAGGTAAAGCGATGTTTCCATCTTCTGAAACCAATATTCTGAAAACTTTGATTTTTACAGCAATGGCTCTCAGTGCCTTTGCTGCCAACTCAGTATTATGTAGACTCGCTTTAGGTTCTGAAGCAATTGATGCCGGAAGCTTTACGAGCATTCGCTTGATTTCAGGGTCTGTTACCCTATTTCTCATTCTCATTGTTAAAAAAAATATCAATCTACGCATGACTCATGGAAGTTGGTTATCAAGCATGATGTTATTTGTCTATGCCGTCACTTTCTCATTTGCCTATATAACTTTAGACACAGGCACGGGAGCATTAATTTTGTTTGGGTCAGTACAAACCACCATGATACTCCTCTCTGTTCTTTATGGTAATCGTCTGCATATAAGTGAATGGGTGGGGATATTGGTAGCGTTTGGGGGTTTCATTTACCTGATCTTTCCAGGAATTTCAACACCTTCAGCGTTTGGATTTACACTGATGTCACTCTCTGGAATAGCCTGGGGAGTTTACACGCTTCGAGGTCGCGGTTCGGATGATCCATTACGGGATACTGCTTATAACTTCTTCAAAACCATCCCATTTATCCTCGTTCTTTTATTGATTGTTTTAGGTAGGGGTGAAGGGAACGTTTCATCCGAAGGGTTTTATTATGCGGTCGTTTCAGGAGGACTGACTTCTGGAGTCGGTTATAGTATCTGGTATATAGCATTGAAGGGACTTACCGCAACACAAGCAGCAGTCGTACAACTCTCAGTACCTGTCATCGCTGCAGCCGGCGGGGTAGTATTTGTTTCAGAGGAAGTCACATTGCGTTTACTGATAGCCACCGTGTTAATACTTGGTGGTATCCTACTCGTTGTATTGGGTCGATACTATTTTTCCGAAATCAAAACGCAAAAAAAACAAGTGGAAGCCCCTTGATATAAGTAAAACTCCATCTAGCTTTATGATTACTGAATGGATCAAATGCTGGATTGATACAGAATGACGGGGGGCTAAAAGGAACAATCTCCAATGCTTAATAATATAAAACCTCTGGGTTTCATGTGGGAGACCCGCGACCCTTTTCTTTTTTGTGTGCACCATCGGGATGCCTATCCTGCAGGAAATGGAAAAATGGGTCCCAACGCCTCTCTGGCAGGTCGTAATATTGGCCAGGATTTCGAGTTAAAAGATGGGTGGCGAATGTATCACGGAGAGCAGGTCCCTGGTTTTCCTGCGCACCCACACCGGGGCTTCGAAACCGTAACCGTTGTGCTTGAAGGTTTGGTGGATCACTTTGATTCTGCCGGCGCTAAGGGTCGCTATGGCGATGGTGATGTACAATGGATGACGGCTGGAAGTGGTTTGCAACACGCCGAGATGTTTCCACTGATCAAGAAGGATGAACCCAATCCTTTCGAACTTTTCCAAATCTGGCTCAATCTTCCCAGTGCATCCAAGATGGCTAACCCCGCTTACAAAATGCTCTGGTCTGAAACCATCCCCAATATTCAGATCAATGATAAGAATAATAGGACCAGCCAGGTTCGTATCATTGCGGGTGAACTTCAGGGAAATCCCGCACCGCAACCAGCACCTGATTCCTGGGCTGCTGCAGATGAGAACCAGGTTGCCATCTGGTTATTAACCCTGGCACCGAATGCTGAGTTGACCTTACCTGGGATCAGTGAGGATGTCTATCGGAGCTTGTATTTTTATGAAGGCTCATCGCTCAACGTAGCAGGCTCAATTATTCCCTCTTACCACTCCTTTGAGATTGACTCACAGGACTCCCAGATCATCAGAAATGGTCCCGATGAAGCCAGGATTTTACTCCTGCAGGGCAAACCTATTGCCGAACCAGTCGCTCGATATGGTCCCTTTGTGATGAATACCCAGGCGGAAATACAAAAAGCGTTTGAAGATTTCCGTAAATCACGTTTTGGGGGTTGGCCCTGGGATCGAAATGATCCGGTCAATCCTGCTGAAAAAGGACGTTTTGCCCGCTACTCAGATGGGACGGAGGAGATCAGGAAAGCATGAGGATTCAGCTACAGTGGAATATATCGAGAATTCTCTTAGTTGTGATCCTCCTGGGAATGATTTTGACCAATTGCGTTGGTCTGGATGATCAGAAGTTACCAAAATCAGATTATGACAAGATTAGTATAGAGAACTTCCAGGTGAATCTTGAACGAAATTTCATCAGTGGGAGGCTGGTCAATAAAAGCAGCTATGTCGTCACTTCTTGTGTGTTTGAGTTCAAACTTTACAGACTTGATGGTTCCAGATCATCCAATAGTATTACTTATGAGGCAAATGATGGTTCAACTTTTACAGAGCTAAACAGTAATAATCGTGATACCGAAAGAAAGTTGGTGCATTCACAAAAATTTCTGGTTCGTGAACCTTTGAAGAAGGACTATTCCACGGAATTCTATTTTGAGCTGAAACTTGATTATGACCGCGGTGATTATAGCTACAGCAAAGAGATTATTGATTTAAAGGGACGATAATTCAGACCAACTCCTCATCTTCCGGGGAGGATATTGAAGCAATCTGCATTATACTCTGACCAAGCAAAGAGGTGTGTGAAATGAGATGTCCATACTGTGCAGAGGAAATTCAGGATGACGCAATTTATTGTCGGTATTGTTCGGCAATGAAGGAGAATGAGCTATGGATTCCTCCAGCCTCCACAACAAGTTCAGGTGAACCCAAGGTCAAGGGTCCGCGTTTTACCATGCGGTTCGCCGGCTTCTTTTTTATACTCTCAGGTCTGTTTGAAATTTCTTCAATTACTTCAAGTGTTTCCTTGTTTGGCGATGAGTATAGCGGCTTTGTTGCTCTCATCTATCACCTTCTTTTTGCAGGGCTATACATAGGTATGGGATATGGACTCTGGGCGGCACAGCCCTGGGGGCTTCAGATGATGCTTACCGGTACTTCCATCTATTCGGTTGATAGACTTTTATATGTGATGTACGGTGGGGCAAAATCAAGTCTCTTGAGTGATTATGGCCAACTGATGGGTGCTGGAGGAGAGGAACTCGTCACACAGGCAACCGCCCTAACAGTAATAGCCACATTAGCGGCATGGTGGGGTTTTGTAGCGTATGTCTACTATAAACGGGATTACTTTCAAACTTAGGTTCAGGGTCAAGAATGAATACAGATAGAAAAAAAATAAGGAAAATATCCAGGAAGCATCAGCCACGGGGGCTTACCATTCTGCATGATGATGACGATATTATTGTAGTGGACAAAGCCAGTGGTCTATTGACCATGGGTAACTCCAGGACCAGAGATAGAACGGCTTACTTTGCCATGAACAACTATGTTCGGAAGGGCAATCCAAAGTCCCGAAAAAGAATCTTTATTGTCCACCGGCTAGACCGGGATACATCTGGTGTCCTCCTCTTTGCAAAGAGTGAAAAGAATAAGCGTTTTTTACAGGATCAATGGAAAAATTTCAGCAAAAAATATTATGCCGTTGTCCATGGAAACCTGGTTGAAAAACAGGGTGTACTGGAATCCTACCTTGCTGAAAATGCAGTTCACAAAATGTATTCAACGGATGATTCTAAAGTAGGGAAACTTGCTAAAACTGGTTATAAAGTCATACGTGAATCATCCAGGTACAGCCTGGTTGAAATTGATCTTCTCACAGGTCGTAAGAATCAAATCAGGGTTCAGTTTGCTGATGTTGGATGTCCTGTGGCAGGGGACAAGGTTTATAGCGAAAGAGATGTACGGGTCAGACGCCTTACACTGCATGCAGGCACACTGGATGTTATTCATCCCGGAACAAAGCAGAAAATGACTTTTGAAGCCCAATTACCTGCCTATTTTGACTCATTGCTAAATAAATAATATCGTAGATCATTTTATAGAACATTCATGGGGAGAAAATGAAAACGACACGTAGAGAATTCTTGAAGGTTGCAGGAATAGGGACAGCTGCTGTTGCCATTCCTGGATTGATGACATTGGGCTGTGCAACTACAAACAAACCCAACATCATATTTATAATGAGCGATGACCACGCTGAACGAGCTATCAGCTGCTATAATGATACCCTGATTAAGACGCCTAATATTGACAGGATCGCTACCGAAGGAATCCGGTTTCAAAACAGCTTCGTCACCAACTCCATTTGTGGACCCAGCCGAGCGACCCTGCTTACAGGAAAATATTCACATCTGAATGGTATGCTGGATCATAGTTGCACCTTTGATGGCAGTCAACTCACCTTCCCAAAACTGCTTCAAAAAGCAGGGTATCACACATCTATTGTGGGGAAATGGCATCTTAAGACCGAACCCACAGGATTTGATTATTGGAATATTCTCAAGGGTCAGGGTCAGTACTATAATCCAGATTTTACAGAAATGGGTGAAAAGAAACATTATACTGGTTATTGTACCGATATTGTTACTGACAAAGCTATTGATGCCCTGGATAAAATTGATAAGTCCAACCCCTTTTGTATGCTCATCCATCATAAAGCACCGCACCGGAACTGGATGCCCAATATCAAGCATCTGGATGCCTATAATGGTGTGGAAATTCCATTACCGGACAATTTCCGTGACGAATACACCGGTCGAATTGCCGCAGGTGAGGCTGATATGCGTATCGATGATATGTATCTCACCTTCGACCTGAAACTCCACAATGAATCCATTGAAGAAGAGACCGGCTCTGGTGGTAAAAGATCCTTCGCTGAAAAAGTGACTGAAACCTGGAAGTCGACGTACAATCGTCTGACAGATGAACAAAAAGCTGGATGGGATGCTCATTACGATAAAGTGAATGAAGAATTCAAACGTCTCAAACTCACCGGTGATGAATTGTTAAACTGGAAGTATCAGCAATACCTCAAGGACTATCTACGTTGTATCATGTCGGTTGATGAAAATGTTGGTCGTGTCCTGGATTATCTTGATGAAAATGGACTTGATGAAAATACCCTGGTTGTTTATACCTCCGATCAGGGCTTTTACCTGGGAGAACATGGCTGGTACGATAAACGATTCATGTATGAAGAATCATTGAGTATGCCCCTGGTTATGCGCTATCCCCAGGAGATTCCAGCAGGACAAGTTTCGAATAACATGGTGATGAATCTCGATTTTGCAGCCACTTTTCTTGAGTTTGCCGGAGTTAGTGTTCCTGAGGAAATGCAGGGTCATTCAATGCGAGGAATTGTTAGAGGTAACGCACCTGATGACTGGCGCGATTCCATCTACTATCACTATTATGAACATCCACATGGTTGGCATGATGTAAGACGTCACTATGGGGTTCGAACAGAGCGTTATAAGCTAATTCATTACTATGAGGAAGAAGGTTTCTGGGAATTATATGATCTGGAAACGGATCCTTCTGAAATGAATAATGTCTATGCAGATCCAGCTTATCAAAGGATTGTCCAGGAGACCAAACAGGAATTGGTCAGACTACAAAAACTCTACGGAGATGTGGAAATAGACAAATCTTGATCGGGTTTTACCTCTCAGAATCGTTTCGTATAAGCATGACAATAAGGTGTGCCACCTGACTTCAGATAGTAATCCTGGTGATATTCTTCCCCTGAATAAAAAGTTGTTGCCGGGGTTAATCCTGTCACGACATCCAGACCTTTCTTTTCAAGCATAGCTATCAATTTTTCAGCAGTAGCTTTCTGTTCATCAGAGAAGTAGAATATTTCTGAACGGTATTGGGTTCCAATATCAGGACCTTGTCCATCAACCTGTGTAGGGTCATGGGTTTCAAAGAAGAGTCGCGCTAGAGTTTCATAACTCACCTTGTTGGGATTATAGGTCACCTCAACTGCTTCGGCATGCCCTGTTCTTCCTGTACAGACCTGTTTGTAGGTTGGATTCGGGACAGTCCCACCGGTATAGCCAACGCTTGTAGAAATCACACCTTCCACTTTTTGAATCTGATACTCTGTCCCCCAAAAACATCCTGAGGCAAAAATCGCTTTTTCCACTTGAATCTCCACGGGTTCAAAATTTAAAGAAATAGAATTTACACAGTGACGGGTATTCTTTGATGTAAAACGTTCACCCAGAAAAACATGTCCCAGATGACCATCGCAATTGGCACAGAGGATTTCAGTCCTGCGCCCATCGGCATCAGTTACTCGTTTTACTGCCCCTGGAATTTCATCATCAAAACTTGGCCATCCACATTGAGCATCAAACTTGTCGGCGGATCGATAGAGGGGGGCATCACATTGTTTACAGGTATAGGTCCCTTGTTCATCGTGATGTTCATATTTTCCACTAAAAGGCCGTTCAGTACCTTTATTCAAGATAACGTGTTGTTCTTCCGGGGTTAATTTATTGTATTTCATAGGCTCCTGCGCTTGATTGCAGTTAAAGAATAATAGGGTTAATGTAAGGATTGAAAGAGATTTTGACACCTGTCGTGGAACCCATCTGATCTTCATTTCTTATCCCTTTCGGCTAAAGCTATAATTAATATACACCTCCCATTTACGAATGGTGATAATAATTGTTCCAAATTACAGTTGCCAGAACTAATCTTATTCGCCTGGTATTGATAGAAAATTCAAATCATAATTTTTGATGGAGAGCCAAATGAATCTGGAAAAACTTAAAATAGCTGAAGCCCAATTTTTTGAAGCCTATCCGGGTGGTTTTGAGCATCCTGAGATGGTCGCGATTGGTAAAAAACACAAAATGGATACCATGATCAACCTGGCTCAGGAAGCCTTTGCAGACAATCAATTTCAAGATCATGATGCCGTTGTTGAGACTATGATAAAAATGATTACCCGATCATCCATGGTCAGCCTTTTTGAGAAACCAAAATTTAGGGATTTTGCACGCTCACTCCACACCCAGCACAAATCAATTCTGGCAAATGGGATGCGTGAAATGATCCATGGAAATCAGGAACAAGGTTTCAACATGATGCTGGATGTTCTCATTACGGGTAAACTGGCTAAATGGTCACTTATCTCAATCTGTCCCGTATATCACAAACCTTTTGAAGAGGTCTTTGTTAAACCGACCACTGCCAAGGGTGTGATTCAGCATTTTGACTTGACAACCCTGACATATAAACCTCGCCCAAGCTGGGAATTTTACCAGGAGTATCGAAAAATTATAAATGAGATGAAATCAAGAGTTGATTCCCGCTTGGCTCCCAATAATGCAGCCTTCACCGGGTTTTTAATGATGAGTATGGGAATGTTATAGACTTTGCAGTGAGACCCAATTTATGGCAAAAGACACAGAGGATCCATTAGCCCACAATCCCTATTCTTTCCAAAAAGTAAAGGGGGGACAGGTCAGAATATTTCATTTCAATACTTTGGCGAAAACAATCCGGGGCTCCCATGCAGTCAAATTCCTGTCAAAAATTGAATTTGCAGATGAGCATAGCGCTCAACTCATCATGGCGAAGGAAACAGGTCAATTCAAGTTTGGGAATGAAAGATCCTAATGGGAAAATTGAAAAACCACCGGGAAACAGTGTTTTGCACGATTATTGACAAAGTGTTTCGCAACAGTTTATACTAATAAAAAACCGCCCGAAAGCAGCGGTTTTCATTATTTATGTGCAGGGCGCTTCACCACGTTTAATGGTATTAAAAAACCGCCCGTTACAGGCGGTTTTAACTAGCGCGGACCCCGATAGTCGTGCGTTAGTGGAAGCATGTATTTTCCTTAGTCGAAGGTGATTTGAATACTGATCTCCTCGCCCTTTTTTTGAAAATCTTCTGTGGTCATATCCGTATTCTCGATATAAAACTGGATGCATTTCTCACCCACGTCTCCTTTAATTTCATCCTCGTTTAAAAAGAATTTACCTCCATCCTTGATAGCAATGGAAGTAATCTTCTGTGGGGGTGTAATGCCTGCATCAGAAAGGATATTCTGGAGACCTTCAGCAAGCTTGTCCAACTCAATAATTCGTTTTGCAGAGACATAATGTTGTTTTTTCAGATGAGCGCGGTGGGAATCGAAATTTTCAAGATCGATGATCAAAGCTTCCAGATCTGCCAGTTTTTCTGAGTCTGGTAATTGAAGCATATCAATCTTCATCTCAATTTCCTCCATACGTGGATGCAAGGATTCATAGTCGGCGTATTCTGTGGCACCTTCAAGATGATCCTGGTATTTATGAAATTTATTCTCAGGTACTTTTTCATCATTATCTATAACCTGGAGAATCCGTTGGGTCAGGGGATCAAAATCGATGATGATCTTGCTTTTCCGAAAGAAACCTGATTTTTTTATGATGATCCGAGCAGGTTTTGGTTGAAAATGTGGAATTGAATGAACAACCATTTTCTTTAGCGCAGAGTCATTCAAAAATTCCAGATACTTCCCATCAGCGAAAATGAGTTCTTTGTCCAACGAGTCCAACCTTGTGATACCTTTTTGAAGCCAATACTGGTGAGTGGAGTCATCCAATATTTCGATATTAAAATCATGATCGAAAGTGAATTCAAATTCAGTTGAATCTCCATGAAGCATCTCTTTGTGGATGACGACATGTTTTTTTTGAGCCATTGCTCCTGAAACGATAAGACCGATTACTGTGATAATGAGTATTAATTTTTTTGATGTCATAGTATTTCTCCTTGTTTGCTGGGCAAAGGTAGCCCTGAGCAGACAGAAAAATTGAAAATGGCACGAACGTGCAATATCTGGGTGCGAAGATAAGATATTGTGGAATCATTGATTCATGACAGTCAGGCTAGGGTTCGCGACACATATCATGACTTTTACAGCCTTTAGTGTCGAAGACACCCTAAATTGGTATATATTCAGCCGAGATGAATCGAAAATGGTTAGAAATTGCATCACTGTCCTTTGTCTTCGGACTCATATATCTTAGTCCAATACAGGCTTCAAAACTTCCCGTATTCTCAGGTCAGTTCAATAATCTGGATGGAAGTTTATATGCAGTCCGCTTTTTTGATGTCATGGTTTCAGTGTTTATTGTCATTTTCACCTCTAATTACTTGATCCCTGCTAAGCTGAATAGAATGTCACTACTTAAGGTTGGAATTTCATTCATTGCTATTCTTGGGGTCAGTTCTATCCTTGAGTATGGGTGGGATTCCTTGACATTAAGAGCATTTAACTTGCCCATCGGACCAGGTGAAATCTCCGATAAAATGCTTATCTATACTCGTCGTGAAACCATGGAACTGACTATCATAACTGGCAATTTGCTGGTCATGGCAAGTGGGTTGTTCTATGGGTTGGTCAGGGAAAGGAATCAGCAAATCTCGAGACAGGAAAAACTGGAAATTGAAAATCTTGCTGCAGAAGTCAAGTATCTTCGTTCACAAATTAATCCTCACTTCCTGTTCAATACACTGAATAATATTTACGCTATCACCCAGCGTAATGATGACAATGAAGGCAGCGATGCGTTGTTGAGGTTATCCGGGTTGATGCGCTATATGCTTTATGAAAGTGCTGGAGAGAGTATCAGTCTGTTCAGGGAGGTAGAGCATCTCCAAAATTATATAGATCTTATGTTGCTCAAGTATAAATCTGATGATCCTCCTCAGGTCGAATTTCAACAAGAGGGTGACTTTGAAAATCAGTGGGTAGCTCCGCTCATACTCATACCCTTTGTGGAAAATGCCTTCAAGCATGGGATAGACAACAAGGGTAAGGGTACTATTAAAATGAGACTAAAATCAGATTCACGATTGATCCAATTCATCGTTGAAAACACCCGCTTTCCTGATCGCGTTGCATCTGAAGAACATGCTGGAATTGGGTTGGACAATGTTAAACGAAGACTGGAGCACCATTATCCCAATGCCCATGAATTGGACATCAACCTATCCGATGATAGCTACAAAATAGATATGAGGATCTCAGTATGAGTCAGCAATTAAAATGCATTATCATCGATGATGAACAGGGTGCGATTGACGTGCTCAGTGGTTATGTGCAAAAAGTTAGCTGGCTGGATCTTGACAATGATTTTACTGATCCATTGGAAGCGCTTAATTATTTATCACAGAGTCCTGTTGATCTAGTATTTATGGATATCAACATGCCAGATTTAAATGGGATGCAACTCGCCAGATTGGTTCGATCAGAAAATACAGACATCATATTCTGTACAGCTTATCCAGAACATGCCGTAGAAAGTTATGAAGTCCAGGCATTGGATTATCTCCTCAAGCCGATTCCCTTTGAACGGTTTCTCGCTGCTGTAAACAAAGCACAGGCTCAACTAGGTTCTAATGAATCCATTACTGAGGCTCCTGTTAGACACCAGGAGCACATATTTATAAAAAGTGGCTCACAGATTCATCAGGTTGAGACCAGAAAAATCAATTTTATCCAGAAAGATGGACACTATATCGTATTTAAAATTGATGGCAAGGAATTGTTATCACGGATGACCTTTAGTCAATTGATGGAGCTATTACCACAAAATGAGTTTATTCAGGTGCATCGTTCATATGTGGTGGCTGTGAACAAAATTGAGATCATACAGAAGCAGTTTATCAAGATTGAGGGGAAAGAAATCCCCTTGGGCGATGCCTTCAAAGAAGCTTTTTTCAAGCGGGTAAATTTTATAGGGAATTGATCTAGCCAGATTGTCGATAGAAATAAAAAAGGCTCCCAGCTGGGAGCCTCAGATCGTTGAGAAACCCGCCCTTTCGGTGGGTTTCTTGCTTTAGGGTGGTTTTAGACGGCAAAAACAGTTTTTGGTGAGTATGTGTATGAAAATGCTGGAACAAGCTTCTGAGAAGCCTGAGGGGTAAAAATACGTC
>JAERTJ010000144.1 GCA_016844945.1 Fidelibacterota bacterium | reverse complement strand
AAGACTGGCATAGGTGCTATCATCCTCAATCAATAGGGATACGCCTACATCAGTTGAGTTACATATCAGTGCTGATTCGCTTACCAGACTTAAACTTGGAAGACCAACCGTCACACCTGTACTTGATGTCAGGGTCAGGTTACTCGTGGTAACCTGCCAAGCTCCATCACCACGATCCTGAGTACCAGAAGGCTTGATTGCAAATGTGGTGGCTGAGGTACCACCTGATAGATCAAGTGGTGAAGATACATCACTGGTTAATGTATAAGTGAAGCCGCTCCTTGAAAAACCAGTGCCTGTGGAACTACCAGAAGACAGATCAACTTGCATACCATCTGTTAAACTGATCGTAAAGGTTCGGTTCGAAGTGAAGATCCCGACACCATCAGTATCGGTCAACGTGATCTCGACTGGATCATAATCCGTCTGCCCAACGACCATACGTTCTTCTGATATGTCAAATATTAGATGACCTGACTTAAGGATGACACCTGTCTGTATCTGGTTGGATATATCATCGTTGATTACTAAATACATCTCAACACTGGCATTGTAATCATCCCGAACGGATATCAATGTATCAACATAAAGAAGTGGATCTGATGCATAAAATCCGGATAAACTATTGTCACTTGTAGATAACCATGACCAATTCTCTTCTGACGGGAATACCAGCTCTATTTTGTCACCATTCTCCAGGGCAAGATCAGTGGCGTCATCATTCAGACTAAAACTCAACCCAACAAGGGTGTCATTGCAGATCAAAACTGACTCACCGGTGTTCACCAGGGTCGGAAGACCTACACTCAAACCACTTGTAGAGGTACCTGTCCAACCTCCTATACCTGTCTGGGTTGATGTCAGAGACCATGTGCTGGTCCCCTCTATCTCACTGTCATCAGGACGGACTTGAATACTGGGATTAGAACCCGTGGATACATCCAGGGTATATACGTCGTGCAAATCTGAATCAATTCTGATCTCATGACTCGATGCATCAAAACTGACACCTTCCAAGGTTACTTCTGGTGCAGCTCCATCAAATATTAAATCCAACTCAGATGCATTGGAATACAAGCTAAATGATCTGCCAGGGGTAAAAAGACCCGCTCCATCAGCATCACTTAACCTTAAAGTCACACGATCATAAACCGTCTGCCCCTTTATCATACGCTCTGTACTCACAGTATAACCCAGATGACCTGAGGACAAATTTACGGCTGTCGATAGAGTTGCACCACCAACAGTCATGGAAAGCGATTTATCAGTAAATACACTATTGCCAACCGTACCAATTACTGGCGTTACACTCAGACTTGATCCTGTTTCCATAGTAAAACTGGCTGTAGTCGTATTCCCCGTCCACTGCCAGGTTCCTACTGGAAGAATTATATCTATGGCATCACCTGACTCAAGACTGGGATAGATCGGATCATCTGTTACCACAAGCGATACCTCTACTCCGCTTGAATTACAAATCAGAACAGAATCACTTGATAAACTTAAACTGGGAAGACCTACCGTAACGCTGTCACCTGCTGTTAATGTCAGGTTGTTCGTTGTGACTTGCCAATCTCCACTTCCACGGTTCTGACCTACAGAAGGGCTAATCTCAAACGTGCTCGCCGAGCTACCTCCGGAAAGGTCAATACTGGGCAGAGAGGATAGATCACTTGTTAATGTGTATATGAAGTTACTACGTGAAAAATCATCACCGATATAGCTGTCAGAAGACAGATCTACCTGCATACCATCTGTCAAACCGATGGTAAAGGTTCGGTTCTCTGTGAAGATCCCAACACCATCGTTATCTGTTAACGTAATCACAACTGGATCATCAGTTACCTGACCTACTACCATACGTTCAGAGGAAATAGTAGAAACAAGATGCCCTGACTTGAGGATCACACCTGTCTCTATGGGGTTAGCTACATCATCATTAACCACCACCAGCATCTCAAGGTTGTCATGACTCTCATCAAGTACAGATACTAGCTGATCTGAATACAAAAGAGGATCTGAAGCATAAATCCCTGAAAGACTATCATCTCCTGTTGTTAACCAGTCCCAGTTGGCGATTCCGGGAAATACCAGCTTGACCTCATCACCATTCTCCAAAGCGAGATTAGTGGGATCATCCCTTAAACTAAAACTCAATCCAACATTCATATCATTACAGATGACTACGGACTCACCATTGTTTTCCAGAACGGGAACACCAATACTAATATTACTTGACGAACTACCTGTCCAACTTTCAATTCCCGACTGGGTTGATATTAATGACCAGGTACTACTCCCCTGGGTACTGCTGTTTAATGGACGTACCTGAATACTGGGGTTCAAATCTGTGGAAACATCAAGCGCATACAGAGCACTCAGATCTGAATCAATACTGATCTCATGACTCAATGCATCAAAACTTACATCCCCTAACCCTACTGCTGGAGCACTCCCATTAAATGCAAGATCCAGGTCATTATCTGCTGAATACAGACTAAACGAGCGGCCTAGTGTAAAAAGACCCGCTTCGTCATCATCAATTAAGCTTAAAGTCACACGATCATAAACCGTCTGCCCCTTTATCATACGCTCTGTACTTACTGTATAACTCAAGTGACCTGAAGACAAGTTTACGGGAGTCGATAGACTAACACCCCCTACTTCCATGGACAGGGATTCATCCGTAAACACAGCATCACCTACTGCAACAATTACTGGCGTTGCATTCAGGCTTGATCCCGTACCCATTGTAAAACTTGCCGTTGTCGTATTACCTGTCCACAACCAGGTACTACCTGGAAGGACTATATCTATGACATCACCCGACTCAAGACTGGGATAGGTCTCATCGTCTGTTACCACAAGCGATACCTCTACTCCGCTTGAATTACAAATCAGAACAGAATCACTTGATAAACTTAAACTGGGAAGACCTGCCGTAACGCTATCATCTGCTGTTAATGTCAGGTTGTTCGTCGTGACTTGCCAATCTCCACTTCCACGGTTCTGACCTGCAGAAGGCTTGATCCCTAACGTGCTATCTGGTCCACCACTGGATAACACAATGCTGGAAGAGGATATATCACGATTCAGAGTATAGGTGAATCCACTACGACTGAAATCTATGCCAGGGGCAGGATCGGATGAAAGATCCACACTCATCCCACCTGTCAGACCAAGCGTGAAGCTTCTCTCGTCTGTAAAAATACCTACACCATCTTCATCAGTCAGGGTGATCTCTACAGCATCGTAACCCGTCTGACCCACGACCATCCGTTCTTCAGAGATCTGGACACCTAAACCACCTAGTATGATGGAATCATCGGTAACAGAAGATGCAATGTTACTTCCTGAAAAATTTATAGGCGTGCTCGTCCCACCACTACCTACTGTATTTGCCTGAATAAGGATTGTATCAAGAATGGCAGGACCTTCAATGGTGGTCGATGCTATAAATGTAAACCCATTGTCCGTTAAGGTATTTTGATTCCCTATTTCAAGGGATTCTACTCCTGATATTGCGACAATACCCGCTGTTTCCAGATCAATGGCGTATAGCGAACCCAACTCAAGTGTATCTGATTCAGAGAGACGAAGTTCTATCTGAATATCAACTGAGCCTTCCCCTGCGATGAAAACATTGTTATCAACAAAAGTAATATCACTGGCGTAGACCGAGATGCTGGCAAAAAGGAAAACAGAAAGAAAACGTTTAATGATGATAATCTCCAACAAATGCTTTATAACTGGTTTGTTCGTTTGATTCTGAGGTGCCCGCTGCAATAAGCAGAATATGTTTTTCGTCCCCACTTATGGCAAAAGAAGTGGGAAATATGATATCAATATCAAATATTTCTACGACTTTGGTCTTAACATCTACTACAGCCAAAGGATTTTTCTTTTGAGGGCTATAGGAGATAAATACAACTTTTTTCCCATCTCTGGACCATTGATAGATTCCAGAGGATGAGTACGAGGTTGCGGGTATATAGATATCAGTCGCCAGGATTTCTGGTTCTCCACCAGCCGTGGACATGATAAACAGATCGGCAGTATTTACATTTTTACTATGGGGGTTGGCGAATACTACAAAATCATTCTTAGGCGAAACTGCTGGCCAGGATTCTGAGAGTCTCGGCGTGTCTGTCAATTGGGTGTACGCATTTCTTCGGTTCGTCTGATGGAGATCATTCATTCCAGAGTTACCGACACCACTTATGATAAACTCATTTTTCTTAAAAGGGCTTGCGTGTAACTCTCGGGTGGCTGAGTGACTTCCGAGACGCGTCACTTTTGAGGTTTTGGTCCGAAGTGTATATAGATCATAGCTTGAAGCCGGGATATCAGTCCCGGAAGGAATTTTCCTTTCACAGAGACTTAGGAGTGCTTTCCCTTGCGTGTTCCAAGAAAGGAAAGTTGCAGTTGATAGCTGGTGTGCTTCCAATTCAATCAGCAAGGGTCTAAAGTCTACTTCACCACCACCTCTTACAATCACCTCTGCAAAGGAGGTTTTTCCTTCTTCTACCACTTTCAGGAGACAATTTTGTGCATCTACAGCTGACCAGATAAGATTCTGAGTGTTTTTCTCAACCAGGTCACCCATAAAACCGCTGTCTTGGGCATATACAGGAGAAGGTGAATCTGACTTAAAATCATACACATAATGCTTATCGATATCTCCTGCACTGGTCCTAAAGCTAACCAATTTCCCTATTGGAGACGCTGCACACTCATATATAGCTGTGTGTTCCTCATGGAATAATAATTTCAGTTTGTCGATAGATTGTGAATGTAAATTACCAAGTGGAACTACCGCGATCATGAGATATAAAAGTTTTGATCTAATCATTATGCTCCTCCGGTTGAAATGTAAATGGCAATTACCATCGTGGTCACAAGCAGGCTCAGGGTGACAATCTTCAGGGTACTCAGCGTCATTTGTTTTCCTGCATTCGGGTCAGTGACAACATGGATTAACTCATCACCGATAGTTATTTCGATTTTTTCATATCCTTCGCCAGCTGACATCCCGCGTAATGGTGTCTCATTTTGAATCAGGGTATACTCATCAGGATAGGTCAGTGTGATCATATCGTCAGGGATCCACTCCCTGAGTTGCCACTCATCATGCCAGATAATGTCTATGGTGTCTGCTCTGAAATCTGAGAATTCAAACGGGTAACGTCTTTCGCGATCGATGACCATTTTATACTTACCGCTAACCTTACTCACAGGAAAATAATCGATCTGGATGATTCTTTCCTCTGAGTTCTCGGCATCTGGCACAAAGTGAAATCGTTTGGCTGTGGAAAAATTGGGAGATCTGATATAGTTCAATCGAGCAAGCTGAATGGGTGTCATTGCTTCAAGGAAATTGCCACCGGGGAAACTGATATCCACTTTGATGTTAGGGATATATGCAGACTCGATAACACGACGATCCTTCACACGCATGACAAGAGGTTTAAACATTTCCGAGTTTAGTTGATCCCAGATGCCCTCCACAAATCCTGCATAATCTGAATTTTTCAGAAGACTGTCATTGTCCATGATCAGTTCCATGGCATCTTCAAAACGGCCGAGGTATGTCACATCAAATTCAATTTTTGTAAACGTTACTCTAGCATTATCAGGGAACTTCTGATAAAGTCCATCAATAATATTACGTGCTTCCTCAACATTCCGTCGCCTGTGCTTGTAGAAGTTATCAATTTCGCGGGCGATAGTTTCCTGATCTGTAGTGTTCTGGCACAAAATCGACGCGGGCAGCATGAATACAATAAGGAGAAGCCAATTGAGAATTTTTATTTGTTTACATTTCATGTTAAAAACCCTGATTATAAAATGCCACACCCAGAATACCCGTAGCGCATAAAATAGCTGTCCCAAGTCGTTTAAATTCCTCTCGGTCGGGCTTTGGATTAATCCTGTAATTCACCCCTCCTTGAATGGCAACTACTTCACCCATTTCATGTGGCCGTTTCGCAATTTCAATGGGGTAATGATCCATGCCCGGACCTGTAAGCATTAGTGATCCGGATAATGCGAGGGGGTTTCGGACAACAAAGTCGATCTGACTTACAGGCAGCTTTTCAGTCTTCATGATACCCATGAATGGTTGAGCCAGGCTATCTGCTTTCATACTTGCAATATCTGCCAGATCCTCAAACTGCTCATAATCATCAGCATAATCTGCAGCACCATAGTAATATTCAGAAGCAGTGGAGTAATCATAGAAATCCATAGAGACCTTAGCCCCCAAATTCAATATCTCCGTAATCAATTGATTCCCTCCATCCACAGTATCCAACAATGATGACGTGACATAATTATCCCGCAGAATGGATATCATAGAGTCAGCTTCCCAGAGAAGGTT
>JAERTJ010000143.1 GCA_016844945.1 Fidelibacterota bacterium | reverse complement strand
GTAAGGCAGGTGTTCTAAACCAACTGAACTAAGCGCCCTTATCTTTATATCACCCTTAGAATAACTCAGGATAACATTAAGGATAAGTCTCTCGCGCGTCTCGTCTGGCATAACTAGCGAGCGCAGACGGAAGCTCCCTGTTTTCAAGTACCTATCCTTTCGAATAGGCGCAGCGAATATACATGGTGAAATACGCTCTGCAAATTCTTTCTCACCCCTGAAGCCAATCAACTTAATTCTGGTGTATTTCTCCCTCTACAGCTTATCTAATATTTTTATTTTGAATTATCCCATAGTTTGTAAAATGATCAGAATTAATGTCCATTTACTCCATTTATCCGGACAATCATCATTCTATCCCTATATTCTACCCACCGAGGATATAATATTGTATTTGAAATTAAAATTTTTTTATGATGAGGATTCTAATCATAATCTAACAATGTATTTTAGGTTCTTCGTATGACTGAGCGTAACAACAATCTAATATTGGTCGTGGATGATGAAGAAGATATCCGCGAATTGGTTCGTTATAACCTGAACAAAACAGGTCTGGAAACAATAGGAAGAGCGACCGGCGAGGAAGCCCTGGAAGCGGCTCGTGACGAACACCCCGCCTTAATCGTGCTGGATCTCATGCTGCCAGGCATAGACGGTCTCGATGTCTGCCGCATCCTGAAGAATGATGCCCGTACAGAAGATATCTGTATCATTATGCTCACTGCCAAAGGTGAAGAAGCAGATATCGTTCGTGGTCTGGAAATTGGTGCTGATGATTATATCACCAAGCCCTTCAGTCCCGGTATCCTCACAGCCAGGGTGAAGGCAAATATCCGTCGAATCACTGGATCCAAAGGTGGTCATGGTGTCATGGAGTATGGTGACCTCTTTATTCACAAAGGGCGACGCGAGGTGCTTATCGCCGGCAAGCCCATCGTGCTGACCAATACAGAATTTCAAATTCTTTACTTCCTCGCATCAAACCCCAACTGGGTGTTTACCCGTTCTCAAATCATAGAAGCAGTCAAAGGTGACAATTATCCCGTCACTGAACGCTCTGTCGATTTTCAAATTGTTGGTCTACGCAAAAAGCTTGGCAATATTGGTGATGCGATCAAAACCGTCAGGGGTGTGGGCTATCGATTCATTGAGTTGTCGGAGAATTAATCCCTCCTGAGGATTTGCTTCCTTCGACAGGGTAAAGTGGTATATTTACCCTGAATTTCAGTTTATTCTGCGCCTCATTAACTAAAGGATGTTCCTCTTGAAAAGGCAAAAGTTGATAGTTCGACTGTTTTCATCATATCTGGCTCTGGTGATGCTGGCCATGGCTTTAATTATCATATTTGCCTCTTCTGCCATTGAGGATTTTTATTTTGAGCAAAATGTCAACAACCTGCAGGCAAGAGCAATCCTTTTGGACGAAATTCTAGAGAGCAAAAACCTTATCAGCCCCGATTCACTCCAGGCGTTTTGTCAAAAGCTAGGGGATGAGATAAATACTCGGATCACCCTGATTATTCCCTCGGGACAGGTTCTGGCAGATTCAGATGAAGACCCCCGCGTCATGGATTCACATCATGATCGACCGGAAGTAATACAAGCACTGGCTGGAGGCGAAGGTGTGAGTCGTCGTTCCAGTTACACCCTGGAAGAGGAACACCTCTACTTTGCTAAAATGTGTACTAACGAAAAGCATGCAATGGTTATCAGAGTATCCTTCCCCACTCATGCTCTAAAATCAGCTATGGATAGTCTCAAATTCAACCTACTGATGGGAGGCGGATTCATAATTATCCTGCTGGCAATACTCAACTGGTACCTCTCCGGTCAAATATTGAAGCCCATACAGATCATGGAATCAGGTGCCCGCCGTTTTGCTCGTGGTAAACTTAAAATGAAGGTACCGGAGTCTGATATCCAGGAGCTGGGTAGTCTGGCGAAATCCCTCAATCTCATGGCCGAGCAGATCTATGATAGAATAAGGGTAATCACTCAACAAAAGAACGAGCAGATAGCTATCCTCAGTAGTATGACTGAAGGTGTGTTGGCTTTGAATCCTGACGGAGAATTACTCTCATGCAATCGTGCTGCTGCCAATCTGTTTGGTTTGCACCCCAAAACAATTATTGGACGTCCTCTACATGAAGTGATACGCCATACTGAGCTCATCGATTTTGTAACCCAAGTCCTGGGATCTAAGAAGAATAAGGAATGTCATATCTCATTATTCAAACCAGAAGAAAGGACGCTGAACGTAATTGGAAGTCGCATGCCTGCCAAGAAGGGTGCGATTGGAGGTGCAGTCCTGGTATTAACAGATCTGACTCAGATCCACAGGTTAGAAGGGGTTCGTCGAGAGTTTGTCGCTAACGTTTCACATGAGCTGAAGACGCCCATCACTTCGATCCAGGGCTATGTTGAAACGCTGCAGGATGGTGCTATCAATGACAAGTCCAACTCAAAACGTTTTCTTGAAATCATTTCCAAACATGCGAATAGACTTGGACAGATCGTAGATGATCTCCTGGAACTATCCAGAATTGAGGAGATCCAGGGTGGAGAAAACCAGCATCTTGAATCCACTGAACTGAACCAGCTCATAGAGACGACACTCAATCAATTCAGCGGTGTGGCGGAACGTAAGTCCATCAAACTGGATGTAGAGCTGGAAAAGGATATATTACTCGACCTGAATCGGAAGCTCTTCTCTCATGCGCTTGGAAACCTGCTGGATAACGCTATCAAATATTCTGATGCTGAAACGACAATCTCAGTTCGCAGCCGGTTGCAAAAGGACAAACTTATTCTTGAAATCCAGGACCAGGGACAGGGTATAGATGATCAGCACCTCTCACGAATTTTCGAGCGGTTTTATCGCGTGGACAAAGGGCGTAGTCGTGAAGTCGGGGGAACCGGGCTGGGGCTTTCCATTGTCAAACATATCGCCCGCATCCATAACGCAGAGATTGAAGTGGATAGTACCCCTGGGGAAGGTAGCACTTTCAGACTTGTATTTCCCAACCCCTCAGAAGGGTAACAACCTTTCTCCTAAATACTGGAACCCACCTCAATTTTAGAGACAAACATTACTTTTATTCTCTGGGAAATTGACATTTCGACCAGTCTACGCATAATGAGCTACGACCAGGCAGGCAAGCTCAATGTAAGAGGACACCTTCCTGTGGCTGAGCCTGTCCGCTGTAGCAAACTACTTGCGGAAGGTGGGCCTGTCGAAGCCTCCTGCATTCTTCAACTCATGACATTTCGGCCAATCTACGCACCTTGAGGTACGACCAGGCAGGCAAACCCAATCGCTTGAAAAACAAAAGGACCGTCTTCCGACGGCCCTTTTTCCTTTGGGGTGGTAACCCCTGTGTGTGAAGGAATCTTTACTTCAGTAACATCATCTTTCCAGTGAGTGTAGACTGAGGTGAATGGATTTTGTAGATATACAGTCCTGTAGAGGTCAGGTCCTGACCTGCGTTCCAGGTTATCTGCTGAATCCCACGATCCATTTGACCCATAGACATCTCGCTTACAAGTCTCCCCTTTACATCAAATACACTCAGTGTAACCTCACCTGGTATAGCCAGGTCAAAGCGAATGTTTGTAGTCGGGTTGAATGGGTTTGGATAGTTGCCCAGAAGTCTGGAGCTCTCAGGTACCTGGAAGGCAATCGCGTCATCTACTGAAACTGTGGACATACGCCCTTGTTCTGTGAGCCAGCTGTAAGGTGCCATCCAGAGATCATCTCCAAAAGCACCCTTGAAATCTGTCTGTGTGAAAAAGTCATCAACAGGAACCGTATCAACATTGTCATAGGCAGGTCCGTCTGTGGCTGGACGAGGATCGATGATGCCACCCGTCTCGCGACCATCAAGGCTGGCCAGCTGAGGATCCAGATCCAGAGATGTGAGACCGTAATCTCCTGAGAACTGAGCACTCGGCATCCCACTAATGATATTGTTTGGTGACCAGTATAGATAGTCTGGATATCCAGCAGCCTCAGCAGTTGCCCAGTCTGAAGTAACAACTTCTGAACCATTGTCAGAGTTCTTCAGTCCATCTTCCTTACCATTGACGACGATATAGTTACCAAACTCACCACCCAGCCCTTCACGTAGTCTTACGACCTGATCATTATCAGCAGTAGCAGTAGCTGATCCAGATCCAACCAGGGTCACATTGTACCATTGTGGATGTGAGCGTGGTGTTGAGTTGAGGTCACCATTGGTCTTGCTGTCCATTTCATGGGCGCGATTTCCTGCATCGGCACCAACCATGGCAAACAGGAACTGTCCACGACCCTGGTAGCCTTCATCCACATCAAAGGCATCATCCCCGACAAAAAGCACATTACAATATTTCAAATCAACGGTTCCACCGAACATCTCAAAACCGTCGTCTAGATTTAAAGCAACTTCACAATATTCAATAGTTGTTCCGCGACCAACACCAGCCAGCGTGATACCATTGATTTCGTTGTCCTGGCCGATGGAACGACCACCGTGCCAGACGCGGACATACTTGAGCATACCAGAATTGTCATCTGCATCGGTACCACCGTAGGGAATACCTTCCAGACCTTCCACAAAGCTGCTGCCACCGTCTACGGCGATAGGTGCATCACCAAGGATAATGATACCACCCCAGTTACCGCGGGGATCAAGCATCTCATCCTCTGTAAGAACTGTTGTAAATGTGATGGGTGCATCAGCTGTTCCCACAGCCATGATCATGGCATCTTTTTCGATGACCAGAGCTGGTGCAAGACCGGCACCATCATCTTCATTTGATTTGATGGTGGTTCCTGCCTGAATAGTCAGAGTCGCACCGGATTTAACAAAGGTCTGACCTGTGAGCAGGTGCTCATCAGCTGCATACCAGGTCTCATCTGAAGTGATGTCACCACTATGCGTAATGGCCATGGAAGTAGTACCTAGACGTTCCTGCTCATCTAACCAACTGTAACCTTCGAGCCAGTTGTAGCCGCCAAAGGCTCCCTTGAAATTGGTCTGGGTGAAAAAGTCATCGGTTGGAACCGTATCAACATTGTCATAGGCAGGTCCGTCAGCAGCTGGACGAGGATCAATCATGCCACCTGTCTCGCGACCATCAAGGCTGGCTAGCTGAGGATCCAGATCCAGGGATGTTAAACCGTAATCTCCTGAGAACTGAGCACTCGGCATCCCACTAATGATATTGTTGGGTGACCAGTAGAGGTAGTCTGGATATCCAGCAGCCTCAGCAGTTGCCCAGTCAGAGGTGACGACTTCTGAACCATTGTCAGAATTCTTGACACCATCTTCCTTACCATCAATCAGGATGTAGTTACCGAATTCACCACCAAGGCCTTCGCGAAGTCTTGCGACCTGATCGTTGTCAGCTGTTGCTGTTGCGGAACCTGATCCAACCAGGGTCACATTGTACCATTGTGGGTGTGAACGTGGTGTGGAGTTGAGGTCACCATTGGTCTTGCTGTCCATTTCATGGGCACGATTTCCCGCATCGGCTCCAACCATGGCAAACAGGAATTGTCCACGACCCTGGTAACCTTCGTCCACATCAAAAGCATCATCACCAACGAAAAGAACATTACAGTATTTCAGGTCAACTGTCCCACCGAACATTTCAAATCCGTCATCCAGATTAAATGCAACTTCAACATGCTCGATCGTGGTTCCATTTCCGACACCAGCCAGTGTGACACCGTTGATCTCGTTGTCCTGACCGATGGAGCGACCACCATGCCATACGCGAACATATTTCAAGACACCAGAGTTGTCATCTGCATCAGTACCACCGTAGGGAATACCTTCCAGGCCCTCTACGAAACTGCTGCCGCCATCTACAGCAATAGGTGCATCACCGAGGATAATGATGCCGCCCCAGTTTCCGCGGGGATCCAGCATCTCATCTGCTGTGAGAACAGTTGTAAATGTGATGGGTGCATCGGCTGTACCCACGGCCATGATCATGGCACCTTTTTCGATGACCAATGCCGGGGCAAGACCGGCACCATCATCTTCATTTGATTTGATGGTGGTTCCTGCCTCAATTGTCAGGGTTGCTCCTGACTTAACAAATGTTTGACCCGTGAGAAGGTGTTCATCTGCGGCAAACCAGGTTTCATCTGCAGTAATGTCTCCTGAATGCTCAATAGCAAACAGATTGGATATTAGTGTAAGGATTGCTAAAGCAACAAGTAGCTTACGTTTCACGTTTTTTAACTCCTATTTTGTTGTAATTGATATTTCACTCCCAGGCTAAATGAAAGACCTGGCGAGTAAACTTTTCTGAGCTTCAAATCTCCAGTAGAAGATTCGATGTGTCCAAAGCGGACTTTGGAATTGAGTATATTGTTTATCTTCCCACTCACTTTAAACGACCCGAATTTTTTCCCTACTGTCATGTTCAGAGAATGGAAGGGGAATTCATAGATATCCCCGACTTCACCCACACCCACCGAATTGATGCGCTTTGTAAAACTGTTATAGGCAAGGGCGATTGTATATGCATTGGGAGAGCGGTAATCAATTGAAGCATTGAACATCACCCTCGACTGTCCCTGGAGAGGACGCTGCGTGGTTGAAGCGGAATTGGCATAGCTGGTGCCATTGAATAGAAAGACAGTATCCTTCACCGTAACCTCTGAGTGAGAGATGGTCGAGTTCATGGAAATGCTGCCAAACCCCATGGTCAATGGGATAGGTAGCTTCTTCCGGACCTCAAGCTCGATGCCCTGCGTATGTGCAGTCCTTGCATTCTGGAAGGTCTTATAATCCAGATCTGGTGTTGAAATCATGGATACTTCAATGGGATTCTCGAAAGTCTTATAAAAAAGTCCCACAGAGAACAGCTCTGAAGCAGAAGGATACCACTCGCCTCGGAGATCAAAATTCTGGACTTCAGCATTCTTCAGGAAGGGATAGCCAATGGCGACCTCACTCTGATAGAATTCCTGATAGGCAATGGGTGCCAGTTCTCTGAACTCTGGTCTACCCACAGTTTTTGAATAGGCTGACCTCACAATGACCTGATCATCATTTTTATAGATCAGATTGATGGATGGCAGGATCGCATTCTGGTTGAGGTGGGCTGAGGCAGTATCCCCATAGATAGTGGTTGCAGGCGCATTTGTAATAGGGTTATAGCTGTCCAGGTCCATGGTATAGTCTTCATAGCGCGCCCCTCCCTCAAAAGAAAAGCTCCAGTTTTTCTGCATGAGGATGGGAAATGAAGCCATGGCATAGAAGGCTTCCGTATTCTCCAGAGCGGTATATCCATTGAAGGCATTTTTGGCAGTTTCATCCACCATGAGTAAACCATGGTTCCACTCGCCCGTGGCTGTATCCATATAGAAGAAGTTCTCTTCAGCGAAGGATTCACCAAAAGCCATGTCGGGATAAACATTCAGAACAGAATCTTTCCAGCTTGAGCTGGATGAGTTGGTGATGGCGAAAGATCTTTTTTCAAAGGTCCTGGCTTTTTCCTGGATCCGGGTACCAGCTTTGAACTTGATGGAATTATTGCCAATGAGAGGGATATCCAGTTCATAATTTAGATCCAGAGAGCGGTTCTCGTCGGTACCGTCTGTATAATCACGATATCCAATCTTCTGAGCCTGCCTATCGATGACATAGTAGGTGTAAGCTGAATCAGTTTCAGCATATAGAACCTTCTCACTATAGTTGTGCGTGGAATGATCAGGTTCAAAATGTGTTGATTTTCCCTGGTTATAATTCCATTCGAAAGAATGCTTTGGACCGAGAACAAAATAGTTTGTTCCGCTGAAGCTGTTATTCACAATGGTCTTTTCCACATAGTGGTTACTAATGAAGATCCCAGATTCAACGTTCGGTGTATATCCATTCGAGATTGTGTTTCGGTCACTTGATGTGTGGGTATAGATGCGCTGGAGCTTGATCTTATGAGCATCTCTGTATTTTAGTCCGGCACTGACATTTGCACCCAGATTCGTTTTGTAATCGGAGGTACTGTTGGTCCGCTCCGTATAAGGGGTCAGGAAAACTTCGCCGTCTGCATCACTTCCTGTACTGAGAGCGTACTGGGCAGATTCACTCTCCTGGGTCTTGTATTTGTTTTTAAATACGAGATTGGTAAAAAATCCATATTCCAGATCCTTATTAATCTCGTAACGATCGCCCAGATCAAAGCCCACGCTGATGGGCCGAGCCAGGTCTATCTGATTATTAATGAAAGTGGGGTTAGCTGAACGACTATATTCACCGATCTTCCCGTACCATTGTACTCTACTCAATCCTTCGGGAGTATAAACACTTGCCGTGGAAAGAATCTGGTCTCCAGGAATGGCATCGGCGATTTTTCGGGTTCCGTCATCATACCCGAAGAAATCATGCTTCCCAGAATAGGTCGTATAAAAGGCACGATTCTGATAGAAGTCCGTCTCATCACTAATGGAAAATTTCAGGTTAACCAAACGCTCATCAGGATAGGCTTTGGTCTTGATGTTGATACTGCCACCAGCAAAAACACCGGGGAGATCTGGAGTAAAAGTCTTTAACGCGACGATGCTCTCCAACAGAGCACTGGGAAAAAGATCCAGGGGTACTGATTTCTTGTCTGGCTCCGGGGAGGGAATGGGTGCACTGTTCATCTGAGTCGAGGTATAACGTTCACCTAAGCCACGAACGATGGGGAATTTACCTTCTCTCACACTTACCCCGGGTAATCTCCGCAGGGCATCTGCAGCATTAGAGTCACCGCTTCTGGACATCTCCTCAGCACTTACTGAGTTTTCCATATTAGATGATTCCTGTCGTTCCTGTAGCACAGATAGAGTGGTCCCCTGTCTGGTCTCGGCCTGAACCAGGACAGACTCACCACTTATGGATTCCATGAGAAGCACAATATTCTGTCGAGTATTGATGCCAGCATTGACCTGTACATCCACAAGATCTGTAATCTCGTATCCTATATAGCTTACTCTTATGGTGTACTTACCTGGTTTGATTCCCTCAATCTCATAATTTCCGTTTATATCAGTTGCTGCCCCTACACCACTCTCCAGGACAATTACATTCGCCCCGATAAGGGCTTCATCCGTCTCACCATCAGTTACAACTCCAAGGAGGCTTCCAGTTGTCTGGGCCAGGAGGACACCAGGCAGAGTGAAGAGTAGAAGCAGCAGGTTGGTTATTTGTTTCTTCATCATTTTTTACGTTTTCCTTCTATACACACAGTTTTTTTGCCAATCGCTTTTCTTGCGACGCCTGAGAATGGGTCAGGACTATTTGGATTAAATGGAGTTCTGATTAGGACTTGTTTTGAAAACGGTTAGAAACGTGTGAGTAGAACGATTTTGATCAGAATGAATGTGACTCTACATCACCGAACAGTGTCCTTAAAAATGCCCCCAGAAACTGTGATTTTTTTCAGGTGGCAATTCAAATTCTCATTCTTTCCTCACACTATACTAACAAAAGAAATGCAGGTTGCCGGCGTGTGTGATAATTGAAATGTGTGAAGGAGAAACAAAGTGATTAAAAGATCAGTATTGGCAGTACTCGCTCTTGCGCTTGCGCTTGCGACAAATGTGTATGGTGGCGACACGAAATTAAGTGGAGATGTACATTTTCATTATAGCTACGAAGATGAAGACAATAATTCATTCAATATGAGCAGAGCATATTTCACATTTGCTAAAAAAGTGAATGATCAGGTCTCATATAAATTCCAGACAGATATTGGCGGCGGTGGTCCATCTGACTATACGGTTTATCTGAAGAATGCAAACCTGGCATATAAGTCAAACATTGGAAAATTCGTGTTTGGTCTGCAGGGGATGAACATGTTCAAAATTCAAGAGAACACCTGGGGTTATCGTTTCATTGAAAAAACAGCCATGGATAAGAACAAGTATTCCTCCTCAGCGGATTTCGGTATCAGTTGGGAAAAGTCCATAGGACCTATCACTCCAAATGTGATGATCACCAATGGTGCTGGCTATAAGCATGCAGAAAATGATGGGTATAAAAAGCTTTCGTTACGTCTTCTCTATGGTGAGAGCAAGCTTAAAAAAGGTCTTAACGCTGGTGTCGTCCTGAGCCTTGAGCCACAAAGCTATTTAGACACGCTCTCTGAAACTCAAACCGGTGGTACACAGGTCTATGGTGTATTTGGTGGTTTTGCAGCAGGTCCTTTTAAACTCGGCGCTGAATTTGTCATGCTTAACCAATCCTTGTTAGCTGACAAGTCTGCAAACCTCCTTTCCGTATATGGGAAATATAAACTCACCAAAATGATAACTGGATTTGGTCGATTTGATGTGGTTGAACCAGATGCTGACAAAGATGACGATGGATATACTTATCTAATTATTGGTGCAGACTATCATCCTGGAAAAGTTTTTCACATGGCACCTAATGTGAAAATCAAATCTCCTGAAAAGGGAGAGTCTGAATCCATTTACCAGGTGAGTTTCCGTTTTAAAATTTAGGATAGACTAATCTGAATTGGCAGTGGGAAATATCATTGCCTTTTAAAAGAAAAGGATAAAGGAAACGAAATGTTAAAGAAAATTTTAATCGTAGGATTATCACTGATCCTTGCCAGTCTTGTGATGGTTGGATGCAGTGATAAAAGCAAAGTTGAAAAAGCAGCGCCCAAATACATTACCATTAAAGGTTCTGATACTATGGTTCACCTGGCAAGTGCCTGGGCTGAATCGTTCATGACCTCACATCCTGATGCTGATATATCAGTGACTGGTGGCGGCTCAGGAACAGGTATAGCTGCCCTGCTTAACGGTACGACTGATATCTGTATCGCTTCACGTAAGATCAAGGAAAAGGAAGTCAAGCTGGCCAAGGAAAAAGGTCTGTCTCCCAATGAGATCGCTACTTCTAGGGATGGGATCGCTGTAGTCGTGAATCCTGAGAACCCTATCAATGAAATGAGTCTGGAACAGATCGCCAAGATCTATACAGGTGTTTACACAAACTGGAGTGAAGTCGGCGGACCAGATCAGGATATCGTCATCCTGTCTCGCGAGTCCAGTTCAGGAACCTATGTATTCTTCCAGGGTCATGTCATGAAGAAGAAGGATTATTCACCTGATGCTATGCTCATGCCTTCAACTTCCGCCATTATTCAGAGCGTCTCGCAGGACATCTGGGCTATTGGGTATGTTGGACTTGGATATGGTGTACAGGCTGCTGACAAAGTAAAGATGCTTGCAGTAATGGAAGATGCAGACAGCCCGGCAGTTAAGCCCTCTGTGGCCACTGTACAGGATGCCAGCTATGGGATCGCCAGAGCGTTGCATTTCTATACCAATGGGACACCGACAGGTGTGACTAAAGAGTTTGTTGATTTTGTACTCTCAGATGCTGGTCAGGAAATTGTTCTAGAAGCGGGATACGTACCTGTTAACTAATGAACACCTGGAAAGATAAAGCGATACATACGATACTGGTAGGGGCTGCCTCTACCAGTATCCTTATCGTCCTCCTCATCTTCGTCTTTCTTGGGAAGGAGGCATTTCCCTTTATCTGGGAGCAAGGATTCGGTAATCTCTTTCGTACAAAATGGATTCCTGTTTCCTTTAAGGAAGAAATCTTTGGTCTCGTTCCCCTGATTACCGGTTCTCTGCTGGTTACTGGTGTAGCTACCCTCATCATGATTCCCTTTGGAGTATTTGGAGCAATCTATATTGCAGAACTCGGAAATGACACCGAACGAAGTTTTCTCAAACCCTTTATTGAAATTCTAGCTGGTATACCCTCGGTTGTTATAGGATTTTTCGGTCTGGTCGTCCTGAGCCCGATTATAAAAGATTTATTTGGACTGAGTACGGGTCTCACAGGATTAACCGGTGCCATCCTGCTGGCACTCATGGCGATCCCCACAGTTATCACTGTTAGTGAAGATGCTATTCAGAGCGTCCCGCGTGCCTATCGTGAGGCTTCACTTGCCCTGGGAGCGACCAAACTCCAAACTATTTTTAGAGTCATTGTACCTGCTGCGCTTCCTGGAATAATTGCGGCAATCATGCTCGGCATGGGTCGTGTCATCGGCGAAACCATGGCAGTTTTAATGGTAACAGGCAATGCTGCAAAATTAACGCTTAACCCCTTTGATTCAGTGCGCACCATGACTGCTACTATTGCTGCAGAGATGGGGGAAGTCGCCTTCGGGAGTCACCACTATCAGGCCTTGTTCTGGGTGGGAATTTTTCTACTTATCATGACCTTTGGTCTTAATGTCATAGCCCAAAAGGTTTTAAGAAAGTATCAGATGCGATGAAGTTTTTCAGCAAAGAAAATTTGATTATTAATTCAGTTCGTCTGGTTACCTATTTCATTGTTGTCGTCGTTGGCTACCTCCTCTTCGATATTATTGTGAAGGGTCTTCCAACCATCAGCTGGTCTTTTCTCACCGACCTGCCTCGAAAGAGTGGTGCAGAGGGTGGGATTTATCCCGCCATCATTGGTACAGTATATCTGGTTTTTGGTGCTATAGTAGTAGCCCTTCCCCTGGGGATGGCATCTGCGATTTACCTCTCTGAGTATGCTATGCGAGGAAAGCTGAATCAGGGCATACGACTGGCTATCATCACTCTGGCTGGTGTACCTTCAATCGTGTTTGGCTTGTTTGGTCTTGGATTATTCGTCCTCTTTTTTGGATTTGGCGCTTCAATACTGGCAGGAAGTCTCACCTTATCATTTATGATACTCCCAACAATTATCGTATCCAGCGAAGAAGCGCTCCAAGCGGTACCCATGGGGTTGCGAGAAGCAAGTCTGGCTCTCGGGGCTACCAAATGGCAGACAGTCTACAGGAGCGTGCTCCCCTTTGCATTGCCTGGCATGTTTACAGGTTCTATCCTTGGAATTGGAAGGGCTGCTGGTGAAACTGCACCAATTCTTTTGACAGTGGCTGCATTCTTTCTCCCGCGACTCCCCAGCTCCATCTTTGATCAGGTTATGGCTCTGCCCTATCACCTTTACGTCCTGGCCACACAGCATCCAGATACAGAGAAGGTTTTACCCATGCAGTACGGCACTGCACTGGTGCTCATTTTTATCGTTGTGTTTTTTAATCTCACGGCCATCGTATTACGAAATTATTTCAGAAAGAAGATTCAATGGTAACGAAGCAGAAAACAAAGCTGCACGCCGAGAATGTAGATTTCTACTACGGCGATACTCAGGCTCTATTTGACATCAATATGAGCATACCTGATAAACAGGTCACTGCATTAATTGGACCCTCAGGCTGCGGAAAATCAACCTTTTTACGCATGTTTAATCGTATGAATGACATTATTCCGGGAACACACCATACGGGAATAGTCAGCATGGATGGAAAAGATATCTACTCATCCAAAACTGATGTGGTCAAATTGCGTCGTGATGTTGGCATGGTGTTTCAGAAATCCAATCCCTTCCCCAAAAGTATCTATGATAATGTTATTTATGGCCCGACAATTCATGGAACCAAAGACAAATCGGATCTGGATGCCATTGTTGAATCGAGCTTAAAGGGTGCGGCTTTGTGGGATGAGGTCAAGGATAGATTAGACACCAGTGCTCTTGGTTTGAGTGGCGGTCAGCAACAACGTCTCTGTATTGCCCGAGCCCTTGCTGTGAAACCAAAGCTATTACTCATGGATGAACCAGCATCGGCTCTAGATCCAAAATCCACTGCGAGAATTGAAGAACTCATCGGAGAATTAAGAGAAAAATACACCATCATCATTGTCACTCACAATATGCAGCAGGCATCTAGAGTATCTGATTATACAGCATTTTTCTATGAAGGTGTCCTCATCGAATTTGATAAAACACCTGATATTTTCACCAAACCCACCCAACAACGTACAGAAGATTATATTACGGGTAGGTTTGGATAATTGCGAAGGAGAAAATGATGCAGCATCTACATCGTGAAATAGAAGCTCTCAAAAAGGAACTTATCAGGGAGGCTGGTCTGGTCGAAACCAATCTCAACGATAGCATCAAAGCCTTAACCATGCGTGATCATGATATGGCCAAGGAGATTATATCTCGTGACAAAATCATTGATGAACTAGAAGTCGAAGTTGAAGAAGAATGTTTGAAGATTTTCGCTCTCTACCAACCAGTCGCCATTGACCTGAGATATCTTATCGCCTTTTTAAAGCTGAATAATGACCTTGAGCGCATTGGTGATCTCGCTACAAACATTGCAGAACGCGCCGCTTCAATTGCACTGAAACCTATAGTTGAAATACCTGAGCAGATCCCAAAAATGACTGGTCTTGTTCAAAAGATGCTCAAGGATAGCCTGGATGCTCTTGTGGATATGGACGGCGAAAAAGCTCGATCGGTTATGTTGCAAGATGATGAGGTTGACTCACTCCACCATTCCATGTACGCCACAGTTGGTCATGCAATTAAATCAGACCCCGATAATGTAGAGTTATGGATGGAGATCCAGGCCGTATCACGATACCTTGAAAGGATTGCTGATCACTGCACCAATATCGCCGAAGATGTGGAATATATGGTACATGGTGAGATTCAAAGGCACCAGGGTCTCACGAACTAAATTAATCTCACCTGGACAGAACCCTCACGCTGAGGCATGTTCTTCAATTCTTCTTTGAATTCACTTCGTCTTTCTTCTTCTGGAACGATTCCAGCCCAGAGTTGCTCAGATAGTTTGCCCAGTGATGCCAAATCCCATTGACCATTCTCCAACCAATCTACTAGTTCAGGTACAATGTTAGGGAAAACTACACGCTTTTGCTTTTTACGTGAGTACCAGCGAATAATCACTTCCGGGGTGAGCCTTTCACATTTAGTCCCATAGTTTAGTTCATGTAGCACCCTGGCATTACTCTCCTGCTCGGGTTGTCCTTTGAGGGGTTTGACAAGCAACTTCTTTCCCATCGAGATAACCTCACTGGGGAGCTCGAACCCCGCATTACAAATCACTCCTTCAACCAATTCCAGGTCTTTGGGAAATGTTTCCCTTGATAAAGGTTTGATGGTTATGTTTGATTCATACCCTGACGGTAACTGGTCTGAATAGATGACGAAATTCAGGTCAGGTAGTTTTTTCAACTTAGCAATAAGTAGAGTATGGTCCTCAAAGGGAAGATAGACCAGGATGGACCGATCATTGGATGAGACTCGGCCCCAGATACTGGGAATGATTGGCGGTAGAATGGGTTCATCATAATGATGCCAGTGTAAGCCGATACCCAGATCGACAGGTGCAAAGTTCTGTATCAATTTTCGAGTTAGCGGATTTGAAGATGTCATGGGAACGTCGTAATTAAAAGCATATTGGTGCCCAATTCCAATTGAAGGGATTCCATGTTTGCGGGCAATACGTGAACTGATGGGCTCGAAATCACTGATCACCACATCAATGTCACTGGCATTGAATTGATGAACATCTCTGTACATTTGGAAGGGTCGTGCATTTAACAATGTGTTGAGTTTCTGTACTTTACCGGCCCGTGTGTGAAAAGTCAATCCTTCCATAAGCGTGAAGGGTTTAATCGATTCCATTCCCCACAATTGCTCACCGGGCCGGCCGGAAATAATGACCTTTACCTTATGTCCTCTCTGCTTTAATGCAGATATGACTTCTCTTGAACGTGTTATATGTCCATTCCCTGTAGCCTGAACGCCATAAAGAATATTCAAATTTTCAGTCTGAAACATGGGTAGATTCCTTCAGCCCTTTCTTTTTCATTTTTCTCGTTTGTTTCCACCTGTGTTGCTGCTGTTCCACAAGCCAATGGATGGTGCGGAATTCACCGGAAAGGTCTTCAACCAGAGCTGTACATGAATCCACCCAATCCCCGCAATTCATGTAGGTCAAACCCTCAATGGTCTTGATCTCAGCCTTATGAATATGACCGCAGATTACACCATCATAGCCCTCGGCCCTTGCAGCACCTATGAGTGCCATTTCAAAGCGCTGAATGATTCGTGCAATACTCTTTGTACGTTGTTTCATATAGCCGGCCAGTGACCAATAGTCTTTTCCAATCCAGTACCGAATTCGTTGAGTCAGTCGACTTACGGATTGGATCAAGTGAAAAGCTCTATCACCGATATGAGCTAGCCAGCGATATGAGTCCTGCATGAAGATGTCATAGGCGTCACCATGCGTAACCAGCAATCGTTTTCCATCTCGGGTCAGATATTCGATCTTATCCTTGATCTCAATATCACCAAACTTCAGATCTACATAATCTCTGAATAATTCATCATGATTCCCGGGGATATAGATTATCCGGGCCCCCTTCTGACTCAGCTTGATCATATTTTGTATTAGACGGGAATGGCTACGCTTCCAATTCCACGCAGAACGCATGCCCCATATGTCGATGATATCTCCAACCAGAAAAATCTGGTCACTTTTGTAGTGATTTAGAAAATCCAATAACTCCTCAGCTTTGCTAAAGGAGGTCCCCAAGTGTATATCAGACAGCCATATCGACTTGACCTTTTGTTTTTTTGGTTTTTTCTGATCCAATCCAATCCCTTTTCCTTTGATTTCTGCTTACGCACAGCATATCACACCATTGTTAGGAAAAGGTTGTGTTAAAGTGAGCAAACCTTCATGATTTAGTTTGAATTTGATTGGTATCGTGTGGAAATCAGGATAGATATCCTGTGCATTGCTGGCTATTGGTGGATCAGATCACTGCGCCTTGTTACACGATAGATAGCGGTAAGCATAAGAATTGCGCCCAAAATTTGGCTCCAGGTCAAGGAATGACCAAAGAAGACCCAGTCTATAGTCACAGCTGAGATGGGCCAGAACATTTCTAGTAGGGTCGCTCGACTAGCCTGAACCTTCTTTAATCCGAAATAATAAATGGACAAAGCAACAGTACCTGATGAAAGTACGATGGCGATTAAATAGAAAGCCTGCTCAGAGCTGAGAGTCGGGATGGTACTAATTTTCATAAAGAGCAGGATATAAATACCACTCAAACCTGCTGTCAAACCTAACCTCAACGGCGTTACAATTCGTGAATCCAAATCCCGGAGACTGTATTTCCCCATAACAGTTGAGGATCCCCACGCAAAAGCGGCCCCAACAGCTAGTAAGCCGGCAAATACATTTTTACCACCATCTTGCCACTGTGGTAGGATATTGGGGAAAGCGACAAAATAGCTTCCAATGAGAGCAACAAAAGCCCACATATAGAAACGTCCCTTGAAGCGTTCCTTCAAGATAATTCGTGCCAGGATAATGGCGAAAATTGGTTGCAGTTTTTGGAGTAATACAACCACGGAGAAATGAATGTAATTGATGTAACTCAGTGCACGGGTGTAGGCGAGTGTACCTAGGAGACCACCAAAGAGTGCTACCCAGAAAATAGATATCCAGGTCTTACGATTTAGCGTTTTGATCTTTGGCCAAAACTTGATCAACCACGGTAAAGTGATCAGGAAACCAAGTGCATGCTCTGAAAAAACAATAAACATGCTAGGCAAACTGTAGAGAGATTGTCGGAGCAGTGCATCAATAGACCACAAAAAAGCGGCAAAAACGATGGCCACAGGACCCGCATAAGACCAGGAGGCAAATCTTTTTAGCATATTATGAAGATTCCCAAATCACGGGGTAAATATAGACGTTTATCCCCTGTTGAGGATACAAACCTTCAAGGAATGTTTGGATTTTACCGACTACTTAAGGTATGTGATTTTCTCGATACCACCTGTGAACTCACCGTTGACAGTGAGTCTGGCAAAGTACACACCTCCAGGAAGCACATTTGAAGGTACCCAATTTACAATCCCAGATTGATTTGTTGTCAGTCTGGTCACATGACCACCCCGCAAATCAAGAATCTGAAGACTTCCTTGAGCTCCTTCTGGTAATCGAATATTAAAGTTCACACTAGGATTGAATGGGTTTGGATAGCTAGCTACGATCTCTGAACTGTGCGGTGTCTGAATCTTATCTTTATCAATGGATGTAACGGGTGTTCCCATCCAATCAAGTATGCGCTCGATGACCACTCCCCTGGCATGATCGCTATCCTCATCGAAATGCGTCAGGGCTTCCAGGCCAAATCCCAGCAACACAGCTGAGTAATCATCGTTCTTCACAGACGCACCACAGGATGCCATACCCTCAGTGGGATACATGAACATAGATGTTGCCCCGTCATCAATAACGAAGGAGTCCGAGCTTCTCTGGTTATTCGCACCCAATTCAGACCCGATGGAGAAACGATCTGTAACCTCAAAAAAATCATGCTGTGGGTCAGCATACACATTGGCTGTGCTAATATCATCTGCAAGCACCAGAACAGAGAAATACGCCATGATGAATGTGGATACGGTCATGTCCCCTGTTGAAATATTCTGCCCTGTGAGAAGCAGGTTACCTCCCTGGTCCATATAATCTGACATTAGCTGAGTTTCATCAGCACTGAGCGGTTGAGGATTGTCACCGCTAAACCAAATCACTGAGGCGAAATCATCCAGCCAATCCAACACTGGCAGGCCTCGCTCCTCGATATCCCAGACTACGTGCACAAGTTCTGCCGCATTCAACGCATTTGTGAAATATGACTGATAGTTCAAAGCACCATCCTGGTCGCCATCATCGTCGATAAGGACGATATCGGGAATCCCAAGCAACAGATCGAACTCAACTTCATCTGGATCATTCATTTCATCAGAATCAAAAGTGATGGTAAAGGTGACGGGGCCAGTTGAAAATGAGTCGCTAATAGTAAACTCGAAGGCCTCGTTAGAGGTAGCAGTCCCCATAAAATCCACTGTGTTAAAATCTATCATCTCATCGATGAGTTCTATATAGTCTCCTTCAACTGAAAGTGTTGCTGTAGGATTTGTTGCGGGACCGCCCGTATTTTCGACGGTAAGCCACATGAGTACATTTTCACCTGGTGAAAAAATACCATCTCCATCAAACTCTGAGACAAGCATTTGGATAACATTCAGATGGGGATTGGATTCGTAGACCTCAATATCAGCCCACATTGTCGGTGCAGAATCAGAGATATTCAGCACAGCTGTCTCAGTGTTCACTCCCTCCCAACCTATTGAGGAAGGTTCTGTTTCGAAGTCGAAATTTCGATTGTTGGTCGTGCCTGGCCAACTATCACCACTATTTGATCCATCGAAATGGTTATCGGCGGCCTTCACATCAACCATGCGGTGATTTTCATTGGTGTTATTGCGTACTGAGTTGTCAATATGCCAAATCACCAGGCCCGTCCCTGGCAGACTCTGCTCAGAGCCTAGACGCTGTCTATTCTCAATAAGATAATACTCTCTGTTCACTTGATTGTTAACTGAGTATCGTCCATTCAGAGAATCCATGACACCATGGGTCCAGAGTTTCAGAGCAAATGAATTTTCCTCAGCGTTTGGAAATTCGAAGTTCTCTATGTTCTGATCTGCTGTTATGGGGATGGTCCAACCCAGCATCTCTTTGCACCAGGCTGAAAAGTGCACTGGACTGGAGGGTGAGCTCCAGGAGCCACTGGCCATAAGACACCAGCTGCCCACGCCGTTTGATGAATAATCCGTATCGTAAAGGTCTGGCAAACCCAATGCGTGGCCAAATTCATGGGAGAAAACACCGATCTCTATCAAACCGCCATTGCCCTGACTACCACCAGCCACTGCAGGCTGCATGATGTAGTCCTGGACCTCGATAGGGGTACCATCGAATCCGATATCGTTTGTCTGGTAGGGCGAGCCAGTACCAGAGGCTCCTGAGTATACCCATCGATGGGACCAGATGTGAGCTCCACCGGATTCACCGCCTCGGCCGGAATGAACGAAGAATGTGGCATCAACCTGGCCATCATCATCACCAGAATTAGGAATGCCATCATCACCATCATTATCATACTGTGTAAAATCAATTTCTACATCTGCCAGGTCCAGGGATTCAGTCAAGAAATCTCCAACACCCCCATCCCAGCCATTGTTCGTCCCACCATAGTGAAAAGCTGTCTGGCTAAGCTCGTACCACCCGAAAACGGTTCCCGATAAATGGTATTGACCATATGACATTTGCTCATAGTGCTCTGTCATGGTGATGGTAGGCCAGGGCCCATCAAATAGTTCCCTTTGAAGCTGGTCAACCACATTGTCACTATCATCAGAATCGATGTATGAGCCAAGGATCACGGGGAAGCTACCATATACATCTTCGCGTAGATCACGCACCCTATGAGATTCAGCTGCAAGGTTCGCAGCCTTCACGCGCTGCATTTTTGCTGCCAACCCACCATGGGTATAGGATTCGGCCATAATAACCGCTTGATCAATGACTTCTTGGGAGGGTATGACACCAGGTTTCGCTGGTGTAATTGCCATAGCCAATGTGAGGAAAAGTGAATTTACTGCGATAAACCTGTATAACATATATGACCTGCTCTTAATAATTAATTTTCTTCATACTGTTAAAATGCACGGAGATAGAAGGAGAACAACGACTTATCCTACTTTAGATATGGAGTTTTTCTAACGATTTGAACTGGATGTGTTTAGTTTTGAAAACAGTCTACAAAATCCGGGAAATTGTGGAACAAATAGTCCGGACCTTCTTTTTCCAGCTCCTCTACTGATGAAAAACCGTAGGAGAGTGCTACCGTAATAGCCCCTGCTCCTTTGGCGGCAATGATATCAACAGCATTGTCACCAAGCATGCAGACTTGCTCCGCTTCATCGATACCCAGCTCATGGATACCAAAACGAATGACTTCAGGGTTTGGTTTTGAAACAGGTAAAGTGTCTTTCCCCCAGGCGAATTTGAAGTGGTGTAGCATGTGTAGTTCCCCCAGAACCCCTTTGACAAACTCTTCCGGTTTATTTGAGATGACACCCAGGGGCCGATTTTCTCTTTCCAGGAATTCCACCACACCAGGATATGGTTGAGCTTCATCGATGATGTGATCCCGATAAAATCCACGAAAACGGTCCCAGAACTCTGTGACCAATTTATCGTCAACCCTGATACCCGGGTCTTTGATTTTCAGACATTGTTGAACAAGATATTGTGCTCCATACCCTACATGAGATAGGATGGTTTCGTGAGGAAGCTGGTTGTAGCCCATTGAATCAAAGGCACGGTTCAAATTGGCAGTAATATCCCGACTGGTATCCACCAGGGTACCATCAAGGTCAAATAACATTCCATGTGGATTTAGCATGTATTCTCATTTCATGATTTTTATAATGCTTACAACGAACCTTACGAATCTAGACGAGATCACGCAAATGTTGTTGCATAATGTTACTAGTAGCTGTCATTAATTCTGGATGATGAAAAATAGGGTTAACTGTTTACTTCTTCTAAGAGTCGATTAGTAAGCAAAGATCTTCTACATCGAAATTAACGAGTATATGAATTGGATAGTTTGGGTTTAGCGAGCCACAGCCAAAAAGAGTGAATCAAAAAGATTGCTTCGTTCTTTTCGTTATATGTAACATCTATCTCAACAAAAACGAATTTCCCGGTTTGAGCACCACTGGACTAAAATGAAAGAGGCCAGTTAAAAAAACCAGCCTCTTCCACATACAACAAGGAAAGATATTTAGCCTAGCAAATCCTTTGCAGCGGCATCGATTGCCGGGACCACATCGAATAGATCAGCAACGATACCATAGTTAGCGACCTTGAATATTGGGGCTTCTGGATCCGTATTAATCGCCACTATACATTTTGAGGAATTCATTCCAGCCAGATGTTGGATGGCTCCTGATATTCCACAGGCAATATACAGATTGGGAGAAACCGTTTTTCCAGTCTGGCCCACCTGGTCTGAATGGGGACGCCAGCCAGCATCAACTGTAGCTCTAGAGGCTCCGACCGCTGCTCCAAAGGTATCTGCCAATGATTCTATGATATCAAACTTCTCTGGAGCACCGACACCGCGTCCACCTGACACGATGATACTCGCCTCCGTGAGCTCTGGCCTACTTGAAGCTTTTATATTGGTCTCTGTGACAACAACCTTACCCGCTTCATCACTTAACGAAACAGCCAGCGCTTCTATGGCACCGCCTCCTGCCTTTTCTTCCGCTGAAAAAACATTAGGTCGCAGTGTGACAATCACAGGACTACGTTTCACGGCCACTTTGAGAAAGGCTTTACCTGCATAAACGGGTCGAGTGACTTCGAGGCGGTCGCCTTCCCACTTTGTCTCTACCACATCGCTGAGTAAACTGGCATCAGCTTTCGCAGCCAGTAAGGCTCCCAATTCACGACCCATGGCAGAGGAACTTAATAATACGATTTCAGCAGCGGCAGTTGTCAAAGCGTCTTGCAACAAGCTGGCATAACCTCCAGGCGAGTAGGTAGCCAGGTCAGCAGCATCAGCCACCAGAACTTTATCAGCACCATGACCCGTAATAGTTGAAGTCAGTTCATCAACAGCAGATCCAATCAGACAAACTGATAAGCTTCCACCAGCTGTATCCGCCAGTCGACGACCCTCAGAAATGGCTTCCAGGGCGTATGATTTTAATTGACCTTCTCGTTGTTCAGCAAAAACTAGAATATTACTCATGATGACCTCCTATATGACCTGAGCTTCATCACGAAGCAATTTTATGAGTTCTGCTGCTGCTTCTGGACCTTCTCCGATAATACGACCATCTGGTTTTTTAGCAGGATAACTCATTTCTAGAATCTCGATACCTTCTTCATCCAATGAAATTTCTTTCACCTCAAGAGGTTTGCGCTTGGCTTGCATAATACCTTTTAATGCGGGGTAGCGAGGGTCATTCAAGCCTTTTTCTGCCGTAATGACACAAGGGGTTTTGGCACTCACAGTTTCTGAGCCGCCTTCAATGTCACGTTGTATGGTAGCAACCCCATCTACTACTTCGAGCGTCTTCGCAGTTGGTAAAACTGGGAAGCCCAATAGTTCGCCCAGCATATTGGCGACCTGGTGTCCATATCCATCAATGGCAATTTTTCCAGCAAAAATTATATCCACTTCTAGGGTTTTGATCTCCGCGGCTAGCGCTTTTGCTATGGAAAGACCATCAGCAAGAGCTGCATTTTCAGCTTTCAGAAGAATACCGCTATCTGCACCCATTGCCATAGCCGTTCGCATCACGGGTTGTGCTTCCTCGCTACCCAGGGTCAGGACAATGACTTCGCCCTCCCCGGCAGCTTCCCTTAGTTTCAGCGCCTCTTCGACAGCAAACTCATCATAGGGATTCATCACATATTTAACTTCAGCAGGGTCGATGGTTAGACCATCAGCTCCGATGACAATTTTTGTTTCAGTATCAGGCACTTGCTTGACACATACAACAATTTTCATTGTGGGCTCCTTCTCGATTGATCAATTGTACCATGTATAATTCAGAATGTTCGCATACAGAGACGATTAGAGAAAATAGATTAGCTGTCTCAATAAGCAAAATAATTCAACATACCGACTGGTCGGTATGGAATATATAGTTTGTAAATCGAATTTCAATAACTGCTTTCATCTCATTTGATATTTATGATTTCGTTAGATATGACCACAAAGGAATTAGCCATCCCTGTTTGAATAATTAGTTTAAGCGGAATTAATAAGGAATTGAGTCATGGGAAATAAAGTAGTTTCAATTTTAAGTCTGAGTTTAATCCTGTTAACAGCTTGTGAGCGCAATGATGATGGATTTCAGATTAATGCTGCAAAAGTTGTTGATGGTGAGTATGTAGCCAGAGTTGTCAGTCCGACTGAGATGACCTCCAATTATCCCATGCAGCGTGAGATGAGCCTTCCCCAGCCCATTCTTTATAAATTGAGTCTGAACGGGAAGGACAACGAAGGCGGATTTGGCAAGGACCACCACCTGGTCATTCCTCCTGGTGTCATTGAATTTTTTCCGCCGCTCTTAAAATTTGGGAGACACACGCCCCCATTCGCCCACTCTACAGAACCTATCACACAAGTAACCAATGTCCATTTCCGAGTTGATATGCGGCCCATTCTGTCTGACTTTCATTCGAATGGATATTTCGTAACACCAACCAATGATACAGTTAACGCAGCTGGTTTCGATGGTCTATACATTGCAGGTGGAACGACCCCTCTACAGTGGATCTGGGATCAGGGAATGGCTCCAGAAGAATTAAAATTTCATGATATTGATCAGGATTCAATCTATGAGCTGACCATTCAATTCACACCGCCATCAAATGAGCAAAGCGAACGATCCTGGGAACTCTCAGAAGATTTATCCAATTTCCCTCAATTTTCCAGTCCTGATGCTCCTATTCTGGAAGCCCTCACCAATATGGCTCTGGAAGAAGCAATCTTAAACATCCGCCATGATGGTGCCTTTTCCGCTGGCAAGGAGTGGTCAGGGGTTTGGACACGAGACGTTTCATATGCAGCCCAATTATCACTTGCATACCTCTTCCCTGAAAATGTAAAAACTAGCCTCAGGGCAAAACTGAGTCCTGAGGGTAGAATTATTCAGGATACAGGTACAGGAGGCGCCTGGCCCATTTCCAGTGATCGTCATACATGGACGCTGGCTGCCTGGGAAGTCTTTCTGGCTACTGGCGATCAAGCTTGGCTTGATGAAATCAGGGGTCCGGTCATCCAAGCCCTCCGCGAAGATCTCCTCTGGAACCGAGATCCGGTATCGGGGATGCTCCTGGGTGAAACGAGTTTTGAAGACTGGCGTGAGCAGACCTATCCAGATTGGATGACACCTGCACAGATCCATGCCTCTCATGCCCTTTCAACGAACATAATATTCAAACGTGCCCTTGAAATTGGATTGGCTCTGGCAGTTGATCAGCAGGATATCATCTATTCCTGGCCAGAACTGATTCAACGGCTTGATCATAATATCCTCAACCACTTCTGGAATGCGGATCTGAATGCTCCAGCAAGTTATGTCATGGCAAATCCATCATGGATACCAGCTTCTCACAGAGATCTACTGGGTGAATCTCTGGCTATACTATATATCAATTCGTTTTCAGATCAGGCGGCTCAGCTGGTGAAAAGCTACCCTCGTACTGAATATGGCAGTCCGGTCATTTCACACCAACTACCGCACTCCCCACCCTATCACAACAAGGCGATCTGGCCATTTGTTGAAGCCTATGGCTTGCTTGCAGCCAAGCAGGTGAGTGATCAGCATAGCTACAGACATGCATTTAAAGGGTTAATCCGCGCTGCTACCATGTTTCTATCACACCGTGAGAACTATCATTATAACAATGGTAGACCAGATGTCACCGCCATTAACTCTGATCGCCAACTATGGAGTGTGGGTGGTTGGTTAAGTTCCATCTATAAAGGGCTTTTCGGAATTTCAATTACCTACGATTTTGATCGAAAGGGTTTTGACCTGATTCTGAAACCAAATAACCCCTTTACCTGGGATCAATTTACGCTCTCAAACCTCCTGCTACATGATACCAGGATTTCTATATCACTGGAAGGTTCTGGCGAATCAATCACCTCGATAATGGTGAATGGCAAGATCCTGGAACCCGGTGCCCCGATCCCCCTTAATGGAGGAGAACTAGATATTAAGATCCATCTGGATCACGATAAAACAGACAGGTCCATCTCACTTACCCAAAGTGATTTTAAGGTACCAGAGATGCCCCAATACCAATGGATCAACGACACACTGATGTGGTCAACAGATTCAAATGTGGCAATTATAGAATTAAATGGACAGATCCTGGACACACTGGTACAATCACCAGCAGTCATATCGGATTCGATTAACGGATTTTTTAGCGTAAGAGCTTTTGATGATTCAGGGCTGAAGAGTCTGCCTTCCAAGCCTCACTATCTTGGACCATCTGCATCCCTGATGCTCAGTGCTGAGGCGCCATACTATATTGAGCTAGGGAAAGATAATGCATACATAACAATGAGTTTTTCAGTGCCGTCTGATGGGAATTACCTGGTCCGATTCATCTACACCAATGATTCTGGACCCATCAATACTGGCAACACCTGTGGCCTGGCAAAACTGGCTATTAATGAATGGTGGTTGGAACAGATGATCAGCTTTCCACATACAGAGTCAGCGGATAACCTGGCTACAACATCCTGGGCAAAAGCACTATTTAAGGCAGGTGTGAATACATTGACCCTGGATCAGGAATCACTCCCGGTGAAAAACATGAATGGGCAAATAAATTTATTCCGCGTTTATAGCGTAGAAATAGTCCCCTCTCAAAACTAGGGTTTCAAAACCTGGGTGGAATCAGGACCAGATGAGAAAATCGGGTATATAGTTTCACCGAATGGACCCACGCCACCTGAGATAAACTTCTGATACTCACGTTCAGAAAACGGTGCCCTTGATTTAGGTTCACCTCGAGTATCTCCAAAATAGTTCCTGCTGTAAGCCTCAACTGATCGTGGATCACGAACCACCCGGACCGCTCTTACACCAGCGATGCTGGCAGCAATGATATCTGTGTCGGAATCCCCATAAAATATATGTAATCCAAGACTCGAGATGCGTTTGTGTTTGGTCGTGAATTTATGTCCTGTCTCAGGTTCCCTCTCTTTTGGCGAGAAAAACAAATTTTCATCTACCACAACGGGAAAGTTTAACTCCCGACTCAAATGGCGCGCGACTGCCTCGCCATTGATCCCTGGGCGAGCCGTAATGAAGTAAATGGTATGCCCATGTGCCCTTAAGTATCCAATTAACTCAGCTACAGGCTCTATGATTACGGAATGCAAACTGTCATGTAGGTTTACCCAGCCATAATCAAGATGATCTGGGTCATCACTCATATGCGGAGCTAAAAGAAAATTATCTCGTGAGAAGAGGACAGTATCATCGATATCGAATCCTACTTTTAACTTACCAACCTGAGGTTCTAGTTGTCGAGTATTCTCTGGGACAGCACAGGCTATCAGGGTTAATAAGAGTGTGAAATTCAAGATTTGTAAGTATCTCATTTTCTCTTCCTTAAATTGTATACGTGATCATTAGGACACGGTAATTCAACCCCATTTAATTAAATATTCCATTAGATAAAATAGTAGCAATTCGGTCGTGAAGTATTCATTTTTGTCCCATGATAAAACTTCCCATCTCCAGGTTTGAAAAAAGGCTGATCTATAGAATTGCGAATGATTGGTCACATCCACGACTTGACAAGTTAATGACAATGATCTCTGACCCTTATCAGTGGTTGTTTCCAACGCTAACATTCTCCATGATATTGGTTTATCTCAATTGGGAAACTGGTATCCTGGCACTTTTTATTGGAGGCCTGGGAGCCGGTGCTGCTGACGGTATCAATGCCAGACTGATAAAACCCAATACTGATCGAATACGCCCCGGTAAGCAATTCGATGATGTTCGATCCCTGGGTACGATGAATAAGGGGCTTAAATCCTTTCCATCAAATCATGCGTCCAACACAATGGCTATAGCTCTGGGATTCACCTTAATATTACCATGGGTAGGATGGATTCTCATTCCACTTTCACTCCTGGTAGGGTATTCACGCGTTTACTGTGGTGCACATTTTCCATTAGATGTGATAACGGGATGGGCTCATGGTGCGTTCTGGGTAAGTTTGATTTACTGGGTGTTAACTCATATTCAGACAATTACTACATAACATGGTTTATTATTCGAGTTAATAAAAAAAGGTGGACGCAAACCCACCTTTTCTTGTTTGATACGACCGCCATCAGGTCAGATAACTCTTGACCTGACTAGACGACTAAAGTTTTTTCTTAAGTGTGTTATACTCACTTTCCAGGGCATGAATCTCACTGCGTATTGCTTGAAGTCTATTTAATATAGCTTCGGGGGTTTCCATATCAGATAAAGCTGGAGCAGCGGTAGTTTTAACTACTTTCTTTGGTGCAGTTTTCTTTGCTTTTGCTTTCACTTTTCTTTTTTTGGGACCCTGGTCCTTTTTTTTCCAGTTACTGAGAGTTACAACAGACACTCCATATTTTTCACTGGCGGCTTTCATCCCCCCGCGTTTATGCTCAGAATCGTAGGCAGCAATAAATTTAAACATCTCAGCTTTTTCCTCAGCTGAATATCTTTTCCCCTGATTGCCTATTGCTGGTTTATCAACCATTAAGAAACCTCCTGATTTATGCGGTTAAAATAATTTCGTTAAACTAGAGTTTTAACTTGCCAATGCCAAGTACTTTATTTAAACAATTAATAACGTTCTTCTGTTAGGCTTTATCATCTGAATTTTTCTTTAACCAGGTAAGTATAAATGGGACGGTTCGAATTATTTGCGATAGTTGACATTATGTTTTATACGATCCCAGACTTCATCCATTTCCTCAAGGCTTGCAGCAACAAGATCCCTTTTTGCATCTTCGAATTCATTCTCTAATGCCCTAAATCTGGCATCAAACTTATCCACAGCAAGTCGCATGGAACTTTCGCTATCCAGTTTCATTAACCGACCTACATTTACAAGACTAAACAGAACGTCACCAAACTCCTCTTTTGACCTTTCCTGATCTCCCTCACGCCAAACTTCTATCAGTTCATCAATTTCTTCATGGCATTTTTCAAGCGCTGGCATGACGTCATCCCAATCAAAACCAACGTTTGAAGCTTTTTCCTGGACACGTTGTGCTCGTATCAAGCCGGGAAGATTTTTGGGGACTCCATCTATCCAGCTCTTTCGTCCCTCACTCTGTTTGGCTTTCTCCCAGTTTTCTTTCGCATCCTCTATGCGTTTCTCTTTGCTATTGTTCTCACCAAACACATGGGGATGTCGCCGAATCAATTTTTCATTGATTGATCTTATTGAATCTTGAAGTTTAAACTTGCTTGTTTCATCAGCTATCTGAGCCTGCATAACTATGTGTAATAGTAAATCACCCAATTCAGATTTCAGCTCGTTAGTATCACCAGTTTCAATCGTCTCAACTACTTCATAGGCCTCTTCCAGTAAGAAGGGTATCATACTTTCGGAGGTTTGCTCAATATCCCATGGACAACCATCCGGTCCTCTTAGTTTTGCTACAATTTCAATCAGGCGGCTCAGTTCCTTTTCAGCAGATGCCTGGTCATGATCGCCCATTTACTTCTTCTCTATTCTGGTTGCTTTAACCTTTTCAATTCTATTTTTCTCAACGGCTACAACTTCAAACTTAAAGTTTTCATGTTCCACCATTTCTCCAGGTGCAGGAATATTTCCCAGACTCGAGTAGATTAAACCTCCGATAGAATCATAGTCTCGATCTTCTTCAAACTCTATTCCCAAGACCTCCGCAACATCATCAAGGTGGGTTGATGCTTCTATCATAAATGCATTGGGGTCCAGGGCTTCAATTTCAATTTCCTCAGCTGAATCATCAATTTCATCTTTGAGATCACCGAGAACCTCTTCAATAATATCTTCCACAGCAATCATACCTGAGAAACCACCGTATTCATCAACTACAATTCCCAGCTTTTGCTTTTGTTTTTGCATGTCACGCAGCAAATCATCGATGTGCTGATGCTCTGGTACAAACATAGCTGGGCGTGCAAGACGTTCAAGATTTATACGTTGGGAAATACTGTGCAGGTAGGGCAATATATCTTTTATGAACACGATGCCTTTAATTTGATCAATTTGATCTCGATAAAGGGGGTATTTTGAATATCCTGATTCTCGGATAAGCGTTAAAACTTCATTCCTGGACATCTCTGTATGAAACATCACGACATCTGGGCGCGGGATCATGATTTCTTTTGCCTGGGTGTCCCCAAACTCAATGATTGAGTGAATCATTTCCTTCTCATCTTCTCCAATAACACCTTGATCCTGTCCAAGTTCAACCAGTTCCTTAATTTCCTCGTCAGATGTGAAGTTTTCCTCTGGTTGGAGACCGGTGATATTCACCATCTTTTCGACCAGGTTGTAGACCACCTGTGCTATTGGAGAAAACAATCTAAATATCACTGAAAGGGTTCCAATAACACGGGATGCAAACCCCAGCGAATGTCTCATGGCGAGGACCTTGGGAGTTATCTCACCGAGGATCACGAGGACTATCGTTAAAACGATTGTTTCTATAGCAAGTGCAAGCACTTGATTCACACCGCTCTGACTGGCAAGCTCCGCAGTTATAAGCGCCGCCATTGAAGCAAGTGCAACGTTGACAATCGTATTTCCAGTAAGAATTGTAATTAATAACCGCTTGGGTGTTGATAAAAGCCGTACAATTAATCTCGATGAAGGTGCAAGATCGTGTTTTAATTTATCGACATCGTTCCGTTTAAGATTAAACAGTGCGGTTTCAGAACCGGAGAAGAAAGCAGAAACACCTAGCAGAATGATGAACAGAACAATCTGCCAGATAAGCGTTGATTCGAAAAAATCAGTTAATTCCATTAATGTTCCGTGTTAAGTAGATTTTCAATATATTGATTTTCCAGGTCTGTCATTTGATCCTTTAAAACTTGAGTATCATCTTCATATCCACATAAATGTAAACACCCATGGATCAATATCCTTCTTAATTCATCTATAGGTTTTGTCTTAAACAATCCGGCATTTTCCTCTATCTGTTCAAAGGAGAGATATATTTCACCTTCCAGAATTTCATCTGGGTTATTCAAGTTAAATGTGATAACATCTGTATAAACATCCAGACCAAAATATTCCTTTTTAAGCTGACGGAGATCGTCTCTGGGAAGAAAAACCACATTAACATATTCGGCTGGTTTATTTTCGCCTGATAAAACCAGCTCCACACATTCACTAAAGAAAGATGGTTTTAATCCAGCAACTGGATTACTCACTTCAATTTGCATGAGTGGCAATAACTCTATCTGATCGATTGGATTCGGAATCAGTCTTCATCATCCATAATGTGCAATTTTGCACGTTGACCTGGATACTCTATTCGTTCATGCATACTGCCTGTGAGTACTGGCATCATGGCACTTTTAATAATTTCCAAGTCCCTGAATGTCAGTGGGCAGTTGGTCATTTCCCCACCTTTAATACGGCTCTCAATAATTGTATCCATAAGAGATTTAATTCTTTGAGGATTGGGATTCTTTAGTGAACGCGTTGCTGCTTCAATTGCTTCAGCTATCATGAGAATACCTGTTTCCTTCGTGTTAGGTCGGGGACCTGGATACTGAAAATCAGCCTCATTGATATCTGACTCTGTCTCCTTGGCGCGTGCTAGAGCTTGTTGGTAAAAGTATTCTACCCGAGTTCTACCGTGGTGCATAGGTATAAAATCAGCTACGATGGATGGGAGATTAAAATCATCAGCCAGTTTTATTCCATCCTTTACATGGGCAACAATTACGGTGGCACTGAGGCGTGGAGATAGCTTCTCGTGTTTATTTGTACCCCGAAGTTGGTTTTCGATAAAGTATTCAGGTTTCTCAGCCTTACCTATATCATGATAATAAGCGCCTACACGAGCTAAAAGTGAGTTGGCACCTACCGCTTCTGCTGCAGCAACAGCCAGGTTACCCACATCAATGCTGTGCTTAAAAGTGCCCGGAGCCTTCATTGCCAGATTGCTTAGAAGTTTATTGTTAAAATCCAGCAGTTCCAAAAGCGTCAGATTGGTGGTAATTTTAAATACTCTTTCAATCAACACCAGGATACCATAAGACAGGAGTGGCGATAAAACACCATTTGCGGTAGCAAATACCATATGCTCCATAACCGATTCCCAGCTACTGAATTTTATCATTTCAAATACAGCAATCACGGCAACATATCCAGATGTGACAGCCAGAATACTCCAAAGAATCTGGGACCTGGAGCGAAGTCGCCGTACCGTATAGATGGCCAGTGATGAAACAAATAAGTTGGCGACGATAAAGGGGATATTATTGCTCAAAATTATCCCTGTGAGCAGTGTCAGAGTGACCATAATAATAAAAGCGATCCTGCCATCGAAGACCACTGTGAATATCATGGCTGCAATACTCATGGGGACAAAGAATTCTGACCAACCCAATCGATAAACAACTAGATGAGCCAATGCCAGCTGGAGAACAAAAATTATCCCGACAAGTGCAATTAGTTTTATATCATTATATATCTGGCTACGATAAGTTTGTAGATAAGCAAAAAAGAAAAAGAGCAAAAATGCTGAAAGCATGATTTTACCCATGAAGGTCGTCAGGTTGTTTGCAGTGGATTGACCATAGCCTTTACGGATATACTCTTTCTCAAGAGAGTTTAATTTTTGTTTTATTTGGGGTGTGACCCTGGTGTTTGCATCGACAATCCGCTCATTCTGAAACACCTTACCCACGCTGATGGGCACCAGGTTACGTGCTTCAGCTATTCTGTTTGTAGTGAGTTCTTCTGAATAGTTCAGATTCGAGACCATGACTGCCCTGGCTATGTCTTCTGCAAGTTGCATCAATCTTGGATCTCGCTCCAGATAGTTGGAGATCAATACCTTTTCCACACTCTCCCACGCCTGGGATAACTGACGAAAGTCCTGAGGGTTTCTGCTGGATTCTTTGCCGCGCATAATCATAGTGATTCTTGCCACATCCTGCTCAGGAGGCAGTGTCCCGATGATGCCCAACATGTATTGGGGTAAGAGCGCTTGTTTTACGGAATTCGCAAGTTGTCGAGTAGAGGGTCCTCTTTCAAGAAAATAGTCCCAACGAGGTGTGCCTAAATTCTGGAGCCCCTGATTCTGGAGCTCAAGCTTAACATTCAATACCCGAAGCGAGTCTTCCTGAAGCTCCAATTTCATTGAGTCTTGAGCAACGCTATCGTTGAGGGAACTCCAGATTTCTCTTTTAGCGGAAAGATCCTTCTCCGCCTGATACCAGCTTGCAAGGTTTGAACGAATATCATCTATATTTTGGTTTACCTGATCACGCGTTGTATTATCCCAGATGAAAACAGGCTGAATCGCATTCTCACGTTCTAATCTGTCCTGGTCAAGAGCTTCTTCAGTTTTGAGAATATCGAAATCAAAAGGAGCGATGATTGTTTCAGTGGTGATTTGATCAACATCGTAGTTGAATTGGAACATTTTGCCTTTAGGAAAAAACAAGGCTGTAACCACCAACAATAAAGCAATCAGAGATACCTGACTGACTCTTAGCCAGAGGTGATACTTTTTCTCATCGCCGATGACCTTTTTGGATTGAGGTAACATGTATTTATTATAACCCTTTCATGAGACGCTTCAAAATCACAAGTTTCTGTACTTCAGACGTACCTTCACCGATGGTGAGCGCTTTGGCATCCCTAAAATAACGCTCAACCGGAAATTCTTTAATGTACCCGTATCCACCATGTGCCTGTACTGCAAAATCAGTGGCTCTTACAGCTACTTCAGAAGCCTTTAATTTTGCCATGGCTGCCGCATTGACCACATCACCGCCATTATCCTTGACATAACTCGCATGGTAGACCAGGTGACGTGCTGCCTCTATTTCGGTGGCAATTTCAGCGAGTTTCATTCCAATACCCTGGAATCTGTGAATCTTTTTCCCGAAGGCTTCTCTTTCATTACTGTATTTCAGAGCCGCACTCAAAGCTCCATCAGCGACACCGAGAGACATCGCTGCCACGCTTATACGTCCGCCAATTAACGCGGTCATCATCTGTTTGAACCCAACATCTAATTCACCGAGCAAGGTATCAGCTGGTACGCGCATATTTTCAAATGTTAATGCACGGGTATCTGATCCTCGCCAGCCCATTTTCTTCTCTGGTGGACTAATTATAAAGCCAGGTGTTTTAGGATTCACCATGAAGACAGATATTCCACCGGGGCGTTTTGCATCTGGATCGGTTACAGCAGTCAAATTGCATACCCCAGAGTAGCCAGCATTGGTAATAAAATTTTTAGCACCGTTTATGACCCACTCATCGCCATCTCTCACGGCAGTGGTTTGTGTTCCGCTGGCATGAGATCCTGCCTCTGGCTCAGTCAATCCGAAACAGGCGAGATATTTCCCTGATATCAGATTTGAGAGATGCTGATCCTTTTGTGCGTCTGTACCAAACAGAAATATGGGGCTGGTTCCCAATGAAATATGGGCGGCAACAGTGATGGCCACAGAAGCATCAACCCGGGCTAATTCTTCTATGACAAGGGTATATGCCATCGTATCCATTGCTGCTCCACCATAAGCTTCAGGAAATGGAATGCCTAACAGACCCAGTTCAGCAAGTTGAGGAATCAATTCAACAGGGAATCGTTCCTCTCGATCCATGGCTTCAGCAATTGGAGCAACCTCGTTTGTTGCAAAATCACGAACCATCTCTTGAAGCATAAAATGTTCTTCTTGAAAGTATTGTTTCATGCTAACACCCCCAGCTTATACGATGAGTAGATATTCTACCACTTTATGACAGAAGCCCCCCAGGTAAATCCAGCTCCAAAGGATGCAACCACGACATAATCTCCCCTTTCAATTTTGCCTTCAGCCATAGCTTCATAGAGAGCAATAGGGATAGATGCAGACGTCGTATTGCCATATTTGTGAATATTTGAAAAGACCACCTTGTGAAGTTCCAGATCCAGTCGATTTGCCACAGCTTCAGTAATTCTCAGGTTTGCCTGATGAGGGACAACCAGCTTGATATCTGCTTTTGCTACCCCGGAAGCTTCCAGGGCTTCATTGATAACCTGAGGGAATTTGGTAACGGCATGCTTAAAGACTGTTCTACCGTTCATGGACACACGCCCGTAGCCTTTGTCCAGAACTTCGTGGGTCAGGAATGGATTGTCCAATGTGGATGGAGTCCGCAACATCAGGTCCTCAGCATAACGACCATCCGAATGCGTTTTTACTGTTAATATTCCTTGATCTGCATCCGTCGCTTTGATGACGGTAGCTGCGGCTCCGTCGCCAAACAGTACGGCTGTGTCCCGGCCAGCGGTAGAGAAGTCAAGTGCAACAGATTGAACCTCAGATGTAATGAGCAATATGTTTTCATAGGCACCAGACTCGATAAAAGCTTTTGAGACCGATAGTCCATAAAGAAAACCGGAACACGCCATACGGATATCCAGAGCGGGTGTACCAGGGATTCCCAGTCGTCTGGTCATCATAGGTCCACCACCCGGTGCAAAATAGTCACTGGCCATTGTAGAGAAAATGATGTGGTCAACATCTTCAGGTTTCATTCCTGCTTTTTCAAGTGCTTCTTCGGAAGCCTTGAGAGCCAGGTCAGTGGTACATTCACCATCTACATGGTGTCTTTCCTGAATGCCTGACCTTTCACGAATCCATTCATCAGATGTATCCATTCTGCTTTCAAGGTCTTTATTCGTTACAACATTTGATGGAACATACATACCAATTGAATCGATATATGCTTTTCTCATTTTAGCTCCTAGTTCATCACGCGAATATCTTTTAACTCTAATTGTATGGTTTTCCTGCCCTGCCATTCATTCTCAGCTAACACAAAGGCCATTTCCAGAGGCTTGTTTGCATATAATAGTTCCAGGGATTCAGCCATACCAAAGCCGATGGCATCCAATACGGTTCGTCCCTGTCGGACTTTAAATTTTAGATGATTTTTGCCTACTATTTTAGGTCGTGGATACCCAATTACTTCTAATTTCTGGCTGGCGAACAAGGGGCGCATATTACCAGGACCATAGGGTGCTAAGCGTCTCAAGGTTTCCATGAGTTGTGAATTAATGTCAGAAAATTCTATTATGGATTCAATCTTGAGACGTGGTCGCATCATTTCCTCAGTAACCTGCTCCATGGCAACTTCCTGGAACCGCTTTTCAAATGCCACCAGATTGGCTGGATCGATTGACATTCCTGCAGCCATTGTATGTCCACCAAAGCTTAAGAGTAAATCAGCACATTTGGAGAAGGCGGCGTGTAGATCAAAACCACTTATGCTTCGTGCAGATGCTTTCCCTACACCATCATTGACTGCTATGATAACTGTGGGGACATAATAACGTTCTTTCAGCTTTGAGGCTACGATACCGATGACACCGTGATGCCAACCTTCCTCGTAAAGAACCAGGGATCGTTTTTCTCTGGGGTCATATTTGGAGTTGGAAAGCCTAACTGCTTCATCAAAGATTTTGCCTTCTACAGTCTTCCGGGCTTCATTTTCAGAATTGAGAACTGCTGATAATTCTTTTGCCTGGGCTTGTGTACTGGCAGTCATGAGTCGAACAGCCCGCATCGCTTCACCCAATCTACCTACAGCGTTGATACGGGGTCCTAACCCAAAGAGGACATCTGATACAGTGACTTCATCCCGTGTAATTCCAGCGACCTTCTTCAAGGCTTTAATTCCAGGACGTGTCCCCCGACTTATCAGCTTAAGACCTTCTCCAACGATAATGCGATTTTCTCCAGTCACCTTTACGATGTCTGCTGCCGTACCAATGGCTGCCAGGTCAAGAAACTGAAGGGCTTGCTCTTTACTCAAATTGCGATCCTGAGCAAGGGCTTGTGTCAATTTGAAGGCTACTCCAGCCCCACACAAATTCTTGTTGGGGTACTCACAATCCTCTTGTTTGGGGTTTAGTATTGCAACTGCATCGGGCAGGACTTCATCTGGTATATGGTGATCTGTAATCATCATATTAATATTCTTCTGTTTCGCGTACTGGGTTTGTTCCACAGCGGTGATACCACAGTCACAGGTGATTATTAATTTTGCACCAATCTCATCAGCATAATCAATTCCCTTATGCGAAACACCATAGCCCTCAGAAATGCGATCAGGTATATAAAATTCTGATTTGGCACCGATTGACTGTAGAAACAAATGTAACAGGGAGGCGGCAGTTGTTCCATCAACATCATAATCACCATAGACCAGGATGGGCGAATTATCATCAAGACTTTGAGATATTTCCTTTACAGCTTTATCCATATTGAGCATGAGGAATGGATCCAGCAGATGAGAGATGGATGGATTGAAAAATTGACGTGCCTCATCCAGTGTACGAAGTTCTCTACGCCACAGCATTCCGGCAACGACAGATGTAACACCTAGAGTTTTAGTGAGGGTATCAACTTCACTTTTTGAACTGTCTTGAATGATCCAAATTTTTTCCATAATGAACAGGTCTATAGTATAATCTTCCCAACGGTTAGTATCACGATAAAACATCCCTGATTTGCTGGGAATCAACGCGTCTATTTTCGAGCATATGAATATTGCTAATATGTCAGGGTGAATCTATAAGCCGGATTTTGTCTTACCCTCACAAAGAGGATGAGGCAGCCATTGATCTGGATCCCAATTTGCATTGAGATACGAGCTTTCTACCCGAAGAGTATCATGCGAGATGATGCAGCGGACCACTAATCTCTTCTGCTTGAAATTGCTCCAGTTGGGGTTTACCCTCGACGTCAGTTACCTGACCCCGGCGTGAGCCCTTACCTCACGATTTCACCCTTACCCACCTACGCTCTTCGAGCTTCGGTGGGCACGCCCCATCCTTTTCTAATGGTATAGGCATGCCTGCCGAAGCCCGTAGGGCGCAGGTAGGCGGTATCTTTTCTGTGGCACTTTCCATCCTCATCCTGGGATGAGTTCCCATGCTCCAAACATGGGCAACGTGTCCTGCGGAGTCCGGACTTTCCTCCCAGCTTGCGCCAGGCGACTGCCCGATCCACCCTGATATAAATAGCACGACAAAGCTAAAGCTCAGGGGTGTGACTAAAAGAAAAATGATCCGAAAATTCGGATCATTTTTAAGGTATATCTAAAATTTGAAGTATTGTGGGTCAGTCATCGTCACCAGGTATATGTACCAGAATTCGACCACAATTTTCACATTCGATAAATTTATCCATTTGCTGGATTTCATAAATCGTCTGGGGGTTGAGCTGTTTGTGGCAACCTGTACAGGCAGAGCGTTCAATGGGCACCACAGCACGTTTCCTTGCTTTAAGGATACGGTTATATTTCCGTAGATAACGTTCACTGATATTCTTAATCAGCTCAACACGTTGTTCTTCAAGTTCTTCCTGATGGGCATCGGTGAGATCTGATTTTTCTTTCAATTCATCACGATTTGCATGGAGCTGCTCAACAAATGCTGTACTCTGCTCTTCTGAGGTGGTAATCGTTGCTTCCAGATTCTCAATCTCAGTCTCCAGGGAGAGCTGTCGCCCTTCCATCTCAGACATTTCAGCTTTTACGGTTTCAATTTCATTTGTCAGAGCATCATATTCGCGATTGGTTGTTACAAGATAGAGCTGGTCCTGGTATTTCTTGACCTTCTCTTCTGCATCCATTAGACCACCTTTTATGGTGACCAGTTCTTTTTGATTTTCTTCCAGTGTTACACGCGTATTCTCTAATTCAGATTTTACGCCGGCAGCCTGAGTTTCCAATTTTTCAACTTGTTGGGGAAGACTTCCCTTTTTCTCATCGATTTCGAAAAGCTGTCTGTCTATTTCCTGGAGTTCAATCAAAAACTTTAACATGTTGTTCATTTACACCTACTCTCTGGGTATATCATAAGAAAAGTGCACCAATTGGTGCACATATTAAATTTATTGGAAGTGGATCAGAAATTTGCTGTTTGAGTAAGAATGGTTGCTTTGATGTTCGCCTATTCACGTCATGCAATATAAATACCATCTCAGCGACAGCAAGTGGCTATCAACATTAAGACTTAATTTTTTACAAAATCCTTCTCTAAATAAAAAAGGCTGTGGAGTAGTCCACAGCCTCATATTTGATCTTAATAACAGGTGATCGTCTGATGTAGTCTGATATTAGCTCATGAGAATCCTCTCAGCAAGCCAGGCTTGGAGTTCATCGATGGGTACGCGAATTTGCTCCATACTATCTCTGTCTCGCACGGTCACAGCCTTGTCATCCAGGGTATCAAAGTCGACGGTAACACAATAAGGCGTTCCAGCTTCATCCATACGTCGGTACCTGCGACCAATAGCACCCTTCTCATCATAGAAAACATTGAAATGCCGCTTCAGTGTGTCTTTGAGTTCAGTAGCCAGTTCTCGGAGACCGCCTTTTTTCACCAGGGGTAGGATTGCAACCTTAATGGGTGCCAGACGTGGATGAAAATGCATGACGGTACGGACAGAGCCATCCTCAAGGGTTTCTTCCTCATAGGCTTCACACAGAACTGCCAGGGTTGTTCTATCACATCCTGCAGATGTTTCAATGATGAATGGTGTGTATCTCTGGTTGGTCTGTGGATCCATGTAGCTCATTTTTTTACCGGAAAACTCTTCATGCTGACGTAGGTCAAAGTCTGAGCGATTGTGAATCCCTTCCAACTCACTCCATCCAATTGGAAATTTGTACTCTACATCGAAAGCTGCACGGGCATAATGGGCCAATTCATCAGGACCATGTTCATGGAAACGCAGATTGTCTGGATTGATACCTATGGTATCGTAAAATGCCTTACGGCGCTCCTTCCAGGTTTCAAACCATTCATCTGACTCTTCAGGTTTTACAAAGAACTGCATCTCCATCTGTTCAAATTCACGGGTTCTAAAAATGAAATTTCCAGGTGTGATTTCGTTACGAAAGGCCTTTCCAATCTGGGCGATTCCAAAAGGAATTTGCATGCGGGATGTATCAACCACATTCGGGAAATTCACAAAGATTCCCTGGGCTGTTTCTGGTCTCAGGTAAATCGTAGAAGAGGTATCTTCCACTGCGCCCATCTGAGTTTTGAACATGAGGTTAAATTGACGCGAATCTGTAAGCTCTCCCCCACATTCAGGACATTCTTTGGAAGTCATATTCTCTTCTGGAAGATTATCCTCACGGAAACGGGTTTTACACTCCTTACAATCCACCAAAGGATCTGTGAATCCACCGACGTGTCCACTGGCTTCCCAAACCTTGGGGTGCATAAGAATTGCAGCATCCAGACCAACGATATTATCATATTCACGTGTCATGGCATTCCACCATGTCTGTTTCACATTACGTTTTAATTCAACACCAAGAGGACCGTAATCATAGCAGGCATTGATTCCCCCATAGATTTCACTTGATTGGAAAATAAAGCCCCGTCGCTTGGACAGGGAAACCAATTTTTCAAAACTTTCTAAACGTGCCATATTTCTCTCATAATTCTTTGAAGCTATGAAGCTTCTGTTTCATTCACACTAACTTCATGCTTGCATTTGGGACACAATACATAATCGCCCTTTTTCTTGGTAGATTTTGCAACCATATAGGGGTTTTCACAGGCTGGACAGGTCTGCGCTATAGGTGGATCCCAACTTACAAAGTCACAATCTGGATAACTTGTACATCCAAAAAATGTTCTTCCCCGTTTTGAACGTCTGGGAGAAATATCCCCTTTACAATCAGGTTTGGGGCAGGGCATGAGAATATTGAACGGCTTGGTAAACTTGCACTTGGGATATGCTGAACAGGCATAAAACTTACCATAGCGACCATCGCGAAGAATCAATGGAGATTCACATTTTTCACATTTTCCATGGTCTTCAGGTTCTTTATCCTCTCCCTCTTCACTACTGCTGGGGGCATCTAAAGGACGAGCATTTTTACAGCTTGGGAACCCTGAACATGCCAGAAAACGACCATTCTTACTCCACTTGATCACCATGGGTTGCCCACATTTCTCACAGGCTTCGCCACTATCTTCCTGGAGCGATTTTTTAATTTCGCTATAAGATTTGGATGACTCTTCCAACCATCTTTCAAGGTGAGACCAGAAATCTTTCATCACCTCCAGATACGTACTTTCCCCTTCTTCGACTTTATCAAGAGAAGTTTCCATTTCCCTGGTAAAGGTTTTATTTACTAATTCAGAGAAATTCTCAATCAGGAGTTTATTTGTGACTTTCCCCAGCTCAGTGGGATAAAGTTTCCGTTTTTCAGATTGGACATAATTTCTGGTCTGAACCACAGAAATGATGTTTGCGTAAGTTGACGGACGTCCAATACCCTCCTTATCCAGGACCTTAACCAGACTACTCTCTGTATAGGGGGCTGGTGGTTTTGTAAAATGCTGGTCTGCGTCAATTTTTAACAGCTGGAGGTTTTCTTTTTCCTTCAGGTCTGCAGGTAAATGACTTTCCTGCTCCTCGACATTTTCAAAATAGACTTTCCGGTAACCATCAAAGACCAGGTCTGAACCAGATGCACGCAAATCATATTTGGTGCCAGCTTTTATATCGACTGTAGATTGGTCAAAGACAGCCACAGCCATTTGGGAAGCGACAAATCGACGCCAGATCAATTCATACAATTTTGCCTGAGGCCCAGTCAGGGAGGTCTTAATATCGTCTGGATGTAAATCTGGATTGGCAGGTCTAACGGCCTCGTGTGCATCTTGAACCTTGCCGCCTTTTTTACCATAGGGTCGTCCTTTGGGAGGCAAATAGTCAGCTCCATACTTTGACTCTACCTGTGATCTGGCACTATCAATCGCTGATTCTGCAACACGTGTTGAATCGGTACGCATGTATGTGATAAGACCGGTAGTTTCACCATCCTTCAGCGTTACACCTTCGTACAATTGTTGAGCAAGTGTCATGGTTCGTTTGGTTGTGAAACCAAGTTTCTGAAAGGCAGCCTGCTGGAGCGTGGAAGTTGTAAAAGGAGCATGAGGATTTCGTCTGACGCGTTTCTTGGTCACCTTTTCAACAGAAAATGTAGATTCTTTGAGCTCACGTCGCAACTCATGAGCGGTTTCTTCATTGAGAATGATAGCCTTCTTGCCGTTGACTTTTGTGAGCTCGGCTCCGAATGCTTTCTTTTTCTCAGTTTCAAGTTCGGTTTTGACCGTCCAATATTCCTGTGGCTCAAATTTGTCGATCTCTTCCTGTCTTTCACAGATAAGCCTGAGGGCTACTGATTGAACACGACCTGCACTCAGCCCTGAATACAACACTCGCCATAGGAACGGACTTACCTTGAAACCCACTAATCGGTCAATAATACGTCTGGCTTGTTGAGCGTTAACCAGATTCATGTCCAGCTCAGTCGCTTTACGCATACCCTCGAGAACACCTGATTTGGTGATTTCATAAAACATGACACGATGAATCGGTTTATTCAAATTCTTCAAGAGACGCATCACATGCCACCCAATAGCCTCACCTTCACGGTCAGGGTCAGTCGCAACAAAGATCTGCATGGATTGTCTCGCCGCCTCGCGAAGCGCATCGACATTTTTTTTCTTCCCTGGGATAGTGACATAGAGCGGTTTAAAATCCGCATTCACATCAACACCCAGCTGTGTTCTAGGTAGATCACGGATATGACCGACAGTGGAGAGGACTTTATATTCATCTCCTAAATATTTACGAATTGTGCCAGCTTTTGAGGGTGATTCTACGATGACAAGGTTTTGAGACATGTGATTCCTTTAGTGTTCCATTATTTCGAGTCGCGAATAATATTCCGTGACCTATGCAAATGCAACACCTGGTATTCATGCTGTTTTGCATTTATTAAAGGGGGTTAAATCAATCAAATCCAAGTTTTGACCTGTAACATCGAGTTTACTAGAAGCTAAAGATTCCAGGTATAAACCTGCAGCTAAGTGTACTAAATCAGCGGGATAATCCTCTGTGAGATCATTCTAACCCTGAAACCCAGTAGGGTTATTGGACTGCCAATGCCAGGCATCCACACACATTTCTGTCAACCCCTTTTCTGCTTTCCAACCCAGGACTTCCTGAGCTTTTTCAGTATTAGCATAGCACTGGGCAATGTCACCGGCTCTGCGGGCAACAATTTGATAATCTACCTTTTTTCCTGATGCTTCCTCGAAAGCTTTTACCATTTCCAGGACACTATATCCAGTACCGGTACCAAGATTTACAGTGGCCAGACCAGGATGTTGTTCTAAATGTTCGAGAGCTTTTAAATGACCCTTTGCCAGATCAACAACATGGATATAGTCCCTCACACCCGTACCGTCAGGTGTATCATAGTCATCCCCGAAGACAGATAGCGAGTTCAGTTTTCCAACGGCAACCTGTGAAATATAGGGCATCAGATTATTGGGTAAGCCGTTGGGGTCCTCACCGATCTGTCCACTGGGGTGAGCTCCCACGGGGTTAAAATATCTGAGACAAGCAATATCCCATTCTGCGTCAGAAACAAACAGATCACCTAACATTTCTTCAATGATCAATTTTGATCTGCCATAGGGATTGGTGGCTGAGGTTGGGAAGTCCTCTGTGATTGGAACGGATGCAGGATCTCCATAAACCGTTGCTGATGAGGAAAAAACGATCCGTTTGACATTATTAGACTGCATCACTTCGAGCAGATTCAAGGTTCCTGTCAGGTTGTTCTGGTAATAACTCAAGGGAATCTCAACCGATTCACCCACCGCTTTCAAACCGGCAAAGTGGATGACCGCATCAATAGAGTGATTCAGAAAAGGTTGTTCCAATGCGTTTTTGTCCACGAGATCCATCTTGTAAAAGGTGACTTGTTTCTGAGTCAGTGCTTCAACTCTTCTTAATGATTCCTGACTGCTATTTGAAAGATTATCGACAACAACAACTTCGTTGCCCTGACTAAGTAGTTCGAGCACCGTATGGCTTCCGATATAGCCGGCTCCACCGGTAACTAGGATTGTAGACATAGTTTTTCTTTCATTCTAAAATTCACATTGATTCTATTTCGTATGTATTGGAACCACTCCTCAGCAAAAATGTTTCATCTAAAGGCTGAAATGCCGGTAATACTTTCTCCTACCACCAGCGTGTGCATCTCATGGGTGCCTTCATAAGTAAGTACGGACTCAAGGTTAGCAGCATGCCGCATGGACACATATTCATCTATTATGCCACTGGCACCCAAAATGGTCCTGGCAGATCGAGCAATTTCCAGCGCCATCCTGACATTGTTCATTTTAGCAAGGCTGACCTGTTTATGGGTGAGGGTTTCTCTATCTTTGAGTCTTCCCAGCTGAAGGGTAATAAACTGGGCTTTGGTGATCTCATTAATCATTTCCGCCAGCTTTTGTTGGGTGAGTTGATACGCTGCAATAGGTTTGTCGAATTGGATTCGAGTCTTTGAATAGTCTACTGCTTCAACATAGCAATCGATTGCTGCTCCAATGACACCCCAATTAATCCCATAACGTGCTTGAGTCAGACAACTCAAGGGTGCCTTCAAACCATGGGCATCTGGTAGTTTATTCTCAAGTGGAATTCTACAATTGTTCAGAATGATTTCACCTGTGATGGAAGCTCGCAAAGAGAGTTTCCCTTTTATTCCGGGTGTTTCAAAGCCCTTCGTACCTCGCTCAACCAGATATCCACTGACCTCACCGGTTTCATCTTTAGCCCAGATCAAAGCAAGATCTGCAATGGGAGAATTAGTAATCCACATCTTGGTGCCATTGAGAATGTATTCATCGCCCTGTTTTTTTGCCCGTGTAAGCATGCCCCCGGGGTTTGATCCGAAATCCGGTTCAGTCAAGCCAAAGCAACCAATTTTCTGAGCGGAAGCCAATTGAGGCAACCAGGTTTCCTTTTGGTCATCTGACCCATATTTCCAGATCGGCCACATGACAAGAGCACCTTGAACGGAGGCAAAACTACGAAGACCAGAATCTCCTCGTTCCAATTCCTGCATCATGAGACCGTAGGCAACGCTATTTAATCCTGCTGCTCCATATTTTTCTGGCAGGTTTGATCCGAAGAAGCCCAATTCACCCATTTCATTCTTCAATTCCAGGGGGAAGCTACCATCTCTAAAGTGCTTTGCTACAATGGGCCGAAACTTGTCTCTCACCCACTCATGGGTCAGATTCTGGATAGCGATCTCTTCTTCAGAAAGAAGTGCTGAGAGGTCAAAATAATCTGGTCCAACAATTTTTAAAGACACCTGGTTTTCTCCAATTTCAGCTACAAAGGTAAACGCGGGAAAAATCAGTGAAACAAAAAACACCCCGCTGGGATTGTGTTAAATCATTTCATTATTGCAACACAGAAGATATAATCTGCCCATGGAAAACGACGTCCTCTTCAAATTTTCAGATGTAAGCCTTAATATTGGTGACATGAGCATCTTGAAAGATGTTAGTATGGAAATTAAAAAAGGAGAATTTGTAGCAGTAATCGGGGCATCTGGAGCTGGTAAGAGTTCACTTCTACGAATGTTTAACGCCCTGACCAGTCCCAGCTCTGGCAGCATCAATTTTAGGGGTAGCCCTGTTGATGCAGATATTCCCAGTCTGCGCAAAAATGTGGGTGTTCTTTTCCAGAACCCCGTGGTTTTTGAAGGAAGTGTGAGAGAAAATGTTCTCATCGCAGGGCGTTGGGACCAAAACATTGCCCAAACCCTAGATCATGAAATCTTAGCATTTCTGGCTCAAGTTGGCCTTGAAGATGTGGGGCTGGATCACAATGCAAAAGATTTATCAGGGGGAGAACAGCAACGTTTGGCTCTCGCACGAACCCTGCTGAACCATCCCCAGGTTCTACTCCTTGATGAACCGACATCCAACCTGGACCCTAAACTTGCCCGATCGATCATGGATCAAGTCGAGAAGCTTCGTAAGGCCCTAGATCTGACAATTATCGCAGTCTCCCATGACCACTTACTCATGCGCAGATATGCAAAAAGAGTAATCATCCTTTCCGCAGGTGAAATTTTAGGAGATGGAAGTTTCAAAGCGCTGGATAAAAGCCAGGTTTTTGAGGAAGCAGGATTGCTAAAACAGGAGGGCGATGATGAGGCCTGATTTTTATATGCTCTCCTGGAATGACCTTCTGGTCTCCCTGCTCTTTATTGCCTTCTCAATATTTTTGATCAAGAAATGGAAGCTGGGTCTTGAGAAGACACTGCTGGTTGGAACGCTGAGAACCTTTGTACAACTCACTGCTATGGGTTATGTGCTAACATTCTTCTTCGATCAACAGCATTGGGCATTCATGCTGACTCTGTTATTCATAATGATTGTTATCGCCAGCTATGAGGGCACTCGCAGACAAAAAAAAGAAATCCCTCACTTTTTTCCAGCCATGTTGATTTCACTTCTGGTAACCGCCCTCATCATCCTGGGTACGATCCTGCTCTTCATTCTGGATGTAAAACCATGGTTCTCACCCTATGCTGCTATTCCTATTGGAGGCATGATCATTGGAAATGGCCTCAATTCAACAGCTTTAACAGCAAATCGCTTTGTCAGTGAGCTCAAGCACAGGGAAAAGGAAATCGAGACACTTCTTGCTTTGGGTGCAACCCCCAAGCTTGCCGTATATGATGCCATGAAGGCATCTATTCATGCTGCGTTGATTCCAAACATTAATGCTATGATGACTGTTGGATTGGTTCAGATACCTGGTGTCATGACAGGGCAAATTCTGGCTGGAATTGATCCCATTATTGCCGTACGCTATCAGATTATGATTATGTATATGTGGTTTACAACAGCAACAATGGCCAACATGATTATGCTAGCCATTGTTTACCGACAGTTTTTTACAGATAAATCACAGCTCAGAAGAGAGCTGTTAAGGAAAAAAGCTTAGATCAAACCTTCTTCACCGAGGAATTTATTTGTTTCCTCAACATGCTTCTTGAAGTCTTCCCAAAGTGCGGGGGCTACCGTAATGCCCTTCTGAGTTGGACGCCATTCATCTTCATCTGCTAAATAGTGAATGCGAAAATCCACATATGTCCGTCCCTTAAATTCTTTGACCTGAATGAGGATTTTTTCAGTTTCACTGCGTTCGACTTCACCGATTATTTTTTCCATATCATATCCTTTTTCGTGTTTCTAATTTACTTTTTTTAGCTCGTCCACTTCTCATCAAATTCATCCGAATTAAATCCAAATGAACCTTGTTCATCTTTTACAATAAAGGGTCTTTTGATGAGATTCGGGTCCTGCAGCATTAATTCTATCGCTTTTGCCTTGTCAGGTAAATTCTGACCCAATTTTAACTCACGATAGATAGCACTGCGTGAATTCAAATACGGTTTGACGTTGTCACCATCAATAAAGCGTTCAAGCAATTTGCGGTCTGGAGGATTTTTGATGATATCAACAATCTCGAACTCTACCTTGTTCTCATTCAAATACGCCTGTGCTTTTTTACAGGTTCCACACGTTTTTTTGTCAAAAAATGTTGGTTTCATATTTCATCCCTTTCCAGATCAACATCTTTAAATAATTACTGCTCCCCCGGATTCCTAATATCTAATTTCAAAATTTTTATAGCCACCACTAAATTGTCGGGGGTGTTCTTCGATACCCTCTACACTGGACCAACGGTTTCCCATGCGCACCTGTTTGATAAGCTCCTGGAGTAACCCATAATCACCTTCCGCCAGACCAACAACAGAACCATCGGATTCATTTTTTACCCATCCAGATAACCCCAACTGAGTCGCGGATTTGTGGACGAAGGCTCTAAAGCCTACGCCCTGAACACGACCTGTAACTCTAAACTCGATTGCTGTATCCATATCACTTCTTCCTCTTCACCACATCATCGGGTAATACGGACGGGCAGTATTTTGCCAGGACGCATTGATGGCATTGAGGACGCCGTGCAATACAAACAGCTCTTCCATGGTCAATGATCAAATGAGTAAACATGACCCAATGCTCTTTCTCAATTATTTTCTGGAGTTCCAGTTCGATTTTGACGGCATCTTTCTGGCTGGTCATTCTTAACAAATTCGCAATTCGTATGACATGGGTATCCACCACCAATCCAGGAATATGGAAACCTGTACCCAGAACCACATTTGCAGTTTTACGACCTACACCTGGTAGCTTGACCAACTGATCCAGGTCTGCTGGAACTTCGCCTCCGTGTTCGTCCATTAATGTTCTGGCGCAAGCACTCATATTTTTCGACTTGCTGTTGAAGAACCCTGTGGAACGCACTAACTCGGCCAGGTGCTCAACTGGAGCCAGTGCCATCTGATGGGCTGTGGGGTAGTGCTTAAAAAGTTCAGGTGTCACCTTATTCACACGCTCATCCGTGCATTGCGCTGAGAGCATCGTGGATATCAGCAGCTGAAATGGGGAACGGTGTTCGAGGCTACACTTTGAATTGGGGTAGGTCTCATAAAGGATATTAATTATCCTCCGCATTCGCTCTTTTTTGACCTTTAAAGATTCTCTCATCTGGTTCCCCTGGACCGTAAATAGGTTTCCATTTCATCAACATTCAAGGAGTTTATCACATCTGAAGGACTGATACCGCCTTTGCGTGCCATTTTAACACCCAGGGGGATGGTCGCCAGGCTAGCCATGCGGTGCGCATCAGGGTTTATTGAGATCTTAACACCTTTTTCTCTGGCGAATTTCAGGTGTCGCCAATCCAGATCTAGTCGTTTGGGAGTGGTATTAATTTCGATAATTTTATCATATTCAGCAGCTACTGAAATGATAGCTGGCATATCAGGGTTGTAACCTTCCCGAGCCATGAGCATTCGACCTGTTGGGTGTCCGAGCATCGTTGTAAGTGGACTTTGAAGTGCTCGGATGATTCGATCTGTCTGTTTCACAGAGTCCATATGAAAGTGGCTGTGTATGGAGGCAATCACAAAATCAAATCCCTGAAGCAGTTCCTCATCATAATCAAGGTCTCCGTTTTTCAGAATGTCTGCCTCAATACCTTTGAACACATGAAAATCACTGAGCTTATCATTGAGTTCATCTATGGCATCCCACTGTGCCCTCACCCGCTCTGGTTGAAGCCCATTGGCGTAATAGGCTGCCTGAGAGTGATCACTTATTCCCAGGTACTGGTAACCCAGATCACGGGTGGCTAGCGCCATTTCCTGGAGGGAGTTCACACCATCGCTCCAGGTAGAGTGTGCATGGAAAATACCTTTGATATCAGGAGTAGTAATCAGCTCAAATCCATTTGAATCTGCACCGAAATGATCTCTCAGCTCTGGTTCAATCCATTTCAGTCCCAAGGCATGACATAGCGCTTCTTCACTCGCAGGTTTGATGGCTTTATCATCCACAAAATTCTGCACGGTGGACATACCCCCTGTTTTCAGTATGCGCTTAATATCTTTCTGATAAATGTCCCCCCCTGTCAGCAGGAGTTGATTTGAGAAAAAATTTTCTGATGAGCAAATATTTAGATGAACAGACATACCAGATTTATCATGTAAAATAATTGGATCTGAGTCTGATAGCAGATTGCAATTGGTACTTTCAAGCTCCTTAATCAGACTGGGTAAATCAGCCTGAACAATAAAGTCGACTGATTCCAGCAATTCATTCCCACGTCTGAGTTGCCCCGTCAATTCTATTCTTTGAATTGACGTAAATGACTCGATGATTGCCTGCCATTCATCTGCAACCTTAAGTGCGATATCCAAATGAAAATGCCTGGAATGTTGTTCTCTGAAAGCAATGGCATCTATGAGCTTCAGTTGAATTTTTGGTCCAAAACCTTTTAGTTCTGCCAGAAGATTTTGCTCTGCAGCCAGTTTTAGTTCATCCAGGTTATTGATTCCATTTTCCTGCCAGAGTTGTCGAACCTTTTTCACGCCCAAACCCGGCAAGGTCAGCAGTTCTGGTAGACCATGCGGTAGTTTCTCAGTTAACTCCTTTTCCAGCGAGGTCATCCCAGATTTGGCATAATACAAAATGATGTGTGCCAGACCGTCACCGATTCCTGGAACATCCTTAAGACGATCTTCATCGATGAGTACGCCCATTTCCTCGGGATGATTTTCAATGATGCGTGATGCCTTATCAAAAGCGCGGATTTTAAAGGGATTCTCTTCCAGAAGGTTCATCATACTGGAGAGGAGTTTAATTTTTTCACTGATTTGAGAGTTATTCATGTTTCAAAATAGTGTAAGTGTCAGGGAGTTCAATGAGTTTGTGGGATTGGTAGGGTATATGAGGTATATGGGGCATAAGTGTCTAAGGGTCTAGGGTTGCATCGTGGAATGAGGGAAGTCGAAGTGAAATCTTGGACCACCTCTCTCTATTCGCTTTAAAATTTCAGTCTACCAACTAGTTTTAAAGGAAACTAACAGGGGAAAACCATGAAAGATGAATCCAGAATCTTAGCCTATATGGAAAATCTTGAACAGCAGGGTATTGATCGACAGGATGCAGTACCACCACTTTACAAATATTTTTGGCGACTGGGAGTTAACATTAGCCCTCCGCTGAATCAGTCTACGCGCATGATTATACTGACCCATATCATTTTTTTTCTCATCACTATGCCTATCCTCATGTTCATTTTCAACTGGACAGGTTTTGCGTCATTTGAAGGAGGGATGATCCTTTTTGTAAGCATTTTTTCTGGAGGGGTGAGTGGTTATCTGGGTGCCAAAAGGATTAAAAAGCTGGGTGCGAATATCAACATACCTGAACTATGAATAAACTCAGAATTAAACAAAAACGGATAGTAATCAACCTCCTTCGCGAATTTTTTGATGACCGAGGTTTCTTCGAATTAGAAACTCCACTCCTGGTCCCATCTCCTGGGATGGAGGTTCACCTTCACAGTTTTAAAACAGTATATGACCAGTATGATGGATCGAAAACTCAGTATCACCTGCCAACCTCTCCTGAATTCGCCATTAAAAAGGCTCTTGGGGCTGGTTTTGGGAAGGTGTTTGAGATCGCCAGGGTTTTTAGAAATCAAGGGGAACTAGGTCCTCAACATCACCCCGAGTTCAATATGCTGGAATGGTATCGACCTGGTTCTTACCTGGATATAATGGAAGATGTTGAATGTCTGCTAGCACACCTTGGGGAAATGGACATTGTAAATCCTGTCTCTGATTTTTCATGGTCAGATGGTGTAAATCGTATTTCTATCAATGAATGCTTTATGCACTATGCAAACATTGACCTGCAAGACGGAATGAAAAATCTGGATCAATGGCGTGTTGAGGCTCAAGATGCACTCCATGAGCGAATTCCCGATGATGATCAATTTGATGATATCTTCTTTCGCATCTGGATGAAATTGATTGAACCTCACCTTGGAAAGCATAGACCAGAAATTGTTTATGACTATCCTCCAAGTATGGCCGCTCTATCCAAGCTAAAACAACCCGATCTGCAATGGGCTGAGCGGTTTGAACTCTACATCCAGGGTGTGGAAATTGGGAATGCATTCAGTGAACTTACAGATTCACAAGAACAGTTGAAGCGATTTGAAATGGCAAATCGTGAACGCCAGCGCATAGGATATCCTCCTCACCCAATTGATACTGAATTAATCGATTCTGTTGGAAAGATGCAGGCTACGGGTGGTATCGCCATGGGCATCGAGCGTTTGTTGATGACGCTTACTGGTGAACAGGATATCCGTGAGTTTTTTCTTTATCCATTAGGTAATATTGGTGAAACAAGACGGAGATAAAACTCAATAGATGTTTTTGCCCCTAATGCTCCAATGACCACATTTCCGTTCTGATCTCTCCAGGTAGATAACTCTCTGTCTCTCAGGGGCAAACCGGAATAGATATAACTACCATAATTTTCAGAATAGCTCTCAAGGCGAACTTTGTACAACCCAAGCGGGACCCCAATAAAATTGCGTTGGAACTCAAGCAAATCTGTACCTTCGCTACGATTGATTGCAACAGCCATAGAACCATAAAAAGATTGTGTCGAATCTGGGCCCAACACTCTATCCATCAGAACAGCACAAAAACTTGTTTCAGAAGAATTATTCCAGTACATATATGCATAGTTATTAGTAGAATCGATCAAAGTATCAGCATCCCAAACCGTATTATTCCAAATCAGGTTAACGGGTGGTCCAACTAACTCTGTTGTGGCAGAGATAATCGTCCCATCCTGAGTAGTTAAAACTATTTGATATTCCAACTCAGGGTTCAAAGTATCCTGAGAGTACTCAGGAGCAGGAATATAAGCTCCATAATAGTATGTGACGTAATGATCATCTTCAGTTTCTGAAGGTGGACCTTTGTCTCCATAGTTTTGATCGAAAGAAGCAGCTCTTGAGGACCATATAAAATCAGCAACAAACGTCTGACTTTCTGCCTCTCTGAGAACAACAGAAACTATGGTTGAATCATGTATTTGAGGTAAAATTTCCAGATAATCGTCCACATTGGGTTCTCCCTCATCTGGAATCCCATTGCCACGACCTTCGTACTCCCCATTCGGACCACCTTCTCTGACTCCTATGTCATCATTTAATGGCTCACCTTCATCCCAGCGACCATTGCCATTCTCGTCTGTGTAGGGTTCCCAATCACCATTGTCGTCGATCCCATTGAACAGGGATGTGTCGGTAACTAGAATGGTACGATCAACACGAACAATGGATTTAGAAAAATCTGTGTTGTCAAGAACTCCCTCAACCCTTAACTCTACTTCATAGTTTTTAAAATCATCCTCGAAGTCCGCAATACTCAACTCCTCAGTACAGGATATGGTTATAAAAAGAGCAAGTAGAACAGCGGTAATTCGAGTATATGATTTGATATAAATTGCTAAAATATTCATGCTGCACCTATAATTTAAATTCTACGCCAAAAGTTGGTAGAAAGGGAAACATCCCGATTCCTTCAACTGTTCCTGCAGAAAGATCCCAGTTATAGAAGAAGGTATTGAAGTGATTCGTAACATTGATAACCTGGACCTTGAAAAGCCCATCTATCCCAAATGGTTGAATTTCACGAGCATAGCTTAGATCAACTCTGAAATAATTGGGATATCTCGCAGAATTTCGAGTTCCCTTAATTTGAGTGAGATCAGTATACGGATTGGTGATATCATATCCAGAACCATGCTGTGTATAGGTGTAACCCACTGTGGGAGTATATAAATTTGAACTGCTGCTGGTTAGTGTGAGCCCGAAAGAGTTCTTCTTGGAAGGTGAATAATTCATTACCAGATTCACAGAATAGGGTTGGTCATATTTGGAGCTGTAGATTTCACCATCACTTTCAATGATCTTGCCATCACCATTGAAATCAAATTCCTGATTACTTTCCATGTATGAAAAGCCCAACCACCCTGTCAATTTTCCAGTATTCTTCTTTAGTAGAATTTCAGCTCCCAGTACCTCTGCTGTGCCCTCAGTATAGTCATCATCTGGATTTTCATAGTTCTGGTTCGGGTTAATGACCATGGTGTTCTTATACGGCTTGTAATAAGCTTCGGCACTTGTATACCAACCATCTCCTAGCCACTGTTCAAGACCAAGAATGAAATGCTGTACTGATTTGGCGTCATAATTTTCTGGTACGGGATTCCAGAAATCCACGATACTGAGAATGGCATCCTCATCTTGCGCAGTGAAGAGAAATTGGTTGTAGATACCCCAAGCTCCCTTAAGAGCCAAATTTGTGGAGAGTAAGTATTTGAATCCCAATCGGGGTTCGTAATAAAGATCATCATGGGCAGAATACTTGGTCAACCGCATACCTGCCTGGAGCATAATCACTGGGTTTGGTTGCCACTTTTCCTGCAAAATTCCTGAATAGATCATATTCTTTTCGTTGTCATCGATAAAATTTATTTCCCCACTCCCGATGCGAAATTGTATCCCCAGGTTTTTTGCTTCCAAACCCAGGGTTACAGTGTGTTCTGAGGAGATGTAATAATCCAGGTTCTCCTTAATCGTCCAATCATCGATTTCGTTGTAGACAATAAAGTTCGTACCGGCACTCGCTCCCGTTGAGTCTTTCACTTCATATCCCAAATCTACATCAAACTTATAGACGGTATTAGCCATTGAAAGGGTGGAAACAAACTTTGAATTTGGGACCCAACGCCACTCTGCACTATTGGTTGTGTTTCCCCAATCCCAGCCAAAAAACACCTCATTTTCAGATTGTTCAAGGTCAAATGAGATACGATCCTTACCTGCATAATGTGAAAATGCCAATCGGTTGGTCGCATTTATATTCTGAACAATTTTCCCCTGAACATCATAGAAATAATATTTCCAGTCCATGGGTTCATCCTTTGCCCAATAATACAATTTGGCAACTTGATCAAAGTAGGTTCGTCTACCAGACAGCATCCATGAACCCTTATAGAGAGGTCCTTCTGCCAGGAGTTTCGAGCTAAGCAGATTTACCTCACCGCGTACCTGACTCACATCAAAGTATTCCCCGAGGGCTTTGTCTTCAAAAAATTTGTGATGCTTGGAATCTCCTTCCCGTCCAGTGATACTCAGGACAGATGAGATTCGATTACCATAACGAGCGGGGAATCCACCAGCTAGAAATTCAGCATCTGCAATAGCATCGGCATTAAAGGTTGAGAACACACCACCAAGATGAAATGGGTTGTAGATTTCAATACCATCTAACATAATGAGGTTTTCATCTGGACTGCCACCTCTTACGACCAGGGCTGATGAAAAATCGCTCGATGATTGAACGCCTGGCAGGAGTTGCAAAGTCCTGAAGATATCTGCTTCCACAAAAGCAGGCATGGTCTTGACATCTCGCATACTCAAACTTACTGCACTAACTTCAATCTGCTTTTCAAAACGTTGGCGATCGCCAGTTACAACGACCTCCTCGCCTTCAATAGAACTGGGTGCAATTTCAAAATCGTGACGTTCTTCAAGCCCACCAACAACAGCGATTTCCCGCTCAGTTCTATCGTATCCCATCATCATGATTTGTAAAATATAATTACCCGGTGGTATGCCCGTGATGATGTAGTATCCAGAATTGTTTGAGGCAGCCCCAATGCCTGTTTGCTTGAGGCTTACATTTGCATGCAGGAGAGGTTCACCAGTTTCTGCATCTCTCAGGTAACCATTAATTCTACCTGTTTTTGACTGGCTAAATCCTTGATTTATAAATAGAGTGATCAAAAGTACTTTAATCACTACTTTCAAATTAGTATTCATTACTTCTTCGTTCCCTTTTTATCAACTCACTCGGATACGTATACATCCGAGTCATTTGAATTGTGCGTGTCATGCATACAATTTTCAAATACAGCACCTTCAATTGTCAATGGGTGTGCCACGATTGAGTCTATTCTGTTATCCTACAGATAATATTAACCTTATGATAACAACTAGTATTTCCATTAAATGTTTCACCCATAAATACTTACTAAAATTGATATGTGACTATATCAATTTAGCATGTCTGAGTCACTACAGTGCGCATGGAAAGGTTCTAATTCATCGCCCGCGATATCCACCCGACCGTCGGTTAAATACTTTAATTTTGCCTTCCATACCATCTCAGTTGTTGATTGCATGATTTGTTCATCACTCCTTTATGGCGAGTAATGTAAATCGAGGGACTCAGAATAAGACTTTGATTCGAAATTGTGAGGTTTTCACCTGATGAACCGATGATTTCTTCAGATATGTCACAGGTTGCTGGGAAACAAAAAAGGGTGAGGAAACCCCACCCTTCTCAGATCATTTATGAAAACGGAATGATTCGAAAATGATCAGACTTGCTCATCCTCTTCCTGAAGACTCTCCACACGATGTACGATCAGGTAGGCAGCGCCTACAGCAACAGGAATTAAACCCCAAACCCACATTCCTGCTGGGGCTTCATCAGGTATAGCCAGCGCCATTGCGAGTGAAACAACGATACCAATGAGGAGCCACATAAGGCCTGGTAGTAGGCGACTTCTTGTCTGCTCTGGAAATTTTACTTCTACGCCCTTCTCAATGGCCGCCAGGATTTCCTGACTTTCAACTTTGCGTCTGAAATACTTTAACACCAAAACCGAAACAATCACCGCACCTGTCACGAGAAAGAGTGTTATTGGAACTAAGATATCACCATCCATACTATTGTATCCTTTCAATTATTTTTGGTTCATCGTGGTATTAGACCACCAGGCATCAGGTTTTGTTGCAGTTGATTGAAAATTTTTTATTTCCACATTAACCGCAACATTTCTATCCTTCTTTGAGTCTAATGATTAATATGACAAACGTGTTTCAAAAGAATAAAAAAGCCTCAGACGCCCTATTCAGAGAACTTGTAAATGATCATGGAGATCGTATTTACAACCTTGCGCTTATGAAGTGCAACCAGGCAACGATGGCTGAGGATATCTGTCAGGAAACCTTTATTCGGGTCTATAAGGGGTTGAAAACTTTCAGACAAGAAGCACAACTTGGCACCTGGATCTATCGAATTGCCTTAAATGTGTGTCATACCGTGATGAAAAAGGAACTGGGACATCAACAGCGTGAGACCCATCTGAATGAGAATGACTTCTCAGAATATATTGATGAAGATAGTGATGTGCAGACCATACATCATCGGGTGACACGCAAAGAAAGTATTCGATCTGCAATCGCCTCACTCTCACAACAACAGGCTGATGCGATTACATTATATTACTTAAAGGATTTTCAGTATTCGGAAGTAGCCGAAATTATGGATATCCCAATCAATACTGTTAAATCCCACCTGCGTAGAGCAAAAGAAAATTTACGACACTTGATTTCAGAGGATGACTTATGAACCAAACGAATGACAATAATGATTATATAAAGAAATTAGGTGATGAAATTCAGGAAACGATGCCATCCCATCTTGTACAGAACCTTAACGCGATCCCATCTACTATGGGCATCAATACCAATCGTGTACTCGATAAGCTATCACTGGTATTGAACCTTATACTTGGTGCCTGGGTGTTGTCATCAATACTTATTTTTAAGGAGAGTTGGGTACCTCTCCTCAACAGATTGTTTGCCCAGCTTCCTATTTCTGAATTAAGCAGCACTCAGTGGTACTTTCAGTCCATCACTCTTTTCCTCATACTGGGGCTTTGGGGAGTTGGAATCTGGTGGTATGATCTCACCGGTGGATCTCCTTTGGGTAAAACCACCCGCAATTAAAGAGCCCCGCCATTGGCAGGGCTCATATGTCTATCTAACATGCAGCGGGGACTGTTTTACCAGTTTTCTCCCAATAATTCAAAATAGTCTTGTGGATGCAAGCAAGCTGGACATGCCTTTGGTGCATCTTCCCCTTCATGGAGATATCCACAATTGATACAGCGCCAGATAATTTTACCATTACGTTTGAAGACTTTGCCTTCTTCCAGGTTTTTAGCAAGATCAGCATATCGCTTCCCATGTTGCTTTTCAGCAATTGAAATCGTTTCAAATGCAATCGCCACTGCCGGGAAACCTTCTTCGCGTGCGATTTTAGCAAATTCCGGATACATGACTGTCCATTCATGTTCTTCACCGGCTGCTGCAGCTTTCAGATTTTCCAGCGTCGTTCCAATGACACCAGCAGGAAAAGTTTCAGTAATCTCCAGGTCACCACCCTCAAGAAATTTAAAAAAGCGTTTGGCGTGCTCCTTTTCATGGTTGGCTGTTTCAGTAAAGATTTGAGATATTTGAACCAGGCCTTCTTTTTTGGCTGCACTTGCAAAGTATGTATATCGGTTCCTTGCCTGTGATTCACCAGCGAAGGCGACCAATAAGTTTTTCTCTGTTTGGGTACCTTTTAGACTCTTGCCCATTATTATTCTCCTATTCTTAGTTTTTAAAAAGAATTAGCGTGCATAAATTCTGCCAAAATCCTTCATATTGCTATTAATTGATAAACACCCCACCTATGGAAGTGCTAATCTTTGGCCATAGAATCATTGAGTGAAAGAATTGAATCTTTTGTTCGCTTAGGTCGGGGTTTAGATTCACTACGGTTTATTGGCTATAGTGGTTCTTGATCATATTACTTCTGATAATTGGTTTTCAAACCTGAAGATCAATGGAAAATTGAACAGGACCCTTAATTCTCTCAGCTGAAAGATCTACGTTCATTTGGAATATGATCTGATGCCGACACGGTTTTCTTGGAAATGAGGAAATCTGCTCCCGTATTTGGAAAGAGAAATCATGCGATCACTAATTTGCTCCTCCCCAGTGGTGTGTTTGTGACATCCAGCGGGTTCGTTAAAAGACAATCTGAAAAACATGGTGTACTGCCAGAGATCTGGTTGAAAGCAGCCATGCTGGGAAGTCTGTGGGCTTCCGTCGAGATCATTCTGGGTAGCTTCCTCCACAACCTTCATATTCCCCTCTCCGGGACTTTTCTTGCTTCATTGGGGCTAATCCTCATGATTAATGGTCATAAAATCTGGCCAGGGAAAGGGCTCTTCTGGAGAACCGCCCTGGTAACGGCTGCCATGAAATCCATATCTCCTTCAGCCATCATTTTTGGTCCCATGGTTGGCATATTCATGGAAGGTTTGATTCTCGAAGTGTTTGTTCGCATGTTTCGAGGGAAATGGCTGGGTTTTGTTATTGGGGGGGCATTTGCAGTCTCCTGGAGTTTGTTCCAAAAAATCTTTGTGCTGCTACTCACCTATGGACCCGATTTCGTCGCCTTGTATGAGCAGTTGTATTTCATGGCTTCCAAAAGTTTTGGATTTGAAGGTGCCGTCCCCTTTGACCTGGTGAAGGCTATTTTTATTGTAGATTTAAGTTTTGGAGCCCTGGTAGCCGCGCTGGCATATCGGGTGACAGGATCACAGCGTCTTCTATCGTTTTCACCCGCCTCTGTGGAACTACGCCAAAAGCAGGAGGATCAACTTTCAGCTTCAGAAACACAGAGCTATTCTCTCTTGCTGCTCCTTGTCAATTTTGTGCTATTGTTAGCTGGTCTAACCGGATTAAATGACCTGTCATTGCTGCTTGGAGCAGCTTTCGTAGCCCTGTATGTGGTCTTTAATATTCTCAGATATTCAAGATCCATGAAACGCTTGAAAAATCCCAGACTCTGGGTTCAGCTATTTATTGTCATGGGACTTTCAGGCATCCTGTTGGGTGGCTGGAGTTCCCAGGCTGCATTACTCTCTGGTTTGGAAACAGGTGTTACCATGGCAATCAGAGCATTGCTGGTGATTTTCGGACTCTCTGCCCTTAGTATCGAAATAAGAAATCCAATTATCATCAACTGGTTTGCACAAAGAGGATTGGGATTGTTGTTTCAATCCCTGTCGGTGGCTTTTGAGGTCTTGCCACGCCTGATGAAGCTGGTTGCTGAAAAACAGCGGATCTGGCGACATCCCTTCAGAATTTTGAATGAGTTACTTGGAGCTCTGGAAATTCTACGGCGTGAGCATTTAGACTCTTCCTCAAAGGTTGTCATTCTGACTGGCGATCAAGGATCGGGTAAAACACAATTGGTCAAATCAATCCTATCGAGCCAATCCAATCATGGATTCGAGTTCAGTGGTTTCTATTCCGAAGGAACCTGGGTAAACGGTGAGAGAGATCACTATCATATAGTGGATTTCAAGCATGATAAATCAGAGCTGCTGTGTGAGAGAGATGGACCAGAATCAGAGGTTCGAGCAGGACCATTTAACTTCCGTCAGACTGGTATCGATTTCGGGTGTCAAATCATAAACGCTATCCCTGAATCATCAGAAAACCATGTAGTTATCATAGATGAAATCGGTCCCCTCGAACTAAGAGATACAGGGTGGAGTGCATGTATGGGTGACTTGATTGCCAGGAACCAACCTATGATTTGGACAGTTCGTCCCTCCCTCATTGACGAGGTAGTTAAAAAGTGGGCGTTTCAATTCTTTCTGATTGATGTCCAGAGTACCGATACAGAGGAAGTCTTAAGCCAGGTAAAGTCATTTCTCGGTTAGTCCAACCAATAAATAGAGATATACTTGCGTAGTTGTAATTATTAATGCCATCATAATTTGGTATTGAAAGTTTTGGCGCATTGTTTGCACACGCATTAATCGTCTTAAACTATCTTGGATAAATATTATAAAAGGAGCCAAAATGACTGAGGTAAAAAAATTTAGCCCAGCTGCTGAATTCACAGCCAATGCACACATCAAATCTATGGAACAGTATCAGGAAATGTATGATCGTTCCATCAATGATCAGGATGGGTTCTGGGCTGAGCAAGCTGAAAGATTGACATGGTTTAAAAAGTGGGACACCGTTGCCAACTATGATCTCGCCGAAGCTGACATCAAGTGGTTTGAAGGTGGTAAACTCAATGTGAGTTACAACTGTCTGGATCGTCACGTAGAAGATGGACATGGTGAGCGCACCGCATTGATCTGGGAAGGTAACAACCCAGATGAAGACAAAACTTTTACATACAACGAACTTCTCGCAGACGTTCAACAATTCGCAAATGTATTAAAAGCGAATGGTGTTGAAAAAGGTGATCGTGTATGTATCTACATGCAGATGATCCCTGAACTGTCAGTTGCCATGCTGGCTTGTTCACGAATTGGTGCCATCCACTCAATCGTATTTGGTGCATTTAGTCCAGAATCATTGCGTGATCGTATCAATGATTCCGAATGTAAAGTTCTCATCACACAGGATACAGGTGTCCGTGGTACCAAACTTGACATCCCCATGAAATCCAATGCTGATAAAGCACTGGCAGAAACACCCTCCATTAAAACATGTGTTGTCGTAAAACGTACAGGCGCTGAAGTCAACATGGAAGCCCCTCGCGACATCTGGTGGCATGAAGGCATGGCTAAAGCTGATGCGGTTTGTGCTCCTGAAGAGATGGATGCTGAAGATCCATTATTCATTCTATACACTTCTGGTTCAACTGGCAAACCAAAGGGTGTCCTTCACACCACAGGTGGATACCTGGTATATGCATCCATGACTCATGAACTCATTTTTGATTATCATGAAGATGATGTTTACTGGTGTACTGCTGATATCGGTTGGGTAACAGGTCACTCCTATATCGTTTATGGTCCACTGGCCAACCGTGCCATTACCATGATGTTCGAAGGTGTACCGAACTATCCCGATTTTGGTCGTTTCTGGGATGTTGTGGATAAACATAAAGTCAATCTATTCTACACAGCACCTACAGCGCTTCGTGCTCTCATGCGTGAAGGGAATGAATGGGTTGAAACGCGAGATCTCTCAACACTCCGTGTGTTGGGTACAGTGGGTGAAACTATCAAATCCCCTGAATGGAACTGGTACTACAACATTGTAGGTAAGGGAAAATGCCCCATCGTTGATACATGGTGGCAAACAGAAACAGGTGGAATATTAATAACACCTCTCCCAGGTATCACACCCTTAAAACCAGGTAGTGCAACCATCCCATTCTTTGGCGTACAACCTGTACTTCTTACAGAAGACGGAAAAGAGATCGAAGGAAACGACAAATCTGGTCTGCTGGCAATGAAGGCAGCCTGGCCCGGTATGATGAGAACCCTGTACGGTGATCATGATCGTTTCAAACTCGCCTATTTCTCAATGTATCCAGGTTACTATTTCAGTGGTGATGGTGCACGTCGAGATGCAGACGGTGATTATTGGATCACAGGTCGCGTTGATGATGTTCTAAATGTTTCCGGACACAGAATTGGAACCGCCGAAGTTGAAGGCGCAATTGGTAAAGCCGATGGTGTTGCAGAAGCAGCCGTGGTTGGGTTCCCACATGACATTAAAGGTCAGGGAATTTATGCCTATGTTACCCTTATGGCAGGTATTGAAGGTTCCGATGAAATTCTGGCCAGCATTGCTGCTTCAGTCAAGAAGGAAATCGGTCCCCATGCTAAACCGGATAAAGTCCAGTTTACACCTGCTCTGCCTAAGACTCGTTCAGGCAAGATCATGCGTAGAATTCTACGTAAGATTGCAGAGAATGAGTTAGACAGTCTGGGTGATACCTCAACACTTGCTGATCCATCAGTAGTGGATAGTCTAGTTGCAGAACGCAAATAGAAAATAATCCCTAGAAATAAAAAAAGGGCTCTTTACCGAGCCCTCAGATCGTTGAGAAACCCGCCCTTTCGGTGGGTTTCTTGCTTTAGGGTGGTTTTAGACGGCAAAAACAGTTTTTGGTGAGTATGTGTATGAAAATGCTGGAACAAGCTTCTGAGAAGCCTGAGGGGTAAAAATACGTC
>JAERTJ010000142.1 GCA_016844945.1 Fidelibacterota bacterium | reverse complement strand
ATGAAAATGTAGCAGCCAGTTTAATTCTATCAACTGTGGTTGTAGATGTTGAAAGAATCGGAGATTATATAAAAAACATTGTTGATCTAACTGAAATGCATCCTGGAAAAATAAAAGCAAAAGGGACCGCTAAAACCTTACATGAAATTGAATCCTCGATAAAAAAAATGTTTAAGGTCGCTTCTGAATGTATAGAGACGGGTGATGAGGATCTCGCGTTGGAGCTATACACAGAAACAAAAGAAATAGGTCGTACCTGTGATGACGAAATAAAAATCATAATCAAGGATAATAACGAAGACCTACCGTGCGCAAGTGTGGCAGTTCTTTCACTATATTTTAGATACTTGAAGCGGATTAATGCCCATTTAAGAAATATGTTCTCTAGTGTGATTAATCCATATGACAGGATTGGGTTTAAACCAAAGAAGAATGCTGATGTCTGATATCCAAATAAGAACAGGCCAGGCTGTTGATATACCAACCCTGGTAAATTTTAATGCAGCTATGGCTAAAGAGACTGAAGGGCTGATTCTGGACAGAGAGACTCTTACACATGGGGTTCAGTCACTTTTAAATGATCCCCAAAAAGGATTCTATCTTGTCCTGGAAGTAGACCATCGAGTAAGAGCGAGTCTCATGATCACTTATGAGTGGAGTGATTGGAGAAACGGACTATTTTGGTGGATTCAAAGTGTATACGTAGATCCAGAATATCGAAAGCAAAACTTGTTTAAACAAATGTATACACATATCTATAACTTAGTTAAAAAAGATAACACGGCAGTAGGGTTACGTTTGTATGTTGATAACGATAATGAAATCGCTCAAAATGTATATACATCCCTGGGAATGCATCAGACAAATTACTATCTGTTTGAACAGTTGATATAGTAACACGCGCTCGAAACTCATCCACGACGGAAAGCTTAAAAAAAGAAAAAAACAACTCATTGGAATGCTGGTACAATGAGTGAATTTCTGAGGTGAAAAATCTGTGATCTGTTCAATGCGCAGGTATATGCACACAAACATACTATATAGGAATTATATATTGTGATAAATCCAGCACAGGAGACGAAAAATACGAAGAATTCATTTTTTGTGTGAACAAGAAATCAAGACTGTCTTAAACCTCGCCGTATGATTTTAAGGAGGTCTATATGTATACTATAGCAACATTCACATTGGTGCCCGTGGGTAAGGATATATCTATTTCAAAATATGTCGCAGCATGTATTGAAGAACTTAAAACTTTAAATGTTAACTATACACTTCATGCTAACGGGACAAATATAGAAGGTGATTGGGATGAAGTCTTTAGCGCAATAAAGCAATGCCAGATCAAAATCCATGACATGGGACCCCAACGAATTTTTACAACTATCCAACTCGGAACGAGAACCGATAAAAAACAACAAATGGAAAATAAAATTGACTCTGTCCTCAAAAAAATAAAATAGAGGAGACCTATCAATTTAAATGTGCATAAAAATTTGAATAGAGTACTTTTAAGGGTGACGAACCGAACACATAAAAGAAATCTGATTACCACAGTCCTTATTTTGATAACCATGGCTAATATCGCCATGTCTCAAACATCCAGTATCATGCTTCAGCGGATAACCATAAAAGAAGGATTATCACAGTCCCATGTAAATACGATTTATCAGGACTCACGTGGGTTTGTATGGTTTGGTACATCTGATGGTCTCAACCGCTATGATGGACATGAAATAAAAATTTATAAATATGATCCAGATGGCGAAAATACGATTAGTGATAATTTTATAAGAACCATTATAGAAGATAACGATGAGCGATTATGGATTGGTACTGATGCAGGCGGGCTGAATGTCCTGGATCTAAAAACAGATTCATTCCAAAGAATATCTCTGCTAAACACGGGTGATAGGCAACACCAGAGCAAACAAGTATGGGATATGTCGATTGATAACCAGGAAAATCTCTGGATCGCAACATGGGAAGGTCTTTTCAAAATTGACCTTTCAGAAGACCACACGATAGCTCACCCATATTCAAAACAGAATAAACAGATCAGATGTGTTTCAACAAAAGATGATTCCACACTATGGGTAGGCACGGAAGATCAAGGCTTGTTCCAGGTTTTGGACAATGCGTTCAGACAACACCTGCCCCAAAGCCAACTGAAAAAGGAACGCATCTACACACTTCTACCTGGTGCTGAGAATGAGATATGGATCGGTAGTCGGGAAGGATTCTTGAAATATAATACCCTGGATCAATCCCTGCTTAAAATCCCATTACCTGCTTTAATCGAACCCCTTGAAGTCAGTGCGCTTGTACGTGACAAAAATAATAATCTATGGGTCGGTACCATAGATGACGGTCTCTTTTACTACAACACGTTATCAGGTGCCATAAATACATACTTACCAGGTAATCAAGATGACTATGGGTCAGTAGATTCAGGCATTCTTGATATTCATCTAGGACAAGATGGTATCTTGTGGATAGCCACCCGTGGCGATGGTATCCAGTTTTTTGATACACAGGCACCCTTCAAATATTACGGTTATCAACCAGATAATATTGATTATCTAAGCGGTCCTAGCATTCGGTCAATACTCACTGACGATGAAAAACTATGGGTTGGTGGATATAATGGTTTGAATTGTTTTATAAAAGGTAGAGAAGGGATTGCTCACTATGGCTATAATCCTGAAGGACTCACCAACAACAATATATACTCATTACTAAAAGACAGCTATGGTAGACTCTGGGTAGGAACAGAAGGGGGTGGACTCTTTTACCTGGATGCCATAAAAGATAATTTTGTTCGAGTTCCAATTGATCACCAGGATAAAGAAGGTGCCGACCATATTTTTGAAATATATCAAGCTGCAGATGCTTCTATATATTTTGGTACAGGGGCTGGGTTATATCAATTAAAAAATCCCGGTAAGGATACCCATACTCCGCTCAAAGTGAATATGGGTGATAGAGGATTGCATGCGCTTGATGCTGAAGATATCATCGCTATAACCCAAAATAAAGAGGGACTCTTATATGTTGGTACAGGTTCCGCTGGACTATACGCATTAGATAGCAATAACAATTTATTATCCCATTATATACATAGTGTGGCGGATAAAAATTCTATAAGTAATAATAGAATTAAATCTTTACATGTTGACCAAAAAGGCTTTTTATGGGTTGGTACAAACGGGGGAGGACTTAATAAACTAGATACAACCCAGAACAAATTTTATCACTACAGCGAAAACGATGGCCTTAGCGATAATACCGTTTACGGTATTTTAGAAGATGGACAGGGAAGATTATGGCTAAGTACAAATAAGGGTATATCTCTATTTAATGAGTCTGATAATAGGTTTAAAACCTTTGGAATTGAGCATGGCTTGCAAAGTCTGGAATTCAACACATCAGCATTTCACAAAAGCGAGTCGGGCGAAATGTTTTTTGGGGGAATTAATGGATTAAACGCATTTTACCCTGAAGCTGTCATCACTCGCTCCCTGAGACTACAGGTGATTTTCACAGATTTTAAAGTATTAAACCGGAGCGTTGCTGTTGGGAGTCCACTGCTTCCTCTTGATCTTAACTCAATGTCAGAATTATCACTTACCCATAAGGAGAGGTTGATTTCATTTGAATTTTCAGGGATGAACTTCCTCTCTCCTACAAATACCAGATATAGGTATATGATACCCGGTGTTGATGATTCCTGGGTATATACAGAACCTGGAAGTCATAGTGCAACCTATACCGACCTGTCTGCCGGGTCACAGGAATTGCTGGTTCAGGCAGCCCAATCAACTTCAGATTACTTTGGTGAAATGAAACGATTGATGATCAAAATAAAACCCGCTCCGTGGGATTCATTATGGGCACGCGCGACTTATGTGGCATTTGCTGTACTTTTGCTCCTTTTGATGCGACAGAACGAAATAAAAAAAATCAGACTCAAAGAAGAGTTAAAAAAGAAGAAACAGGAAGCATATAAGCTCAATGAAATAGATGAAATGAAATCTCGACTTATTTCAAATGTGTCCTATGAACTCAGAACTCCCCTGACGCTTCTGGAAGGACAGTTTGAAAACCTTAATCAATCCACCAAAGGATCTCTCAGTGCTAAAGCACAAAAAAGTCTCAAGGCAGCACAATCCAGCCTTTACAGGGTAAACGAACTCAGCGATCAGCTGTTTAGTCTTGCAGGGTTTACTTCTGGGAAAATTAAGCTCCAGACAAAAAAAGAAAAACTTTCATCGCTTCTAAGTCGAATTGTAAATGATTATTCTGACCAATGCCAGGTTGCAGGATTGAATATTGCGTTTATCGATAATGGTCTGGATGTTGAGGTCTATCTGGACAAGAATAAGTTTGAACAAATCTTAATCAACCTATTGAGTAATGCCATCAAATACAGTGACAAGGGGTCCACCATCAATGTAGAGTTAATAGATGACCAAAGACAGGATGAACGCGGAACAGGTCAGTTTGCAGTCATCGGTGTGGACAACCAGGGGATTGGTATACCTGAATCTGCCCTACCTAATCTCTTTGATCGTTTGTATGAAATTGATGCAACAGATAGTGAAGAAAAAGCCGGAACGGGAATTGGGTTAGCATTGGTCAAAGAGCTTGTTGAACTTCATGGTGGAACGATCTCTGTGGAAAGTATTGAAGGGGGAAAAACAAGATTTGAGTTTATGATTCCCAAGGGAACAGACCACCTGGCAGGTGATGAAATTATGGAAGATGATTTTCACCCTGAGGAACTGTTAAGCCAGAACACCCGTGCAGTCATAGACCCCACCCAGGTAAAAATACTTGTGGTTGAAGACGAAGAGTCCATGCGCAGCTTTTTATATGAGGGGTTAGGAGAAGAGTATCAGGTAATCATTGCTGAAGATGGTCAGGAGGGGTTTTCAATGGCAGTCGATGAACACCCCGACCTCATTATTGCTGATATTCACATGCCACACAAGAGTGGTCTTGATATGTTAAAAGACATCCGCAGCAACAAATCTCTCATGAATATTCCTGTGATTATCCTTACCGGGCAAACCTCCTCTGATGACAGGGTGGTCGCCTATAAGGCAGCTGCCAACGATTTTATCAGCAAACCATTTAAGCTTGAGGAACTGAAAGTCAGAATTGAAAATATTATTTCCCAGAGAAATCAATTAATCAGTAGCTTTAAAAAGGAAGGCTTCGATTTTACCCTCCCTGAAACCCAAATATCAAAAATCAATGATCGCTTTTATGTCAAACTGAAAGGCGTCATTGAAGAAAATATTGATCACTCAGATCTTACCGTAGATGTATTGGCAAAAGAAATGTTTTTAAGTAAACGTCAACTGGAACGACGCCTGAAGGAGCTTACTGGCCAATCTCCTGCTGATCTAATTCGGCAAACACGATTACTCAAAGCAAAAATGTATTTAATGGAAGGCTCCTATGCCACGGTAGCAGAAGTTTCCTTCGCAGTCGGGTTTAAAAACGTAAAATATTTCTCCCGTCTCTTTAAAAACCAGTTCAACCAGTCACCAGCCGATATACTTCACCCCTAGTCTAAAACGACCCAATAAATACTCAGATCTCAGTAAAAAATTTTCACTACCCCAAATAGTATAATTTGGAAAAACGGGCACTTTTGGGTCACAAATGCGACAATAGGGGGTCACAAACGCGACATTTACCCCTCATAAACTGTTGACAGGCTACCTCTTTACCTATAATGGTGACAGAATTACTCACTATTCATAACAAGAGGGAGAAGTCATGTATAATAGAACACAATCAATTCAGAACATCAAAAGCGTTTTGGTTTTGATGTTAACACTGATTCCAGGGATATTAATGTCTCAGGGTATCAACCGAACATCCTGGGAAATGAACCGGGGTGGTGGTTGGTCTTATCTTAATTTTTCACTTCCATCCCATGGATATCCAGGCAATTGGAATGGCACCGAGTATGTTGAATCTACAGGTGCTTATGCCAATGCCAATATTCCGGATGTAAGCAATGCTGGCTGGGGTCCCGCTCCTAATGGGGAAACAATTGGGTTCTCCGAAACATCCATTCTTCCCGGTAACTGTCTTTCATCAGTCGATTATACTTACTTTCAGACCTTTGTAAATGTGCCGACAAACACAAATGTTACACAATTCAATATTGTATTTTCAGCTATTGATGATGGTGGTAGAATAACAATTTTCAATAATGACTATCCCAGTGGAGTCGTTGTTTCAGGTAGCTATTTTACACTGAGTGGTGGCGGAACAGCTGACCTGGCTAGCTATATCACAACCGGTCAAAATCGTGTTGTTGTGACCCAGGTTGATGACTGCCCATCTGGCAATAATTTGCAGTCAGCAACCATCGTTCTGAACGGACAAACGGTGGAGACATGTAGCGTCGGTGAAGAACAGACATTCACGATTCTGGGAGCCAATGGAAGTGTCGGTGATATCGATCCATACAGCCAATCCCTCCCTGCAGGTTTTACAGAGTGGCAACCTGCCTATCTTTCAGGTGGTCATCCCTGGGGATTAATTGCTGGAACCAACTCCTGGGTGAATTATAGCCCAGACAATACTGTTGGGTTAAACACAAGAACACCTTACCGCATCCGTTTTGAGGTTCCTGAAGATTTTTCAGATCCATCTATGGTTTTCCAGCTTAAGGCAGATAACCGTGCGGTCATGTGGATTAACAACACCTTTATAGACAGTGTTGATGGTGGCGGAACGATAACTCCTGCAGATGCAGTGGTATCGTCAGCACTTCATCCCGGTGTGAATGAAATCCGTCTGCTTATGGTGGACTGGGGTGGTATTGTCGGTTTTAACTATCGTATTGATGTCACCATGACGTCCTGTGAAGATATAACAGAAGCTGTTCTGACTCCAGGTGAGGCAGCAGCACTTAACAATGCCCCTACGGCAGATGCTGGTCCAGATCAAGCCACGACCAATGCCTCTGTTGTACTGGATGGGTCAGCCTCTAGCGACCCCGATGAAAACCTTTTAATTTACACCTGGAGTGAAAATGGTACCGAGATAGCAACGGGTGTTAATCCGACAGTTATCCTTACAGAAGGTTCACATGCCATTACCTTAACAGTTTCAGACGGTGAACTAAGTGACACAGATGAAGTTTATGTAACGGTAGATCTTAACGAAGCCCCAACAGCGAATGCTGGTGCGGACCAATTCATACAAAGTATTGATGGAAGTGAAATTGTTTCATTAGACGGGAGTAGCTCCAGTGATCCCGATGGAAACAGCCTGTCATATAGCTGGGTTTTGAATGGAGCAGTAGTCTCTCAAGTCGCCACGGTTCAAACAACTCTGGGCTATGGTGTGCATACATTCACCCTGACGGTGGATGATGGCAACGGAGAAACAGATACAGACGACGTTGTCGTTTCTGTAACTGATCCTCTCGTAGCTTATTGGAAAGCAGAAGGAAATGGGCTTGATGAAACTCCAAATAATAATGACGTGTCCCCGGCTGGAAGCGGTGATGTTAATTATTGCATTGGTGCAGACGGCCAGGGCTTTGAATTTACAGGTTCAAATTGGATGGAAATTCCAGACAAACCTTCTCTTAATATTGGTACCGGTGATCTGGCAATCGTCATGTGGGCAAAACTCACAGAGGCCAATGGAATTGAAACACTGCTTGATAAACGAGACCCCAATGATGGTTTTAAAGGTTATGTCGTTTATACCATTAACAATGGGTTTGTTGGAGCACAGATCAATACTGGAAACAATTACCTCAACTGGATATCACCCATCAATATTGCCGATAGTCAATGGCATCATATTGTATTTACAATTGACCGTGATAACCCAACGGGTGGATACATTACCGTTGATGGAACCCAGACCTATGTATTTGATCCAACCGGTTTTGTAGGTGATGTGAATAACGCTGCACCACTTCGGATTGGTGGTCGAAATGATGGACTGGAAAACTGGGTTGGTTGCATAGACGATGTTCGACTGTATAACCACTCCTTTACACCAGAAGAAATCCTGGATGATTTTGATAACGTTACACCACCCGTCAACGAAGCTCCTGTAGCAGATGCTGGATCAGACCAGACAGCTGAATGTGACCCTGCATTTACCCTTGATGGTTCAGGGTCTACCGATGATGGTGCGTTGACATATAGCTGGATAAAACATAACAACTTGTTAGTCAATGGCAGCTTTGAAGACGGTATGACTGGCTGGACACACTCCGGTGTCACAGGTGCAGGAGGAAACTCTATTGACCGAGGTGCATGGGGCAATGCAACAGATGGAAGCTGGATTCTTGACCTGGTTGGTACAGGAGATTATGCACCGCCAGGACGTGTTGAACAAACTATTAGCACTGAAGTTGGTACAAAATATGTGGTCAGCTTTGACATTATCGTGAACGGTTCTCCATCGCTGGTTGTAACCTTTGGTGATAATGCGCCTCAAACCTTCTCGGCTACAGGTTCCCATTCAACAGAATTTACAGCAACATCAACTTCTACAACAATCATTCTGTCCTCTGATGGCAGCTATCCATATTATACCAACAGTCTATTCCTTGACAATGTATCGGTTGATGGAGAAGCAAGTAACGCAGTCAGCTTTACAACGACATCATTACCAGCGGGATCCTACACCTATACTCTCATAGTAACTGATGCCTCTGGTGTTACAGATAGTGATGATGTGGTAGTAACAGTGCCTGCTGATACAGAAGCCCCAACCATCGTATTGCTTGGTGATAACCCGGCTAGCATAAATATCTATAATAGCTATACTGATGGTGGATATACAACAGCCGATAACTGTAACTCAGATGTAACGGTTGTGGTTTCAGGAAATGTAGATGGTGATAACCCAGGAGATTACACCCTGGTCTATACAGCTACAGACGAGTCTGGTAACCAGGCTATTGCCGAACGTACGGTGACTGTCGTTAACACCGCCCCGATGGCAGTGGCTGGTGATGATCAAGAAATAACATGTGTCGTGGAAAATACTGATGTATTCCTGAGCGGTTCGGGATCATCAGATGCTGATGGCGATGGATTGTCTTATTCCTGGACCCTGAATGATGCGGTTGTGGGCTCAGAGGAATCTTTGAATATCAATCTTTCTGCAGCTGGAAATGGAACTCACGTGTTAACCCTAACCGTGAGCGATGGGTTTGATTCAGATAGTGATGAAGTGGTCGTAACTGTTGTTGCTGATACTGAACCACCTGTCTTGACCCTCCTCGGTGACAACCCTGCCAGCGTGAACATTCATAATGCTTTTGATGATCTAGGGTATGAAGCCAGTGACGCCTGTAATGGTGATGTGACTGTTACCGTAGACGGCTCTGTGGATCCTGAGGTTCCTGGGGATCACACAATTACCTATACAGCTACTGACGCAGCCGGAAACACAACGACATTGAGTCGTGTAGTTACAGTGATCAATGCAGCTCCTGTTGCGGTTGCTGGTGATGACCAAACCATTGATTGTGCCCCCGGTTCAGCCGATGTGACGCTGAATGGATCTGCTTCAAGTGATGCAGATGGAGATGGACTAACTTATAGCTGGAGTTTGAATGATGTTGTTGTCGGTACTGAAGCAACACTCACAAAAAATATTCCAGCAGGAACTGCAATCTTTACCTTAACTGTAAGTGATGGAATAGACTCCCACAGCGATGATGTTTCTGTAACTGTTGTTGCTGATGTTGAGCCACCAACACTCACATTATTGGGGGCAAGCCCTGCTACTCTAAACATTCACATTCCTTTTGCCGATGATGGTTATGAAGCCAGCGATCTTTGTGTTGGTGACGTGACAGTCGTAGTAGAAGGAACTGTTGACCATGAAGTACCTGGTGATTATACCATTACGTATAAAGCAACAGATGTAGCTGGAAATGAAACTATTGTAAATCGCGTTGTAACAGTGGTAAACGCTGCTCCTGTAGCGGATGCCGGTGAAGCGCAAAATATCCCATGTGTTGTTGGAAGTACGGATGTAATCCTGGATGGCACAGGATCATCTGATGCAGATGGCGATGCATTGACCTACAGTTGGACTCTAGGTGGATCACCCGTTGGTAGCGGTGCAGTTGTGACCACATCCCTCACAGAGGGTGAGTACACCTTTACGCTAACAGTCAGTGATGGGATTGATGCATCAAGCAGTGAAATTACAGTAACCGTGGTTAATGATAATGAAGCACCAATCATAACCCTCCTGGGTGATAACCCCATGGATCTGGGGCTTTACCTGGATTATGACGAACCAGGTTATGAAGCCGAGGATCTCTGTGGTTCAGACTTCACAGTTGAGGTTACTGGTACAGTCGATATCAGTACACCAGGATCATATACCATCACCTATACAGCTACAGATGCTGGTAATAATGTCAGTACTGAAGAGCGTGTGGTTGAAGTGTTTAATACCGCTCCAGAGGTTGTCAATGCTGTAGACGGCATCGAGCTGTCCTATGGAGATGACTTCCTCAGCGCATACATTGACCTTTCCACAGTCTTTGAAGACATTGATATAGATGATGTTTTGACATATTCATTTAGCCATTCAAACAGCGATGTTGTGGATGTTGAATTGTCAGGATCCATTCTGACCTTTGAAGCCGTTGATCTGGGTGAGTCAAGCGTGGAGATCACAGCAGTTGATCCCTGGAATGCAGAGGCATCTCAGACCTTTACAGCCCTCGTAAACGTAACCGCCGATCTGGCAGGTGCCTTGTTGTTTGCCCATTCAGACATCGACATCAAAAAGGATGTTGAAATCTTCAGTGGTAACATCCTGGTCAACGAATCATCAAGTCATGGTCGTGGTAATCACAATGATGATGAGGATGACGACGATGATGGAGACGATGATGATGAGGATGACGACGACGAGGACGATGATGATGATCACCGCCACAACAGTCGTTGCGGTCATAATGGTTCACGCGGAAATGGTCATGGAAACAGTCAAGGACGCGGGAATGGACATTATGAAATCAGGATAGATAAAGATACACATGTTGCTCCAGGATATATTCTTATGGCAGATCGTATTCAACTCAAGCGTGATGTCTCAATTGAGAGTGATGTTTACGCCAACGAACTTGATAACCGAGGTGATATAACTGGAGATATCTTCGGTGACGTGATGACTCCACTGTTTACAACCTTACCCCCATTCAAGTCTGCTCCAGCGGGCAGTCAAGATATCCGGGTCAACAAGAATCAAACACTGGTTCTGGAGCCAGGTGACTATGGTCGCATTTATGTAAAAGACCGTGGTACGCTCATACTCACAGGTGGTGTTTATAACATCGAGAAACTGGAAGCTAAAAAGTACAGTCATATCGGGTTTGAAACAGCCACAGAGGTTCGAGTTGAAGAGAAGATCAAGATTGCCAAGCGATCTTATGTAGGTCCAGCGGATGGTTCATATATCACAGCAGCCAACATCATCTTCTATATCGCTGAAGATCACCACGATGCTGCCAGGCTGGAGGAAGATGTACATTTCTTCGGAACCATCTATGCCCAGAACAGCGATGTTGATTTGAAGAAAGAGGTTGTCTTCACAGGAGCAATCCTGGCTGATGAAATCAAGGTGTCTAAAGATGCTGATCTCACAGTTGACAGTTATTTCTCAACGGGTGGTGGATCATTAGGCAAGGGTTCTGGAAGTGCCTGGGTAGTACCAGTGATGGAGGTAGAAGTACCAGAAGTATCAGCTCTGGCATCCAACTATCCCAACCCCTTTAACCCAAGTACAACCATTGACTTTGCGCTGAGCCAGGCAGGTCAGGTTTCACTGAAGGTCTATGACATTCGTGGTGCAGAGGTGGCAGTATTAGCCAACGGTTTCCGTGAAGCCGGTCATTATACCGTTCACTTTACTCCTGAGAACATGAGTAGTGGAACCTATCTGTATGTTATTGATTCAGGTTCATTCAGAGAAGTCAAGCGCATGCTATATCTAAAATAAATACCCTCCCTCTAAGGTGTTTATTTGCCCCCAATCCTGGAAACAGGGCTGGGGGCTTTTTTTAACCCTACACCTACACACAGGGGTGGTGATTGCGACATTTTGGGGTACAAATGCGACAAAAAGTTTCATTGGTTTGATTTTTACCAGAAGACCGCCTATAATGATGATAGAAACAATCATATAGCACGAGGTGAATGAAATGAAAAACAAACTGACTTATAGTAGTCTCCTTATATTAATCCTGGTTCTCGTTGGGTGTGAAACCAATTTTAACCCAACAACATCTGAAACAATTTCCAACCTGGAGAGCAATAATTTCACATTGCAAAAACGGGGTGGATATCCTGCAGATGCCGGGGAAGCCATAGACGGTTTGTACACAATATGGGCTGATAAAACCACTGAAGCCGGTACCGTAACCATTGCGGATGGAGTTGTCACCATCACCTCAAATGGATTATATGACCTTCATTCCATCCGCATTTTTATCTGGGATGACCAGACAGAGATTCCAGACTATCGTCCAGAACCGGGCCATGCAGACTTCACGCTTCAAAATGTGCAAAGCAATGAAGTAACCCTTGATTTATCAGAAGAGTCCTTCAGCTACATTTCAATCAGTATTTTACTATCTACAGGTGTAAAAGCTTATGTGGGTGGTTCAAATTATCCCGCTGGCTTTCCTGAACACCGAGGTGTCTGGTGGGGATATATCGGTTACTCTTCAGAACCCTGTCCCATCTGTACCGACTGTAACCCCTGTTAACGCGTTAAGGGAAGCCTCCCAAAAATAGGCATATATTAAAAATTATAGCCCCGGTTTATGAAAATAGCCCGGGGTTGTTTGTTTTTAGCTGAACACAAAACTAAACCACGCATCGATTAATCACCCTAAGTATAGGATATAATTAATGTTATATCCTCTTTACACACGCATAAATAATCTCTATTTTATGAAGCTAAAAAATTGAAGAGGAGGCAGAAAATGAAAAGATCAGTAATTATACAGGTGTTGATGATAGTGGTCCTTTTCGTTTTCATTGGGTGCGAGTCACAAATAAACCCAACGGTTTCTGAAGTAACCCCGGAAACCCAAACCAGTCTGGCAAAAAAAAGTGGGTATCCAGCCTATGCAGGTGAAAGCTTTAATGGCGTATATATCCTGTGGGCTAGAAGAAACATTGAGGTGGGAGAGGTTACTATAGAAGATGGAATTATTACCATCTCCTCAAATGATTCCCAGGTCCTGCATAACGTTGAAGTCAACATTTGGAATGACCTTACAGACGTTCCCGATTACAGGCCAGAACCCGGACATGCCCAGTTTGATTTTAACAATCTTGATAGCGAAGAAGTGGAATTGGACTTTTCCTCATACGATTTCAGCTATATTTCCATTCGCGTGGTGATGTCTAATGCTCCTGTAGCTTATGTAGGCGGAACTGTTTATCCCCAGGGGTTTCCAAAAACACAAGGTCCCTGGTGGGGCTTTATTGCTGTATATGTAGAGCCAGCCCCAACTTAATCTGAGCGGGTTAAAACACCCGGTTACGTTTTATTAAGACTTTAAAGTTTCGACTTCTGTTATAACAGAGGAGTTCTTTATTTTTCCCAAATGTTAAACAAGACTCCAAAAGGATCCTTGATGTAGCAGTCCCTATCTTTACCCTCCCAACGGACAATCTCGCAGCCCTGAGCAAGAAGCTCTGTACGTGTAGCCTCCAGGTCATCCACAAAAAGCTCATGGACGGCTCCAGTTTCTGAAGAACTCTCCATTAGAAAAAGACAGTTAGGACCTGATCGTAATTCAACCCAACGCTCAACAGAGGGGACCTCTTCAAAACCGAGAGTTTGGATATAGAATGCCCGGGCTTTGTCCATATTGTCCACATAAATGGCAATGTTAGGACTCATCTCATAAGTCATATTGAACTCCCTTCGGTATAAAGCGTGTGCTTCCTCTCCCAAGCGCGAATCGAAACTCGCGCCTAAATCAAATCACTCCCCGGAAAACCACTCCTCAACCTTGTCTCGATCAGGTACACTACCTCTGTGGACAACAGTCTCATTGATCACAACACCAGGTGTGGACATCACATCATATGCCATGATATCCTGCATATCTTCCACCTTTTCAAGGTTGATTTCGATGCCTTTTTCAAGCGCTACTTCCTCTACCAGCTTAACTGTGTTCTGGCAGTTTGCACAACCGCCCCCCAAAACCTTAATGTTTTTCATTTCAACACCTTCCGTAAATACCAAATTAAAAATAAAGCCAACCAGAAGAATTCCAGTGGCAACAATACTGACAAAAATACTGATCAAGCGCAGGGTCAAAACTTTACGCAAAATAATGAGCTCAGGTAATGATAATGCTACCACACTCATCATAAAAGCCAGAGCCGTACCCAGTGCAGCCCCTTTTGCTAATAAAGCTTGTACCACAGGGATGATGCCTGCCGCACTGCTATACATAGGCACACCGATGATTACAGCCAGAGGCACGGACCACCAGGCTTCGCTTCCCATAAACGAAGCCATAAAATTTTCAGGAACATATCCATGAATAAACGCACCGACTCCAATGCCCAAAAGAATGTATATCCATACCTTGCCAACTACCTCTTTCACAGAACGGATTCCCGCTTCCAGACGATCCGGAAGGGTAAATGACTCTGCAGAATAGGCGATTTGTTTTTTGGGAATATCCTGCACCCACTGCTCCAGATATTTTTCCAGCTTTAGTTTTCCTAAAATGAATCCGCCAAATATGGCGACAGCTAGACCCAACCCCAGATACAACAGAGCGACTTTCCAGCCGAATAATCCAAAGAGCAAGGTAAGCGCAATTTCATTCACCATAGGTGCTGCGATGAGAAATGAAAAAGTCACACCCAATGGTACACCAGCCTGTACAAAACCAATAAACAATGGAACCGCAGAGCAGGAGCAAAAAGGTGTGACCACGCCAAGGATGGCAGCCATCACATTTGCCAGACCAAGGGATTTTCCAGCGAGCAGGGCTCGGGTACGTTCAGGTGTAAACCAGGTGTTGACAATCCCCATAACAAAAACTACTGCAGTGAGTAACAGAAGTACCTTTGGCGCATCATAGATAAAGAATGCCAGGGCTTCACCAAGGTGACTTTCCCGTGCCACAGGAAAAAGGGTAACGATCCACTCAGAGAGCGGAACCAGGCTGACATACAACCCTATCCAGAGAAGAAGTGAAACAAAAAGTGTGTAATAAGGACGTTTTTTAAACATGTCAGACCTGTCGAATTTTCTGGTTTCGATTGTAACCCATCTCACCTTCTTGTTGGAGTTCATCCAGCCAGAGTTCTTCAAGAATCTCTAGTTCATTTTCCAGGTTAAAACCAGGTATATCCATCACAACGACCGTTGCCAGGATGTCAAAAGAGAAAGCATCCTCGCCGAACTTTTTGTAATCTTTTTGCATGGTTGTATTTCTGTGGGATCCATTGGAGAGCATGAATTTATGGGCATTAAGTGGTCCATCTATATTAAGGCTACTCCCCAGAAATAGTTTACCTGTAACCTTATTTTTGATTTGAAAAACACCTGCAACCCGAGGCTTCTCTTTATACTCTCTTTTTAAATCTTTCCGTGATGGTGGTATCATTCCTGACCCCCTGTGGGGACGTAGTATGCTACGTCTTTGCCTTTACTGGAAGAGTTGCACATATCTCAAACCGATCGGTTACCGTTAACTTCTCAAGATCCTCAACAATTTGAGCATCATTAGCCAGTTGCCGGTCCAATTGTGCCAAAATAAATTCGATATCATCAGATTCACTTGACTTGGCCAGTCGATAATTCACCCAACGTCCGCTTTTCTCATCCATGATCAAATCAGCATTACGTAAAACAGACAGATGTTTTGAAACGGTTGAATTTGCCAGATTAAGAATGTCTACGATTTCGCAGACACACAGCGACTGTTTTTTGAGCATCATTAAAATGCGTAATCGATTAGAGTCTGATAGGGCCTTATAAACAATTGTGGCTTTACGCATGGGCTCTCCATTTCGTTATCTGGCGAAATATAGAAAACGCTAGCTGTTTCTCAATGGTTTTTCTTCTGTGATAATGATTTAGAGGCAAAGAGTATACTGGCGGGGCAACCCAACCCAACAATCCCGGACATTGAGCTCCTCGAAATGTCCACCCCTTGCCATGCAACTGACTTTAATACCCACACCAGACAAAAAAAACCCCGTCGATTTACAACAAGTGTACCAACAGGTTTCTAAAGATGGTAAAGACGAAGGAAGCGTATCGTGCTACGTCCTTGCAATTACCGCAATAAGCTGGTTAGCCTTAAGATCTATATTCCACCCAGAATAGAGTTCAACGTCTCACTGGGACACATGGCAGTGTGAGTCTTTATATCATCAGGCTTGAAATAACCACCGATATCCATGGGTTTACCCTGGGCAGCGATCAACTCCTCGGCGATTGCTACTTCATTTTCCTTGAGTTTTTGAGCAATGCTCTCAAAACGGGCTTTCATTTCAGCATCATCATCCTGGGCTGCCAGGGCTTGAGCCCAATAAAGGGATAGGTAGAATGTGCTGCCACGGTTATCCAGCTCATTCACTTTGCGTGACGGAGACTTGGCATTTTCGAGATAAGTACTGATTGCTTGATCAAGAGTGTCTGCCAGAACGGTTGCCTTAGAATTATCACTGACTCGGGCGACTTGCTCAAAGGAAGGTACCAGAGCACAATATTCACCCAATGAATCCCAGCGTAAATGTCCCTCTTGTAAAAATTGTTGGACATGCTTTGGAGCAGAGCCGCCAGCACCGGTTTCAAATAATCCACCACCCCGCATCAATGGAACAATGGATAGCATGCGAGCACTGGTTCCCAACTCCAGAATGGGAAAAAGATCGGTAAGATAATCACGTAAAACATTACCCGTAACTGAGATGGTATCTTCTCCCCGTCGAACTCTTTCCAGAGAGAAATTCATCGCTTCAACAGGTTTCATGATATGTATTTGAAGGGTGCTGATATCATAACTTCTGAGGTAAACATTTACCTTTTTAATGATCTCCTGATCATGACCACGACTTTCATCCAGCCAGAAAACAGCAGGAGAACCACTGGCTTTGGCTCTGGTGACAGCCAGTTTTACCCAGTCTTGAATGGGTGCATCTTTGGTTTGACACATGCGGAAGATATCACCCTTTTCAACAGACTGCTCCATCATGGTAAACCCTGAAGGGTCTATAACCCGGATGGTTCCGTCTGCAGGTGCCTCAAAAGTTTTGTCATGTGAACCGTACTCTTCAGCTTTCTTTGCCATCAGACCAACATTGGAAACACTTCCCATGGTGGATGGATCAAACTGACCGTGTTTCTTACAATCATCAATAATAGCACCATATATGGTCGCATAGCTTCGGTCTGGAATCATGGCGATGGTATCTTGCAACTCATCGTCATTGTTCCACATTCTTCCCCCATCCCGAACCACGTTGGGCATGGAAGCATCAATGATCACATTATTGGGGACATGCAAATTGGTAATGCCTTTACGTGAATCTACCATAGCTAATGCAGGGTGAGTTTTATAAACCGCCTGGATATCAGCCAGGATCTCGGTCTTTTTGTCGGCAGGAAGACGATCCAGTTTGTCTTCGACATCAGCAAGACCATTATTGAGGTTAGCACCAATCTGATTCAGTGTATTCGCATGCTTAACCAGAGCATCTTTGTAATAGACTGATACAGCATGACCAAACATGATAGGGTCAGAGATTTTCATCATGGTGGCTTTTAAATGAAGTGAGAGAAGCGCGTCTTCTGCTTTTGCCTCATTGATGGTTTTTTCGAAAAATGAACGTAAAGCTCGAACATTCATGACGGCAGTATCTATAACTTCTCCCTTTAAAAGCCGAAGGTCTTCAATAAGTCGAATAACACGACCATTTGGTGCAGTGTATTCAATATTTACACCCATTGATTTTTCAATGGTTAAAGACTTCTCGCTTCCAAAGAAATCGTTACCTGTCATGTGAGCGACACGTGTTTTGGAGCCACCCTCTGGCCACGGCTTCATCATTCGATGGGGATTACTCTGGGCAAATCGTTTTACTGATGTGGTAGCGCGCCGATCAGAATTTCCCTCACGCAATACAGGGTTCACAGCAGACCCCAAAACCTTTGCAAACCGCTGTTGTAATGCCTTTTCGACATCGGTTTTTGGCTCTTCAGGATAATCAGGAAGATCATAGCCTTTGTCTTGCAGTTCTTTTATGGCACTTTGAAGTTGGGGAATAGAAGCACTGATATTGGGCAGTTTAATGATATTTGCTTCTGCAGACTGGGTAAGTTTTCCCAACTCTCCCAACGCATCCACCTGTTTTTGATCTTCTGTAAGATTCTCAGGAAAATGAGCGATAATCCGACCTGCCAGCGAAATATCACTGACCTCGATTTCGATTCCTGTATTTTTTGTGTAAGCTTGGACAATAGGCAAGAGAGCATATGTCGCTAGAGCGGGTGCTTCATCAATCTTTGTCCAGATAATTTTTGCAGAAGGCATGATAGTCCTTTGTTTAGATCGTTCACTCATTAATTGTTGAAAAACTTTTCCATAGCTCTGAAAATAAAGCCTAAAGAACCAATGCAAAATTATTTCAAAGCAATAACTGATAATTCGTAACTAATTCATCTGTAACAAGGTTTGTCAAAAAAAACCAATCCCCAAAGAAGAAAAGAAGGTCCCAACAACTTACAATTAAGCACTGCCTTATTTAAATCACCAAGAATCATGCAACTCCGTCAGGAAGTGGATACCTGGTTTTAGTTTCAGAAATAATATGTTCGAGGCTGTTCTTACCTTAGATTGACATCACAACAAGGTCGGTAGACATTCCGACATAATTATTCATCAAAAAGGAGCACCAGTGGCCAAACCGAACTATGCTTTTGCCAAACATCAGCGAGACCTTGCAAAGAAGAAGAAAAAAGAAGAAAAGAAAAGATTAAAAGCCGAAGCAAAACAGGCGTTAAATGAAAATGATGAACAGGCTCTGTCACCTGAGACTGATGATTCTGATGAAACCCCTGATACCTGATTCAGGGAACCCTCATTAGGCATTTCAAGTGCCGGCAATACCAGAACTTCACAAAAAATTTCTTGAGGCTTCAGTAAAAAGCCTTCAACAGGACCAACGCATTCTCGGTGTGGCTGCGGGTGGTTCATATCTCCTGAATGAAATGGATGAATTCAGCGACCTGGATCTGGTTATCTATATTAACCCGGATCATTATCCTGCTGTTCTAAATGACCGCCAGAACATCGCGAAGAAAATGGGTTCACTCCTCGAATCCTTTACAGGTGAGCATGTGGGGGAGCCTCGTCTGCTCATTTGTCTGTATGGTCCTCCCTTGCTTCATATTGATTTGAAATTTGTCTCAATGAATGACATCAAGGAGAAAGTTGAGAACCCCATCGTTTTATGGGAAAGGGATAAGCAAATCAGCAGTGTCATCAGCACCACACCAGCTGAATTCCCTCAACCAGATCCTGAGTGGATTGAAGCCCGGTTCTGGACCTGGGTTCACTATACTGCTACAAAAATTGGACGAGGCGAACTCTTTGAGGCCGTAGAGTCTATCGGTTTCATCAAAGCCAGAGTTTTGGGTCCAATGTTACTTGTAAAAAACAATGCCCGTCCACAAGGGTTGAGAAAAATTGAACGCTATGTCAGTGATGATGACCTGGTAAAACTTAAAGCCACAATTCCCACCTATGATGCACAGGATTGCCTGAGGGCACTCCTGAAAAGCGTGGAGTTATATGAGAGCCTGAGACAAAAGCCGGGAAACGCTGAAGCAAAAACCCACGTGATGAAATATTTGGATCATATGCAAACCAGAATTGATTAATGTAGACGATCAATTAAACAAAAAAAGGAATCAAGAATGAATAAAATATATAGAGGTGTTGTTTTAGGGTTGTCAATATTGATTAGCGCAAACGTGTTCATGCCGCAGGCACTGCAGGCTCATTGTCAGGTACCCTGTGGTATTTATGACGATTATGCGAGATTGTTGTCTATGGTTGAAGATGCGCAGACAATAGAAAAAGCAGTTCAGAGCATGATAAATCTCTCAGAGAAAAAAGACCTTCAATCTCAAAATCAGATGGTTCGTTGGGTCGTCAATAAGGAAGACCACGCACAGAAAATAATTTCTACGATAAGTGATTATTATTTAACCCAACGCGTTAAACCTGACCAAAAAGATTATACCCAGCGCCTCAAACATCATCATGCTGTTATCTTGGCTGCCATGAAGGCTAAACAACAATCAAACCTTAAAACAGTCAAAGCATTAAACAAGAGTATCAAGGCCCTGGAGGCATACTATCCTGAGCATAAACATTAGCAGATAATATGAGTGCTCACTAATGGAAACACCCAGACCACCTGTCTTCCTGATTGGAGGAGGGTGGAATCAGTCAGCAAATGAAAACACTTATGGTCATTTTGTTAATCGGGCGACGAGAGAGGGGTTCCGTAAAATTGCTGTAGTTCTGATCAGCGAGAACCCGGATGACAAACTCCAGACCGAACTAAAATACAAACAAGTTTTAAAGGCTTGCGGTGTACAGGAAACAGAAATGCAGTTTTTTTGGGGAACACCGGAAGCGCCGGTTCGTCTGGACTTGCTTGTTGAAGGAAAACCCAGTGGTGTGTTTGTTGGTGGTGGCACAACACCCTTGTATCATCAAATGCTATGCAAGGATTTAACCTGGTTGGAGTATATCAAAGAAAACCACATCCCCTATGCCGGATTCTCAGCAGGCGCTGCTATCGCTGCTGAACAGGCTGTTCTTGGGGGGTGGAAAACGTTCCGCGATGGTCATGAACTCGAAATTCTGGATGAAGAGCTCAGCGAGGGGCTTGATGTTTTAAGTGTGAAACCAGGCCTGGGGCTTGTGCCCTTTAGTGTGGATGTTCATGCCAGTCAATGGGGAACTGTCACCCGACTTATGCAGGTGATTGAGCAGGAAATATCCCCTGAGGGGTGGGCTGTGGATGAAAACACGATGATGGTAGTGGAGCATGGTCAGGTTCAAATCTTTGGTCGGGGTCAGGCTTATCATCTCCAACGTCAAACAGAAAACAGCGTTATGGTTAAAATGCATCGGGCAGAAAATTGATATGGTTGAAATCAGGCGCATTAAAATTGGAGAAGCAGGACTTTATAAACAGGTCCGCCTGGATTCACTCAAGGAATCTCCTGAAGCTTTTGGCTCTACCTATGACGAGTCTGTCCAGCGTAGTTCAGAGAGTTGGATCAAGCAGGTGGACCAAAGCGCCACAGGCTCAGACAGAGCAACATTTCTGGTATTTGTAGATAGACAACCTGTTGGGCTCGCAGCGCTTTATCGCATGGAAAAAGACGATAAAATGGGTGAGTTGCTCCAGGTTTGGATTGCTCCAGTCTACCGTCGTCAAGGTTTGGCGTTGAAATTGATGACGACTGTCTTTGAGTGGGCAAAAAAGAATAATTTTCATTCAGTAGCAGCTGGTATCATGAGCGGTAATCAAAGTGCTATGAGTTTTTATTTGAACATTGGCTTCAAACCAGACATGCGTGTTGTTTTGAACTGCCCTTGCGATGCAGCCATACTGGTAAGGGATATAAAATGACCAATAATAGTATCATGCGACGAATCCGCTATATTTTTGATTTCAGCGATTCAAAAATGATTGAAATATTTGCCCATGCCGATAAAAAGGTTACCCGTGCAGAGATTAGCGACTGGTTAAAACGTGAGGAAGATCCAGCCTATAAAGTGTGTTATGATGACGAAATGGCAGTCTTTCTCAACGGCTTGATCATCGAAACCCGTGGTAAGCGGGAGGGTCCTCAGCCCGTCCCTGAAAAGGAGTTGACCAACAACATAATTTTCAAAAAACTGAAGATCGCATTTGACCTCCAGGCAGAAGAGGTCGTTGGCGTTTTGGATTCTGTGGATTTACGGGTAAGCAAATATGAGTTGAGTGCCTTTCTAAGAAAACCAGACCACAAGCACTACCGACAAATGCGTGACCAGTTCCTGAGAAATTTCCTTAAAGGATTACAACTGGAATACCGGGACGATCCTACCTAAACCCTGGAGAAGCGCCACAAACAGAAGCTTCAATAGAGGCGATGACCATAACGCTATAGCTTTGTGTGACACAAATAGATGTATCCAGAACTCCACGAATAATTCAAAGAAATCCGCCCCAAAAGACATTCACATCTGTGAATATCCGTGTAAATCAGTGGCTATTGAATCCAGAAACCACCCTCCCAAAACCATACTTTTATACAGATAAATTAATACCTCGATAGTCACATTTCCTGCTTGCAATGGATGAGGACAAAAATTATCATCAATGGTCTGGTAATATGAGTATGGGTTAATTACGACAGGGGTGAACATGCTATTCAAACACTTAATAATTATAAGCCTTATATCTTTCTCTTTTGGGCTCGCAGATGAGCTTGAAACTCAACCTGAAATTGGTATCGATGATACATTTCTTGGAGAAAAAGTAGATCTTGACCTGACCCTTTATGATGAAAGCGGTCAACCCACCACATTGGCGGCTGCCAGCGAAGGGCGTCCCACGATTCTGGCTTTGGTCTATTACAATTGTACGTCCATTTGTAATCCTTTCTTAAATGCTATTGTAGATGTAGTCAATCAATCGCCTTCAGCATTTCTACCCGGAGATAAATACAATATTGTAGCAGTCAGTTTTGACCCCAGAGAGGATCATGAGATTGCAGCCCTTAAGAAACAATCCTATTTCAACCTCTTTGAAGGCAAAACCGATATCCCTGAATCGTCCTTTCGGTTTCTAACAGCAGACTCAGCAACCATTAGAACCCTGACAACTTCTGTAGGTTTCAAATATGCTCCAGATCAAGCAGATGGATTTATGCACGCCTCGTCTCTGATTGTGCTTTCTCCCAGCGGCATCATCTCACGTTATATCCGGGGATTGTCATTTCTTCCTGTTGAAGTTATGGTTTCAGTCACCAACGCTATGGAGGGCAGATGGGCGCCAACCGTTAAGAAAATCGTCAAATTCTGTTTCGCTGAAGAACCAGAGGGGCGGGGATACTATTTTAATTTTCTCAAAGTCACCGGTGTGATCATACTGTTCTCAATTCTGTTTACCGTTGTGGTTCTTACAGTTGCACTCAATCGGAAAAAGACCTCCCAACAACTTGAAATGAAGGGCGCGTAAGTATGGAATCTTCTGCGACAGTTAACTACCTAAACAGTCATACCAGTTCAAAGTGGACCAAAGGGTTTATGAGTTGGTTCATGTCGACGGATCATAAAAGAATTGGCATTATGTACGCCGTAGCGATGTTCAGTTTTTTCTTTGCCGCGGTGCTCCTGGGTTTCATCATGAAACTCCAGAAAATGTATCCAGCCTCATCTGGATGGGAGATCATTCCAGCAGAAATGTATGGTAGCTTCTTTACCCTGCATGCGATTATAATGATCTTCCTTTTTATTGTCCCTGGTGCACCGGCAATTCTCGGTAATTTCTTTTTACCGCTTCAGATAGGTGCCAAGGATGTTGCCTTTCCCCGGGTAAACCTACTCTCCTTCTGGTTGTACTTTTTTGGCGCTATCATGGCAGTGACAGGTGTCCTGCTTGGAGGTGCTGATACAGGATGGACCTTTACCCCACCCTACTCCATCAACACCAAAACCATTTCAATTTTTGGAATTGCCTTTGACTCAATCTCATGGATGCTCACAGCAGCATTTATTCTGGGTTGGGGAACCATTCTTACAGGCATCAACTTTATTGTCACCGTGCATAGGATGCGCACCAAGGGAATGACTTATTTTAAGATGCCACTTTTTACCTGGTCGATTTATGCCACATCATGGCTCCAGGTTCTGGCTACACCTGTTGTGGGAATCACCCTGCTCATGATCGTTATTGAGCGCATTATGCCTGTTGGTTTCTTTGATCCATCCAAGGGTGGCGACCCCATTCTTTTTCAACATCTTTTTTGGATTTACTCACACCCTGCGGTGTACATCATGATTCTACCATCCATGGGACTGGTAAGTGAAATAATCCCAACCAACAGCCAGAAACCGATCTTTGGATATAAAAGTATTGCCATAGCCACGTGTAGTATTGCCGGCGTAGGGTATTTACTCTGGGCACACCACATGTTTACAACAGGCATGTCTGACTTTGCTGCAATTCTCTTTTCATTTTTAACCTTTTTTGTGGCGATTCCCACAGCCATTAAGGTGTTCAACTGGACCGCCACGCTTTATAAAGGATCCATCACGCTTACCCCTGCCATGCTGTTTGCTCTGTCTTTTATTTTCAATTTCAGCATTGGTGGTCTAACAGGCATGTTTCTGGGATCTTTATCTACTGATATTCATCTCCATGATACAGATTTCGTCGTCGCCCACTTTCATTACACCATGTTTGGCGGTGCAGCCTTTGGTCTAATCGGTGGTGTCTTTCATTATTTCTCAAAAATGTTTGGTAAAATGTATTCCATGAAATGGGCGAAGATTGGTTGGGGTTTCATGTTTATTGGCTTCAATAGTCTGTATTTCCCCATGTTGTTGCTAGGTTATTATGGAATGCCCAGACGCTATCATACCTATCCAGATATTCCCATTTTCAATCAGCTTCAAATGATGTCAACTCTGGGATCTTGGGTACTGGTAACCGGGGTAGTTGTTGTTCTCTGGGTCTGGATTCATGCTCTTTTAAAGGGCAAGAGAACATCAGAAGCCAACCCCTGGAACTCATCAACCCTGGAATGGCAGACAGCGACCCCTCCCACCTTGTTTAATTTTGAAGAAGAGCTTGAGATTACCCGTGATCCTTATGATTACGAGGCATTTCGTGTTGAGGTAAAAGCAGGTACATCATTAGGAGCGTCCAATGACTGATATTGCACATCCCATAGAACATCATCACGATGAAGAGGGAACCCGGCTGGGCTTCTGGCTTTTCCTTTATACTGAACTCTTTTTATTTGCCGCCTTCTTCCTGATTTACGCCGTGTATCGTTCAGCGCACCTGGAAGACTTCAAGCTGGCAGCAGCAAGCCTGAACACATCTATTGGTACAGTAAATACCATCATTCTGCTCACCAGTAGCCTGACGATGGTGCTTTCTCTAGATGCCCTTAAAAAAGGGTCAGTGAAAGCAGCAAAAATCTTTCTCATGGCGACAATCGCCCTGGGAACGGCATTTCTGGTTATCAAGGGCTTCGAATGGAGTGCAAAGTTTGATCATCATCTCTTTCTGCAAACAGCTAAAGGGATTGCTGCAGGTGAAGGATCTCCCCTCTTAACCCAGGGTGCGGAGATGTTACCTGTGGGACAGGTACTCTTTTACGGTCTCTACTTTATTATGACAGGAATTCATGCACTGCACATCATCATCGGTGGTGTATGGATGTTTATCGTTCTGTTCTGGATATCCAAAGGCTCAATCAATCAGGAAAAACCAGGCGTTCTCGAACGTTGTGGACTTTACTGGCACTTGGTTGATGTGATCTGGATTTTTCTCTTTCCACTTTACTATCTGGTCGCATAGGGGGTGTCATTATGAATACACACGAACAAACCCAAAGTCCTCGTTTGCCCATCCTTGTTTTTGGTGGGTTGATTATACTGACGATTTTAACTGTTATGTTGGCAGGTCTTGATGTGAGCAATACAGGCGCACTTTTGATTGCCATGTCTGTGGCCTTTGTCAAGGCAGCCCTTGTGCTTTATTACTTCATGCACTTGAACCACGAACCCCTGATCTTCAAACTCTTTCTGGGCGTAGCCTTTTTTACGCTACTGGCCATCTTTGTGTTGACCTTCTCTGACTATTCCTTCCGGGTGATCGCATGAACGTAAATTACAATCCAGCCTCCGTTTTTAATCAGGATGTAGATTTCAGTTTCTACCTGATTTTCATAATTTCAATTTTATGTCTGGTAGGTATCACCGGGTTCATGATTTTCAGCGTGATCAAATACAACCGTAAGAACAATCCCAAACCATCAAACCTTGAGGGTCATACCGGTCTTGAAATTATCTGGACCGTTATCCCTACTATCCTGGTCATGTTCATCTTTTACTTTGGAATGCAGGGTTTTCTCAAAATGAGAAATGTTCCAGAAGATGCCATGGAAATCAAAGTGGAAGCGGGTATGTGGTGGTGGAAATTTACTTATCCCAATGGTCTGGAGCAGAATACGGCCCAGGGGCTCACAGTTCCGGCAGATACTCCCATCTATTTACCCCTGCACTCTGCAGATGTGATCCACTCTTTTTATATCCCTGCATTCAGGGTAAAAATGGATGTGGTTCCCAAGGCAGATGGGGCAGAAGACAATTATACCTGGTTTGAAGCCAGCCAACTCGGCTCTTTCGATCTTTTTTGTGCCGAATATTGCGGATTGAATCATGCCCAGATGATTTCCAAAGTCCATGTTTTGACCAAACCCGACTATCAAGCCTGGTTGGACGAACAATCCGCTGAGCATCTGAAGCTTCAAGCAGAAAACCCCGGGAAAGCATTATTTACTTCAAAGGGTTGCTTTGCCTGTCACAGTACCGATGGTACCAAGCTTGTTGGACCAACACTCAAAGACCTTTTTGGAAAGAAAGAAACGGTGGTCACCAATGGTGAAGATCGTGAGATTGTTGTAGATGAAGCCTATCTCAAAGTCTCAATGATGGAGCCAAACAAGGATCTGGTGAAGGGGTATCAACCCCTCATGCCACCCTTACCCATGACCGCTGATGAGGTCTCGGCGATTATTGAATATATCAAGGAGTTGTCTGAGTAATTTTTTTAGACCGTCACCTGAGGCCCTCGAAGGGCGACACGCAATATTGTGTGATGCTTCAAGAGCTTCAGCAAGACACTATCATATGAGCAAAGATTAGAAAATGCTAAAAGCCTACATCCAACTCTTTCGACTGAAACCCATTCCCATGATCATGCTTATGGTGGTTTTCGCTCACATGTACGCATTAAGTGAGACGGGGTTGCCCTTCCAGTGGATTCCCCTCATAATTCTGGTTTTGACAACTGGAATAGCCAATGGAGCAACCTTTGCCCTGAATCAATACTATGAGCGTGAAGCAGATGCGCTGATGGAGCGCACACAAGATAGACCCATTCCCGCTGGTCTGATTTCACCACGAACCGCTCTTTATGCAGGCTTGATTGTCTTTGCCTTAGGGTTAATTCTTCAGTATGTCTTGATTAATGAAGCAACCGCCGTGGCAACATTTCTATGTGGTGGATTGTATGTCTGGAGCTATACCCCTTTAAAATCAAGATCTACTATGAGTACATTAATCGGCTCGCTACCCGGTGCCTTGCTACCATTCATTGGCTGGTATTCTGTCACACAAGGACTTGACCTGATGATCATGTGGATGTCACTTATGATCTTCCTATGGCAAATCCCCCACACTTTTGTGATTTGTTACCGCTATAAGGATCAATATCTGGCTGTTGGTGGTAAACAACTGCCCTTTGTCGCAGGTGAAAATGCCTCTTTTCGACAGAGTTTGTGGTATACCATGGTCAATATACCCCTGATCTTTGTACCCTTTGTCTTCAAGGTCTCAGGACCAATCTATCTGATAGTTGCTACATTGATTACCATGGGGGCTATTGTTATGGTTACCCGTTTCTATAGCAATCGCGAACTTGCCACAGCCAAACAGTTTTTCCGTTATATGTTGATCTATCTACCTGTTCTTTTCGTGAGCATGGCAGCCAACCGGATGGACGTCTAAAACCCCTCAAAGTTTCACCGCTAGCTTAGACCTTCGTCACCCTGAGGCTCTCGAAGGGTGTCATGCCTTGCCCTCATGCTTTGAGAACACTTCGGTAAACTCAGTACACCGCCTCAGCAAAACATGGTCAAGAGAGCATCTTTTGCATGATAAAATCATGTTTGTTTTCAACGACAACCTGAAAACCCAATCTATCATACAGGCGTTTTGCAGGATTTTGACGGTCAACGCTAAGAGAAACTGACCTTACCCCCAGCTCATTATAGCGTTTAAAAATCTTCTTTATCAGAGTTGTGCCAACCCCCTGATTCCTAAAATCAGGTTTGACAGCAATCCCAATCTCAGGGATATCCACATCAATATATCCAAACCCCTTCGCTGATGGTAATTGAGCTCTTCCCCAAACGGCTGCCACAAGCCCACCCCTGGAAGTAGCTACAACCGCGAGATCGCGAGGGATTGACCCCCAATTCAAATAATATCGAGAAAGTTCTGGCTGTTCAAGAACTGTTCTAGGATATGGTTTCATGCCCGCAGGAACATAGAGGGACTCGTAGAGCATCTCTTTTAAAAAAGGTGCTTCTGATTGGAGCATTTCACGGAAGATCAAGAAGTCTGAACCTTTAATTTTTTGCGCTCAATGAGATAGATGATCAGTCCTGCCAGTACAAAACCATACTCTCCAATCATGGCAACTGTTTCATCGCGCCACAGCCCCAGACCAATCGTCATAGAGCTACCTAAAAAGACAGGCATGCCTGTATCACCGGCATAAAAAGCTGTTTTTGGTGAGGTAACACTATCGAGCAGGGTATGACTGAATACCAGAAGACCGATGAGTATTCCCGTTCGTGGGTTTTTATACCGCCAGAAAATTACAGCCCCAGCCAGTAGGGACCAAAAAAGTCCCAGAACAACACTATGAGACCAGGGAGAGTACGATCCTGCTTTCTGGGTGGGAATTGTTTCGATCCAAGCCGCCCAAAGGATCATAAAAATGACTTCGATAAATTCTGAAGCCAGAATGAGCCAACCCACATTTATTTTAGGGGCAACACGTTTTGCCGCAAGTCCCACATCGATATGTGCTATGGCTGGCATAAAAACCCCTCATCTAAACCAATTAGAAACCAGACCAGAAAGTAATCTGAAACAGCATCACAATTAAAAATTATTAGCGGGGAGAAAGGTCATCCAACTCAGCTGTTTTATAAACAAAGAAGGCAAGGTTCCAGGTGCGAATCTAGAATGTTTTTACATCGAGAAGTAGATCTGGTAGTGTCAGGTCGTAGGTCAAACCATTTTCGTTTGTGAAATCCACAGCGCCAAACAATTGATTCTCCACAATACTCCGAATGATATACAACCCCAGTGTATTATCACTATTTAAATCAACAGACTCATCAAGACCGACACCATCATCAGCAATTGACAACAAGAGTCCAGCGTCCTTTTTCAGGTGAGCTGTAATGGTAATCCGGCCACGACTTCTATCTTTAAATGCATACTTCAATGAATTACTGATCATTTCAGTAATTACAAGCCCGAGAGGGATTGCAAACTGAATATTCACTGGAATATGGTCAACTTCGAGAGCCAGCTCAATATCCTGCTGAGGTTGGTTATGAACGGTAAGCAAGCGGTTGGATAAATCATGAAGGTATCGGTCGAGCTGAATTTCATACAGGCTTTTTGATCGATACAAGAGATCATGCACCATTGACATGCTGTAAATTCGATCACTCATCTCCTTAAAAACCACATCTGCGGGAACCTTGCCTGCTTTGCGTGCCTGAAGATCCAGAAGACCCACAATCACCTGCATGTTGTTTTTGGTGCGATGATACACTTCTTTGAGAAGCACGTCTTTTTCTTTGAGGGATGCTTGCAACTTTGCTTCAGCTTCGCGTCTGACAACAATTTCTTCTTCAAGAACTCGTTTGGAAAGGTCAAGCTGCTCCAGTTTTTTCTCAAGCATGCGGATCAAAGATTCATTGTGCTCCTTGAGGTAATCCGTTTCCAATATGGTGGGTTGTGCGATTTTTTTGGTGTCATCATCGTGCTGAGACATGACTTCCTGAAATACCTGGAGTAGATCTTCAGGCTCCTGTGGTTTGATAATGTATCGATCAACCCCAAGGTTTAAAGCCAATTCTTTGTCTCGTTGATCCAAATATGAGGCAGTATAAAAAACAAATGGTGTATCTTTAAGGGATTCATCGGTTTTTACTTCGTGACACAATGCAAAACCATCCATCACTGGCATGAGAATATCAGAAACGATCATATCGGGATGTTTTTCGCGGGCGATTTTTAAAGCTTCCTCCCCATTCAGAGCCTGCTCTACGACAAAACCATTTCCGCTAAGAAGGCTCTTAAGTAGATAGAGGTTTTCAGCCTTATCATCAACCAGAAGAACTTTTTTAGCTGGCTTTTTCATCCAGATAGCTTTCTACTTCATTTAAAAAAGTGTCAGGGTTTATAGGCTTTTTTATATAGCCATTGCAACCAGCCGAGAGGGCTTTTTCCTGATCACCAGGCATGGCATAAGAGGTAATTGCCACAATGGGTGTATCCACCAGCGTTTGGTCTTGTCGCAATGCCCGGGCCACATCATATCCATTCATTTTTGGTAGCTGTATATCAAGCAGAATAAGATCAGGATGTGTTTCTTTTGCCAGCTCAACCCCGTCCTTGCCATCATATGCCTGAAATACCTCATGACCACTATTTTCCAGAAGAAAAGTCGTCAGATACATGTTATTCTCATTATCCTCAATGATCAGCGTTTTAATCTTCATCTGCCTGTTTCTCCAAATTAATGGGTAAAACCACCGAGAATGTGCTACCGACACCCACCTGGCTGGTCACATAGATTGTCCCGCCCAAGAGTTCTGATAATTTTTTGCTTATAGCCAAACCCAGTCCAGAGCCTTCTTTAACGCGATCAAGACCAGTATCTATTTGTCTAAAGGTTTCAAAAATTGTTTTTAAGTTTTTCTCACTGATGCCGATCCCCGTATCTGTAACATCAATCATGAGAGAATCACCCTGGCGGTAACATTTGACATGGATTGACCCCTTGTCAGTAAACTTAATGGCGTTGTTGATCAGGTTGATTAAGACTTGTTCAAGCCGCCTTTTGTCACTGTTGAGGTGAGGCAAGTCAGGCTCAATTTCATGCTTTAAAACTAAACCCTTCTTTTCAGCAAAAGGACGCAGTGAGCTGACAGCCATTACCAGCAAGAGGTCAACCTTAAAAGGTTCTCCATGAACCTCAAGCCTACCGGACTCTATTTTTGAAATATCCAGAACATCATTGATAAGTTCAAGAAGGTGTGAGGCACTCCCTTTTACCATACCAAGCTGTTTACTTTGTTCATCGGTGAGAGGACCAGCCATGCCCTGCAATAAAATTCCAGTAAAACCAATGATAGAGTTTAAAGGCGTTCTTAATTCATGAGACATGGATGCCAGAAAGGCTGACTTTAAATGGTCAGACTCTTCGGCCCGGGTTTTTGCATCTTCCAATTCAACCGTTCTTGCAGCAACCAGATCTTCAAGGTGTTTTTCATGGTGCAATATTTTTTCAAGCATTTCATTAAAGCTATCAACGAGTTCCCCGATCTCATCTTTTGATTTATTGCCCTCAACACGCAAGGCATAATCACCTGTGTCATGAACTTTTTTTGCAGTATTTGCCAGGGTAAGAATGGAATCAGAAATGGGTTTTTGTGCGCGGACCGAAAGCAAACCAGCCAGAATCAAACCTGCGATAAACAAGAGCAAAGATTGGGATACAGCATCAATAATGGCTACTCTACGATTGCTGGAGTCTAGCCGTACTGCAATCCAGCCTACCTTTAAACCATCAAAAATGATTCGTTTTGTAAGCACAAAGTCATCATCACCAGCGAACATTCCTTCTGAGATGACACTCCCCCAATCATAGTCCTCATGGTTTTTCCGATCAAACCTGGCAAAAAGCTGTCCATCATGATCATAAACCACAGCATTGAGGATGTCAGGTTGGGTATCCAGAGACTCCAGAACATCTACAGCAGCATCATTATCAAAAAAGAGCAGGGCAGAGATGCTGTTGGATCCCAGGATCTCACATAAAGTCTCCATACGATGAGAGGCTGTTGTTTCGAATTGTCGGTATTGGCTGTACAGATAGATACCCACAAAAAAAGCAAGAATAAAGAGCGTGGTAAAAAGCTGAACCGAAATCAGCTTAAGCTTAATGGACAAGTCCTGAAACCTAATCATGGTAGACAGGATCCTCTTCACCGACCAGTATAGCCAGTTTTAGCAGATGTGAGCTGGCTGTCAGGTTTGCCTCCTGAAGCGCCTTCCGATTAACTTCCAGTTTAATTTTCCCCTCCCGTTTGACAAAGTTTATGGCACCATCGCTCGTTGCAAAGCCAAGAGACTCACCCACCATGAGAATATTCTCAGGAGGAATGTTAGGTCGCATCAGATGAAAAGCTTCGGATTGTTCTACAGGAACAAATAAAATTTCGCAAGCTTCGATTTCTTCTATGGTTGCTACGCGCTCCACCTTGATCGTTTGACCTACAGATTGTCGTTCTCGAGACATCTGTCTGAGAGGTAGTAAGATGTCATCTAACCCATAAACCCCGATGGTAAAATTTTTAACGGTGTCAAGTGTGGTCCAGCTAATGTATTTGGTGAAATTGATCAGGAAGACAGCCTTCATGCGTGTGTCGGGGTTGACATGAATTCTCTGGCCCTGGATAGAAAGAAGGGGAACCAGCAAAAGGAGAGCACCACGAATAAAAAGGGGGCGTAAAAAGTGAAATCGGTATCTCATCTGCGTTTTTGTTAACACTCCTTTAGATTAGCACTAAAAGTAAACGTGGGGCGGGGTTATTCCAAAATAGAAGCACGATAAACACTTCCGTTGTGATAAAGTTAACATCTTCAGGTTTTGGGTTAAATAAAAGGGTGAAAAGTTAGTTTTGAAGAAAGAACAATCCCGGGTTGTGCGCTGGTTCTTATCCGCCGACTGAAGCAATGAGTCTATCTGATTTAAAAAGCTTAATGATGTGGTTTAGTTTTTCATCGCCGGGTTCGGTTAGAGGGGCTATCGCTCTGACAGCCTCTGATTGTCCCAGTTTTTCATGCTTGTGCGTAGCTGAGGGGTGATAGGGCAGCAAGTGGATTTTTTTGGGAACTCCGGCAAGAGATGCAATAAAGGATGACGTTTTCTTGATGTTTTCGTCATCATCATTTATCCCTGTAATTAATGGAATGCGAATGTTTATATCAGCCCCAGTTTCGGAGAGCAGGCGGAGGTTGTCTAAAATCTGATCATTGGAGACCCCCGTATGCTTGAGGTGTTGCTCACGGTCCATTAGTTTTAGATCATAAAGAAACAAATCCGTTTTGCTGGCAACTTCTAGCAATAGTTCTGGATTGGCAAACCCACTGGTGTCTACACAGCGATGGATGCCTTCACTTCCACAGGCATCCAATAAAGGAATGAGTAATTCGGGATGCATGAGAGGTTCTCCACCTGAGAATGTGACACCTCCACCTGATTGATCCATCAAGACCCGCTCTTTTCTGATTTCCGTCATGACCTGGTCGACAGATAATAGCTCCCCGGACATTTCTGTAGCTCTGGTGGGACAAACATCAGCACACTTACCGCACAAAAGACAAAGGTCGGGGTTGGTGACAATTCCATCTGATGTCAGGGTACAGGCACTTTGCGGGCAGGCTTCAACACAGTCACCACAGGCCATACATTTATCCCGAGTATACATTTTTTGTGTTTGGAATTCATGACTCTCAGGATTGTGACACCAAAAACAAGAAAGCGGACACCCTTTAAAAAAGACGGTGATACGAACCCCGGGTCCATCATTTATAGCATAGCGCTTGAAGTCGAAAATCAGACTGGAGCTCAAAAGGAATCCAATAACTCTGAGGGGTTAAAAAGACTCGTTTTCAGTGCGGTCGATGACTTCCTGCTGCAGGTCAGCATTCATATCATTGAAATAGTCGCTGTACCCAGCCATTCGAACCAATAGGTCTTTATAGTCCTGAGGATTCTTTTGAGCTGCGCGCAAAGTCGCAGTATCTACAATATTGAATTGAATATGGTGTCCGCCCATGCTGAAATAGCTACGAATGAGGTGCCCCAGTTTTTCAATGTCCTCATCTCGCTTGAGCAGGCTTGGGAGGAAGCGCTGGTTCAACAGGGTGCCACCAGAGCGTGTATGGTCCAACTTGGTTAGAGATCGGATGACAGCAGAAGGACCCTTAACATCACATCCATGTGAGGGAGAGGTGCCATCAGAGATGGATTTACCGGCAAGACGACCATTGGGTGTCGCTCCCAGAACTTTACCAAAGTAGATGTGGCAGGTGGTTGATAACATATTCAGGTGAAAAGACTCCCCCTTGGTGTTGGGCTTTCCATCAATGGCAGCCAACAAATCTTCATAGATCTGTTTGGCGATGTCATCTGCGTAGTCATCATCATTGCCAAAGAAAGGGGTTCGGTTAACGATGGTTTGCCTCAGTTTTTCCTGTCCTTCAAAATTACAGGAAATAGCATCGAGCAAGGTTTCAAAAGCAAGGGACTTATCCTCAAAAACATGCTTCTTGATGGTGGAGAGACTATCCGTGACAGTACCCAGACCCGTGCATTGGATATAGTTCGTATTATATCGCGGACCGCCGTTGTAATAGTCTCGACCCTTCGAAATACAGTCCTCAATAACCACTGACAAAAATGGTGCTGGTGCATATTTCGCAAACATGGTATCGATATAATTGCTCACCCTGATTTTTTGGTCGACGATGTAATTGAGCTGCTTCAGAAAGGCATCATAGACTTGTTCATAGGATGTAAATGTTGTTGGGTCGCCGGTTTTGATCCCAGCCATTTTGCCTGTGACCGGATCGAGTCCGTTGTTTAAGGTGACCTCCAGAATTTTGGGGACATTGAGATAGCCCGTAAGAAGAAAAGCCTCTTTTCCAAACGCTCCGACTTCGATACAACCACTACAGCCACCCTCCCGGGCATCTTCCAGGGTTTTACCCATCTTTACCATCTCAGAAATATAGGTTTCCGGGCTGAAAACGGAGGGGTATCCATGGCCCTGTCGGATCACTTTAGAAGCCGCGTGTAAAAATTTATCAGGTGTCTTGGTGCTGATATGAACGGATGTTCCAGGTTGGAGTAAGTGGAGCTCTTCAATAACCTCCAACATGATGTACGAAACGTCACTGACACCATCTGAGCCATCTCTTTTCAAGCCGCCAATGTTGATATTGGTAAAATCATTATAGGTGCCACTTTCCCGGGCAGTGATTCCAACCTTGGGTGGGGCGGTCTGGTTATTGACCTTGATCCAGGTACAACACAGTAATTCTTTCGCTGCTTCTCGGGTCAGGGATCCTTTAGCAATTTCGCGTTCATAAAAAGGGGCGAGGTGTTGATCAAAATGTCCAGGATTCATGGCATCCCAGCCATTCAACTCGGTAATGGTTCCTAGATGGACAAACCAATACATCTGCAAGGCTTCCCAAAAGGTTCTGGGAGCATTTGCCGGAACATGCCGGCAGACCTCAGCAATTTTTAAAAGTTCGAATTTACGTTGGGGATCTGTTTCGGTGTTCGCCTTATTCTCAGCCAGGTCAGCATGGCGTTCGGCAAATAGAATAACCGCGTCACAAGAGAGTTCCATGGCTTTGAGTTCTTCAGCCTTGTCTGTAGCCTCTGGATCATTCAAGTAATCCAATGACTCGAGGTGGTTTTGGATCTCGCGTTTAAATGCCAACATCCCTTTAGAGTAAATCTTACCATCCAGTGCCGTATGTCCTGGTGCGCGCTGTTCCATGAACTCGGTGAAAAGCCCAGCTTCGTACGCGCGTTTCCAGGTCTCAGGAACATGATTAAAAATGCGCTCACGCTGAGTTCGATCTTTCCAGTAGGGAATGACCTCTTGCTCGTAGATATCAATATCAGATTGGCTGATGGTGTAACGTTGTTGCTCTCGTGTGTTGAGGACATGAAAATCTTCAACGGAATGACAGGTAAGTTCAGGAAAAGTGGGCACGGCTTTTGGCGCAGGACCACGTTCTCCTACAATGAGTTCATCATCACCAAGGTAAAGCGATTTTTTCTGACAATGATCCATAAAGCTGAGTGCGCGGAGCACAGGGATAGAGTGTTTGCCATAATTCGCTTTGTAAAAAGCGGTCTGGTGTAATGCACGTTCTATGGAAAGACTGGGTTGGGCTTCGAAACTGAGCTTTCTTAAACGCTGAATGCGTGTGTTCATTCCTGGACCAATGACATTTGATTCGGGGTGTTTATAAAAATTTCCCTCAGAAGATGCTTTTCGCTCTGGAGTGTGATTCTGTTCAACCCGGCCTTTTATTTCCTTGATGGTTTTCAGTTTCAAAGTCCTCTAACACATGGTTTTAATTGATATTATGGTGTCAAAACAAGCAAGAGAATATGGTCATATAGAACAATTTACTCAAGCCCATAAGTCTATATCAAAGATGGTCTTCCCCCAACACTAAAATGAATAGGGGAAGAGTCTTGGAAACCATGTGACTCCAGTCCATTTTAACACCAGGGAAAAGCATAAACACAGGAGCCCACATGGAAATTACTCGTCACTTTACCGCCACCACATTTGTTGTTCATCAAGGGAAAACCCTGTTACACCTCCACCGTAGCCTCAAAATGTGGCTTCCCCCAGGTGGTCATATTGATCGGGATGAATTGCCTCACATTGCTGCACTTCGCGAAGTGAAAGAAGAAACAGGTCTGGATGTCGATCTCATCCATGACATGCCGACAATCCATTCTGAAAATGCCCAGGAAATTCCTGGACCCCGCCATTTGCTATTGGAAAACATCAACCCTTACCATCAACATATTGACATGATTTATTTTGCCTCGGCTGATTCACCTGAAGTGACTCCTGATTCAGGTGAGTCCATCGAGCTTCGGTGGTTTTCACTTGATGATCTTGAGGGAGATGAAATTGAAAATGACATCAAAGTGCTTGGCAAAGAAGCCATTCAGGCCATTGATGACTTGAAGCTGAATTTATAATCTTTCCCAGGGAAAATGTTTGTCACCTGAAATTTTTGTGAGCAACTCATGAGCCATGATAACAGTCGCCACAACTTTAAAGCCTTTGTCTGGCATGCATCCTGGCTGGGCTTTACCGTTACCTTCACAGAGGTAAACACCGTACTTCCTGGTTTGATATTGGAAGTTGGTGGAAGCCAGATACACATAGGTATTCTCACGGCCATCATGATTGGCGCACCCATGTTGACCCAGCTTCTATTTGCCGGTTTCCTTACACCCAAGTCTCGTAAAAAGCCATTTTTACTCCTGGGGATTTATCTCAGGGTTTTTGCGCTGTCAGGTGTTGCCTGGACCCTTTCCCAGATTACCAGAATCGATCCGATGTATATGATTTTTCTGGTGTATGGCTGGATGCTTATTTTTACAACATCAGGTGCTTTCGCAGGTGTTTCATATACGGATATTTTGGGAAAAAGTATCGCCGGGGATCAGCGTAAGAAATTTTTTGTACTGCGACAGTTACTCTCCAGTGTGGGTGTACTGGTTTCAGCCATTATTGCTCGGGAGCTATTGAAGCGATTTGCCTACCCCATGAATTATGAGATTCTGTTTATAGCTGCAGCCCTCTCTCTTTTCCTGGCTTCATTTGGTTTTATCGCTTTGCGGGAAAAGCCTGTTACCAGTCGTTATGAAAGCAGTTCGGTTGTGGAAATATTCAAATTTATACCGGGCTATTTACGCGAAGATGCCAACCTGAGGAATTTCATCCTCGTCAACAACCTTACCGGTTTTGCCACCACCCTCATGCCCTTTTATGTGGTGCTGGCGAAAGACACCTATTCGTTGGGCGCAGAGGATATTGGGAATTTTTTACTCATCGGTATTACTGGCATGATTCTATCCAACGTCCTGTGGTCACAGATTGTTAGACGCTACTCTTTTAAGGGGGTGATGGTCACCTGGATCATTATTGGAGCCAGCCTGCCTTTGTTAGCGCTCGTGTTATCAGGTGTCGCTACTTATGCTATTTTCCAGGTTATCTTTTTTCTCTCTGGGGTGGCTATGAGTGCTCAGAAAATTTCTGTGGATGGTGTCTTGCTTGAGATTTCTGAGAATGATAATCGAGCGCTCTACTCAGGAATTAATGGTGCCTTTAATTTGACTATTGCGCTCTTTCCACTAACCTCCGGGTTTGTCATTGCCTGGTTGGGATATACGCCTGTTTTTGTTTTAGGATCAATAGCCATGTTGTCCGCACTATTCTTTGTTCGACGACTTAATTGTGACGTGTAAAAACCATAAATGATCAACAACGAAATCAATAGATAGCACGTAGTGCAGCAATACTAAAAACTCGCTCTCTTTTCGTTGTATTCGTACCGTTACTTGTTAAAAAAAGCATATATTTACTTATGATAGAAAAAGCCGAAGCCGTGGTCCTCAAAACCTTGAATCATGGGGATACCAGTAAGATCATTACGCTCTATTCCCGTGAGGTCGGTCGTTTAAAGCTGATTGCCAAAGGAGTACGCTCACCCAAGAGTAAGTCAATGGGCTTGTTTCAACCCACACGGCACATCCAGGTGATTTATTATGCAAAAGCGACATCTGAGCTACAAATGTTTAAATCTGGTGAGCTAATTGATGGATTTTTTGGGCTGGAAGAGGATTTTGACCGCCTGACACTCGCTCAGGTTGTGGTAGAGCTTTTGGATCGTACCGTTGAAGATGAGGAAACCCACCCCAGGCTATTCCAGCTATTGGTTGATACCCTGGCTCGCCTGAGCAACAAACATGTGTCTTCCGCAGAAGCTTATTGGTTTTTTCATGTACACCTTTTGCGAGAGTTGGGGTTCAGACCCCATGTGGGTCATTGCTCGAGCTGTCAGGAGCCCCTGGTGCACGAAGGCTTCCTGGGGGGACACCATCCACATCCAGAATGTATCAAATGTCATGAAGCGACCCAGCATACCGTGAGAATATCTGGAGAGGTGATTAAAACGATTCAGTATCTTCTGGCAGAACCCTGGGCCAGTGATGAACGACCTGACCTCAACTCGTCAGATAGACGGGGTCTCTGGGACTTTCTCTGGAACTATACCTTCTACCATATTGAACCCACCCGACACATGCGATCCCTCAAAGTCCTACGTCAGCTTTACGGATAATTCTCAGACCCCACACTACCCAGAGTCATCCTGAACATAGTGAAGGATCTTGGTCCTTACAGCCATCACAAACAGGACAAAGGATCAAGATTCCTTCCCTCACTTTGTTGGGGATCAAAATGACTGTAGAGGGAGGTAATTAAGGTTTAAACTTCTTGTGCGCGGGTGTTACCAAGCAGGGTGCTGAGCCACTGTGTTTCGTCAAAACTGGAGAGTGCGATTTTCATGCTCATGGTCAAAGGTACAGACAGGATCATTCCCACAGGTCCCAATACCCATCCCCAGAATAACAAGGAAAGAAAGACAACCAGCGTAGAGAGACCAAGCCCCTTGCCCATTAAACGGGGTTCTAGAAAACTACCGATACTCATATTAATGGTAAGATAACCAAGCGCGATAGCAACTGCTGTCCAGGGACCAACCGTAATCAATGCAAGTAAAACAGGCGGTACGGCAGCCATGATGGAGCCAATATTGGGGATATAATTAAATAAAAAGGTGAGCAAGCCCCACAAGATGGCATAATCAACCCCCCAGATGGTAAGCCAGATCGTGGCAACCAGGCCGGTTCCAAGACTGGTCCAGGTTTTTATCACCATATAACGGTTGATGTTATCCAGAAAAATACTGGATCGGTCTATTTCAGGAGAATCCTGATGCATGGCAACTTCCATTTTTGCGCCAAAGTTTGCTGCTTCCAGGAGCATGAAAACGACCACTAAAAGGATAAGGAAAGTATCTCCAAGCATATTACCCAGTCCTGTTAACAGGCGCGAAGTAAGGCGCATGGCAGCACCGGGATCGATGAACTCCATAAAGGTCTTATCTACGATCTTAAGACCACGCTCTTCAAAGAACTGAAGAAAACTATCAATCCTGCCCTGTAGTCCCCGTTGATAGACTGGAATATTATTCGAAAAGTCGGTAAGAGATGATCCCACCAGGACAGCAATTAGAAATCCTGCCAGAAGAATCATAAGGATAATCAGAATGATTGCCAGCCCTGCCGGAATGCCCCTGGATCGAAGCCATCTTAAGAGGGGGGTCACGATGATGGCGATAAACAATGAAAGCAGAAAAGGAATCAGAATGTCTTGAGCAGCCCGCATACCTGCAACCACCACAACAAAAGCAGCCAGGGTCAGCAGGATACGCTGAACACGATTAAACCCGACATGTACAATTTTCGCCATGCCTTGAATCTAGTTCAGACGAAGACATTTTTTACAACGAATTTTACGAGTTCGCGAATAGAAAACCGTCATTGTAGAGAAATGAATCTAAAGTGTCATCCCGAGCGGAGTCGAGGGAAATGAATTTGTGTCTGATCAAGAATACGCCCCCCCCGGAATTTATACTGATTGGAGATGAAGTGCTCGGGGTGACGAGGAACGGTAATACCCCCTGAGAGTTGTCATTGCGAGAAGCGCAGCGACGCGGCAATCTCCTAAATCTAGCCACGATTAAGGGGATCACTTCGTTCGTACCTCACTCGCGAAAACTTATCGAAGGATTCATTATAATCCACCCCCGTATTTGCGCCTGTCAGGTCGAAGCTACCAGAGCGTAGACTGGAGGAGTGTAGCAACGAAGCCTGCCTATGCCGAAGCGGCTAAGTCCGATTTCCTCAAGTACGGCGGACAGGCGCAGACAGGCTATCCCTCTTTTTCACAACAAAAAAAACGAACCCTACGAATTACTTAGACTATTGGGTCAACTTGCGAATAACGCGATAGGTGATAGATGCTGATATGATGGAGACAGTGATAGCTATTGATGTGCCCCAGACCAGACCCAGATGTTGATAGGCAAAATGGGCGGTAAATGAATAGACCCCCACATTGATCATGGCGCTGAGCATAAGGGTTTTGGCTACTGCCCGGGAAAATTCTCTACCCCCGGTACGGTGAGTGATATATAGTGTTGACATAAAAATCACAGGGAAGTTGGAGAAGATACCGCCGACCATGGGTCCAGCCAGCTTGGTGATCAAAACAGCCGTGGAAATGATAAGACCACTGATAATACCCCTGGTAACGATCTGCTGCATAGTGTATGGAACACGGATACCACCTTTGTGGGCAATATTCATGACACGCTCTGTGATATAGACACAAAAAATTAGCGCTGACAGCCATACAGTGAAGGATATCCAGAACCCTTCTAGATCCAACTGAATCACAAACCAGATCATGATACCCCAAAAGAACAGAGCACCCAGGATGGCTTTAATCAAACCCCGGTGAACCGTTGCCAGATAAATAAGGATGAAGAACCCATTAACCCCCATCACAAGGGGAATCATCACCGCAGCTCTCGAGGCTGCGATGTTAGACTGTGTTAATCCGATGAAAATTAACGCCACCACAATGGTAGATGGCAGTCCGCCAATAAACCCGCCAATTTTGCTGCCAAAGCGTTCGGCAATGACTGTCACAGAAGTGATCCAGATGGATCCTACTAGAAAGCTCAAGGCGAGTTTTATGAGAAAGGTTTGGTCCAGGGTTTCCATGGTGGCAGATTAATGAATAATGCCGGGTATACCACAGCATTCATTAGAGGGGTGATTGTCCTATTTCAAATATACCATCTTGATTGTCTGTTTATACGTGTCGGTTTCCAGGCGTGCAAAGTAAACACCTCCGTCTACCTGATTCCCGTATTGATCATAACCATTCCACAAAACATCATAAAACCCTTCGCTCTGAAAGGCGTTGGTTAGCTCGATGACTTTTCTGCCCAGAACATCAAAGATAGTGAGGCTTGTGTGAGCGGGTTCTGGCAATACAAAGCTGATTCTGGTCGTTGGGTTGAAAGGATTAGGATATGCAGAGAATAAATGAACTTCAACAGGGAGAACCTGGACGTCGATTGTTTCAGTGGGATTACACGTGGAAGTGTCTTGATCAGCTAAATAATACTCAGACCACTGGTCAAAGCATGGTGGATATGGAGGACATAGATTGTTGCTGAAAAAACTCCATTCAAAATAAACCCAATTATCAAAAAGATCACAAAGTGTGAAGGGAATAACCCCGGACAGTTCATTGTTGTCTAACCATAAAATACGAAGCTTGGATAGGCTGCCTATTTCTTCAGGAATTGAACCATTTAGCTGGTTGTTGTTTAACCATAGGAGCTCCAATTGAGACATGTCTGCAAGCGTTACAGGGATACTTCCCTGTAATTGGTTATACGCCAGATCCAAACTATTGAGACTGTCCAGCAAGCCGAGCTCAAGCGGTAAACTCCCCGTCAATTGGTTTTCTCTGAGATTAAGAAACTTAAGATGAGTGAGGTCGCCTATAGACGCAGGGATATCATCAACAAGCAGGTTCATGCTAAGGTCAATATTTGTAAGGGCTGTCATCCTACCTAGCGCAGATGGTATACGACCACTCAAGTTGTTAAACGCTAAGTTAATGGACTTTACAACCCCGTTGCGAATTGTAACCCCATGCCACTGTGAAACAGGTTGGGCCAAATCCCAGGAGTCAATCCACTCGGGTCCGTCTGTTGATTCAAACAACTCTACCAGCGCGAGAGAATCACTTTCTGAAACTCTGATGGGCGGGCAAATCGATTGGTCCTGATATCCAAGTTCAATCCACTGAGCTTCAGGGTAGGGTTGGCACAAAGCATTGCTATCCAAATCCATACGCAAATGACTGAAAGTGGTGGGGATTTCACCGCTAAAGTTGTTTGAGTTCAACTTGATTAAAATGCCTGGGTTAAAATTCTCAAAACGCGATGGAAGCTCACCAGACAGATTGTTGTGACTAAGATCTAAACAATTTAAATTTTCCATGTTTGGTAGTTGCTCTGGTAGATTAATCTCATGAATTTGATTGTAGGAAAGGTCAACGCCGTAGAGACGGCTTAGTCTCCAAAGTTCGGGTGGGATAACCTCAATTTGATTATGATCCAGAGAGAGCCACAACAATCCGGTTCGCCGCCCTATTTCAGGTGGTATCGATTGAAACCGGTTGTCGGAGAGAAACAGCCTGTTTAAGCGCGGCATTGTTACGATTACTGCAGGAATATCACCACTTAGCTGGTTTGAACTGAGCTCTAACCGAGTCAATAATTTTAACTGTGCTATCTCAGGAGGGATGGATCCAGAGAGCTGATTGTGCTCCATTGATAGATAGCGTATGTTAGAAAGTCGACCTAATTCTGGGGGTATTGCTCCAGAGAGCTGATTGTATCCAAGTTCAAGTCTAAACAACTCTTTTAGTTCACCCATTCCAGGAGGAATATTGCCAGTAAGTTCATTTGACCGAAGCTGGAGTTTGGTCAACTTATTGAGGTTTCCAATATCATTAGGTATTGAACCAGAGAGATGATTAAGCTGAAGGTTGAGATATGTCAGGTTTGTCAAATTGCAGAGCTCAGGCGGTATCGGTCCCGTGAGTTGGTTTCGATCAAGCTTAAGTATTTCCAGGTTTATTAGTTGTCCCAATTCAGCCGGGATAACCCCAGTTAGATTATTTTCCACAAGGGCTAGCTTGGTCAGGTTTGTTAATGCTCCCAGTTCTGGAGGAATGACGCCATCAAGATTTGTCGTATGAATTTCCAGCGTGCGGAGACGAATCAGGTTTCCTATCTCTGATGGAATGTCACCAGAAAAGGGATTCATACTGAGTTCTAAAGTATTCAAATTGGGCAAATTGCCAATTTCAGGGGGTATGTGACCTGAAAATAGATTTCCCCTAAGATCCAAATTATAAAGCGCTATGATATTTCCAATTTCACGGGGGAGAACCCCAGAGAGTCTATTGTAGCTTAAATCAAGTGTTTGAATGTTCCAATTGTTGGCAACTTCAGGAGGCAGAGTACCCTTGAGGTTGTTGGAGGACAGATATATTCGCCGTATCGATGTTAAATTCCAAAGAGTGCTCGGTATAACGCCACCCAGTGAACAATAATTGAGATTCAAGATGCTTAAATTGACAAGACTAGAAATCTCCTCAGGAAGACCACCACTCAGATTGTTAGCACTCAGATTGAGAGAGGTCAAAGACTCAAGGCTGCAGAGCTCCAGAGGGATGTGACCAACTAAATGGTTTTCACTTAAGTCAAGCGAGACAATAACTGAATCATCTATTCCCACACCATACCAGGTTGAAATCGGTAGGTCCAACATCCAGGGGATGTCCCAGTCACTTCCATTTGTGGCATTGTAGAGTGCAACCAGGGCTAAAGAATCTTCCTCATGGACTTCCCTACCCGCGAATGTGGAATTGTTCTGAATACTAGAGGATGTTTGGGCGACCATGGATGAAGTCCCAACCATTATGGTTAGAGTAAAAATTATCGATTTGTGTTTATTCATGCACAGCCACCCCTAATTAGGTGACTGATTAAAGCAAAGGCTATACCGAGCCATTAACGCCTTAAATACAGACACTTATAGGCTGGTACAGATAGCAGTTTTTGCTATTTCCAGGAATTTTGTGCCTGTTGAATGATCAGGTGTTCCATTCGATGTGTGGAGAAATCGGTGAATTAGATGAAATTTCAAGTTTCAGGAGTCGCGCTTCTGCTTATACTTGCCACCAATGCTTCAATACATTCTAAATCGCTTTGCCCAGCTTGTGCCAGTCATCCTGGGGATCATTTTACTCACATTTATCCTGATGTATATCGTTCCTGGAGATCCTGTTCTTTCAATGGTGGGGGAGCGTTACGATGAGGAGACATTGGAGCGTTTGAGAGAGCAATTTCATTTAAATGACTCCCTGTGGAAACAGTTTGGTCACTATCTGTGGGGTCTGCTACATGGTGATCTGGGTGTCTCTTTTATCTCTCAAAAACCAGTCATAGATATGATTATGGAGCGTTTTCCTGCGACGATGTTGCTGGCGGTGGGCGCTATGTTTGTTTCGGTGTTATTGGGCATCTCAGTGGGTGTAATATCTGCCATCAAACCCCACTCATGGTTAGATCGAACAACCATGGGAATTGCCTTGCTGGGTATCTCAGCACCCGTTTTCTGGGTAGGTCTACTCATGGTGATCGGAGCAAGAGCTGTTGGCTGGCCCTATCTCACAGGCTATGGTTGTCTACCCTATCTTGTCTTACCAGCCATTACTTTGGGAACCCGCAGTGCAGCCTTTCTTGCGCGGGTTACGAGAGCCAATATGCTGGAAGTTTTGTCAGCTGACTATGTCCGTACAGCCAAAGCCAAGGGGCTTTCGAATTTCATCGTTGTCACCAAGCACGCACTCAAAAACACACTTATTCCAGTGATTACTATTATTGGTGTCGATTTCGGATCCTATCTGTCAGGTGCCGTCCTCACAGAATCCATATTTAACTGGCCCGGGATCGGTCGATTGGCGTTAAATGCTATCCTCAAGCGTGATTTTCCTGTGATCCAGGGCGCTGTTCTGGTAACTGCACTTATTTTTGTCACAGCCAATTTTATTGTGGACATTCTGTATGGTGTCATTGATCCGCGCATAAGACTGGGGAAAGAAAAATCATGATGCATCGGGTCTTGGTGGGGTTGCATCACGATGCGATCATACCGGGAATTATCAAAAAAGTGGTCTTTCTCTATGCGCGGTAGTATTACATCAGAAACCATTCGGCAAATCCGAAAAAACAAGGTGGCTTTGTTTGGTCTCTTCCTGGTTTGCCTGCTGATTTTTGTTGGGGTGTTTGCACCATGGGTGGCACCCTATAACCCGTACGCCGCCGATCTTGATATCAGTCTGAACCCGCCCTCCCCCCAACACTGGTTGGGGACAGATGAAGAAGGGCGAGATGTATTATCACGAATCATTTATGGTGCTCGCATTTCACTTAAGGTTGGGATTATCGCCAGCTCCATTTCGCTTCTGATTGGAGCCATCCTTGGTTTAATTGCCGGGTTTTTTAGAGGATGGACTGAAACCATTATTATGCGTTTTACCGATGTGATGTTCGGGTTTCCCGCATTGCTCTTTATGATAGGAATTACAGCAGCCGTCCCAAGACCCAGTATTGAAGTTGCCATGCTGGCTATTGGACTGGTGAGTTGGCCAGGTATGGCGCGAATCATGCGGGCTCAAGTACTCACCATTGTTGAGCAAGAGTATGTTACCGCTGCTCGATCGCTGGGATATTCAACCTTTCGGATCGTTATGCGCCATGTGGTTCCCAATAGCCTGGCGCCAGTTATTGTGGCGTTTACCATGAGCATAGCCGGTGCTGTTATGGCTGAAGCATCCCTATCGTTTATTGGTCTGGGGGCTCAACCCCCGGAACCCAGCTGGGGCTCCATGATCGCTTTTGGTCGTATGCACCTACGTGGGGAATGGTGGATTTCTGTTTTCCCGGGGTTGGCAGTAGCTGTAATGGTAATCGGGTTTAATCTCTTTGGCGAAGGACTCCGCGATGCCCTGGATCCCACCATGCGCGGCCGGGGGAAATAATCCCTTATCAGGATAAATGCCATCGGGTTTATTAGTCAAAAGTGTTTGGGTGGATCGCGATCTGCCTCCAACAACAAACTGCAAGATTGGTAACACTTCATGGATACATTCATGCAAATCATGGGGATAATAGGCGCAGCCTTGCTTCTCCTGGCATACTTTAATAACTCTTCAAAAAGGTGGACTTCAAATGATCTTCCTTATCAACTCGCGAACCTTTTTGGAGCGCTGTTGATTTGTGTGAACACCTACTATTTCGGTGTCTATGGTCCCCTGATCCTAAACATCTTCTGGGCACTCATTGCCCTAAACGGAATAAAACGTTATTATACCAAAGCCAACAGTTAGCAGGAGAGAATAGACGTGTCAAAGAGGTTTACAAAAGTTTGTGTCATCATCATCGCCAGTCTGTTTATGTTACAATGTACCCACAACACCTTTCTGACTGAAACTTCAGATATTCAATATGAGAATACACTGATAGAAGAGGGTGTTCTTATCTATAGTTCGAAGGCTTATGAGATGACCATCGTTGGTTTTAACCATAATTATGAAATCATCTATGAACCATCACAGCCTTTATCCCTTGGCGAAGCTGCTGAAAAATACAACTTCTCTTATATCATCAATGGCTCCTATTTTGAGGGATCACGCATTCATGCTGGATGGCTTTCAATCCTGGGTGTTCAACATACACCAATAAAAGCAGATCGGCAGCTCACCCATATGGCAATTCTGGATACCCACTTGGGGTATCTTGATTTTCCTGGTCTTGATTTATGGGACTCCAGTATGACTCATTCAACATCAATAGAGTTTCAAACCGGACCTTTGGTCATTCACGAAAACGTGATTGACACGCTGTCTATCAAGGCTTCAATTAATGGTGAGAGTCAGCATCTCAGAACATTTCTCGCCCACACCAAAGAAGATGACATGAAGTATTTCATCATCACACGACATGTGGGTCCCTTGGAGCAAATGGCTGAGCACCTTCTGTCATTACCTGTATTTAAAGGAAAAACCCTTTCGGTCATGAATCTGGATGGAGGCTCTTCTACAGCCCTGTATTCCAGGAGCCATCCTGAGTTGAACTTTAATACCAACCGACCCCTACCCATCCTTTTGGGAATTCGATAGAAAAGAGTACCCCAATCGTCTTCCTGAGGCTTTCGAAGGATGACGATTGTCCCTCCACCGGCATTAAAAACACCTTTGTGAGAATCCTACTCAGATTGGCTTAAGGTTTCATAAACAACGAACCCACGAAAAAAAACGAATGGTTTTTATTGAGTTCGTAAGCTTAGTTCATTTCGTTGGGAAAAAAAGAGATTGCTTCGTCGCTGCACTCCTCCAGTCTACACATTAGTAGCTTCGACCTGACAGGCGCAAAGACGACTAAAGATATTTGGTTCATTAGAGAGAAAACCACTTGACCCTCACCCAACGTTATAGCCTATAATAGGCAGTGATAATGGATAGGTGTGAATTGTGTCGATAAAACAGTATAGAGTAAAACAGGTAGCAGACCTTTCAGGGGTAACGGTGAGAACCCTTCACCACTATGATGAGATCGGCCTTCTTAAACCAGCAATACGATCTGAAAAGAAGTATCGATATTACGATGAGAATGACCTGTTGCGATTACAACAAATATTGTTCTATCGAGAATTGGATTTCAGCCTTGAGCAAATCAGTAAGATTTTGGATGATCCAGACTTTGACTTTGTACAGGCACTAAAAACACATCGCCAAACACTTATCCAAAAACACAAGCAGATGGACCAGTTAATCCAAACCCTGGATCAAACACTGGAAAAGCTTCAAGGAGATTATAGCATGACACTAAAAGACAAAGATCTGTATAAGGGCTTCGATCAGGAAAAAATCGATCGCTGGAATAAAGAGGTCGATGAAAAATATGACCCTGAGAAAGTGGCAGAATCCAGACGCAATATTGGTAAGATGTCAAAGGATCAATTCAATAATGTTCAGAAACAGGGCGACAGGGTCACCCAGGCTATTGCGGACAATATGGAAATGGGAGCCACCTCACCTGAAGTTCAGGGCTTGATCAAAGACCATCATGCCTGGATAGAAAACTTCTATGTTTGTCCTGCAGTCATGTATAAAGGTCTGGGGCAGATGTATGTTGAGAATCCAGAGTTTGCGGCTTTTTACGAGAAGTTCAAACCCGGCCTGGCTGCATTCATGTGTGAAGCGATGGGACATTTTGCGGATACATCGTTAGAAAACTAATCAGAAAATACTTCATGCCATCATACCAGGCTTGTGTCACCCCGAGCACTTCATCTCAATTCAGCATAAACTCCGTCGAGGGTATAATACAATGGCTAGAGCGGCTGATTGTAGCCCAGGAACCAAAAGTCGGTGTGATTCACAGAATTCCAGTGGAAACGATCTAAACAGAAAGCATATGCTTCGACTCTGCTCAGCATGACGAACTACCGGAGCAAATCATTACAAAATAGTTGTTACCAGCAACCGACAATACCATTTTGGTGATTATATTTATCTTAATTTCTAATGCCCTGATATTGATAAACTACTTGTCATTATTTTGACGGGATTGTATCATGCTAGCCATTAAATGAGGGGAATACGAAGGATGCTCGGCGTTAACTTCCGAGAGACTTAAAAGCCCTCTCAAAAACCCAAACATTGGAACATAAATAAAGGGATAAATCTTGGCTCAGATATTCCCCAAATGGACGAATAAGGTGCCTCTATATGTTGCCGTTGGTGCAGGCTTGACTCTGATTATGATCGTCGGTCTGGTCTGGTATTATGCATCACCCTCGTATACAGATGTTGGTTATCGTCCTACACAACCCGTCCCCTACAGTCATAAAGTACATGCCAGGGATCTCGGGTTAGACTGTCGTTTTTGTCATACCGGTGTGGAGTCTTCTCCAGTTGCTGGTTTGCCGCCAACGAAGACCTGTATGAATTGTCACAACATGATCAAGGCTGATAGCGAGAAGTTGGCCCTTGTTCGGGAAAGCTTTAGTAGTGGAAAACCCCTGGAGTGGGTCCGCATTCATAAATCACCTGACTATGTCTATTTTGATCATTCCGCTCACATCAATGTGGGTGTCGGGTGTGCCAGCTGTCATGGCAATGTCGCTGAAATGGAAGTGGTGGCTCAGCATGAAACATTGAGCATGGGGTGGTGCTTAACCTGCCATCGCAATCCAGAGGATCACCTGCGTCCAGCCAGCGAGATTACGAATATGAATTGGACACCACCAGCCAATCAGGCTGAATTTGCAGCAAAACAGATAGAGCGGCTAAAAATCAAAGCCCCCATCACGGATTGTACAGGATGTCACAGATGAGTAATACAATAAAAGCCAATACACAGGGAAAAACCTATTGGCGAAGTCTGGATCATCTCGCTGAAACACCTGAGTTTAAGGAGTTGGTCGAGAAGGAGTTTCCAGAAGGTGCCGATGAACTGAAAAACCCTGTCTCACGAAGAAAATTTTTGAGTCTCATGGGGGCATCCATGGCCCTGGCTGGTCTTACCAGCTGCCGTCGCCCCGTTGAGAAAATCATTCCGTATGTGGTTAAACCTGAAGAAGTCATCCCTGGAAAACCACAGTATTACGCTACCAACATGCCTTTTGGAACCGAATCCTTTGGTCTTCTGGTAGAGAGCCACGAAGGTCGGCCCACAAAAATTGAGGGCAACAAAAGCCATCCAGCTTCAGGTGGTTCTTCCAATGTTTTTATGCAGGCAGAAATGCTCAACCTTTACGATCCAGACCGATCTCAGGTGGTTTTGCACAAAGGTAAAAATTCCAAATGGGATGCCTATCGTAGAGCCTGGATGCAAGAAGCTGAGAAGTATGCAGAAAATGGTGGTGAAGGTTTAGCAATTCTCACAGAAGGTTTTGCATCTCCTTCCATGATGCGCCTGAGTGAAGCATTCATCAAAAAATACCCAAGAGCCCGCTGGGTTACCTATGATAGTGTTAGCGATGAAAATATAATTGCTGGAGTTGAGGCGGCTACTGGTTCAGCAGCCAAACCCAACTATACGTTCAAAAAAGCCAATGTCGTTCTTTCTCTGGATTCAGACTTCCTACAGATGGATAGCAATGATATCCCCCATGCCCGAGATTTTGCATCGCGACGCAAAGTGCAGTCAGAAAAAGACAGTATGAATCGTCTCTATGTGGTGGAAGGTACTTACACCATTACAGGTGGTATGGCAGATCATCGTCTCAGAGTACAGAATAGCCAGGTCGGTATGTTTGCCGCAGCGCTAACGCATGAGCTGAGCAATCAAGGGTTAGACATCAGTGCCCCAAGAGTTAATGCTGAATTCGATAAGAAATGGATTTCAGAACTGGCGAAAGATCTAATCGCTAACAAGGGACAATCTCTTATTGTAGGTGGTCGACGACAACCTGCAGAGGTTCACACCCTCATTGCATTAATGAATAATGCATTGGGTAATACCGACAAAACAGTGTCGTATTCTGTGAACCCCGATATGCAAGTTTCTAACCTGAAATCATTTGTAGACCTGGGCAAAGACATGAATGCCGGCAAGATACAATCACTTGTTATACTCGGTGGAAACCCTGTCTATCAAAGTCCGGCTGATGTGGACTTTCTTAAGGGCTTGAGTAAGGTGGATTACTCAGTCCATCTATCATCACATGTTGATGAAACATCCTCAAAAACATCCTGGCACATTCCAGCCGCCCATTTTCTGGAGAGTTGGGGTGATGTGTCTGGATATGGTGGCGCCGGAATCATTCAACCCTTGATTGCTCCGCTGTTTGATGGCAAAAGTAATCTTGATGTCTTAGCTGACCTGATCTCTGATGAAGCAGTGACTGCCTATGACGTGGTACAAGAGACATGGAAAGGTATTCTTGGCGAGAGTGGATTTGACAAAGCCTGGCGAAAAGTTGTTCATGATGGTTTCTATGAAACAAATCGTGAAACTCCTGTTGTCCTGAATAAAGCCAGAGCTCAGGGTGTTGTTTCCATGGGGCGCTACTATGCCTCGTCAGCATCAGTTTCTGACATTGAGGTCATTTTCACAGCATCTTTTACCAGTTTTGACGGCCGATATGCCAACAATGGTTGGATGCAGGAATTACCTGATCCCGTTACAAAGGTTACCTGGGATAATGTGGCGCTATTAGGTGCCAATACTGCGAAACACCTCCAGGTTAAAAATGAAGATCTATTGAAAATTAGCCATAATGGTGTCGATGTGACACTACCTGTCTGGATTCAGCCGGGAATGGCGGATAATACCATTGCCCTTGAGTTAGGTTATGGCCGCAATATTGGTCGTGTTTCTAATGGCGTGGGTTCTAATGTCAGTACATTAAGAAGTTCCTCAGGCATGCATATCTCAAGTGGTTTTTCCGCCGAAAAAGCATTTGGAAGCTATACCCTGGCTTGTGTTCAGGATAACCATGGCTTTGATGAGGAAAAACTGGCTGCTGATGCCATCCAGGAAAGATTGCCCACCATCGTTCGCGAAAGCACGCTTGCTGATTACAAGGAGGACCCGGAATTCGCTATGGCTTTTGCTGAGAAGCAAGAGCTCAAGGGCTTGTGGAAAGAGCATGATTATTCTGATGGTAACCAGTGGGGCATGTCAATTGATCTCACCAGTTGTACCGGCTGTTCTGCATGTACTATTGCCTGTCAGAGTGAAAACAATATTCCAGTCATAGGTAAAGAAGAGGTCAGCAATGGCCGCGATATGAGCTGGATTCGTCTTGATCGTTATTACACGGGTGATGTTGAAGATCCAGAAATGATTTTTCAGCCCATTGCCTGTCAGCACTGTGAGATGGCGCCTTGTGAGGGTGTTTGCCCCGTAGCAGCTACCACGCACAGCGAGGAAGGTCTGAACGAAATGGCCTACAACCGCTGCATTGGTACGCGTTATTGTGCGAACAACTGTCCTTATAAAGTGCGTCGATTCAACTTCTTCAACTACACAAAGGATATGCCTGAGATTGTTGAGATGGCTATGAACCCTGATGTTTCTGTCAGGTTCCGGGGAGTCATGGAGAAATGTACTTTCTGTGTCCAACGTATCAATGTGGCTAAGATTGAGGTTAAAAACGAAGGTCGAGAACTTGAAGATGGCGATGTGGTCGTCGCCTGTCAACAGGCTTGTCCCACTGATGCTATTGCCTTTGGAAACATCAATGATCCAAACAGCGAAGTTTCCAAAATTAAAGCACAAAACCGTGATTATGCCTTATTGGGTGAACTGAATCTGCAACCACGTACCAGTTATGGAGCCAAACTGCGTAACCCGAATCCTGCTCTGGTTGAGATGGGTGATGATGAACATAGCGCCCATGGACATGGTGCGTAGTGATTGAAGCAATGAAACTATATGGAACTCTAAAGTGAGCGAATTAAACAAACATCCCAAAAGAGATTCCGATGCAGCACTTGCTGTCGGGGGTGAAGAACCGCTGGTGACTGGCGGTCATACCTTTACGACCCTGACAGATAAAGTCAGCGGCATCGTTGAAACAAAAACCCCTCCGAAATGGTATCTATTGTTTGCCATGGCTGTATCTGGATTGATGGTTCTCCTGGGAGCCATTGGCTGGCTGGTCTGGGAAGGTACCGGTATCTGGGGTCTGAATAATCCCGTTGGTTGGGGGTGGGCAATTGTAAATTTTGTGTTCTGGGTGGGTATTGGACATGCCGGAACCTTGATTTCAGCCATTTTGTTTCTCCTGAGACAACAATGGCGGACTGCGATTAACCGTTTTGCTGAAGCCATGACTATTTTTGCCGTTATTTCAGCGTTGGTTTTTCCGGGAATTCATGTCGGTCGTATCTGGTTGGCATATTATATGTTTCCCGTACCAAATCAGATGTTGATCTGGCCCAACTTCAGAAGCCCGCTCCTCTGGGATATTTTTGCAGTTGGTACCTATTTTACCGTATCAACCCTGTTCTGGTACGTTGGTCTTATTCCTGATCTGGCAACCCTTCGTGATCGAGCAACTAAGCTTCGTAAAAAGGTTCTCGGCTTCTTTGCCCTGGGTTGGAGAGGTGGAAATCGTCAGTGGCAGCACTATGAAAAAGCATATCTCATGTTAGCCGGGTTGGCTACCCCTCTGGTACTTTCAGTCCACTCAGTTGTTGCAACAGACTTTGCAACGAGTTTGATACCAGGTTGGCATACAACAATTTTCCCACCTTATTTCGTAGCAGGTGCCGTGTTCTCTGGTTTTGGTATGGTGATGACCCTGGCAATTATTGCCCGGAAGATATATGGTCTGGAAGACATTATCACCATCGGCCATCTTGAGAAAATGAATAAAATCATTTTAGTAACTGGCTCCATGGTGGGCTATGCCTATTTGACTGAGTTCTTTATTGCCTGGTATTCTGGGAATCAATTCGAAGTTTTTGCTTTTATCAATAGAGCTTTTGGACCCTATGCCTGGGCATACTGGATCATGTTCTTATGTAATGTGATTACCCCGCAGATATTCTGGTTCAAAAAATTACGGCGTAGTATCCCTGTGATGTTTGTGGCTTCCATTTTTGTAAATATTGGTATGTGGTTTGAAAGATTTGTTATTACAGTGACGTCCCTATCACGAGATTTTCTGCCTTCAAGTTGGGACTACTACTCACCATCCATCTGGGATATTCTGACCTTTGTGGGAAGTTTTGGATTGTTTTTCACTTTCTTCCTGCTGTTCTTGAGGTTTCTACCCATGGTGGCTCTTGCTGAAGTTAAAGGTGTTATGCCAGAAGCAGACCCCCATCATTATCATTCCAATGAAAAACCAGCCAAACAGAGTGGAGGTGCCAAATGAGTCAAACATTAGGAGCGCTTGCTCGTTTTGCTAATCCTGCTGAGCTTATTGAAGCCGCCAAGAAAGTCCGCGATGCCGGATATAAGAAGTTTGACTGTCATTCACCCTTTCCCATTCATGGAATGGATGATGCCATGGGTCTCAAGCGGTCTCCTCTCGGTTATATCGTAGGAGGCATGACACTTACAGGTGCCTCAATAGGAATGGGGCTTCAATACTGGATTGCTGCAGTTGAGTATCCCCTGGTGATATCAGGGAAACCATTCTTCAGTTGGCAGGCATTTATCATTGTCACCTTTGCCCTATTTGTGTTGTTTGGTGCCTTTGGAGCGGTGCTGGGAATGTTTCACTTGAACCGTTTGCCTCGCTTGCACCACCCTGTTTTTTATTCAGACAAGTTTGCGAAAGTGACTGATGATGCCTTTTATGTCAGTATTGAATCAGATGATGAAAAGTTTGATGACACGCAAGTCCAGGAGTTCCTCAGTTCAATTGGTGGAACCGATGTCGAACTTGTGGCAGGCGAGTAGGAGATGATGATGAATACAATAAAATCACTGTCTCGTCTGATGCTAACCGTTGGTATTATGATTCTGGTAATCTCGTGTGGACGTGGAAATTTTTCAGAAAAACCACCGATACACCTGAACCCCAATATGGATTCTCAAGGTAAATACAAGGCACAATCAGAAAGTAATTTCTTTGTGGATGGTGCCAGTATGAGGACACCCGTGGAAGGGACTGTTGCCCGTGGTCAGTTGCGGGAAGATGATGCCTATTTCCTGGGTAAAGATGCCGCAGGTGACTTTATCATGAACGCCCCTATGGCTATTACTTCTGACATGCTTGAGCGTGGTAAAGAGCGCTATGACATTTATTGTACCGCTTGTCATGGTGTGAACGCAGATGGAAAAGGGAAGATTCTGTATTACGAATATCCTATTCCACCAGCCAATTTTCATGATGAACGCATCAAAAAATTGAGCGATGGGCACATGTTTAATGCCATATCTGAAGGCTGGCTAAATATGCCATCATTAAAGGCTCAGGTTTCAGTGGAAGATCGTTGGGCAATCATTGGCTACATCAGATCCATTCAACAGAATTAAAAGGTTTTGATCGCATTATGAAATTCGACAACAAAACATACGAATTATTAGAGACTGGATCCTTTGCTCAAAAAGCATTGATCGTTGGTGTGGTTGGTCTGCTCCTTTCTGTTGTAGGCGCATTTATGGATCATGCACAATTCTTCCAGGCCTATCTAACAGCTTTTACTTTTCTAACAACCCTTGGTCTTGGTGGCCTTTTCTTTGTTCTGATTCATCACATAACCGGTGCCTATTGGGGGGTTGTCATGCGACGCGTGGCAGAAAACCTGGCTTGTACGCTTCCCATAATGGGCGTTTTAATGATTCCATTGTTTTTTGGGATGCATGATCTTTTCCATTGGACACATGAGGAAGCCGTGGCTCACGATCCTATCCTTCAATGGAAGGCACCTTATCTCAACACCACCTTTTTTATCATCCGGAATGTGCTCATCTTTGTAATCTGGACCTGGCTGGCTCGCGGTCTCCGTGTACTCTCTCTGGCACAAGATGGTGGTGATGCAGAAAGTCTGGGAAAAATGCGCCGTAAAGCTGCAGGTGGCACAGTTCTTTTTGCTCTGACCGTTACTGTTTTTGCCTTTGATTGGCTTATGAGTCTTGATCCACACTGGTTTTCAACAATATTTGGTGTCTATGTGTTCTCAGGTGGTTTTTTAGGTGGCCTGGCACTGCTCTCCCTGTTGGCAATCATGTTGCGGAGAAATGGTGCAGGTGACATAGTGACTGCTGAACACACCCATGATTTTGGTAAATTCCTGTTCGCTTTCACGGCGTGGTGGGCCTACATCGGTGGTTCTCAATACTTCCTGATCTGGTATGGTAATATTCCAGAAGAAACCCTCTGGTTTATCCATCGTTGGGAGCATGGCTGGAAGGGTGTGAGTCTGTTTCTTATCATCTTCCATTTTATTGTTCCCTTTATCATGTTGGCATTCAGGGCTGTCAAACGGGTTCCTGTGTTAATTGTCTCCTTAGCAAGCCTGATCATCTTTATGCACTTTGTAGATCATTTCTGGATGGTTAACCCCACGTTCAATGATAATCATTTCCAGATATCCTGGATGCACGTCACGACCCTCCTGGGAATGGGTGGTATCTTTGTCTGGTGGTTGTTCTTCAGGATGGGTAGTGATCCAGTCATTGCCATGGGTGATCCTAAACTTCAAAAATCTATCGATCACACCGTTCATTAGACTTTTACTAGCTGGTTTTAAAAGGCTCCGTCACCCAGAGGTTCTCGAGGGGCGGAGCCTTTTTTTGTTTGAGATAAATGATGAATTTACTATTGCCCGGTTGTAGACAAGCCATAGTGTTGGCATCAATTACCGCAGGCTTTAGCCTGGGGATACCAGCAGGTAAATTAGACTGGGCATTAGCCCCAAAAGAGTTGGATTAAAGTCCAGGTATGCTGAGGAGACTTACCAGCGTCCTAAAGGACGGGGTAACAATATCCTAAAAGAGAAAATCCGGGTATAATTAACCCGCGAAGAAGGAGCTATGATGAGTAGACTCAATGTCCTCTGGACCACAGACAACAAAGACACGGTGACTCATATGCTGGGAATGTATGTCGTAAATGCAAAAGCCCAGGGATGGTGGGATGAGATCAACGTGATTATCTGGGGCGCTTCAGCAAAACTGGTTGCTGCAGACCAGGAGATTCAAGAGCTAGTGTCAGAAATGCTGAATCATGGAGTGACTGTAGAGGCGTGTAAGGCTTGCAGTGATTCATTTGAGGTAACCACAAGCCTAAAATCGTTTGGTGTCGATGTACACTATATGGGAACGACTCTCTCTAAATATATTCAAGCAGATGACAAGCTTTTAACTCTATAAGAAGCTCATTCAGAAGATGCAATTTTAGTTGGAGTTCATTGAAACACAGATAACTGAAAGGAATAATATGGAAACAATTGGCTTTATTTTTGGTTTGGCTGGTGTAGCACTTGGTATTATGTCTCAAAAACGGATTGCTGCTCTTGAGCTAAAATTAAAAGAACTAAAAGTAATAGATGAGGACTATAGTTCTGGAGAAGGAATTTAACAGGACTTGAATGAAAATGAAGCATGCAGGCATTAAGGTTATTGGTTTTGATGTTAAGGCTGTTTACTCAACACGTTCACGACTGAATCATTAGGCTGAAAAGTCGTCCCCTTGTGACAGTGAGCCATTGCAAACCCCTGATAATGACAATAGTTTAATAAGACGATAAATTGATTCGACTTACTGAAAGGATGATCATGAAAACTAACAAACTATGGTTTGGTGCCATAATTGGACTGATGCTTTTTGCCTGCGCCGAAAAGGAAGCACCAACCTACCCCTGGATTACGGATGCAAGTATTCAGGTAGAGACCAACGGTAAGATCGTTGGGTATGAATTTTTTGCCAAATGGTGAGGCTCCTGTAATCGGCTGGACGCCGAAACATTTATTGATCCTGCACTTATAAAATATGCATCAGAAAATTTTGTCTCATACCACCTCAATGTGGACTCCACCCAAAACAAAGAACTGGCCCAAAAATTCAGAGTATCTGGAATACCTGCTTACATCTTTGTTGATGAAGAGGGGAACGAAATAGACCGAATTGTCGGATATATGCCACCGGCAGAATACCTGGCAGAAATGACGAGGATTCGAAATGGGATTAACACCATGCCTGATCTGGTCAAACGATTACAGGATGAGCCAGGCAACGTTGATTTATTGGTGTCCCTGGCAGGAAAAGTTGAGTCTGCTACTGGGTTAAAGGCTGCTATGACCTATTGGGAAATGCTGTTTGCTCTTGAGTCAGTAGAGCCCCTGATCCACTCAACAGCCGCTTTGAAAATGGCTCTTTATCACGCCAATGAGAATAATGACCCTGAGACACTGGTCTCTTTTATTAACAATGAAACCAGTACAGAGGTACTCCCCAAAGCCTATGAAGCACTGCGAAGATTTTACCGCGGTTTAAAGGATAACGCTGCTGAAGCGGATACCTATCGTCGGTATGTGGACTTTATGTCCGGTGTTCAAAAAGAAAGCCCTGGTTTTCTCAATGGGTATGCCTGGCGGATGACAGAACTTGAATTGAATCTGGACAATGCCCTGGAGCGCGTGAATCAAGCTATCGCGATGTTCACAGACAAAGATGCTGCTCGGGATAAAGCCCAGATCATGGATACAAAAGGCGAAGTACTCTGGAAACTGGGCCGTATCGATGAAGCTGTCGCTGTGATGGATGAGTGCATCAAGCTGCAACCAGAAGACAACTACTACAAGGAACAAAAAGCAAAGTTTCTTTCAGCCAGTTAAGCTTTTACAGAAATCGGTTAATAAAAAGACGCCTCTAGGATGAGGCGTCTTTTTTATGTTACGTGTTGCGGAGTGGTGTTTGTAGCACGCTAGGTGTTAGCGAGTTTTTTTAACATCGATCTGCCATTTTCATTTTCAGGGTTGATACGTAATGATTTTTTATAATAGTATTTTGCCCGCCACAGATTGCCACGATTCATATACGCTTCGCCAAGACTGTCATAGACATTAAAGGATTTTGGATACTCTTTAACATTCAGCTTGAAAATTGCAATGGCATCATTCAAACGGTCTTTACCAAGCAAATAGTACCCCAGCATGTTGAGGACATTTTCATTGAAGCCATAATCCTCTGCCTCATACTTCTTAATTGTTTTATAAACTTTTACAGCATCTGATCCAGAGCCTCTTTGCAGGGCACGGTAAAGAGGGGCTGTTAATGATTTTTTCACCCCATTGTTTTCTGTAGAGAGCCCTCGAAAGACGGTTCTAATCCAGAAATTCCGATTGGGGAAAGCTTCGTCTTCAGTGGAAATACTGTGAAGAATATTTTCCTTGATCATTTTGTCTGCATCAAGCCCTGATGAATACGCATTTTTTATTAATGGAATACTTTGCTCAAGCCGCTCCACATAGTTTAATGCTCTGGAGTAATTGAAGTTATCACCATGGGACTGTACAAAAGTCACATCTTCGGGAAAGATTTCTAAAGCTTCTCTGGCTAAACCAGGAAACCCCCTGAAATCCCCACCTCGTGCAAAATCTACCATTGGGTATGACCCAGCCTTAAGCACTCCACCTGTACACGCCACTTTAGATTCAGGGAAGTAAACCAGGATATCATCACCGCAATGACCCCCTGTAACAGGAATAAGTAATATCTCTTCTCCATTAAAAATGAAACTGGTTTTTGAATTGATTGTCTTGGAGGGTAACGCTGTTTTTGGCCATTCAACCAAAACATCAAGATCACCCCTCATAAACTCTAAACTGGCAGCATGTGCAAAGATTTCTACATCTTCACCCAAAACTTTATTCATGCTGGTATGATGATCGTGAGAGTGGGTGTTGATGACCTTTACAATCTTTTGGTCACTCAACTCAGCCAGGGTCTTTAAAAGCTCGTCTGATGATTGTTCCATACCAGGGTCTACCAGCAGGATTCCATCTGGACCGATTGACGCAAGTGTGCTCACGGGATAAAAAGTCGTCACTTTAAAATGATAGAGCGTCTCGGAAAGCTTCGTGGTTTCAATTGTGGTTTCAGGCTGGGCGTATGAGGCGGTTGAAATAATAAACACCCCCAGCATAATACGAATCGATTTAACCATTGTTACAATCCTTCACCATTGAATTTCATTGTTTGCTATTATAGTCTTGAGCGCCAGGCTTTTGCTGTGTTTTCGATGAAGGGTTATCCAGCTCGCTATTCGGCGTTAAATGAAAGGTCAAGTGAGACTCTGTCTCAAAAACCTGCGATCAAACACTTTTCAAGGTGAGGCAGTAATAAAAACGCCCCGGAAAACCGAGGCGTTTTTTAAGCTTATGTTAGTTTCAGACTTAGAAAGAAAAACCCGTTTCGATACTTGTCTGAGCTACCACCTCACCAGATTCAGGATCTGTATCGATGATTCCATTCCCATCCAGGTCGATATAACTCTGACGGAAATCCCAGGTGAGGGTTGCTCCACCACCGAGACCCATGGTTACATAGTAGCCCATGAGCGTACCTTCACTCTCGATAGCCCAGGGGTCATCCACGTTCATACGTAGGATATAGGCATTTGCTGCCTCAACCTTGGGAATCAGGTTGGGAGCAATACCGATGCTGCCCTGAATACCTTTGACTTCAGACTCATCTGAGGTCATGTGCTGATAGCCAGCCTGCAGTGTCACGAGACCCATAATGTCCGCGCCAACACTACCAAAAACACCCATCATGGAAGAGTTGTCATAGAGTTTCTCATATCGTGTCCTGGGTTTTAAACCTGCGCCAGCATAATCGATGAACCCAACACGTTCTAGGTCATAGTTTTTATCAAACAGACCGTAAACGAAGTTTCCAGTTGGTGTGATTCGAAATTCTACGGTGGCAGTTAAGAAATTGAAAATTTGGGCGCGGAGACCAGGCGCTGTAGCACCCATGCCATAAAGAACCTCTTTCTTTCTTAAGGTACCATTGTCATCAAACCACATGGAGTCTGCTGTACCAAAATATTGACCTGCCTCAGCATAAAGAATCAACTTCAGTTTTTCCATGTTAAGTATTGGGTAGGCGATGTCAAAACTGATACCACCAACAGTGCTTGGATTTTCACTGATATCAAAGGGGTCGGGTTTTTCGTAGATGTTGTCATCCCAGTTTTGCCCGCTAAAATTATCAGTTTTACCATCACCATCGATATCATATTCTTCATCTGTGACACCGTCACCATCAATATCGATTGGGTCAGATAGCCAATCTGGTCTACCATCACCATCTGTATCTTTTGAATAGTTAGCATGGTTTGGAAAATCATCTACCAGGTCTGGGATGTAATCCCCATCTTCATCTTTCAGACCAAGATATTGATTGTTATCCATGACCAGTGTGCTACCAAAAGTAAGCTTGCCCAGTGAGTAGGTTCCGCGAACACCCATGACACCAAGTCCTGTACTTTCACCACTAAAGGAGAATTCCTTATAGTTAGCAACAACATTCTCAACACCAAAATTGCCTAGCTTGAAACCCACATGATGACCGGTTTTTCTAATGGATGGATATTCCATCATATTTGAATAACCATTCATGAAAAGACCATAACCTAGAACTACATTCTCCAGTGTTCCAACGCGAACAAAGAATGGATCTCCAGGCTGACCCCAGCGGACATACATAATCTTGTCAATGATATCTTTATATTCGTCCCATTCTTCTTTACGAATGTTTCCATCCTGATCCATGTAGATAACCACATCCAGACCCACACCCAGCTTACCTATTGAGATATCTGGACGCAGGGCGATTTGGTTGTAGAGTTGTCCATCGATGGTCACGGCTCCAAAACCGGCATCCATAGCCAGACCACCACCGTCACCTTCATCTTCATCCTCTTCTTCAGCTTCAGGCTCAGGAGTTGTTTCGACAACAGTAGATGGGGGAACTGATGTGTCACCTGTCACTGTTTCATCAGGGGTATCTTCAACCAGAGTTTCCTCTTCTGTTGTTTCTTCTTCACCCTCTTCCTCGCCTGCACCTTGTTCAGTTTCTTCTGCGCCATCGTCTGGATCCTCAGGCACTGTTCCCTCTTGAGTTTCTCCAGTTTCGATATAACCATCGGTTGATGAGGTGACAGTCTCTCCAGGACCAGCGGTACTGATCATTCCTGTGAGCTGATTCATCACATCTACCTGACCTTCAAGCACAATAACCTGGTCACCAGTTTCAGGGTCTGTCACCGTCCAAAACTCAGTTCCTTTAATGGAAGCAACTGAGGTTGGGGTATGTAGTTGGAATTCAAAGTCAGCACCTTTAGCATATTTTGTTAGGGCTTGCCCGTATTCCAATCTGACGTGATAGCCAGAACCGCCAAGGTCTTCAACCATGTTGATGGCAACTTCGGTGTTCTCACGAAGTTTGACCTGACTTTTATCATCAAGCAGTAGCATCACTGCAAAACCATCATTTACTTTTATTTGATCGTTATTATTGAGGATGGTACCCATGGTAACAGGGGTGTTATAGTCAAAATCTTCAGCCTTTTGCAAGAGTACATCACCCTGAACTTTTGAAACAACGGCAACTTTATCAGCATAGACTCCGCCGACTAAAAGCAGTGCAAAAAGGGTTAAGGTAACAAGTTTCTTCATGTGGTACTTCCTCATTTTATTTTGAAACGCATCGGTTTGATAACAGTGCGGAATTTAATAAACGGCTCCAACCCACCAAGCCTTTTCCGTACTAGATAGGGATCAATGAAAACCAACCCAGAGAGACCCCCTTGAGGTAGAATAAGTGTATTATCCTACCAAATTTCACCCCTTATGATTATCCGTTTATCCTTGCTCAATTCATTTAGCCACAATAACTTTTGCTAATTATGAGAAATTCTGTCGGATTTCTTCTGAGTGACGACCTGCAGTTGAGGGTTTCAGCACTTTCGTACAATAACTGGTAAAGGAATGATATGAGCCTTAGTCTTCTGGGGATTTTTATTCTGATGATAGTTCTTCTCGTCCTTCTGGTTATGGAAGCACTTCCCATTGATGTGCTGGGTATCGGTCTACTTCTCATCCTCTGGTTTACGGGATATGTTGATAGCGATCAGGCTGTGGCAGGGTTCAGCAACAAAGCGGTGCTGACTGTGGCTGTCATGTTTGTGCTCAGTCATGCACTGGTTAAAACCGGTGTGCTTGAAAATCTGGCTCAATACTTTTTTGATATGGAAAAAAAGGTGAAGTGGCTGGGCATGGGGCTCTTTCTTGTGACCGTCAGCCTCTTTTCAGGGTTTATAAATAATGTTGCTGCTGTTGCTATTTTTATCCCTGTCGCCATGCATATGGCATCAAAATTTCGCATATCTCCGTCAAAAATATTATTACCCCTTTCCTATGCCGCCATATATGGTGGCACAATTACCCTCATTGGCACTTCTACAAACCTGCTGGTTAGTTCAGTAGGAGAAGCACATGGGATCAAGCCGCTTGGGATGTTTGAGTTTTTACCGTTGGGTTTGGTTTTTCTGGCTATTGGCTCCCTCTATAGCTTGTTGATTTTACCGCGACTTCTACCAGCAAGAGCTCCCGTGAGTACGCTGGTTGGTAAATATCATATGTCGACCTACCTCACAGAGTTTCGTGTTGACAAAGATTCTCCCCTCATCGGGTCCACCTGTCGAGATCGACATATCAATGAGAAATATGAAATCACAGTATTGGGCGTAATACGAGATGGAGAGCAAATCACATCCAATATTGCTGATCTGCCTCTATTACAGGGTGATATACTCCTGACCAAAGGTGCCCTTGATAACTTCATGAAATTTCATCAACAGGAAAAGGTGTTAGCGCTCTCTGATATCAAACTGGGTGAGAAAGAATTGCAAGAGGGTGATAATGTTCTGGTGGAAGGGTTAATTGGTCCAGAATCCACGCTTTCAGGAAAGTCACTGAGTGACTTGGACTTCAGAAAGCGATATGAGGCATTTGTACTGGCAATTGGCCGGCGGGGTATGACCATAAAACAAAAGATTGCTCACATACGTTTGCGGTTTGCAGATACATTACTCATGCTGATGCCGGCAGACCAGATCGCTGAAATGCGTAACGACCCCGACCTTATCATCCTGCAACACCACGAAATCAACATGCGAAAGAAACGAATTCGTTGGTTGGCCGTGATTGTCATCCCCATCATCATGCTTTCTGCGGCAACGGGTGTCGTAGATATTTTAGCTGCAGCTCTGGCAGGCGCTTTTCTGTTGCTGGTTACTCAGCACATTTCCACTCGTGAAGCATATGGATCCATCAATTGGCCTGTCATTATTTTTATAGCTGCTTTTATACCTTTTGGAACCGCCATGGAAACCAGTGGTGCTGCAGCTCTGATCGGTGAGAGTGTGACCTCGTTGGCCAGGTTTTTTCCGGAGAAGATGGCTCCCTATGCGTTACTCTCAAGTCTCTATATCATCACGGCCGTGACAACAGCCGTTGTTTCGAACAATGCTGCTGCCATCGTACTGACCCCCATTGCCATTGCGGCAGCTGATAATATGGGAATTGATTCACGACCTTTGATTTTTGCGATTTGCTATGCTGCATCAGCAAGTTTTATGACCCCTATTGGTTATCAAACCAACCTCATGGTGTATGGTCCCGGTAAATATCAGTTTATGGATTATGTAAAGGCTGGAGCGCCTCTGAACCTGCTTTTCTGGATTCTAGCCTCTGTGCTTACCCCAATTTTCTGGCCGTTTTAATCAACCAGAACATCATTCATCCCTATGGACGGTGTCAGGTGAAAAAGCTGGCAGGCAAACCGCTATGTATTCAGCACCATCAGCTTCTGGAGTACTGTATTGCATCCATTCGCCTGGGTAGGTGATCACTGACTGGCCTGTATGAACATCCAGGCTTCCTCCCTCAAACTCAAGATGCAATAACCCCCTTAAAACCAATGTGATTTCAGTGAATTCTGGACGCTGTCCAGGTTCCACCCACCCCTGGGGAGACGTCATCCGGGCGATGCTCACCTCAGATGTGTTTGAGTTAACCAGACCCACAAACTCTTCAATTTTCTTGGGCTTGTTACCTGCGGCTTCAATGATGGTAGGAGATTCAATCAGTTCTGGCATTATTACGACCCCTTTCCCTTTTAACTCGGCAAAACCAGGATTACCCCAAACTATTTTATGAGGGTGATACGCTTGTAAAAGGTTTGTCCTTTAGTTTCAAGCTGTACCAGGTAGACACCTGCTGCGAGATTTTCCGCGTTCCAGGTGATCCCATGTGACCCAGCCAAATACATTGAATTTGTCAAATGGCTGACGATCCGTCCGCCAATATCATAAATATTGATTTTAACATTTGAAGCTGAGCTTAACTCAAAACGAATCGTGGTGCTGGGGTTAAAGGGGTTTGGAAAATTTTGATGTAAGGCTGCCTGGTCAGGAAAGGGAGCCCTGTGGTTACCATCTATCGCCACAACAGTTTCTTCTGGATAGATGGTGTAGCCAACCCCACCCTTGTTAAACCATGATTGAGAGAGTTGGTATTTGTTAAACTCATAGGAATACCCATTTTGTTTTGCTGGATCATGTACCAGTGGATCCCCCTGGGCATCAAATCCCGCCAACATCATGAGGTGACCGGCATACAGTGGTTGACCCACTGACATTACAACTCGCCCCCCGGCTGCAAGCGTATCATAAGCCTGGCTCCAGGTACGATACCGTGTAACAGCGGCATCAACAGGAAAAGTGCTGGCGTTTTGAACGGCTCGCGGCCAAACACCAAATAGATTCCAGTGATCATCATAATTATCTATGGCAAAATCATAAGCATCAACTTCAATATCCAAACTACGGAGAGCCAGAACTGTGGAGGTTGGTGAGCAGATACTGCCACCAATCTCAGGATCCACATTGTATTGACAGACAAAAGAGGTCGGGATAAATATCTCGGGAGGATCATCAGCTGTAATGGCAGCAAGATCTAGATTATCAGTTGTACGCTGATCGCTTACAAAAAAACTGAGTTTGTCAATGGTGGGCGAAGGATGACTGGCAGCCTGACGTTTCATAACAACGCGCCATTGCCAGATCGTGTGAAAATCATCAAGGACAGCATAATCAATATCAATATGACCAGAGGCATAAGAAGTTGCTCCATAGGGGCTCCAGTTGTCTTCCTTCCAAAACCCAACGGTGAGCCAGGGTGACCAGTCCGTTCCGTCTTTGAAGCGAATAGAAACTTTAAAGCCACTATCATCATTTCCAGCAGTCCCATTCCATGAAGGCAAACCACGATCGAAGGGTTGTGGGAGCGTGTCAGGTGTTAACGTGAAAAACCCCAAGGTCTCTCCATTTGCCAGAGTCAGGGCAGTTTCATCTTCATTGAGAACAATATTACTGTTACTGCTGATGCGATCCCACATGTCGCTGGTTCGAGCGACACGATGCTGGTCCGGGTAATCAGCGTGTAGACCAACAATAACGAGTAAAAGTGAAACTATATGATACTTCATGATTCCAACCCTTTAATGGTATTCAACAGAAACAAATACTTACATGTGCATAGAACATAAGCTAAAACAGTTTGTAAAAAAATTAAACCAATCTGGAAATATTTACATCTCCATGACAGAACAGGAGATGATTGCGCCCAGAAAAACATCGTCTACTCAAGTTTTTTCCCTGCAATACTGACATATGTATTCAATTTTGTTGTGGATAGGCCTGAAGTATTCTGAAACCCCATGGACTCATAGAAGCGAACCTGTCGCTCCTCGTCATCAGTTAATAGAACTTTCATTCTGACATGTTCAAACCGATGGAGGCAATGATTTAGCAATTTCCGTCCAAAACCCTGTCGTTGAAATTCAGGGCGGATAAGAATATCCTGAAGATAAAATATTGAGACATCGTCAGAGAGACAGCGTGCCATACCGACGAGTTGTTGTCCACTCCAGGCTGACACCACGTAGGTTGAATTATTGATGGCTTCTTTAAGCCTTAAACCCGCTTCTCCTGCCGTGTAAGCACTCCAATTGACAGAGTTGTATAACGAAATGATTTGATCATGGGGTAAGGTACGACCGGTTTTAAACTCTATTTCTGCTGCCATGGTTAGTATCTCCGACTGACGTGGACTTGAAAAGAATGATTGCCTAGGGTGTGGAGTAGTCTAGCCAGAGATGCAAGTAAATTTCATCTCCCACCATTTTGCTTTTTATTACTTTGACTTGCGGGGGCTTTTTCAGGCTTAGGTCTCCCAGAAGTCCAGGTGCATCAATATCACCTATGACTGCAGGTACCAGGGTCAAAAAAAGCTCTTGAAGAGCCTTCCCATCAATAAACTGATGCAGTATTTGACCTCCCCCTTCGATCATTAGTGATTTTATACCACAGTCCTCAATGTAGCTCAAAATATGATCAACTTGTTCTGGTCCATTGGGGGTGGTTACAATCTGAACGTGCTCAGGTAACAAATGACTATCAAAGGGTTGTAGAGAGCTTGAAAAGAGAGTCACGGGAACGTGGTCATTCAGGAATAACTCTGAATTAAAATCAATATTAAGGCTCCGACTCATGATGAAATGGTGCGCTGTTTTTGTCGGGTCATTTCCTCGGTGTATTTTTGGCCATGCTCTAAAAGTGCTGGCACCAAACAAAATTCCATCAGCCTCATCTCTGAGAGAAATGAGGTTCTCCAGATCATACCGAGATCCGATGGCTATAAAGTGATCAACGCCTGCCGGACCAATCTTTCCATCCAGGGAGCTCGCCATGCAGGCAAAAATTCTCATATCTATTTTAACTCCATTGCTTGAAAATAGCTCTCGTAATAAGAAAGGCACAACATCTGATTTGCTTTTGAGGCAACATCGTGTAGTTTCGCCTTTATGAGAGGGTTAACCATTTCCATCCTGAGTGTACTGGTTTTAATGGGCTGCGAGCTGTTTACGCCCCGTGAATCTGAACCGCCTGTTGGAGAGTTAGATCCCTATGCCTGGATGCCACCGACCTCACCGGAAATCGTACTCCAAAACCTTTCAAATGCATTCCCCGCTTATAAACAAAATTATCACCTGGATGTTCTGGCAAATGATGAATCAGGCGGAACATTCACCTTTTTTCCTGATCAAGGTGTTGCCAGCTCACAACCCGGTGTGTTCGACAATTGGGGGTATGTTGAGGAAGAAAACTTCATCACCAAACTATTTCAATCCCTCAACCAGGATGGGCTTCAGCGCCTTGAATGGGATGTTGAGCAATTGTCCCCAATCGATGATCGTTATGAGATCATTGCAGATTATTCCTTAACACTTTCATATGAGGAGGATCAGGTTCCTCTCCCAGGACAAATCAAGGGACAGGCAACCCTGACGCTAATTCAAAATGTTGACCTACTCTATGAAATTTCTGTCTGGCAGGACATAAAGTCTGATTCGCTCCCCTGTTGGAGCGATCTAAAAACACAGGTTCAATAAGTGACTCCAAAACCACAAACTATATTACCATTTGTGCTATTTCTGGTTTTGTTTCTGGGGGGGTGTTGGAACCCTTTTGCGCCTACTAAAGGTGCCCTGGATGGAGAGGTTAGCCTCATACTCACAGATCAACGATCGCCAGATGATGTCCTGCAAAATTTTCGTTATGCCTATATTTATCGTGACAGTGTTGCATACAGCAAACTGCTGGACACCAGCTTCATCTTTCTCTACTATGATCCAGAGTTAGGGGGAACTGGGGGTCAGGACTTCTGGGGTCGAGATACTGAGCTTAGGACTACAGGTCGATTGTTTAGAACTTACGATCAGTTCACACTGGTGTGGAATGCTACGATTGCAAAAGATACGTCTGAAACAGGTGTGATCAGCCTGACCAAAACATTTGATCTGACTATCGGTGGCAATGACAATATCTCCGGAAATGCAGTATTCGATTTTATTGAAGACCCTGAAGGTATCTGGCGCATTACCCGCTGGAAGGATGAATCTATTTACTAAAGCGTCAATGGCCTGGTTGAAGAGTGCCTGTATTGTACGATGATTGACATTCGAAGTCTTAAAAATAAATTCCAGGCAAAATCAAAGGAACAGACATGATCGTTTTGAATAAAGTTTTTCACTTTTGCGCTGCACATCAATACGGAAACCCTGCCATGTCCGAAGCGGAGAACCTTGCCACTTTTGGTGAGGATTTGAATGTACATGGTCATAATTATGAACTGACAGTATCAATCACTGGAGAGGTTAATCCCGCCACAGGATTTCTGGTGGATCTTGGCCATGTGAAAGATGTGGTAAAAGAACATGTGATCTCTCTGGTTGACCACAAGTTGATCGAAAAGGATATCCCCTGGTTTCACGGCAAGCAACCCTCTACAGAAAACATGGTCGTCTGGATCTGGGAACAGATTGCTACAAATCTGAAGGATGGAGAGCTATATCGTATCCGTCTTCAGGAAACCCCAACCATTTATACGGACTATTACGGTCCAAAATAGAGCTTTCGAAATACCTGAAAAATCACACAACTCCTTGCAGAGGATGAAATATGATATTTAACAATACCACCCCCTCGCCTGAAATTGCTCAGCGAAGAGAACGGGTTTTCCTGATCCTGGCGGGACTGTTTCTGGGAACCCTGGCTATGCTTAACATTCTGGGAATCAGTCGCTTTATCAAGTTATTCACCTTGAATTTTGAAAGCACGGGAGACATTGTTTTTGCAGTTGCTGTCGGAGTATTGCCATATCCGCTAACCTTTCTCGCTACCGATCTAATCAGTGAACTTTATGGACGCAAGCGCGCAAATTTTGTGGTATTTGTAGGTTTGATTTTGAACCTGTGGGTCATGTTTATTATGTGGTTGGGAGGAATCATGCCTGGTTTCGAAACCCTGACAGCTTCTGGTGAAATTGCCAGGGATGCTGCAGGGCGACTACCCATATTCCATGAAGTCAGGGCATTAACGTTTGGGGCTGTGACAGCTTCTATGATTGCATATCTGGCAGCTCAATTTGTGGATGTTTACATGTTCCACTTCTGGAAGAAATTAACCAAAGGAAAACATCTCTGGTTAAGAAACAACGGTTCCACGCTGGTCAGTCAGCTCGTAGACACGGTGGCTGTTATCCTGGTAACCCACTACTATGCCAAAGCGCTTCCAGTAGATATGGCTAAACCAATTTTTAATCAACTACTCATCTTTATTGCATCAGGATACACCTTTAAATTGTTTGTCGCGCTGATTGATACCGGTCCTTTTTATCTTGGTGTACATTATCTTTCACGCTATCTGGAGATTGATCCACTTGTGGATGTTGAATTAGAATTATCAGCCGAAGGGCAGGAGAAATAATGGAAGACTTGAAAAAACTTGAAGACCTTACCCATAGTTTGTTAACAGAAATAGGTGAAGACCCCACTAGAGAGGGTTTGATTCGAACCCCACATCGCGTAGCCAAAGCCTGGAAATTCATAGCTCGAGGGTATGAACAGAATCTTGAAGAGGTGTTGAATGATGCCATTTTTGAAGATAAGTGTTCAGAAATGGTGGTGGTCAGAGATATTGAATTTTTCAGTATGTGTGAGCACCACATGTTGCCCTTTTTTGGAAAAGCCCATGTTGCTTATATCCCCAGAGGCAAGGTGATTGGCCTGTCAAAAATACCCAGAATTCTTGAAATGTATTCCCGCCGTCTTCAAATCCAGGAACGGATTACCCATCAGGTTGCTGAGGCGTTGAATGGCTTGTTGGACCCTGCAGGCGTGGCAGTTGTTCTTGAGGGACGTCATCTTTGCATGCAGATGCGTGGCGTAGAAAAACAGAACTCTTTTGCCACAACCTCTGCCATGTTGGGTGAATTTCATGATGAAGCTGAAACTCGGGCTGAGTTTTTGAGTATCATCAGTATGAAGAACCTCTAAGCAGGACTCACTAGAGCACTTAACCGCAGAGGTCGCAAAGCACGCAAAACTTATAGATAGGTTTATACGATTAAGTCTAACAGGAAAGACTATCAGTGAGAATCCGTGCAAATCTGTGACTCACGAGTTAATCGTTAACCTTGAATAAGAAATGAAATAAAAGAGAGAGATATGCCTGAAAAGTTGAAACAATTATTTGAGACCCATTTTGGTGAAAGCGATTAACCGCAGAGGTCGCAAAGATCGCAAAATTAATAAATAGGTTTATAGGGATAAGTCTAGCAGGAAAGACTATCAGTAATAATCCGTGTAAATCTGTGGCTCAATAGATATACATTTTATCATTAACCATGAATTAGACGTGAAATAAAAGAGAGAGATATGCCTGAAAAGTTGAAACAGCTATTTGAAACCCATTTTGGTGAAAAGGTTGAAGATTTAAGCCCACTCCCAGCCCATGGGTCTAACAGAGAATACTTTCGGATCACAAACGGGAAGCGCTCTGTAATCGGTGCGAAAAACCAGGACAGGCTCGAGAATGATGCTTTCATTTCCTTCTCAAAACATTTTCACTCCAAAGGCTTGACTGTTCCGGAAATTTACGCCGAAGACTTGTCCAGTGATATCTACCTTCAGGAAGACCTGGGTGATGTGACTCTCTTTGACTATCTGTTGAAGGTTCGTGAAGGGCAAAAAGATTTTCCACCAGAACTACTCAAAACTTACGAGCAGGTCGTTTCCTTACTCCCTCAATTCCAAATCAAAGGTGGTGAAGGTCTTGACTATAGAAAATCATACCCCCACCACAGTTTTGATCGTCAGTCCATGATGTGGGACCTGAACTACTTCAAATACTACTTTCTAAAATTGGCTCACATCAGATTCAATGAGCAAAAATTGGAACAGGATTTTCGTACGTTTACAGACTTTCTCCTGGAAGCTGATGGAAACCATTTTCTGTATCGCGATTTTCAATCCCGAAATATCATGCTCAAAGATGGTAAGCCCTGGTTTATTGATTATCAGGGAGGGCGTAAGGGTGCTCTTCAATATGATATCGCTTCTCTCCTTTTTGATGCCAAAGCAGACCTTCCTTTTGAGGTTAGAGAACACCTTCTTGATCATTATCTGAATGCTGTAAATGAAATCCTTCCCATTGACCGTGAGGCATTTACAAAACACTATTATGCCTTTGTGTTTATCCGCATCATGCAAGCCATGGGAGCCTATGGGTATCGAGGTTTTTATGAGCGGAAAACCCACTTTCTCCAGAGTATTCCCTATGCCATTAGAAACCTGGAATACTTGATGCGTAAGGTTGATCTACCCATCGAAATTCCGGTGATGAAGGATGTTTTTCAGCAGCTTATTCAATCCTCTGCGCTTCGGGAGTTTGGTAAGGCAAACCTGAGACTCAAGGTTCGCATTTCCAGCTTCTCATTTAAAAAAGGTGTACCGGTTGATGACCGGGGTCATGGTGGCGGATTTGTTTTTGATTGTCGTTTTTTACCCAATCCAGGTCGTGAAATTGCCTATAAAAAATTATCGGCTAACGACCAGGAAGTCGTTGACTGGTTTGCAGACAAACCAGATATGGACCGCTGGTTAAGACGGATCTACACCATGGTGGATGCTGCAGTAACCAGTTATGAGGAACAGAACTTTACAGATCTAATGATCAGTTTTGGTTGTACAGGTGGTCAACACCGTTCAGTGCATTCAGCCAACCGTCTGGCAGCCCACCTGAAGGAAACCCATGATATTGATGTAGTTCTCCACCATAGAGAGCTAGAGCAATAGGCAAGAATGGGTGCTGTGTAAAATATGAAAGCTATGCTTTTTGCTGCGGGTAAAGGAACTCGGTTAAAACCCCTGACTGACCGACATCCAAAATGTCTGGTGATGGCAGGTGACAAGACACTCCTTGAGCACAATATTTTGAAACTGAAAGCAGCTGGAGTTGACACCCTGGTAATAAATGTTCATCATTTCGCCGAACAGGTCGTGGATTTTGTTGAGTCTAAAGAGTTTGGTATGACCATACATATATCCAGAGAAGAAGAACTTCTAGAGACAGGTGGAGGCTTGCTCCACGCGGTAGAGTATTTCCAGAATGAAGAAGCTTTCCTGGTCTGCAACAGTGATATTTATTCGACACTGGACCTGCACGCCCTTTTCAATCAACATGTAGATCAAAATAATCTGGCAACCCTGGCAGTTGCTGATCGTAACACCTCAAGATATCTGCGATTCAATGAAGAGAACTATTTGTGTGGGTGGGAGAACCGTAAAACAGGTGATACCATCTCCTGGAATAGTGACCCCTTCGAAGCGTGGGCATTCCAGGGAATTCAAGTTATATCTCCCCGCTTGTTTAAATATATGGATGGCATGGGTGACATATTTTCTACCATTCCCGTGTATATGAAGGCAGCTCAAGCCGGAGAAAACATTGGTTCATTTCCCATAGGTGATGCCTATTGGATTGACATAGGAACAGTTGAGAAGTTGGAGGCGTTACGGGTCCACCTTAAAGAGAAGTCTTGAGAAGGCTCTAAGCCTTCGCAAGGTTGTGATTACAACGAGGAACAATCATGAAATCAATAAAATATGATGTCGCAATAATCGGTGGTGGACCAGGTGGATATGTGGCCGCCATTCGTGCAGCCCAACTCGGTAAAAAAGCTGTGGTGATTGAGCGAGCTGCCCTGGGTGGTATCTGTCTGAATTGGGGATGCATCCCCACTAAAGCCCTTTTGAAAAGTGCCGAAGTGCTGCGTACGGCTCAAAAAGCAAAGAAGTTTGGCGTTCAGGTGGGTGATGTGGAGGTAGACTTTCCCTCTGTTATCAAGCGTTCGCGACAGGTTGCCGGTCAGCTTTCAAAAGGTGTTGATTTTTTGATGAAGAAGAACACCGTGGATGTCATCAATGGAAGCGCACGTTTACTTGGAAATCATCAAATCGCTATCGAGGACAAGCAGATCTCCGCTGAACACATTATTGTTGCCACTGGTGCTCGCCCACGTCCCATGCCCGGTGTTGCTTTTGATGGAGAGGTTATTATCTCCTCCAAAGAAGCCATGAGTCTTGAATCAATCCCTGAGCAATTGGTTGTTGTTGGGGCAGGAGCCATCGGTGTGGAGTTTGCCGATTTTTACGCCGCCATGGGCAGCCAGGTAACAGTCATTGAGATGCTACCCCAAATTCTTCCTATAGAAGATGATGATGTGTCCGCTGAACTTCAAAAAATGTTCAAACGTAAAAAGATCAAGACCCTTACCAGCTCTCGAGTTGAAGGTATCTCTGTTACGGGAAATCAAGCAGTTGTCCGTGTGAAGAGTGAAAGTGGTGAGGTCAAAGAACTGGAAGCGGATAAGGTTCTAGTTGCCATTGGTGTCCAGGGAAATATCGAGAAGCTGGGACTTGAGGATGCAGGTGTCGAACTGGAGAATGGTTGGATTAAAACCAATGACTATATGCAGACAACGACTGCTGGGATATATGCCATTGGTGATGTGGCAGGCCCGCCCTGGCTGGCACATGTGGCCTCCCATGAGGGAATCACAGCTGTTGAGCATCTTGCCGGTCTGAATGTAAAGCCCATGCGATATGATAATGTCCCGGGTTGTACCTATTGCACCCCTCAAGTAGCCTCAGTTGGTTTGACTGAAAAGGCAGCTCGTGAAGCCGGATATGAAATAAAGATTGGCAAATTCCCCTATCGTGTTTCTGGAAAAGCCATGGCTGCAGGTGAAACAGACGGATTTACCAAGCTGATCTATGATGCAAAATATGGAGAATTGCTGGGTGCACACATCATCGGCGCTGAAGCCACGGAGCTCATCGCTGAAATTGGCATTGCCCGTTCACTTGAGGCAACCCATGAAACCATATTGGAAACAATTCATGCACATCCAACCCTTTCTGAAATGATCATGGAGGCTTCAGGTCTTGCTCTTGATCGAGGCATTCACCTCTAGCCATATTTAAGAATCAAATGTGACAGTCGCAATCCCAATAAACTGGGAAGACCTACAATATGTTGTTTGCTATCAGTAAGTTTCCACGAGATATAGAGCTTTTGGTGCTTCCCAAACTATTGGGAAGACTGTCAATGGTTACCATGACCGGAATTAAAACGGGTGGAACCTGCTTGGCAACAAGGTTCAAAGTACTTACACTCAAGGCTGAAATTTGAGGATTTTTTTATGAATAAACCATTTCCTGCTATAGAGCCAATTCTTATCTCAGTTGATACCTTGATATCAACCCACGAAAACCGAGATGATGTATTGAGGGGGGTCTCAGAATTGCTGGCAGAACAGATCGCCCACTATGATTGGGTAGGCTTCTATATTGTTGACGAATCTGGCGAAAATTTGATCTTGGGACCCTATGTAGGAGCTCCCACAGACCATGTAAAAATCGCATTTGGGAAAGGCATCTGTGGTCAGGTTGCTGTTTCCCAAACAAGCCGAATCATACAGGATGTCAGTTTAGAAGATAATTACCTGTCGTGCAGTGTAGATGTGAACTCAGAGGTTGTGTTTCCCATTATGAAAGATGGAGTGTTTGTAGCAGAACTTGATATTGACTCACATGCCACAGCACCTTTTACAGAAAAGGATACAGAACTGCTGGAATCAATTTGTCAGAAATTGGAAGTCCTGTTTTAGCATGGTGAATGATTTAAGAATTATACAAAAAGGTATTACACCCTATGAAGAAGCCTGGGAGTATCAGAAGCAAACCCATGCCAGTAGATTAGCCGGTGATATTTCTGATACGCTAATCCTCATTGAACATCCCCCCGTGTATACTTTTGGTAAAAACTCTGACCGGTCCAACCTCCTTGATCCCCAGGATGCTGAAGTCATTCAGAGCGATCGCGGTGGTGATATCACCTGGCATGGTCCAGGACAACTTGTTGGATACCCCATCATCAATCTTGAGGATCACAAAAAGAGCGTCAGTTGGTATATGAGAAACCTGGAAGAGGTTATCATTCTGACATTGAAACACTTTAATGTTTCAGGAGAACGCATCAAAGGGATGACAGGTGTTTGGGTGGGGAATCAAAAAATCTGTGCCATGGGTGTGCGTCTTTCCCGCTGGGTCACCATGCATGGATTTGCCTTGAATGTGAGACCTAATATGTCATATTTCCACGGCATGATACCCTGTGGTATCCAGGGAAAAGGGGTTGTGAGTATGAAAAAGCTATTGGGGCGAGACATTGAACTATCAGAAGTCTCTCCTACCCTGATTTCTGCGTTTCAATCTGTTTTTGAATTCGACAATACGATAAACATTTAAGTGGAGATTTTGCGTGGCTAAAAGCTTTAGGGGTTACTCCAAAGAAGAACTCCTCAAAATTTTCAAGATTATGGCTACCTCTCGTCGAACTGATGAGAAAATGCTAACCCTTTTACGCCAGGGAAAATCCTTTTTTCATATTGGAGCAGCCGGTCATGAGGGGGCTCAACTTGCCTGTGCCATGAACATGAATCCTGAAGTAGATTGGTCATACCCGTACTACCGTGACCAAGCCATGGTTCTAGGGCTTGGAATGACCATGGAAGATCTCTTTCTGGGCTTTCTGGCTAAGCAGGATGATCCTGGCTCTGGAGGCCGCCAACTCCCCCAGCATTATGGTAAAAAAGAATTAAATATCGTATCCCAATCCAGCCCTACAGGAACACAATACCTTCAGGCAGTCGGTACTGCCATGGCAGCCAAAAAATCAGATACAGGTGCCCTGGTCTATGTTTCATCAGGAGAAGGAACTACCAGTCAGGGCGAATTCCATGAAGCACTTAATTGGGCAAGCCGTGAGAAACTCCCCGTCCTGTTTCATATTGAAGATAATGGATTCGCCATCTCCGTCCCCAAGGCTTCCCAGATGGCAGAAGGGTCCGTATATGATATGGTGGGTGGCTATCGAAACCTCAACCGGTTTGAAACTGATGGTACTGACTTTTTCGAAGCCCACAAAACCTTCACCGAAGCGATTAAGAGCATCCGTGACGGAAACGGACCAGCTATTGTGGTTTCTAACGTGGTGCGGCTCATGCCCCACTCATCTTCCGACGACCATCGTAAATACAGGGATGCTGAGGAACTGACCGAAGAACAAAAACGCGATCCCATCGAAAGATTCAGAACCTCTTGTGAAATAGATGGAATTATAAGTCCAGAGGAATTTCAGGTTGCCTGGAATGAAGTCATTGATGCAGTTGATGAGGTTGCCGAACGTGCCATGTCAGCCCCTTACCCTGAAAAATCAGAAGCAACCCGCTATGTGATCGACGAGAATTTACTGGAAGTTGAAGTGATAGAGCCTCCATCAAAAGGGAATGAATTGGTCATTGTAGATGCCGTAAATCATGCCCTCTATGAAGAAATGACCCGCAATGAAAACATGATCATTTACGGCCAAGATGTGGCTGACGGGAAGGGTGGCGTTTTTACAGCAACCAAAGGACTTTCAACTGATTTTGGATCTGACAGAGTTTTTAACTCACCCCTGGCAGAAGCATCTATTGTTGGAACCGCTGTTGGAGCTGCAGTTGCCGGGTTAAAGCCTGTGGTTGAAATTCAATTTGGTGATTACATCTGGACAGCCATGATGCAGATCCGTAATGAAGTAGCAACCATTCGCTATCGAAGCAATAACACCTATTCCTGTCCCATGGTTATTCGAACACCAGTGGGTGGATATATTCATGGTGGTCTCTGTCATAGCCAGAGCATCGAGGGCTTTTTTATGCACCTACCAGGTATCCATATTGTCTATCCATCCAATGCGGCAGATGCCAAAGGGTTATTGAAATACGCCTGTCGTATTGATGATCCCGTCCTCTTCCTGGAACACAAAGGGATGTATCGACAGGGTTTTGCCAAGCGTCCAGAACCCGATGAGAATTATCTCCTGCCATTTGGACAGGCTGCTGTAGTTAGAGAAGGGAATGATCTGACCATTGTGACATATGGACTCATGGTCTACAAATCTCTGGAAGCTGCTCGTATCCTGGAAAAAAGCCATGGTGTATCAATTGAAATTATTGACCTGAGAACATTGAGTCCTCTGGACAAGCATAGTATCGGTAAATCCCTGCAGAAAACCAGCAAAGCCCTGGTCGTATATGAAGATACCTTGACAGCAGGACCCGGCGCTGAAGTAGCGGCTATCATTGCTGAAGAATATTTTGAATTACTGGATGGACCTGTTCTGAGGGTAGCAACAAAGGACAGTCCCGTACCCTTTAACTGGGATCTTGAGGATGAAGTGTTGCCTCAAACAGAGGACATCCGTAAAGCAGCTGAGAGGCTGTTGGAGTATTGATGGAATTAGCAGTAAAAAGGAAGCTTTTATGATCTTCGATATTGTCATGCCAAAGATGGGTGAATCACTTACAGAAGGAACGGTTCTGGAGTGGAAAAAAGCCATTGGTGATAGTCTCGATAAGGATGAAACCCTCCTGGAAATTGCCACAGATAAGGTGGATGCTGAAATCCCCAGTCCTGTGTCTGGGACACTGGTGGAAATCATTGGAGAGGTCAATAAAACCTATGACATTGATACAGTAATTGCCCGGGTGGAGACCTCAGATTCGGTTCAACCTGAAATCAAGAAAGATGAATCTTCAACTCAGGTATCTCTCCCTGAATCAGAAGTGGGTGTGTTTCGCGAAACACACCCACAGCCCCCAAAAATCCAAACTCCGGTCATTTTTGATGACAGTAGAAGCTATTCACCCCTGGTGAAAAGTATTGCAGCTAATGAAGGCATCACACCCGGAGAGCTCCAAAAAATACCTGGCAGTGGTTTCCGTGGACGTGTGACCAAGAAAGATGTGCTGTTTTACCTGGAGACACGCGGTTCTGGTCAGAGTCAATCAAAACCCATAACCGGTTTGGAGGAAACTGGATTGGTAGACAAGCTAGACCCAGAGGATGTTGAGATCATAGAAATGGACTCCATGCGGAAGAGTATCGCTAAACATATGCGTCGGAGTATTGATACCTCTGCTCATGTTTATGTGGTGAGTGAAGTGGATATGACAGAGATCATGCGCTTCATTGCTGAGAACAATGCGGACTTTAAGGCTAAGTATGGACACTCCATCACAGTCACACATTTTATCACAACAGCAGTTCGCGATGCCCTTCTAAAATTCCCTTTGATAAATGCATCTCTGGATGGTTCCCAAATTATTCGTCATAAACATTTGAATATTGGCATTGCTGTGGCTGTGGGAAATGGTCTTGTCGTTCCCCCGGTCAGAAATGCTGAGGACAAATCATTGTTACAGATTTCAGGTGAAATTGCTGGTATCGTGAGTAAAGCTCGAGACAAAAAATTGACATTAGATGATCTGGATGGTGCCACCTTCTCTATTACCAACTTCGGTGTTTTTGGAAATGTAGCCGGCTATCCGATTATCAACCAACCCAATGTTGGCATTCTGGGAGTGGGAGCAATCAAGAAACGACCTGTTGTTATTGAAGCAGACGAGGGTGATGAAATTGCCATTCGTCACATGTGTGTTTTCACCCTGGGTTTTGATCACCGACTCATTGACGGAGCCACAGGCGGACAATTTCTCGAAGAAATCGTAAGTAACCTTGAATATATTGATCCTGCAAAGGAACTTGCGTGAAAGGGCTTATAACAGGATAGTATTGATGATTAGCATTGCACACACTTCAGTTTGTCACTTTGAGACTGTCGAAGGGTTTGTATACAAATGTTCAAACGATAGAAGGAAACGAGTCATTCTGGGAGTCCTTTCATAAATGCCTAGAGGTAACAAGCCAGACTGGCTAAAAACCAAATTGCGTAGCGGCCCTAATTTCCAGGACCTTAAAAGCATCGTCTCAGAAAATAAGGTGCATACAGTCTGCCAGGAAGCCATGTGTCCGAATATTAGCGAGTGTTGGGAACGGCGAGCAGCTACCATCATGATTCTCGGTGATACCTGTACTCGCTCCTGTGCGTTCTGTGCGGTTAAGACAGGTCGACCATCGGCTGTTGACATGGACGAGCCAAGACGGACTGCTGAAGCTGTTAAAAAAATGGGTCTTCATCACTGTGTCATAACTTCTGTAGATCGCGATGAACTGGATGATGGTGGTGCTTCAATCTGGGCTGATACCATTCGCCAGATTCATGCAGAGGTCCCAGGCTGTTCCATCGAAGTATTGACTCCAGACTTCAAGGGTGACCCGAGCAGTATTCAGCTGGTCCTGGATGCCAAACCGGAGATTATGAGCCACAATATGGAAACGGTTGAGCGGCTCCATCGGCATATCCGTCCCCAGGCTCAATATCAACGTTCTCTGGATGTTCTTCGCCAGTCAGTCAAGGCTGGATTGCAAACCAAAACCTCTATCATGGTGGGTATTGGTGAGAGCAAGGATGAAGTCTTTGAACTCATGGACGATGTGCGTGAGACAGGGTGCCAGATATTCTCACTGGGACAATATCTGCAACCAACAAAAAAACATGAACCGGTTCACCGGTTTGTCCATCCCGATGAATTCGCTGAGTATAAATCCTATGGAATGAAAATCGGGTTTAGTTATGTCGAATCGGGACCTCTGGTACGATCTTCATATCATGCAGATGAACAAGTCCTTCAAAACCAGGTTCTGAATCCTGTTGAGGCTTCATAGCAAGGAGGAATCATGCCCTCTGTAAGATATCGCGAAATGGTGTCTGATGATTTTGATGCACTTCATACCTTATGGAGTGAAACACCAGGGGTAGATGTCACTCGTGCAGATACTCCCGATGGACTCAATTTTTTTCTGGAGCGAAATCCAGGTCTGAGTTTTATTGCTGAATCGGGTGGTCAGCTTGTTGGTGCCATTATGTGTGGACATGATGGTCGCAGAGGTTTTATTCATCATCTTGTTGTATACACACCCTTTCGAAGACAAGGTCTGGCTCGCTTTCTCGTTCAGAAGAGCCTCGAACAGTTGGAGCTGATAGGTCTTGAAAAATGTCATTTGTTTATTCGGCGTGATAACATTGCAGCATTGAAGTTCTGGGAAAGTATTGAATGGAAAGAGCGTGTGGAGCTGACCATGGCTTCATTCACTTTTTAAGGGGAAGTAATACACACACTCGTTCAACCCCCAATGTTTTACCATTGGAAATAATAAGCAACGCAAGTAAACTGAACCCGCCTGATAGATTCAACTGGGCTATAGCAAAAATAAAAACAGGATGATATTATGAACTTTCCATGGAATATGTTTCTCGATCTTGGTGTCATATCAATGGCTCTCCTTCTGGCTACTTTTCTGCGTGCACGGATTAACTTCTTTCAAAAGTTTCTTATCCCGAACGCCCTTACAGCCGGGTTTATCCTTCTCCCTTTTTATAATTTTGTAGCGCCTGCTGTAGGGATGTCAGAAATCGGTCTAGGGGCTATCGTTTACCACCTGTTGAGTATTTCATTTATCTCAATGAGTCTTAGGAAGCCAGCCTATACAAAACGCAAGGGTGACAAAAGCGTATTTGGCACCTCCGTTTCCATCATCTCCCAATACTCCTTGCAATCATTAGTTGGTTTGCTTTTGACTTTCTTCTTTATGAGCACGGTAATGAAAAGTCTTTATCCTGCCTTTGGATTTTTTATGCCACTTGGTTTTGCTCTGGGACCGGGACAGGCGTATGCCATCGGTGAAGGTTGGGTTAGCATGGGTTTCGAGGGAGCACCTGATGTGGGCTTAACCTTTGCTGCAGTGGGGTATATGTGGGCATGTTTTGGTGGTGTGATTCTTATTAATATGGGTATCAAACGCGGATGGCTGGGCAAAGAACAGGTCAAAAATATCAGTGCCCGTCGTTTTCGATCTGGAGTGATGGGTCGCGATGAAGAGCTTCAAGTTGGATCAAAGCTTACCACTGAATCTGAGGCTATTGATTCGGCAAGCTATAATATGGCTGTCGTTCTTATGGTGTATTTATTCAGTTTCCTCCTGCTTAAGGGATTGGGAATTCTGTTGTCTTTCGCCGGTAACCTGGGCAATGACCTTGCTGTCAACTTGTGGGGTATCAGTTTTGTCTTTGCAGCTATGGTTGCCCTGATCGTTAAAACCCTCATGATCAAGCTCAAGCTGGAACATACGCTGGATAATGGTAGTCTGACACGAATAGCAGGAAATAGTGTGGATATTATGGTGGCTGCCGCTGTTGGTGCCATCTCTTTGACTGTGGTAGTTCAGTATTGGTTGCCCATCCTGGTGATATCTGTTACAGGTGGGATCGTTACCTTTATAACTGTGATTTGGATCAGCTCTCGAATTTTTGAGGACTACCAGTTTCACAGAGCATTGATAATTTATGGAGCCTGTACAGGCACCATGCCCACAGGTCTGGCATTATTAAGGGTTGTTGATCCTGATTTTGAAACACCCGTTGCCACTGACTATATGTATTCAGCCGCAGTTACCTTCTTTCTGGTAATCCCTTTTATTTTATCCATAAACTTACCGGCATACAGTATTACAAAAGCCAATCCCATCTACTTCTGGGCAGCTATTGGCGTAGCCCTGGCTTATTTGCTGTTTGTGGTGATTTCCCACCGTGCAATTGGTGGAAAACGTGCCTTTGCGAAAATCAGTTCTCTGTGGTATGAAAAATAGAGACCTAAGGTTTTGCCCAGTCATCTAAAGGACCGGTAAAACCAAAACCCAAAGAATAAAAAATATTTCCAGGATCTTCACTATTTCGATGTAATCCTACGAGAGGTGTAAACGTGTATGTTGAGTTTTTCATTTTAAAATGTTTGCCGGCATAGATGTCCTGGGTTTTTAAGACCCCCATGCGTGAACGTACATAGTTCACTTGAACCACACCAAACAAGTCACCTTTGCCGGCAATAATTGCTGGATGATATCCAATGTAGGATTGGATATCTATGTTGGCCCAATAGGACACACCAAAATCTACTGCAACTTGATAGGGACCTTTAATAGCCAACCATTTTACATCAGTCAAAATGGCACCATCAACCCAGGGTCTTCCGACAAACTTGATTCCAATTTCAGTGTCATTTGTAAATCCACGTCTGAACAACAGGCTCGCATCAGCCAGGAAAGTGCTTTCATTGCCATCGCTTGAATCTGAGAGGGCAATGATGTTGGTCATATAGCTAATGCCAACCCCCATAGTTTCGTCCCCCTCAGGGAGTACATCGGGTCCCTGGAAGGTTCCCAGGGGATAACAAGACGTGAGCACCAGAATCGAAACCGATAGAAGCAGATATTTTTTTAACATTTTTACCCCGTATTTGATGGTGAAAAGTTATTTTTTAGGATACCGAAAGAAAAGGTCTTTTCAATTGATCCATATATTCAGCATTTTTTATATAGCAGTTTAGACCACTAAATAATATTGAGGTGCCCCATGAAAGGAATACAATTTTCATCCCACGGATTGAGCTCTGTATTGGAAATCACTGATATGGAGAAGCCCATTCCTGAAAAGGATCAGGTTTTGATACAGATCCAATCATCCAGCCTCAATCACCTCGATTTATGGATTCGAAGAGGATTACCTGGTTTAGAAATTCCATTGCCCCATATCCCAGGGAGCGATGGCGCAGGAGTTATTGTTGAGGTTGGTTCTGAAGTAGCGGATTGGAATCCCGGTGACGAAGTCGTTATACAGCCCGGTACATTCTGTGGGGATTGTCCTCAATGTAATTCAGGTCGCGAGGACTTATGTCCCTCCTATGGCATTTTAGGTGAAACAGAAGCAGGTGTCCAACGAGAATTTATATGTCTTCCTGTAAGTGGGATTGGTCCCAAGCCCAAAACCCTTTCCTGGGCGGAAGCTGCCGCGCTTCCATTGGCATCCCTCACCAGTTGGAATATGTTGAAGAACAGAGCAAGACTTCAACCAGGAGAAGCCCTACTTGTGTTGGGAGCTGGGTCTGGTGTCGGAAGCATGGCTGTCCAGATGGGACGCCATCTGGGTGCGAAGGTGATTGCCACAGGTGGAACCGAAGAGAAACGGAAACTAGCCTTCTCTCTGGGTGCAGATGAGGTTCTGGATCACCATCAGCCAGGTTTTTCGAAACAGGTGAAAGCCTTGACCAATGGTCAAGGCGCAGATGTGGTTTTTGAGCATGTTGGTGAAGCGACCTGGGAAGAGTCCATGAAATCACTGGCAAGCAGTGGCAGAATTGTGACCTGTGGGGCTACAACGGGAGTGAATGGAACCGTCAATCTCAGGCACCTCTTTTATAAACGTCAGACTATCCTGGGGTCCACCATGGGGTCAGTCTCAGATTTCTATGAATGCCTTCATCTGGCAGAGCAGAAAGTGTTAACGCCTGTTGTAGATCAGGTTTTTAGTTTTAACGATATCCAACAAGCCCATGATTACCTTGAATTTGATCACAGTTTTGGGAAAGTTGTGTTAGAAGGGTGGTAAAGACTCAAACCTATAAAATCAGTCTTCAGGAGTCTGGTCTTCATTTTTAGATTCGTATTTTCGACTCAACCCTGCGCCGATAGCAAGTCCAATTGCAATCCCGACTGCAATATTATCCAGGGCCGTTCCTACTCCTGCACCGATTGCCAATCCTGCGCCGATATAGTTGACGGGTCGTTTCCGTGAGGTTTTTTTCTCTGGCTGTGTATCCATGAATACCATCCTGTCCTGAAAATATGTGACTAATATACGCAAAAGTCCAAACCTGGGGTGATCATTTTATTTTGGCAGATATTTCTAAGCCCATGCGTATCCGCCAATTGCATTTATAGGTCTCTGAATGTATCTTTGCGAGCAATAATTCAACACTCCAGGGGAAGGCCTGTTATGCGATTTTTAATTATTGAAGATCAAAAAGATGTTCGCAATCTAATGGATGCATTTCTCAACGAATTCGGTACCAGCGATATGGCTGAAGATGGAATTGAGGGATTGTCAGCGGTCTTAAAGTCTATTGAAGATGAAAACCCCTATGACGCTATTTTCCTCGACATTATGATGCCAAAACTGGAAGGGCAACAAGTCCTTCAAAAAGTACGTAAGGCTGAAGAAGTCAAAGATATTCAACCCCCTGACAATGTAAAAATCATCATGGTATCAGCGTTGGGTGACAGCGAGAATGTCATGGAGGCATTCAAATCTCAAGCAGATGCCTACCTGGTAAAACCAGTCATGCGTGATAAGCTGATTACAACCATGAAAAAAGCAGGTCTCACACTCCCCGCTTAACCCGCTCCACAATCCAAAATCATACATTATTCGCTTCAGTCGTGCTGTTCGAAGCCTTGCTAGTTCTAGCTGTGTAGGTTGAAAGGTGAAACTTGACATTTGGGTGTGGACACGAATTGCACGAATAATATGGGTTGGATTTATAACGAATTGACAAAAGCAACGAATGGGACGTGGATATAAGTCCGCTTTGTTCGTTTATTCGTATCGTTCGTTGTGGAGAAAAGATTCAAATCTTGTGGTGTATGTGGAACTTATAAATTGGGGTGGACACGAATTTCACGAATGGGCACAAATGAGATACCTCGTCATGCCTTGCAGCCAGCGTTGGCGAAGCCCTGATAGAGCGTAATTTCGAGTAGAGTGATTTACTAACTCCTATAAATATAAATTGTTAAAAGGATCAATTATGCTTTGAGAACCCCGCCTTCCGCAAGTGGCGTGCTACGGCGGACAGGCTCAGCAAGATGAAATTTTTTTCACCCCCTTATACCCCTATAACCCTATACCCAAAAAACCCTCACCCTCCCAAAGCCTCGATACTCTTATACAACTCCAATGACTCCGGGTTTGCCAGAGCAGACCGATTTTGAACATCCCGGCCTTGAATAATTTTCTTAACAGCAATCTCAACCTTTTTACCATTTATGGTGTAAGGAATGTCGCTGGTTTCCAGGATAAGTGCAGGTACATGCCTGGGACTACAACTTTGTCGAATAACTTTCTTTAGTTTGGAGATGAGAGCATTATCAAGTATTACTCCCTCCTGGAGCTTTACAAACAGGATTACACGCTCATCATCCTGCCAGGTCTGACCCACAACCAGACTGTCATCAATCCCTGTTACATTTTCCACAACAGCATAAATTTCTGCGGTACCAATCCTGACACCTCCAGGATTCAGGGTTGCATCCGAGCGGCCGTATATCCTGACGCCCCCATGGTTATTGATTTCGATGTAATCCCCATGTCGCCAGATGTTGGGGTATTCATCAAAATAGGCATGATGGTACTTTTGACCATCTCTGTCATTCCAGAAGTAAACAGGCATGGAAGGAAAAGCCTGGGTACAAACCAACTCACCACTTTCATTTAAAACACCTGTGCCCTTATCATTAAAGGCTTCTACACGCATACCCAGACCTCTGCATTGAAGTTCACCTCTATAGACCGGCAACGCAGGATTGCCCAACACAAAACAGGAGACGATATCTGTACCACCAGAAATGGAAGCCAGGAGAACATCTTCTTTGATGTCCCTGTAGACAAAATCAAAGCTTTCCTCGGACAGAGGTGATCCTGTTGAAAGCACAGCCCGTAGATTGATTAACTCAAAACTGCTTCCTGGTCGAGTACCACTTGCTTCAAGAGCATCCAGGTATTTGGCACTGGTACCAAAGACTGATATGTCCAGATCGTCAGCCATCTTCCAGAGTGTGTCAGGAGTGGGGTAAAACGGGTTTCCATCATAGAGTACAAGTGTGGCGCCAACAGACAGACTGCTGACCAGCCAGTTCCACATCATCCAACCACAGGTTGTAAAATAGAAAATTGTATCTTCCCGTTTAAGGTCGCAATGGAGCATCAGCTCTTTCATATGCTGGATCAGTGTCCCACCTGCAGAATGAACAATGGATTTCGGTAGACCGGTTGTGCCTGATGAATACATGATATAAAGGGGGTGGTCGAATGGGAGTTGTGAAAAACTGACCTCCGTAGCATCATTATTTAGAAAATCATCCCAGTGACAACTATTGGGCAATTCAGAGAGATCAGGTTTCTGGGTATAGCTGATGACAACGACCTTTTTAACAGTCGGTAAATCCTTGAGGATGTCTCCCAACTTGCCCAACGAATCGAATTGCTTGCCACTATAGAAATACCCATCAGCAGCAAAAATGATTGTGGGTTCAATCTGGGAAAAGCGATCCAGAACACCCTTAATACCAAAGTCTGGAGATGATGATGACCAAATGGCTCCCAGGCTTGAGGCGGCTAGCATGGCCACAATAGTCTCAGGGGTGTTGGGTATAAACCCGGCGACTCGATCACCTACACCCACACCAACTGCTTTCATCGCGTGAGCTGCCCGAGCGACCTGTTCATGCAATTGAGTATAGCTTAATGACTTCTCAATTTTGTCTTCACCACGAAAATGGATGGCAATCCGAGCATCACGATATCGAAGCAGGTTTTCAGCATAATTGAGTCGAGCTCCTTCGAACCATTTAGCACCTGGCATCTTACTGATATCATCAACAACGCGCGTTGCTTCTTCGCTCGAGATGATTTCTCCCAGGCTCCAGATTTCAGACCAAAAATCAGCAGCGTGATCCAGTGACCACTGATAGAGATCAGCATATGATTCCAGCTGTATCCCATACTTCTCGTTTATCGCATATCGGAATGTAGATATCCTGGTTTGTTGAACCTGAGACAATGAAGGTGTCCATAATATTTGGTTTGTCATATTGGCTCCCTGGTCGTTAATCGTCATCTGGCGTGATCCGTGTTCGAAGTTGCTTGACTCGACTACGCTTTGTTTTGGCATCTAAACGCTTCTGGACAGATGCCCGGGTAGGACGGGTTGCTTTTCGTTTTTTTGGTTGAATGCCGGCTTTTTGAATGATTTTGTTTAGCCGTTCAAGTGCTGCCAGACGATTGGCTTCCTGGTTTCGAAACTGACGGGCAGTAATGGTAATGATGCCATCGCTATTGATACGCTGATCATTTAACCTGAGTATCCTAACTTTGATATAATCTGGGAGGCTGGACTGTTGACTATCAAACCGCAATTGGATAGCCGTAGCAACCTTGTTGACATTCTGACCACCTGGTCCGCCAGAGCGTATGGCTTTGAGTTCAACTTCATTCTCTGAAATATTGAATTCAGACATATCCTATTCAATAGGGGTTGTTAGCACCCCTAGTCCTTGAACCTCTATTTCCAAGATGTCTCCTGGCTTAACCACGGGACTTTTGTTGATCTGGACTGGACTCCCTGAGCAAAAGAGATCACCAGCGAGGATGTTGGTTTTAGATGCGTGTTGAATCATTTCCTGGAAACTGTATTTCATGGTCTTAAAACGGTCCTCTTTGTCGATTTCACCATTAACTCGGATCTGAAAATCCATATTGAAACCGTTTCCAATTTTCAGTGGGTTTATCTCATCAGCCGTAATCAGGTAGGGTCCAAGACTGGTTGCCTGGCCTACAGCAAGACCTAGGCTTTCAGCTGTGTCATTCCAGTTGTTGATGATTGTATAGCCTGCAATTTCGGGGTTAGTGTTATTTCTGTCAGAGCCTATGATGGCAGCAAGTTCTACTTGAGCTGTCAGTCCACTATATGCTAAAGTCTGTCGATGTCCCAGGAGGGTCTGCGTATTGCCAAACTGGAAACCCAACCTTTGATCTTCTCTAAAAGCATTGAACAAGCGTAAACCAGGTGGGTCAGGTATGGGAGCGAAAATGGAAACATCATTCTCAGGTAGCGCCACAGGACGATTAAAAACACTCAAACCAGCAGTATCAATAGTTTGAAAAACATCTTCTAGCTGCTTTAGCAGAGTCTGTGATCGTCCCCAGTCTTGTAATAACAGCTTCATGGATGATGCAAGGTTAAGATAATCCTGTGCGCCTCGCTCCTCTTTCATCCAAAGAGATGCTCGCATGACGTCAATAATTTGCCCCTTTTGCGAGAAAGCCAAACGGGGCTCCATGTTATAATCCAATCCATATGAGAGTAGTTTCATAATATCATCCTGTTTTTAAGGGTCCTAAAAGATGCACATAAGGGCTTCCTGCTGAAAGAAAAAACGGACTGCTTTCATTGATGTTCAATCTCTTAAAACAGTTTATTCATAAGCGGATGTCCATATCTTAAAGGGTAATTATTTGGAACAAAATAGAAGCTTAATTTGGACTAAAACAAGCCTCGTTGGTTGAGTCAAGCGTTGAATTTATTGAGAAAGCGATATTAACTATTTTGCAAAATGGACTGATTAATACAAGTAAAGTGAAGTGGATAGCTGTGATCTTGTATTCCATCGTCACACTGATTACAGCAGGGGCAGGTATCAAGTTTTTAATCGCAACAGAATATTTTGGATATCATGCCCAGGCATCCGGTGTTGAATGGTCCCAGGTTGAGTCTGGTTTGCAGTATCTTGTTATAGCAGGGTTTAAGATAATTGGAGCTGGTTTTGTTACCGTAGCAATCAGTTTTGTGGGTTTAATTATTTTCCCTTTTGCCACGTATGATCAGCGGTGGTCATACTACGTAATTCCAATGTCTGGAATCTTATTTTGGTCCATCATTTTGGTGACCACAATTAAGGTGTCCTCAGTCACAGGTGCTATGGCACCCTGGCAGGGTAGCCTGTTTTGTGTTCTAGCACTTCTGGTTGGTTTCATTGTTTCATTGGTTGGTCCACGTTCGTATTCAACTTAAGGCACAGTAGAAAAGGAAATCACATGAATAAATCCGCCCTTCTAATTATCGATGTTCAAAAAGGTTTTGACAACCCTGCCTGGGGATCCAGAAACAATCCGGATGCAGAATCCAATATTGCCAGATTATTGTCCACCTGGCGGTCAAAGGGTTTGCCAGTGATTCATGTAAAGCACTGTTCCATCTCCCCCAAATCGCCCCTTCACCCAGATCAACCTGGAAATGCCTTCAAGGATGAGGTCTGGCCAGAGGCAGGTGAGCCGGAGTTCTCTAAAACCGTAAACAGTGTGTTTATCGGAACCGGTCTTGAGGATTACCTACACGAGCAAAAGCTGTCTTCCCTGACTATCGTGGGGTTAACAACAGATCACTGTGTTTCAACATCAACACGTATGGCTGCCAACCTGGGATTTGAGGTCACACTGATATCAGATGCCACAGCCACTTTTGAACGAGAAGGTCCAGGTGGTAAAATGTTTTCTGCAGAAACCATGCATGACATCAACCTAGCCAGTCTCAATGATGAATTCTGTGTTGTGAAGACCACCGACCAGGTGCTAGATCTATTGAATGCTTGAAAGTGGCGCTTCGTGAGATGATCAACACTAGCATCATGTTTCTAAGGCGGATCATCGGATTGGTCACACTTATAATAGCCACGTTACTATCGTGCTTCTCAGAGAACAAAACAGTGTCGGAATCGCAGATACCCGAACATCCTGAATTGACATATAGTCACGGTGCGATTGTGCGTGGAGATCTCACCCTGCCAAGAATTCACCTGATGTTTACCGGTCATGATTATAATGATGGTGGAACCATAATTCGAGCCACATTAAAAGAGCAACAAGTTCAAGCTCATTTCTTTTTTACCGGTGATTTCTATCGAAATACAGAAAATTCGGAGCTGATCAAGGGTTTAAAGGATGAGGGTCACTATCTGGGAGCCCATTCGGATCAACACCTGTTGTATGCACCCTGGCACGATCGCGACTCCCTCAGGATTTCCCGAGATGAATTTATGGTGGATCTTAAGCACAACTATGATGAGATGGCTAAAATTGGGATTCGGAAACCTGATGCAACGCTCTTTATGCCCCCTTATGAATGGTACAATGAGAAAATTGCAAAGTGGACCCGGGAGTTTGGACTAACCCTGATAAACTATTCTCCAGGCACACGATCTCATGCCGATTACACCACACCAGACATGGGAACCCGTTACATGGGAAGTCAGGTCTTGTTTGATAAAATTCTGGACTATGAGTCCAGTTCTGAAAACGGGATGAACGGATTTATTCTGCTGATTCACCTGGGAACTCATCCCAATCGCACTGACAAGCTATACAATAGGCTGGATGACCTGATCGAAACACTCAAACAACGTGGTTATGAATTTACATTAATGAGCTTCTAAAATCATTTATCAAAAGGGTGACATGACAGAAGACACACACAAAGACTGGACCGCTCATTTTGAACAGGGCTGGCTGAAGAATTTTGTGGATACCAAAAGTATTGATTGGAAACTCTACAGATATGTAAGAAATAAAACATTAATCACCAGTGAGGGGTTGGATCTTGCGCAATCGAAACTCCTCCTGGTATCATCTGCCGGTGCCTATTTGGATGGGAAAGACAAACCGTTTAATGTTGCCAATTTGTTGGGTGATTATAGCATCCGTACCTTTCCCGCGACGGTTCAACCGGATGAGCTCCAGTATGCCCATGATCATTATGATCAAACAGCTGTCAGAGAAGATATGCAGGTTTTATTACCCCTAGCACACCTGCAGGCTTTGGTTGATGAAAGGGTGATCGGAGCATTAAGCGATACAGTGGTTAGCTTTATGGGTTACCAGCCTTTTGTCAACCGGGTCATCAACAAGACCCTGGCAAAGTTGCGCGAAATTGTAAAAAAAGAAGCGATTGATGCCGTTCTATTGGTGCCTTCATGACCGCTTTGTTCTCAATCCGTGGGATTGATGGCTCGGGCGTTAGAAAAAGACGGTATCAGAACCGCCCTCACCAGTTGGCATTCCGGGGTAATTCGAACTGTTTTACCGCCCCGTGCAACTCTGACAAAACTGGAACGAGGCATGACCATGGGTCACCCTCATGACCATGGTCAGCAAAAACGGATACTTATGGAGACACTAAAACTTCTTGCACTTGACACACCTCTCGAGCCAGTCGTTTTGGATGAGGCTTGATCTTTCATATGTTAAGGCAGGACACAAAAGTTCGAATTGCACGCCCGACGAATGACCTAAAATCTATCGTTGATATGTATAAACAGGGACTGGGTTTTGTTGAGCTTGGTAGGTTTGAGGATCATTGCGGTTTTAATGGTGTGATGCTTGGCCATAAGGAATATCAATATCACCTGGAGTTTACACAGCACAGAAGTGCTGATTCGATTGTCGCTCCCCATCCAGATCAATTACTGATATTTTATATGCCTGACCAGACCCAATGGGATCCAGCCTGTCTGATGATGCTCCAGGCGGGCTTCGTAGAGGTTGAGGCCTACAATCCTTACTGGTCGGTACATGGAAGGACTTTTGAAGATCTGGATGGATATCGAGTAGTCTTGCAGAATCAAGAATGGAGTAGATAAAAAAGGAAAGCCAATGAAAACTCATGTAGCACATGTCATCCTTGCGGGAATGGTTTTGTGGGTCACTGGATGCAAAGCAGTATCTGTCGCTGATGATGAAGAACTTCAATTGTTGAAATCCTGGATGATTGGGTCTTTTAATAGTTTGGAGCAATCCAGCCTGGATTCAAATTTTTATAACATTCATTTAGAGATGGTACCCATTTGGGAAGATCAGAAAGATGCCATATACCTTTATGTAGAGCAGGCAGCCTCCTGGGCGCTGGACAAGCCGTACAGACAACGTGTCTATCGACTTTCCAGAGATGAACGGGGTGGTCTTGAAAGCGCCGTTTACATGCTCGACAATCCCCTGCGTTTCGCAGGTGCCTGGGAAACATTACCAGCCTTAACTCAACTGACACCTGACTCCATAAGCATAAAAGAGGGTTGCGAGATCAAGCTGACCCCGCTGGGAGGTGTGTTTATTGGCGGGACGGAAGGGCAAGGTTGTCTCAGTCAGTTGCGGGGTGCTGCGTATGCCACATCAGAAGTGCGTATTGAAAAAGAGATGCTCACAAGTTGGGATCGTGGCTTTGATTCAACGGATACACAGGTCTGGGGAGCTGTAACAGGCCCCTATATTTTTAAGAAACAACCCTGAGTAATTAAACTCGGTAGTTATTATGAGAATCAGAATTGCCCAGAAGCGAGATTTACCATCCCTTGTTGACATCTATAATCAAGCCGTTAAGCAGCGAAAAATTGCAGCAACAGAACTGGCGACGCCTGCAAGTCGACTGCCTTGGTTTGAATCTCATGATCCGTATCAACATCCAATTCTAGTTGCTGAAAAAGTCAATCACATCCTGGGTTACCTGTATATATCGCCTTATCGGCCGGGTCGAGCGGCATTGCGTCAGACTGCTGAGATAAGTTACTTTGTGGATCAGACCCATCATCGTCAAGGGGTAGCAACAGCACTACTGGGTGAGGCTGAGGATAAATGCAAGGTCCTGGGAATAAGGAACTTGTTTGCCATCCTGTTACGAACGAACCAGGAGAGTATTGCCTTTCTGGATAAACATGGATTCGAGATGTGGGCGCAACTACCTCGAGTGGCTGAATTCGAAGGGGTTGAAGTAGATCAGGTTTACTATGGAAAGAGAATTATAGAAAAATTATAAAGGAGTTATCATGAAAAAAATTATAGCACTTCTTTGTTCACTGTTTGTAATGAGTTGTGTGGAATTACCTGAGGGAGTTAAACCTGTCAGTAATTTTAAACTGAATAACTACCTGGGGAAATGGTACGAAATCGCTCGTCTTGACCATCGGTTTGAAAAAGGTTTAAATAATGTGACGGCTGAATATGCTCTTCGCGAGGATGGTGGGGTGTCAGTGATAAATCGCGGGTATATGGCTATGCATCAAGAGTGGAGAGATGCTGAAGGTAAAGCTTTTTTTGTGGGTGAGCCAAATATTGGACATTTAAAAGTATCATTCTTCGGTCCTTTTTATGGATCATACGGGATAATTGAATTAGATGAGGATTATCAATATGCTTTGGTTTGTGGGGACGATACATCCTATCTCTGGATCCTTTCACGTACAAAAATGATGGATGAATATGTGCTGGAAGAGCTGGTTGATAAGGCTCAGGCGTTGGGCTTTGACACATCTAAGTTGATCTATGTGAAACATAATTGATCATCGTCAGCATTGAACAATATGGCCCTGGCTTATCCCCAGGGCTTTTTTTGTGAAAAAATATCTTGGAATGCGCGTTTTGAGCGTTTTAATTATGGTGTGAGCGAAATGAGCGTTATAAATGATAAGGATGTTTAAAATGAATAGCAAAACAGCCACAGTAAAAATTGGATTCAACGCCCTGGGGTTTCAATCTGCCTGGTGGCTAACCGTTCTGGGAATTGTAATGGGGTATCCCCTTTTGGGACCATTGGCGATGACGCTTTATATGGTCGCTGATCATTTTTCTCTGACCAAGCAAAAACCCGAAATGCTAACCATCGGTGGAGCAATGCTTCTGGGAACACTGGCTGATAGTATTTTTGCCAGTATTGGTTTACTCACCTATGCCGGGGGTTACTCCATGGCTCCTGGTATAGCCCCATTGTGGATTACGGCTATGTGGGGTGGCTTTGCTGCAACACTAAACCATTCGCTGGGCTGGATAAAAACCAGACCCCTGCTATCCTTTTTGCTAGGTGCAATTTTTGGTCCCCTTTCCTATCTGGCCGGCTCTCGTTTTGGCGCGATCCAGTTCAATGCTGACATGACAGTTACGTTTATCGTGCTGGGTATATTCTGGGGCATTGCGGTTCCAGGGCTGGTAAAATTACATGCTGCTATTGAGCGGAGATTATCATGACCAGAAACACAATCCTGGCGATAGCCCTGCTGTCTTTTTCCATGCCTGCTATATTGAAATCATCGCCTCTGGCTTTGAAAGAAAACTTATACGATGAGTTAAACTGGTCAATTGTGGAAACGACGGAGGATGGTATTTCCGTGGCGGAGAAGACGGTTAGCGATGTAGCAGTAAAAGCTGTTAAGGTTTCACAAGCGGTTCGCATCGACCCTGAAATCCTGGCTCAGGTCATTGAAGATGTAGCCAACTATGGTCGCTTTCTGACCAGCGCCAGCAGTATGGAGTGTGACCTAATCACATCAGATGAATCTGGATTGGTGGGTTACCAGTATGTTGATATCCCACTGATTTCAGATCGTGTATACGGATTTAAGATGTATAGACCTATAGAGGGTGATACACGTGTGGATTGGGAGTTAATCCCAGAGTCAATGCTTGAACGCTATAAGGTAAATAAGAGATCAGGAGTCTATATCGATTATGGTGTGGGTTCCTGGTCCATGAATAAAATTGAGGACGATCTTTATGATGTGTCCTACCGCTTGGTGATGGATCCAGGAGGTTGGATACCAGATAGTGTCAGCGATTACTTTAACCAGGTCTCCATCGTAGGCATCTTCAAAGATGCCCTGGTAGAAACCCAACGACGAAGCATAGAGGGGAAGGGATAAAATGGGACTTTCACAAATTTATTTGGAGGGTGGCCTGGCTATCCTGGCATATGTCACAGTGGTCTGGATCATTAGCTTGATTAAAAAAGATGCTGGGATTATGGATATCTTATGGGGTCTGGGTTTTCTTATCGTAGGGTATTTCTATTTGGCTGCAGATTATTCATCAGCGCTTCAACCGCGTTTGCTTTACCTCCTGGTAGCTTTTTGGGGTCTGAGACTTTCGGTGCATATTGGGCTGCGTAATCTTGGCGAACCAGAAGATGCCAGATATGCCAACTGGCGTGCCCAGCATGGAGAAAAATGGTGGTGGGTAAGCTATCTCAGAGTCTTTATCCTGCAGGGTGTCGTCATGTGGGTGGTCTCCATTCCCCTTCTCACCGGTTTACAGGATAAATCGTCCCTAGCGCTAATTGATTACATCGGTATTGGTTTGTTCGTCATAGGCTTTTTGTTTGAAGCGGTTGGTGACTGGCAACTCAGATTCTTTAAAAAGAATGTAAACAACAAGGGCAAGGTGCTGAATACAGGTCTTTGGAAATACACACGTCATCCCAATTACTTTGGTGAAGCAGCTCTCTGATGGGGTTTTAGCCTGATAGCCGTAGAGATGAGCACCCTCTGGATTTTAATCAGCCCAGTCATTATGACCTGGTTACTTATGAAAGTATCCGGGGTGAGAATGCTGGATGAATTGTTACTCAAAACCAAACCGGATTATGCAGCCTATATCCAGAATACAAATGCCTTTTTTCCAGGCAAGAGCCGGTAAGTCTCGTTATGAAAATTATCGCAACCCTCATATTAAGCATAGGACTATTTACCATGATATCTGCTTCAGAAAAAACAAAACCCCAGGAACTGGTAGATTATGTGGACCTTCCAAGATTCATGGGAGACTGGTATGTAATTGCCAATATTCCAACCATGTTTGAAAAGGGTGCAGTTAACGCAATTGAAAACTATACCTGGAATGAAGAAAAAGGGATTGTGGATGTTACTTTTACCTACAATGCCAACAGTCCTGAGGGGAAACTGAAACACATGACCCAGAGAGGGTTTATTTATGACACCACCTCTAACGCCGAATGGCGGGTACAACCACTGTGGCCCCTGAAATTGGGGTATCTGATCATCGACCTGGCAGACGATTACAGTTACACAGTGGTTGGTGTTCCCAATCGTAAGTATTTATGGATAATGGCGCGAGAAAGTACCCTTCCTGAAAGTGTTTATCAGGGTATCTTAGCGCATGTATCAGAGCAAGGCTATGATCTAAATCTGATACAAAAAGTACCCCAGGTGTGGAATTAATCAGGTAAGAAGTGAGGACTCCCGAATGAGTGAAATTGCAGCAACATCTGGAGTAAAATATCTTGATGGAATCCGTTTCAGAGCAGCCTTTATTGCTGGAGCTCAATCTGTTATAAACGATAGAGCCTTCCTGAATAAGATTAACGTGTTTCCCGTACCCGATGCAGACACAGGAACCAACCTGGCGTCTACGGTACAGGCGGTGGCAGCAGAAATGTCCATTGATCCATCATTGGGCAAGGTTGTATCAGAAGCCGCTGATGCAGGACTTATGGGTAGTCGGGGGAATTCCGGTATTATTTTCGCTCAGTTTCTCTATGGGCTGTCAAAGTCCTTGAAACCACACAAAACGGTAAGTAGCCAAAAGTTTGTTCAGGCCGCCAAAGAAAGTGTTGAACATGTCTATGGATCGCTCATTAACCCGGTTGAGGGAACCATTCTCACTGTCATGCGTGTCTGGTCCGAGTCACTTCAAAAGGCCAGTGCAATTTCTGAAGATTTTCAGGTAATACTGCATAAATCCTATGAAGCTGCAGAAACAGCCCTAAAGGAAACTCCCAAACAGCTTGACGTTCTGGCTAAAGCCGGAGTGGTTGATTCTGGGGCAAAGGGCTTTGTCGATTTGTTGAAAGGTATTGCTGATTTCATAAAAGCAGGCAACCTGAGGGATATCCCGACTTTAGAAAAACCGGAAGATGATATTGAAATTCATCAGTTTAATGGTGATGATGAAATACCGCACCGCTACTGTACCGAGGCTCTACTCACCAATAGCACAATCGATTTTGTTGAGGTGAAACGAAAGGCAGAAGACTTTGGCGATTCAGTAGTTGTTGCTGGCTCGCCTCAAAAACTGCGTTTACATGTTCATACAAACAACCCTTCAGAGTTGTTTGACTGGCTCAGAGAAAAAGGCGACCTGGCCAGCATGAAGGCTGAAGACATGATTCGTCAATATGAGGTGAGTCACCAGAGAAAGTATCCCATAGCGCTGGTTACTGATTCAGCTTGTGATCTTCCCCAGGACATCATTGAGAAATATCAGATTAATGTCATCCCTTTTACAGTGAATTTTGGTGAGAACAGTTATCTGGATAAAGTCACCATCACACCGGAAAAATTTTATGATATGCTGGATGCTGCACCGATTCATCCATCCACGGCACAACCCAGCCCGGGAATGGTGAGCAACTTGCTTTCATTCCTGAAAACACACTATGAATCAGTGATGAGTGTCCACATATCCAGCCAATTGAGTGGTGTTTTTAATTTGGCTCAGCAAGCCATTAACAATCATGAGGGCGATGATATTCATGCCGTGGATTCCAAACAGTTGTCTGTATCCCAGGGTTTAATTGTATATCGATTAGCCCAGGCAATCGAGGCTGGAAAAACCATTGAAGAGCTGAATGACTTGGTGAAGGAATATGTGGAAAAGACCAAAGTCTATGTGGATGTAGCCACCCTGAAGTATATGGTCCGAGGTGGACGGGTTAGCCCCATGAAAGGACTTGTGGCAAAACTGCTCAACCTGAAACCCATCATTACTCTGGATGAAGATGGTAAGGGGGAGGCTTTTGGCAAATCCTTTAGCCGGCAGGGCAATATGGAGAAAATTAAAAAACTGTTGGCAGACTATGCTGAAAAAGGCCAGATCTGGAATTATGCCATCGTTCATGCCCGTGCCCTGGATAGAGCCAACACCTATGCTGAAGAACTGGAAGGTATTATGGGAAAAGCACCGGCATATGTTCAGGAAATAGGACCTGTTGTGGGAGCCCACAATGGAATTGGTGTCGTTGGCATTGGAATTATGTACGAATAACCTCGACACAAATCTGTAATGTAACGCTTTAACCTGAAACAACTCAAATAAGTCAATGAAAACAAATTATAGGAAACTGAATAAAATGACTGAAATAATATTAGCTGGATTTATGTTTTTTGGAATGGCCCTGGGGGCTGAAAGGGTTTTGTCTGTAGGGAAACCAGCTCCTGACTTTACCATGAATGATCAAGATGGAAAAGCACACACCCTTTCAGACTACCTTGGTCAAAAGGTCGTGGTATATTTTTATCCCAAAGATGATACACCTGGGTGTACTAAAGAAGCCTGTTCTATCCGCGATGACTATACCCTGTTCGAATCGAATGGCATCAAGGTGTTTGGGGTCAGCTATGATGATATGAACAGCCACAAAAAATTTGCTGAGAAGTACGATCTACCATTTACACTCCTCAGTGATTTGGATAAGTCTGTAGCTGCCGCCTATGATGCAAAAGGCTTGTTTGTACCAGCTAGAAAAACTTTCCTCATCGATGAAAAAGGTATTCTACGTAAAATCTATAAGAATGTCACAGTAACCGGCCATGGAGCAGAAATCCTAGCTGATTTCAAAGCTCTGGACAACGAATAAATATGACCTACAAAGCGAGGATTCGAGACGAAGTCAATCCTCGCATGGATAGTTCCGACAGGACCAGAACATGATAAGAAAATACAGAGACCTAAGTCTCGCATTAACCATATTGACCATTCTTTCGATGGTGCAAATTGTAAATGCTGCAACCCCGATTGATATTCACAAAAGCAAAATTGAATGGCTGGGAACCAAAGTAACAGGCCAACATAACGGCACTCTCAAGCTGAAAAAAGCTGACGTGACCATAGAGAGAGGAAAGCTTAGCAGTGGTCAATTTATTTTTGACATGACCAGTATTCAGGTCGTGGATATTAAAGATCCAAAACGCAACAAAAGCTTGGAAAGGCATCTTAAGAACGATGACTTTTTTGGCGTCAATCAATATCCCACAGCTGTTTTTGAGTTTAGCCAGGCGACCCCAATCAAAGGTGCAAGTAGTGGTGAACCTAATTACTACTTCAAGGGTGATTTAACCATGAAGGGTATAACTCATGCGTTGGAATTTGATGCTCTCGTTAAACTCAAGAAATCTAAGGGCCGTGCTTCAGGAAAAATACTTGTAGATCGAACCAAGTATGATATTCGTTACAAGTCAGGAAAATTTTTCGATGGTCTTGGTGATAGGGCTATTCACGATGAGTTTACCATCAGCTTTGATGTCGTAACCAGGTAATAACCCTGTGGCTTCAGGCTGCTTCCACCGTTAAATTCCTTCAAAATTATTCTGAAGGAATTTCTCAAATGAAAAAGACAATCCTGACAATACTCACACTGGTTTTAGTGGTGAGCTGCAGCAAAAACTTTGATGAATACGAGCACCTGGTTCAACCACAGATAAGCGAAAAAGTCCCCCAGAAAATGTTGGTCTATGAAGCTGTCGGTAACCCCAATGAAACAGTGGGGAATGCTTTTGGCGCATTGTTTTCCACATTCTTCAAGCTGAAAAAAGATCATGAGATGGACATGGCTGCCCCACTGGCCCGTTGGCCCAAAGGTCCTGATGTTTCAATGGATGAATGGGTGGGGATCTATGCCATGCCAGTCGCTGAAACAGTAACAGAAATTCCAGAGAAAGCCCAGGAAGAACACCCAGACCTGAAGCTTGAGACCTGGAAGTATGGTCTGGTTGCGGAAATTCTTCACAAAGGGTCCTATGCCAGTGAAGGACCAACAGTAGAGAAGTTGCACAAGTTTATTACTGATAGCGGATATGAGATCAGTGGTTTGCATGAGGAAGAATACCTCAAGGGGCCTGGAATGTTTGGTCCGGGAAACCCAGACAAATACGTCACCATTATCCGATATCCGGTAACCAGGAAAATGCCTGGAACCATTGAGTCAAACACAGTTGAGACGAAAGTTGTGGAAACGGATAGCACGACAGCAGGTGGGCTGAAATAAGGGTCTGATTGTCCGGGGGTAAATCTTTCTACGGTCAATAGGGTTGGAGGCGTAGTAAACGCCCTCCTTCTTCATCCTCAAGAACCCAGATAGCACCATCTGGTCCTTGCTCCACCTCTCGTATACGTTTTTTCATGTCAAATCGTTCGACCTCTTTTGCCGTCTCACCTTCAATTTTGATGCGAAGCAGTGATTCTGACCTGAGACCACCAAGAAAAGCATTGCCTTGCCAATCTGGGAACATGGTACCACTGTAGACGATAAGACCTGAAGGGGCCACGGTAGGCACCCAATATTCTTCAGGCGTATGGAACTCGGGACGGGTATCATGATCATCAATGGGGAGCCCAGAGTAATGATTTCCCCAGGAAACCAGTGGCCAGCCATAATTGTCTCCTGCAATAATAAGATTGAACTCGTCGCCATGCTGGGGTCCCATTTCGTGACTCCAGAGTTGACCTTTCATGTCATAGGCGATCCCCAGAAGGTTGCGATGACCCAATGTCCAAAAGGTCCTGGCTAGCGTTCCCTTGTCTTGAAAGGGATTGTCTGGAGGGACGGATCCATCTGCATTTAGTCGGATAATTTTCCCAAGACTTTGGGTCCAGCTTTGCGCTGGCTTCTTTTTTTGGCGATCCCCTGATGTAATAAACAGAAAACCATCCGGACTGAATACCAGGCGGTGGGAGTAATGTCCCCGACCAGAAACTTTTGGTTGTTGTCGCCACAATACTTCAAAGTTTTCCAGCCTTGGTTTACTAGAAAGGTGGAGTTTTGCTCGGGCAACAACAGCCCCTCGCTTTCTGGAGGAGTTTTGCTCAGCAAAAGAGAGATAAACAAAATGATTGTCTGAGTATTGTGGGTGGAGCACGATATCTCCCAGCCCACCCTGGCCACCATACGCCACCTCTGGTACTCCAGTAACCTCCAACCTAGATCCATCCTTCAGATTGATGAGTATCAAAACCCCAGGTTTTTCAGTTACCAGTAGTTTACCATCGGGAAGAAAGGTCATGGCCCAGGGTTCATTAAATGAACCAAAGCTCTGTGACTTGAGAGTTGAGCCAGCACTTCCCTTGATGATTCTAGAGGAGTCGGCATAAATGAGATTGACAAACAAACTCAATATCAGACAAAACTTAACCATTAGGGGTATCATCATTACAGCTCCTGATTTATCGTCATGGATTTCATTACAGGATATACGCATTGCTGGCAATTTTGAACTCCTCTTGCGTATACCTGTACTCCTTTTTCATGGGTGGGAATTGTTTGTCATATTTCTCGGCTTCATCTTCACCAAAGTTGAATACATCGCTGTCCACGTATTTCCATTGTTGTCCTGATAGAAGGTCTTTTTTTAATTCAAGGACGAGAAGACTTACGGGGAACTTCCCATCCGAATTGCAGATGTTGTAGGATTTGGATCCTTTGAATCCGTGTTTGCAATAATTTCTGGGGCTCCCATGGATGATAACCAAGCCGTATCCCATTCGGGAGGCTATCTCTGTAGAATGACGGATGAGCTCAGTACCTATGCCGCGGCGTTGGTACTCAGGCAGGACGCCCACAGGTCCAAAAGTTACTGTATCGATATTTTTTTCATCCCTATTGACGATACGTGAACGTGTGTACATGATACTTCCAACAATCTGATCATCCAGCACAGCCACGAAGTTCAGGGTTTGAATAAAATCAGGGTGGGATCTTAAAATATGGGCCAGATAGTGTTCGTTACAGCCAGGCACGTACAGGTTCCAGAATGCCTGGCGTGTCAAGGTATCTACGTCCCGGTGATCCTCTGCCGTCTCTTGCCTTATAGATAGATTCATGTCATTCAATCTTGTCACTATCCTTTCTAATATGCACCTCGATCAGGAGCCCCCTCCATGTCAGGTACTCAACAGATAGTATGTTTAGCTCTTGATTTTCAGTTATTGAGCATTGGCTCCCTTTACGTACTTGTCAAACCATTGGAGTTGTTCCCATAACACATGTTCCACACTTTCCCGGGCTCGATAGCCATGATCCTCGTGGGGTAAGAGTACCATGCGTGCTGTACCCCCAGATCCGCGTACAGCCTCAAAGAAGACTTCAGACTGAAAGGTTAGTGTGCCTGGGTTAGAATCCATAGCCCCATGGATAATCAGTACTGGCTCGTTAACCTGATCTGCGAAGAAGGTGGGTGATAACTGGATGTAGACATCCCGTGCTTCGAAAAGGGAGCGGCGTTCGGATTGAAAGCCGAAGGGCTGGGTGGTCTTATTGTATGAGCCGCTTCGGGCAATGCCGGCACTGAACAGATCGGAGTGGGCCAGGAGGTTGGCAACCATGAGTCCACCATGACTGTGGCCCATAATGCCAATACGTTCTGGGTCTGCCACACCCAATTCTACAGCCTTGGCTACAGCAGCCTCAGCATCAGCCACCAATTGAGGTACAAAGGTATCATAAGTGGTCTCAGGGTCACCGATCATAGGCATGGCTGTGCGATCCAGTACTGCGTAACCCTGAAGCAAGAAGTAAAGATGTGAAGGGCCCCCAATCCTCATGAAGCGTCGTGTGGAACCGCTGACCTGTCCTGCAGTAGCTGCACCAGAATATTCAAGAGGATAAGCATATAGTACAGTGGGAATTGCTGAACCCTCCTTATAACCAGGCGGAAGCAAAAGCTGGAAGCTCAAAGGCACGCCGTCCTCACGCTCATAGTGAACCAGGCGTTTCTCTATTTCTCGGAGTTTTGGACTAGGATCCTTGAAATGAGTGATGGGTCTATGTGTGATGGACCGGGTGGCTTCACCCTCGTCTGCTTCGATAGTCTCTCCGATGGTTGCAAGATAATAGTTTGGAACGTCTGTGGCAGACTCTGAACGAAACACAAAATGCGCTTCATTACCAGCGAAAGCTGTGAAATACTCATAGCGTTCGGGATCGCAGCGGAACAGACGTTCTGTCTCATCTCCTCCCAGTTGACGGAGGTCCAGGAAGGGACGATCCCCCTGCGGGCTAGCTCCGCTACCGCGGAAGTAGACCATATCTTCTTTCTGACGCAGCACCCATTGACCGTTTTCCAGCATGCGGTAGAGCGGCGAGCCGGGATTTCCATAGCGATCGTCTTCATCTAGATCATACCAGGGCTCTGCAACACCAGTCTCAACATCTAGTAGCCATACATAGCGCCAGCGACGGATCCGTTCGCGTTCTGAAAGCATGAGTGTAGATCCTTCAGCAGTCCAGGCACCTACAGACCTCATGCGATGTTCCGACCGGAAAACTTCCACTGCATCTCCATTAAAGGGTGCGACCAAACGCATGAGACGATCACGGTGACTTACTTCTGCTACTGGGTTGCCGCCATCCAGAGCGTCTATCCAGAAAAGTGTGTGTGGGGCTGTTGCGCGCCAGTCAATGGACCGGGGACCTGTTGGTACTCCATGAATGGGAACCGCATCTGCAAGAGGCAGAGATGCGATACTAGCCACCAGGTCACCACTGGTGTTCCAGACTTCCACTTCACTGGCGAAACGCCACCAGGCAACTTCGTGGGACCAGGGACCCACTAGACGTTCAATGAGCAGGTAAGTACCATCAGGTGAGAACTCTGCTGTGGCATAATGAGCAGCTTCACCAATTGTCCTTGATTTTCCATTGGCTGGATCGACGATGGTTAGTTCGCTAGCCATATAATAATCAAACAGGATGTCGTCATAGGCTGTTCTTAACAGATTTCGAGCCTCATAAGTAGAGCGGGCTGTGGCGCCGTCACTTTCAACGATCTTTGGACCGGCGGGAACGCTGGGCAGAGCAGGTACCGATCCTCGGTCGGGAATACTGCGAACCAATAGATTTTGCTGGTCCGGAGTCCACCGTACAGGACTGCCCAGGAGAGGGTTTAGTGCCAGGTCCGGCATTTTTTTTAGTTTTCCATCAACAGATCCAACCCACAGACCATAATGATCCTCATGGATCACTGTCAGGGCAAAACGCAGCCCGTCAGCTGCCCATGTTACGCTATGTACCTCGGCATTCTCTGGAATATCAAGAGTCTTTTCGGTGCCGGTTTTGACCTCCAACAGACGCGGAGAATGAGCGCCGTGTCTACCATGGATTCCGTTTACCTTCGGATTGACTCGCATCCCGGCAAGCATGTGCATGGGAGCAGCCATCTCTGCCAGTGACGGATAGAGGATGGGATCGCCCAGAAGCATATGTTCACCGCTTGGGGCCATCCACATCCAGGGAAGTTTTGCCGCATTGAGTACCTGTAGCACATCCTCTGGAGGTGACTTCCATTGGGATTCCAGTTTAAATGCTTCCTCAGCAGCTGGATCACAGGCTGTAAAAAGAAATAGGGCCAATGACAGCAAGGTTAATGTTACTCTGATGAAAATACGGTTTTTCATAGGTGATCTCCCCTCCTCGCGTTTCCGACACCGTGATCGGATTGATGTATTTAAAATGTAGTCAAATTATTGGTCGCCCTCTAGAAAAACGATCCAGAGGCAAAGAAGCGTGTTAACAGATTTAAGCAAAATGAATGATCTTTCCGGTTCGCCTACATGTCTGATTAAAGATGGCGAAATTTAGGTTTTTGTATTCGCGAGACAAGGGATCTTCCAGTGTGGAATGAGCAAAAGAAAGGAGGTGGATGAGACAAGCTAGATGGATGAGTAAAAAATGGCTCAGAATCACAGATATATCCCGTGCAAGTCATGATGACAGAACTTACCAAATTGGATTACAAAGTCGTGGAGAGTAGAATTTCAAGTTTCCAATTTCAAACTACGGACTAAATTGATTTTCTATGCGCCATGACACTCAGATAAGTCGCCTCAAAGGAGTTGGAACCCGGAAAACCGAAGCTCTCGCCGAAGTTGGGCTGTTTACAGTAAATGATCTTCTGGAGCATTTTCCCAGGAGGTATTTGGATCGGTCCACCGTTTCCTATACAACAGATCTTCAAAAAGACAGCCAGGCTACTATTGTGGGTAAGGTGACTGGAACCCAGATGCGAAGAGGTCGTAAACGTTCTTACTTTGAAATGGTGGTTGCTGACGAGCGGGGGTTTCTCAAATGCCGCTGGTTTAACGGAGCCAAATGGATACAGAAGCGCTTTACAAAGGGTGATGTGATTGCAGTCAGTGGCAAAGTTGATTTTTATGGCGGTTTTCAGATGGTTCATCCTGATTTTGATATTCTGTCTGAAGAGGGAACCAACCCTATAAATACGGGGATCATCGTTCCCCTTTATCCCTCAGGTCAAAAGCTCCAGTCTGCAGGCTTGGACAGTCGTGGATTTCGGCGTTTACTCCGCCCCCTGATGGATGGTCTTGAACAACACCTGGATGAATTCCTCTCAGATGAACTCATAACAGAGTACAAATTAACAGGTATGAGTCAGGCTCTGCGTGACATCCATTTTCCAGAAGATATGGACTCCCTAAAGCAGGCACAGTACCGTTTAAAATTTAATGAGCTCTTTTTTATGCAACTTCTCCTGGCTGTCCGTCGCCAGAGCATGGTGGAGGCTGTAAAACAGAATCGTTTTGAAGGCTTTGGGGAATACCTGGAGTCCCAATACAAAAAATTACCCTATGAACTCACAGGGGCGCAGAAACGCGTTATGGCTGAGATCTGGGATGATCTTAAATCATCCCACCCCATGAATAGATTGCTCCAGGGTGATGTGGGTTCAGGAAAAACCGTCATCAGTTTATTGGCAGCCGCAATAGCCGCTGGAAATGGCTATCAATCAGCTATCATGGCGCCAACAGAAATCTTGGCGGAACAGCATTATAAGAACGCCATTCAGTTCTTCGAAGGTACGCCTATTCGCGTTGTTCTTTTGACTGGTTCTCAAACAGTAGCTCAAAAAAGAGACCTTCGGAAGGCTTTAAAGGAAGGGTATTACCATGTAGCTATCGGTACCCATGCGTTGATTCAAGGGAAGGTCCATTTCAAAAACTTACAGCTCGTGGTAATTGATGAGCAACATCGCTTCGGTGTGCTCCAACGGGGAGAACTCCTGGAAAAAGCTGCAGAAGCTGATGTTCTGGTGATGACTGCAACACCTATCCCCCGTACGTTATCTATGACTCTTTTTGGTGACCTGGCAGTCTCTATTCTTGATGAGTTACCTGCGGGACGACAGAAAATTCTCACTCGCAAGGTGGATGTGCACACCCTCCCCAAGGTTTATGATTTCATAAAGGATGAGCTAAACGCAGGTCGACAGGCATTTGTGGTTTTCCCCTTGATTGAAGAGTCGGAGAAAATTGATCTGGAAGCTGCAACTTTGGGATTTGAGAAACTGAGCACCCAGTTCAAGGAGTTTAAAGTAGCACTTCTCCACGGTCGGATGACTTCTGACGAGAAGGATATGATTATGCAATCCTTTTCTAGGAATGAGATACAGGTTCTGGTGAGCACCACCGTGATTGAGGTGGGTATAGATATTCCCAATGCAACGGTGATGCTTATTGAGAACGCTGAACGTTTTGGCCTGGCACAGCTCCATCAGCTACGTGGACGTATTGGTCGTGGTGAACACCGGGGGGTGTGTGTTCTGGTTCATCGGAAGTTGACACAGGACTCCATTGACCGACTCAATATTATGGTAGAAACCCTGGATGGATTCAAAATCGCTGAGGAGGATTTAAGACTCCGGGGGGCTGGTGACATATTTGGAACCCGACAATCAGGTCTGCCTGCTCTCAAGATTGCCAATATCCTCTATGATGGTGCCATTCTCAAGGAGGCTCGGAAGGCGGCATTTACGCTTATTCATCAGGACCCGCACCTGAGAAAAAACAGACACAGGGGAATAAGAGAAATCATCCTTGAAAAATATGAAGCATTTTCAAACCTGGCAGGTATTGGATAATCTATAGTTGACAACTTATCTTTTATGCTCAATCAATGGAGTGACGTATGGTGTTTGAATGGACAAATGATATGATGATCGATAATGATGTGATTGATGACGATCATAGAAAATTGATCTCAATTGCAAACCGTATCATTGAACTGAATCGACCCAATCGAGACGCTGAGGATCTGAAACAGGCAATCCGTGAGCTATATGATTATGTCAAATACCATTTTGACCGTGAAGAAGTTCTCATGCGCAAGCTTGATTATACAGAAGTTGATAATCATCACTTAAAACACGTAGCCATCATAAAGGACATGAATCATTATCTAACTTCATCTCATCACATGGGAGAAATGCTCAGTAATTTCAGGGTCCTTATGAATAAATGGGTGATCAATCACATCATGGAAGAAGACAAAAAGTTTCACTATTTCATGCAATCCAAAGTCGAATCCTTTTTAAGGAAAGATTGACCAGATGTCTGTTCCAGTTACACTCACCTTCGATCTCCAGACAGAGCTGGATAAGCGCAACCTGAAACTTGTCCATGCTACAGATATGGATGATTTTTTAGACCTGTCAGATATTGTCAGTGTACCATCCTGGCCAGAATTCATGCTGAATGATGCCGTGGCAAATAAAAACTGGCGACCCATGCACAATAAATACCCGGAGTTTCAATTCGCACTCCTGGAAAAAGAAACTGACAAGTGGATCACCGTAGGAAATAGCATTCCTGTTTATTTCGATGGCGCGCTGGAGTCACTCCCTGATGCAGGTTGGGATTGGGCGGTATTAAATGGAATGAATAATGACAATAAACCCAATCTGTTAAGCGCGTTAGCCATTCAAATTCTTCCTGAATGTCGTGGTAAGGGACTCAGTACAATCATGATCAGGGTCATGAAGGAGATCGGTCAGAATTTTGGACTGGACCAGCTAATTGCCCCGGTTCGACCGAACAAAAAGAGCGATTATCCCCTTTTATCCATGGCAACATACATTGAATGGTCGAAAGGGGATTTGCCCTTTGACCCGTGGTTGCGTGTTCATCGTCGGCTAGGTGCCCGTATTCTGAAAGTCTGTCCAGAAGCCATGAAAATAGTAGGTTCTATTTCCGATTGGCAAAAATGGACAGGTCTGAGTTTTCAATCCAGTGGTAAGTATATCATCCCTGGTGCATTGAACCCGGTAGAGATAAATATCGAACAGGACAAAGGCGAATATATTGAGCCCAATGTCTGGATGCTACACGCCTGAGGAGCAAAGGGCTAGTTCAACCGGGCGAGGATATCCTTTGAGCTCTCGTGGTTTACACCTTCTTCCGAGCCTACAAGTTTGTAAAAGTCACAACTCATACAGTTCGCAAGCTTAACAGCAAATGAGCCTTGTACAGTTCCACCACAGAAGGTTCCTGTGATTGGCCAGCATGCGCGACCGCCATTTTTTCCTGAGTTAGCCCCATCTACCTTGGTGTTGGTCGATGCTGGACAAATGCCAAGTTCAGCGACATTTGCACAGCCAGGTTCACGACCGCAATTTTTAAATTCCCAACAATTCTGTTTTATAGCCAAGATGTCATCCTCCTCCCCCCTCGTTTTACATGGTTGAACACATAGAACCAGTGGCTATCATTATCGTCAAAAAGTTGCTTTTCTTGAATTGCAAGGCATGCATCCTGAATTTATAATCTCTGACAGATAACGTTTCAGAGTATAGAAGTAATAAATATTGATTATAGTTCTGATGATACAAGATTAGATCGAGAACTGATTTTACCACTTAAAGCAGAATGGAAATGTGTCAGAGGAGCTGAAAACTCTAATATGATAAAAATAGAAAATCTTTCCAAACAATTCGAAACGACCCTGGCTGTCAATAAACTGAACCTACATATCGAAAAGGGCGAATTGTTCAGCTTTCTGGGGCCCAATGGAGCTGGAAAAACTACAAGTATCAAGATGATGGTAGGTTTAATGACCCCAACAAATGGATCTATTCATATGGGGGGATTCAATGTTGAAGAAGAGCCACAGAAGGCCAAGTTTCTTACCGGATATGTTCCAGATTCAGCCTTTCTGTATCAGCACCTGACCGGTCTTGAGCTACTTATGATGGTGGGTCAGTTGTACTCCATGGAAAACCAGGACATTATCCGCGAACAGGGAGTGTTGAGTGAGCGGCTTTTTATGAAGGAGTGGGTAGGAGAACGTATTTCCGGTTACTCACAAGGCATGAAGCAACGCCTGGCATTTGCAACAGCATTTATACACAACCCTGAAATATTAATTATTGATGAACCCATGGTTGGGCTTGACCCGAAAACGGCTCGCATTATCAAGGATATGTTGAAAGAGCGAAGCCAGCAGGGCGTGACAGTTTTTATCTCAACCCACAATCTTAATGTGGCTGAAGAACTGTCAGACCGGATTGCCATTATTAACAGGGGGAAACTCCTGGGCATGGGAACCGTAGACTCGTTTCAGGCCGTATCAGGAGAACGTGAGAACCTCGAAGAACGCTTCTTGAAAATAGTTGAAGAAGAAGAAATGAGTGAAACCAAGCCACTCTCTGACTAGAAAACCATTCAATCATCCCTTGGGACACCCAGGCAGAACGGAGATTTAGAAATCACAAGTCAGCATACTCAGCACCTGTTTCGCGTAAAACGACAAAACTTCAGCGGTTTTCTGTCTGGGGCTCTGAAGCAAAAGCGCCTCGAGATATTTGTGTCCAGCTTGATCGTTATCGGACTGATTTTTGGGGGCTATCGACTCTTTTTATCTGGTGGAAATTTTTTACTGCGCCAGGGTGAGTTGGGTGAAGTCTTTCTGGACAGGCTGTTCTACCTGGGTTGGTCAATCATATTCTATTTGTTGGTCCTTTCAAATCTGATTACAGGTTTTTCTACTTTTTACCGCTCACCAGAAGTGGCATTTTTGATGACACTCCCCGTTGACAACACTCAGATTTTCAGAGTCAAGTTTATAGAGAACCTGGTCTATAGTTCCTGGGCTATCCTTATTTTAGGTGTCCCCCTGACATTGGGGTATGGGGAGTTACAAAACCTATCATACCTGCAATATGCCATTGTCTTTGTGAGTGGCATCATGCCCTTTTTATTTATTGCAACGGTTTCAGCGAGTCTTTTGCTCATGCTTTTGGTATACCTCTCTCGCTTCTTTAAAATGAAAACAGTCTTTTTTATGGTGGGTCTCATTTTTTCAGGAGCTTTTTATTTATACATCACGGTAAGTCAACAGGAAACAACTCTGAATGGTGGGTTGGGAAATTTTAGAGCACTGGGGCGCTATCTCTCGAATTTGTCAAACACCCCCTTCCCCTTTATCCCCAGCTATTGGTTGAGCCGATTATTTATGGGTAGTGAAATCCTGGTGTGGAAAGAAAGATTGTTTTTCTCTGCATTGTTTCTGTCAACAGCCGCATTGGGTTGGGAAATCATCACTTATGTGGCAGGTAAAGCCTATTTTCGGACCTACCAGATTATGGAAGGCCAGGGTCAAAAAACCAAAAGGAAAGCTTTGAGTAAGCTGTTTACCTTTGGTTGGCCGGGGATGCGTATACCAAACAAGGCGCTTATTTCAAAGGACCTGGTACAATTTCTCCGCACCCCTCAACAATGGATCCAGTTTTTACTCATGGGTTTCTTTATTGCTGTCTATCTGATTAACCTGTCTCGCGGACGGCTTAACCTGGATGAGTTGGCACCCTTCTGGCGAACAACTATTTATGTTTTTAATTTTGGATTTACGGGATTCATTTTAGCGGCGCTCACGGCACGATTTGTTTATCCCATGATCAGTATGGAAGGACGTAGCCTCTGGATTCTGCAAATGGCACCCTTTTCAATGAAGCGTGTTTTTATTGAAAAATTCTGGTTTGCATTTGTTGTGTTATTCAGTATCACCGAAGTCGTTGCGCTGGCATCAAACTTCTTTTTGGGTCAGCAGATGGAAGTTTCAGTGCTTGCCAGCATCTTTCTGTTTCTCACCAGCCTGGCACTCATCAGCACTTCTCTGGGGCTGGGAGCAGTATATGCCCAGTTTAATGAATCCAACCCCATGAAAATCAGTAGTGGCTATGGGGGTATAATCACCGTCATTCTTAGCCTGATTTATGTCGGTCTCTCCGTTACAGCGTTAATTCTGGTTATTAACCTTTACCAGAGCAATGGCTCAGATGTTTTTATTGGTGCGATTATCGGGTTTGTGGTGGTGTTGACAATCCTCTACACCTGGTTACCCTTGAAGTGGGGGTTTAGAGCGATCAGTGCATATGAACGCTAGATATGTGTTGAACCTGGTGGCTTAAAAAAGCTATTCCCCGGCTTTCCCTGTTATTGAATCGATTGAGATTGAGAAAACCCGTGTCACTTTGAAGCTGTTCTTGATAGCTTTCTCACCTGCCGGTATATGGTCGGGTGCTAACTTCTTTACAAGCGCTCTGAGAGAGTCGGACTTTTGACTTCCCTTTTTCTCTGAAATCCGTCCAAAAACAATAACGCTTTCATACTGGGTAGAAAGTTTTTCCGGTAAAACCTTTGTCTTTCCTACAACGCAAAAGGACACACGATCATTGGCTTTAAAGTTCTTGACCTTGTGTCCTTCGGTTGCAGAATGAAAATCAATACAACCCTGGTAAACCACATAATTTACCGGCACACCATAGGGCTGTCCATCTGCATCAACAGACGAAACAATTCCAACTTCACCTGATTCCAGCAACTCAAGAGCTGCTTTAGATGAGAGCTGTTTGTCTGCGCGACGCATGGGGTGTTTCATGGTAATGGCTTAGCTTTCGCTAATGACAACCTTTTCCATGACATCACCCTGTTGAATACTGTTCAAAACATCAACACCAGCGGTGAGTTTCCCGAAAACAGTGTGGCGACCATCAAGGTGGGGTTGTGATTCATGGGTTATAAAAAACTGACTGCCGTTGGTTCCGGGACCAGCATTAGCCATTGATAGCACATTGTCGACGTGACGGAGTGGGTTGTTGGTAAATTCATCTTCGAACTGATAACCTGGCCCCCCCATGCCTGTACCTGTAGGATCACCACCCTGGACCATGAAACTGGGGATTACTCTGTGAAAAGCAACGCCATCATAATAGCCTTCTCTGGCAAGAAAAGTGAAGTTGTTCACGGTTTTAGGGGCATGATTAGCGTATAGTTCCAGAGTCATACTGCCCTTGTTGGTGGTAATTTCTGCAGTATAGTTTTTAGCCGGGTCGATCTGAAGTTCTGGTGGGGTGTTCCATTGTTGAGACATATTTATTTTCCTTATTTGTTCTTTGCACTTCTTTCCTCGACAAAATATATGGAGCAGGCTCGAACCCAATCAAATAAGCAGTCGGGTAAAGAAATCTTAAGGCCACTCCAGAATTGATCCTCTCTTTTATGTCCTCGACTGCCTCCTATATTCCCAAGTGAATAATTAAGAATAACAATAGATGCACAGGAATGACGATGGTTGACTCATTTGTTCTGTTTGGCTTTGATCATATTGTAGCGCTCTCTGTTATTAAGATGGTCGCATTGATCCCACCAATCATATTGAGAAAATTCGAAACTCCACTTATAAGAAAACAGTTCACAAAATTTCTGGGGTGGATCATGTTGATCTACTTTGTCTTCAAACACCTATATGGACCCTTTGGTCTGGGTGAAGCCTGGCAAATCTGGTTGCCCTTGCACATGTGCCAACTGGGTCATTTGATCATTATTTATTGTCTATTGTCTATTGTCTATTGTCTGGGAAACGAGGAGCGTTTATTCCCGTGATCTATTTTTGGACCTTTGCCGGTGCATCAATGGCGCTTATTACACCTGACCTGGTCTATGGGTGGCCGGACCCCAACTATATCATGTACATGATTACCCATGGACTCCTCTTGCTTGGAGCACTGTATTTTACAATTGTTGAGGGACACAGACCCACGATTGCATCAATCTGGAAGGTGTTAAAAATTTCTGTTTATGTAACCCTGATAATTTTCCCATTAAACTACATGATTGGCGGTGGGGCTAACTATTTCTACTTGCGGTATCCACCCGTGGTCGGATCTCTTATGGATTTTCTTCCGGAGCCTCCACTCCACATTCCGTTTTTCATACTGTTTGCTTACCTTGCGTTCTGGGTGGTGTACCTTCCCTATCTGGTAAGAGATTCTGTCCGTAGGTAGGTTCAAGCTTGTGTTTCAATAAAGCTCTCAGAATTAAGAGTCACATTAGTGTGAATGAGGACAATATACGACTTCATATTTGATGCCTTCCAGGTCTTTAAAAAAGACAGCATAATAGTCAGGACCGTGTTGGGGCCAGAGTTTGGGTCCACCAACAATCTCAGCACCAATAGCTATTAGCTCAGGATATAGTCGATCAACTTCATTTTTTGACTCTGCTTTAAAAGCAAGATGATGTAATGACCCCGGTTTTCTTCGGTGAATCTCATCGTTTAAAAATGCTGTCCGGGGTGAGGTAATGGCAAATGCCAGATTGGGGTGGGGATATTCAACGACTCTAAAGTCGTGCTCCTCGAGGTAGGCGCTTACCTTGCGATCAATATCGAAGCCAAGCAGGCCAAGCATTTTGTCATAAAAGGGAGTAGCGAGATCGATATTTTTAACTGTGATTTGAATATGGTCAATAATTGGCTCCATGTTCACCTCCTCTGTCTATATCCCTAATAATTCTCGTGTACTTGATTCAATACTGGCATATTGTTGAAGTAGTTGATCAAGATTTTTGATGGATTCGGTCTGTCTAAAATTGAAATACTTACCACTGGTTGAATCAAAGGAGTGTGAGGTAGAGATATGTGCTACTGCTTCAGCAGCCTTTTCTGGTTTCATAATCAGGAGATTTAAAATTGAGCCAACCCATTTGGGGTATTCACGAAAGACTTCAGTACCTACCACACCGGGATGCATGGTGTTGACTTGAATGTTAGACTCGCTATATGCATTGGATAAAAACATACCATCCAGGAGAACAAGTAGCTTTGAGTCCGCGTATGCCTCGCTCCCATTGAATTTTTTGGGGTCAGGCGGAACGCTGGATGGCAGTTTACCCTTTTTATACAGGGCTGAACTCACGTTGGTTATGCGTCCATTATTAGAGCTCTGAAGCTTTTCCTTTAACAATCGCGAAAGCAGAAAAGGCGCCAGAAAGTTAACGGCAAAAGTTAGCTCGAGCCCCTCCGTATTCGTCGACAATGTTCGCTTCATGATACCAGCATTGTTTATTAAATAATCGATAGAACTATAGTCAGAATTGATGATCTCACAGGCATTCAGGATGGACGATTTCTCGGCCAGGTCGACAGTAATAAGGCGAATCTTCTTCCCTCCTGACTGCTCTTCTATTTCTGCTTTTGCATCAATTGATTTCTGAGAATCTCTTGCGAGGATTATTACCTCAAAATCGTTTTTTGCCAGATGAATGGCAGTCGCTTTTCCTATTCCAGCATTTCCACCCGTAATAATACATGTTTGCGTGTTCATTTGAATCCTTAGTGGTGTTCAGGTTTTCTGGGATTGTAACGAGTTAACCCCAGGTCAAAGCAATATAGAAACCAGAGTTTTTAAGGGAGGGCGCATGGCTCACCTTCATAAATGAGAAATCCCCACCACTCATGCCATGATCTCCCAGTGAGAAAGGATGAAACAACAAACCAAACTTTATGTTAAGCAGACGGGTTCCTCCTTCTCCCCTGTCGAAATACTTACCAAGGGAAAAATTTGGGGATAATACAACATTTAACTGGTTGACAGATGAGACCAGGTCATTGTTGTCAAAAAGTTCTGTCCAGGTAAGGCTTTCCCTATCGTTGGGCTTCAAGGAAAGAATGCTCTGGCTAAACCCTACACCTATCCCCGGCATGATGTGAAGACCCTCAAAGTGTTGGCGGTAACCAACATCAAGGAGGAAAGTAAAGAAAGAGTATCTGCTGGAGAAATCGGACCCAGCCTGGAATTGACTCATCATCACATTGCTCAAAAAGGACATACCCAGGGTCAGATGATCCTTTATATCAATACGTGTATCATAAGTCCACCCCAGGTTGGTTTTGGGTGTTTCGCCATAGCCCTGTGTCAACAATGATTGATTCAAATCGGAATGGCTGGTAATATTCAGGACTGTCAAACCCAGGCTGGTAAATATTTCCACACGAGGTTTTTCCTCTTTTCTATCATTGCCGATTAAGGCTTCGATCTGTAAGGAGTCGGTGAGCAGGTACTGTTCAATATCTTCCTGTCCTTGAAGAGTGAGTGCTCCCAGCAGGCATAGCATTGTTATGGTAAGGATCATTTTTGCACAACTTCCTTTTTCCGTAATACCGTCTTTGCGAGGATCCTGCCAAGGTAGGTGACGAAACAATCCCCCAAGCTCATCAATGGATTTAGGAAATTGTTTCGTCGTATACGCCTCCAGTCTACGCTCTAGTAGCTTCGACCTGACAGGCGCAAAAACGATATGGGTTAACTCTTCTTTTTATGAAATATCCCCATAAAGGCTGGTAGGACAATCACAGTGGTCAGAAAACAGGCACCCACTCCAAAGATCAGAGCATAGGACAGACTGGCATATCCACGAAAGGGTGAGAACATCATTGATCCAAAGGCTAACATGGTCGTCAATGACGTCAAGAGCACTGCTTTGCCTGTACTAGACAGTACTATTTGGGCAGAACGTGGACCTTCCAAGCGCCAGCGGTGCACAACGTGGACACCATCATCTATTCCGATACCCAGGATAAGGGGCAACGCCATGACATTCATCAGGTCAAGCTGAAGCCCGAAAATCTGCATGAGACCAATCATCCATACGGCACCGACAGCCAGGGGTAGCATGGCAACGAGTGCATATTTGAAACTTCGGAAATCAATGAGCAGGATGATATAGACAAACAGAATGGTCAATAGGGCTGCATTACGTCCATCGCGACCAATGATATTAAAGAGGGCATCCATGATCACAGGCATTCCTGTAGAGCGCTCACTAACCGCGCCAATCTCTGAAGCAAATTGCTCCATAAACTCTCTATCCTGCCAGATATTTCCAGAGGGTAGAACTGTACTCAGGAACAATGTTCTGTCGTTGTTGGCATAACGTTCTAACACAGATTCAGGCAGGTTATCCAGGGTGATAGGTTCGGTTCCAGCCATATGTAGAACGCTGTTACGAAAGTATTCTGAATAGCCATCCTGAAAGGCGTTCATGACCACCAATGCCTGATCCGCTTGCTGGTCAAACAGGTCATATAAACGCAGAAAAATGGTGTTGGTGGGTGTTTCTTCCATCCCGCCCACGATCTCATCACAGCGGTTGGAGACTTTGTCCTGTCCCCCAATAAAAGCCATGGTCTGGAGCTCCATGATATTCATTTCAAGACGTTCCACTTCTTCGCGAATGACATCCAAATCATCAGCATGAAGAGGTGTGACCTCCGCTGAGGCCATCAGCTCTCGAATTTCGGTGATATGAGGTAGCCGCTTTTCCTGTTGTTCGAGGGATGGTAGATAGGTTGAGATATCGTCCACGGAAGCGACAGAGGGTAACTTTTTAGTCTTATCTTTTAGTGCTCGAGATTCATCAACGCTTTCTGCAATGAGGTACGCGAAGTCCATGCTCAGGTCGAATTTTTCCTGAACCGTATCCTGGAGCATGATGCTTGGTAAACCCTCCGCCTCCATATCCATCATATTGTGGTTAAAGGTGATTCTTTGTGCTGAGAAATACATAAGCACTGTGACGATGGTGACACCAGTTAGGCTAAGCCAGGGTCTTCCTTGTACAAAAGTTCCCAGAGAACCGAGAGGAGCCAGGGTTAAATCTCTTGCAGGTACCTTTGTTGGTAAACCCTTTTTGAGCCTTCTTTTTTTCAAACGCCTCTCACGTACCACCAGAAGTGTGGGTAACAAGACAAAACTGTTGATCATGATGACAATTAAACCAATAGCGGTAACCAGACCCAGTTCGCTCATGGCTCGGGATTCACCCACCATCAAAGCCAGAAAGGCGACAGCTGTAGTTAAAGCGCCGGTGGAAACCCCCCCGCCACTCTTTTCAAGGCCTATCCGGGTGGACTCCTCAAGGGAAAGACCCCTGGCACGCATTTCAGAAAAGGTGGAAATAATATGAATGGAGTAATCGATACCGAGTCCAATCAGGATGATCATGAACATTGCGGTCATCACATTCAGGACAGGGACCACAATGGCTACTATTCCTGCAGCCCAGACAATGCCAATAATAAGGTTAAAAAGAGCCATGACTGGTGCTGAAGCAATTCTGAATGCCAGAAAGAGTAGACCACCAATAGCGATCATTGACAAGAGCATGGAAATCTCTAGGCCCTGTGCACTGTACACCATTTCATCACGTCCAAGTGGGATAGCCCCTGACAGACCAGCCTGAACATTGGGGTGATCCTTGAGGACTTCATTCAACACACCCTGGACGGCATCAGTACCATCTACCATGAGAAATGCATCCATCATGCTAAATGTTGGAGCCAGGTTCATGATGAGGGCTTTCCGGTCGTAGGAAAGGAAGTAAGGTTCACCCAGGAGGAGCTTATCCACCGCGCTGTGTGCGTTTTCTTCTGTGACCTCTCCAGTGATCAGAGTTTCTTCCATTTCCATTAGCCAACTGTTGATACCATTCAGGAAAATGAGAGCACCATCTTCTTCTTCACGAGATGAGATGGATTCTTCGGGCTGGATATACTCTTTCTCAAAGGAGTTATTCATGTTTGTGAGCAAGTCTGTCAATCCAGGGCTCTGAAACACATCCTTCATGTTCTTAAGTTCATCTTCTTTGATGAGCATGAAGCCATGCTCCTTCATGAAACCTATCTCAGTTTTGTAGTCAGCCCGGCGGACATAGACCATGGGTTCATTATCTTTTCCTGGAATGGTCAAAGGCTCAAGGACGCGGGGAGCCAGGTCATCAGCGAAAGCTTTAATGTCCGATTCCTCTCCCTGGGCAACTACGATAATGCTTGAAGCGGACTGAAATTCTTCCAGAATGCGATCAAATTCAATGGTACGTTTGTCACCCTTGGGAAGCATGTCTGACCACTTGGGAGTCATGGACATTCTGCTTGTCAATCCTGCTGTGACCAGACTAATGATTGCAATAACGATTAGCATAAATCGGGTCTTGTTGACAGCCAGGTCAGCCAGTTTTTTGATTAAGTTCTCTCTCATAACAGCTTCTTTCTCGAAATAAGTTTAAAAGTTTCCTCGGATACGGAGGCGTATGCCCCAGTCCTGCAGTCCAAATTCTGTATCATCCTCTCCCCAGGAAAAACTTGATTGAAGCGAAATGTTGGTGTCTTCGAAGGCATTCCAGTCCAATTGGGGAGCAACAGTTCCACTCTTGTCATTAAAGCTCGCAATAACCAGGCTGCTCAAGGTGATGTAGTCAAATGTGGGATGCATGATATAGACAAACCCATAATCTTGCATGAGGCTGTGGGTTTCACCCAGTAAGGAAGGAAAATATTCATATAGGGTCAGGTCTTCCTTCTTCGCAATGCCAAAGCCATTATGAAGATATTCACCGAGCAAATAGATCGAATTGTCAAAGGTATGATCGACACCGATGACATATTCTGTGAAGTCCATATCTGGTGCTATGAGAGATGAACTAAATATCGGCGGTTGCTCATTTATGACATTTTGGGCAAACTCCGTCCAGACACCCCATCCAAGAAATTCACCAATAATACTACCCCCGTGAAGCTGGCGTTCATAAATATAATCATGTCCGAGAATTGTTGAATTAAGGTCTTGTTGCTTTTGATAGGATGAGGTAAGGGAAAAATCAAAACTCCCCACACCAGAGGATAAGGTGTATTGCTGGGTGCTCGTCTTGAGTGTTTGTGAAGGCTGAACAATAACTCCAAATGTTGTACGATTTGAAATTGGGATGTCCAGCCGGATAACCTCGACACCGGTCTGTTCATAACTGGGGTCCATAAGTGACTTTTTGTTAAAAATATCCGTGGGGTTCCAGGCATACCCTACGCCGGGTGAAATTTGCTGCCTTCCCAGGGTGAGATCCAGCCATGGGAAAGCTATTTTCATATAGACGTTGTCAAGGAATAAAGTGTCTGGTAACGCATAATAGTCCTCTAGCTCGGTATCAGCATAGCCGGGAATAAAGTCGTAAACGTTCCAGTTGGTTTTGCCCCAATATTTTTGTGCGATAAAATTAGCGCCGATAAGGATATTGTCACTGGGTCGAGATTCTATATCCAGGCGTAATTTGTTGTAACCGAAAGAATAGCGTTGGCTCCCCTGCTGCATGATATCCAATTCAGATTCAAAATAGCCGAAAAATTCGGGCTGTGCCCATACAACGAAGGGCACTACAAGCAGCAGTACCAGTCGTTTCATTTTTTCAAATTCCTCTCACTAAAGAAGTTTTTAGGGGGGGTCCATTGATATGTCACTTCAAGATTTACCATAGAGGTACTGGATTTCTCTTTGTGGTCAGTCATGACCATCTTCATGGCAGTTGGGATGCCTTCGATGTCTTGAATATCCGTCATGGAGAGTGACTTAATATTGAAATCTGTTTCATCATAATAATCAAGAAAAACAGGGACAAAGTCGGAGGTTCTGGCCCACAGGATAATTTTTGGATAGGGTGGGTCCTCAGGTTGAATCCCAATGAGCTCTACTTTGTGACAGACGTCTCCATTCTTTAGTTCTTCACCCAAATAACGTGGTACGAATTTGACCATAAAGACATCACCACCGCCCATATCCTCGTAGGTGAAGTCAGAGCCCTGTACTTTTTGTTTTTTTGCATGGGAAGCCAGTTTTCGAACCCGTTTTGTTCTAGGAAAATAGGTCCAGATATCATCTGCATTATTCAGTGTAAGAAAGGCCTGGCCACGAATGGCAGCAGGCTTGGTGTAGCGAGTGAGTGATTTTTCGCCTCTGTTGCCGGTCCATGCTTCAAACTCAAAGGTTCGTTGCTTTCCAGAGCTGGTGGTAATGGTTTGAGTTCCCAGGGATTTAACGTTTGGCTGAGACATGAGCTCGGTAACTCTGCGGACGATTTCCACCGCCCTTTGATCCTGCCCTGACACAAAGGGAACAGCAAGAACTATGACTAATAAGATTGACTTTTTCACACCTCAAGTCCTTTCATAAAACTCTGTAAACCTTCCATGAGCGCTTGGTCAAAAGCTGCTCGATCATTGCTTAACATATACTGCCAGACAAATCCATCAATAAAGGCAAGAGCCAGTGTAGCAACACCATCATAATTCATTTCGCGAAACTCATGAGCCATCACACCGGCTTTAAGAATATTAACAATGAGCTGTTTCATTTTTCCGTAGCCGCTAAATAGATCAGTAGTCTCATGTTCTCCCCGACGAATAGCTCGGGCGCCTTGAGCCCAGACTTCAGTCATGATGAGCATGGCATCTTCCATTTCGAAGATGATCTCGGTGTTCATTCGCATAAAGGTGCGTAGTTTATCGTAGGGGCTGAGGTCCATGGAGTAGAGTTTTTCGCTGGCATCTACCATGTCACCCATAATGGTGTCTACAATGGCATGGAATATTTCATCCTTGCTGTTATAGTACTCATAAACAGTACCTTTACCGATACCGGCTTCCTTGGCGATATCAGCTATTTTGCCTTTCTCTAGTCCATCTCGGGCAAAAATGTGAATAGCAGAACGTATAATGGCTTCTGCTTTTGCGGGGTCTTTTTGCAGGGGAGTCATGATGTTATTGTACCTCCTTAATTGGTATGCCGTGAAAATATGACCGAACAGTCGGTCGGACAAGTATTTTTTTCTCCTCAAACATTCTTTTTTTTCTCATGCGTATTCATTCTATCTTGAATCATCGTAAATTCACAGGATGGAACTATGGGTGGAAATTTTAAAATAAACAGTCAAAATCAAAACATGATGCTACCTGGACGTCTTATAAATAAAACATCAGTATTAGGTATATTTTTAGTAGTTTTATTAAGTATTAATTCCTGCTGTCCAGAAGATCCCAATAAAAACTATTTAAACTTAATTATTCTTACTGAGCCAAAGTCCATGGATCCAGCAATGTCAAACGATATTACGACGGGTATCATTACAGCCCTCATGTATGATAATCTGGTTCAGTTCGGTGTTGGGAATGACCTACATCCAGGAATTGCCTCTTCATGGAATATTTCTGATGATGGGCTGGTCTATAGCTTTCATTTAAGAGATGATGTCCGGTTTTGGGATGGAACTATACTCACAGCCAGAGATGTAAAGTACTCTTTTCAACGAGCATTGAATCCGGTTACTCGGAGCTCCATGACCTGGCTGTTGGATCCAATTCTTGGCTCTGACAATTATATGCAGGGTAAAGCAGATACTATAGTCGGTATAAGTGTATTAGATACCTTTGAATTAGAGCTGACCCTTAAAAGCCCCTTTGCACCGTTCATAGGGTTCCTCGCGGTACCCGGTACTGCCATTGTCAAGTACAGTGAGAGTGATCCAGTCCAGGCCGACCTGAGAGATAACCCCATGGGTACGGGCCCCTGGATATTCACAGAGTGGCAGGCAGATCGGAAAGTAAGTTTTAAAAAGAATCAGGATTACTTTGATGGTCCTGCAAAACTCGATGGCATCATATTAAACAACATACCAGAAATACTGACCCAGGCAATCGAGTTTGAAGCAGGCAATCTTGATGTAATGACTGTACCGAACTCAGAGTTTAAATACTGGACCAGAAGTACGACATGGGAACCCTATATTCAAAAAATGGATGAATTGGGTATCTATTACCTCGCAATGAACGTAGATAGACCCCCTTTCAACGATAAACGAGTGCGTCAGGCAGTGACTCTGGCGATAGACAGGGAAAAGATCATACACCGTATACTGCACAATAGTGCAACATTGGCTCACGGCCCCATTCCTCCAGGGCTAGCTGGCTATGATAGCACAAGAACACGTATCCCATTTGACCCTCAAAAGGCAAAACTATTACTTCGGGATGCAGGATATCCAGACGTGTGTGAGTTTGATCTTTGGGTGGATCCAGCATCAGCTGTTTCACAAACCATTGAAGCCATACAACATTATTTATCTGAAGCCGGATTTAAAGTTAATCTAGTACGTAACGATTGGAATATGATGCGCGATGCAATGCGACAGGGAGAGACTGATTCCTATTGGGGCAATTGGTGGGCGGATTATGCTGACGCTGAAAACTTTTTAGCGCCCCTGTTTCATTCAAAGAACGCAGCAAGAAGAAATCGCTATAATAATCCCGACGTTGATGCACAGATCGAAGCCTTACAGCAAAGTCTGGATGAAGCGGAAAGAGAAGAGCTTTCAATGAAAATAGACAGCACTCTTATTGAAGAATCTCCTTACTCATTTATGTGGTATCCAACCTCCTATACAGTTTTCCAGCCAACTCTCAAAGATTTCCAGGTACATCAGATGTACTTTGCCAATAAATATACCGATGTTTATTTTGAAGAATAGGAACACAGCATGAGTCGTATTGATAATCACCCTATACTGGGCCAGTTAAATGAAACACAGAGACGACTGGATGATGTTGCCAAACTTCAGGAAGCCCTGGCAGAACGCCGAAAAATTTTAGAGCGAGATGGAAAAATGACAACCATCGTGGCTGGTGTAGTAGGAATCTCAGGGTTGTTTTTTATGAATCCGCTTCCCTTCTACATGGTTTTGGGTCTGCTAGTGATTGGATTGCCTTTGGTTTGGCGCCATTTGGTCAAAGAGGCAAGAGAGTTTGCCATGACTGATGCAGAAATTGGGGAGATTTTGAACGTAGAACGTAGAACGTAGAACGTAGGAAGTAGGAAGTAGGAAGTAGTCTCTCGTGGTGAGGTAGACAATGGAATTAACAAGCATATAGCGCTCTCTGCGCACTTTACGGATAAATAAAGGAACTCATTCTAATGCCACTTATTCAAGATCCCACTGCAGTCCTGGTATATCTCGTATCCTTAATTGGTTTGATCTATTATGTAAAAGAACAAGCCTGGGCAAAAAAACTGTTTGATGTAATCCCTCCAGTAATCTTTATCTATTTCTTACCTATGATATCCACCACTCTGGGTATCACACCAGAGCAATCAGATTTATATAGTTGGGTAAAAACTTACCTGTTACCGGCAGCCCTGGTACTGTTGCTTCTATCTGCTGATGTTCGTGCTATTGCCAAGCTGGGACCTAAAGCTCTGGGAACCATGTTAGGTGGAACGGTTGGAATCGTTCTGGGGGGTGTAATTAGTCTGGCAATCTTTGGTGCCTGGTTGCCTGAAGATGCCTGGCAGGGTATGGGTGCGCTTTCTGGAAGCTGGATTGGAGGCAGTGCCAACATGGTGGCAGTTGGAACCTCAATCGGTGTTCGCGATGAACTCTTCGGTGTCATGATAATTGTAGATACAATCGTAGGCTATGGTTGGATGGGAATTGTAATCTTTATATCCGCGTTTCAATCTCGCCTGGACAAATGGAATAAAGTCACAGACTCCCCCATCGATGACCTGAGTGATCATCTGGCTAATTCTGATTTACAAAAATCCGAACCTCTGAATTTCCCCTCGTTGATATTTATGTTGGTGGTTGGAATTGGTGTGGGTTTTCTATGCCTCCAGGCAGGAGACTTCCTTCCAGACCTGGGTAAGGTCGTAACCAGTTTTGGATGGACGGTTATTCTGGTCTCACTGGTTGGTCTGGGTTTATCATTTACACCCGTTGCCAAATTGGAAAAACGTGGAGCCTCACATCTCGGAAACTTCTTTCTTTACTTATTACTGGCAACCATTGGAGCCAAAGCAGATCTGAAAGCCATTACTGAAGCACCGCTCTTTCTTGCTGTTGGAGTTGTCTGGATAGCTGTACATGCAACGGTCCTTTTTAGTGTCGGTCGCATGCTGAAAGCACCCATGTTTCTCATCGCCATTAGCTCTCAAGCAAATATTGGTGGCGTGGTAAGTGCGCCCATCGTGGCAGCCGTTTATCAAAAAGGCATGGCACCAGTTGGGTTGCTAATGGGTGTATTAGGAAATATCCTTGGTCTCTATTTTGGATTCCTCACCGCCCAACTCATGGAGTGGGTGAGCCGACTTTAGCGGTCGTTCTTAACTGGAGGCTGAGCATCTTGAAGTCTGGGTATGACAGTGCAGGATACCGAAGACAGCACATCAATCTTCGCCGCATGGCAGAAGACCCCGGTAATACCCATTACCCTTAGATCAACAGCCTTTAACACACAAAAGCAGCAATAATTTTTTACAGATCATCTGTGCAGATCCGTGTGAATACGTGGCAAAAAAAACATCAATCACTCAAACCAGTCAAGTTTCAGTGCCCCATTTCATTTCCCTAACAAGTCATCACAGTCTTTTAATTCCATAGAAAATTCTTATACTCAATCATGAACCAGTGGAATTTCCAACAGGGTCGACCCAATATGCGATTTGGTCCACGACAAATGGGTGAAGGCGTTAAGCAACTTCTTATTGCCAATGCCATTGTATTTGTGCTCACCCAGCTGACTGGCATGAGCGTGTGGGCAGGTTGGTTTGGTCTAAATCCCCATGATGTTATCTTTGGTCTCCGTATCTGGCAGCCATTTACATATCTGTTTCTCCATGGTGGTATCTGGCATATTGGTATAAATATGCTCATGCTGTGGATGTTTGGTTCAGAGCTTGAAGGTTTATGGGGTCGTAAAGAATTCATGCGCTTCTATATCGTAACAGGTGCAGGTGCAGGTGTCTTTTCTCTGGTACCCTATTTTCTAGGTGTTCTTGCGGGATATCGGGGTCACATTCCTTCAATTATTGGTGCCAGTGGTGCTGTCTATGCCATTCTCCTGGCCTATGCTTTCACTTATCCCGATCGTAAAGTCCTGGTCTATATGTTGGTGCCAGTAAAGGTAAAATACCTCATGCTTATCATGGGTTTTATGACTTTTGTTTCCGTGGGAAATGGAGACGGTATCAGCCATATTACACATCTCGGTGGTTTAGTCGTTGGATGGTTTTATCTGCGTCGTAATGGTCGTTATCGTGGCTTGAATATCCCCTGGAAAGAATGGCTCAGGAAATTTGGTAATGTTCGTATTATCAATAAGGATGACCAGCGACCACGCTCAGGGTCAGCGCGCCAACAAGGGTGGTACAGAGTAAAGAATGAATCTGAACTCCGCGTAGAAATGGATGGGCTCCTGGATAAGATTACCAGAGTGGGATATGAACAGTTGAGTAATGCAGAAAAGGAACGCCTGCTGGAACTTTCATCTCAGCTATCCAACGATGGTGATAACCGAAACTAGATGATTCAGCCAGCTCTGGATCAGTTTAAATAGCTTAATCAACCACCAAATCAATCAATGCCAGGGCATCGTTGACATTGATATAATAATCAGTATTAATATCGGACAGATAAAAGATAAGGGGTTCTGGAATATCCATATCAAGGATGTTTTCAATGACCACAATTACATCCAGCACATTGATCTCGCCATCATTATTCACATCTGGAGGTGTTGGAATGGCAGGCGCATATATGGGTTCATATATGATCTCTCCAGCACCTTCTTCGTTGTCGTGGAGTGTGGCATCTACCTCAGAGAGAGGGAGGCCTTGCCAGAAGTTGTTTTGTGCCAGAAGCTCATGGGAGGTATCGTTCCAGATATTCCAGGTTGCGCCATCATAGGTGTTGTCATAAAAGATGTTTAACCCATCATCCCCAGGATAATCATTGACCATATCACCCAGGTTTAAAGCCGCATTATTGATGTTTGAAACGCCATAATAATTACCACCGATATAATTCCCCATGACTATGCCTTGAGAAGATGGATAACCAGCAAAAATGCCAGCACCCGAGTTGAAATTATCTTCTTGATAATTGGCTACAATGATGTTGTCCTTGATCAGTGGGGGAGAGTTGACAATAGTGATGCCTGTGAAGTTCCGTCTGACAAGGTTGTTTTTGATGATAGGGGCTGCCACGGCAGTTAATGTCCAGACTCCAATACCCTGGGCGTGGTTTTCCTGAACAATGTTACGTTCGATGACCTGCGGTGAACAGGAATCAATAAAAAGTGCGGGATGATTAAAGTCATCTTGTGAATTGCCCTGTATAAGATTGTCATAGACTTCAACCAGGTCAGATTGTGTGATTTTTATGCCATAGCCACCACTATTCAGAATCTGGCTTTGGCGCACAAATGATGAATCTGAACTGCTAAAAGTGATGCCTGTTTCTAGGGTTGACTCAATGAGGCAGTGATGAATTCGAGCAAACCCACCATAAATTCCAATGCCCTGATCCAGACCTCGAAGTTGACAGGAGTCAAGTTCAATAGTCCCGCTTTCACCAAACAGACTGCCTCCATTGATAAAGGTTGCACCGTGGGCTATCAAAACACCTCGAATTCTTAACTCGTTCGACACTCCAAAATCAACAGATGTGTTGGCCTCAATAAATAGTGTATCCCCCTGAGGAACCGCCGTGTTACCAGAGAGTTGATAGGGGCTAGATTGAGAATCCCAAATACCAGAGACATTACCACTTATGGTGGTTTGTCCAATAAGGCTGACTACAAAAAAGGTTAACATCCCGATCTTTTTGAAACACATAAGCAGAACCCTCAATTTTGGAGCAAGATAATTCACTTCTAAAGCTTTCAATCATGCAAATGAATAATATTTTCAGCACGTATCCAGCAACGAGTCAGGAGCATCAATGAACGCCTTCGATATAAATCAAGATATAATAACTCAGTATGCCAGAGACGGATATTATCACGCCAGAAATGTTCTGGGAAAAGATGCATTGAACTCCTTTACTCCGGAACTTCGAAAAAAGATGAATGAACTCAATCCAAACAAAGCACCAATGGAAGCGCGTTCCACCTATAAAAGCGCTTTTACCCAGGTAACGAACCTCTGGAAACACTCAAAGATAATCAGGGACTTTGTTTTCACTGAGGAACTCGCCCGCCTTGCAGCTGAAATTATGGGCGTTAGAGGTGTTCGCCTTTATCATGATCAAGCCCTGTTTAAAGAGGCCGGGGGAGGAGTAACCCCCTGGCATGTGGATCAGGTATATTGGCCTGTTGATACTGCCAATACATGTACGTTCTGGATTCCAATGCAAACAACCCCCAGAGCCATGGGTACACTTTCTTTTGCCCGTGGGAGCCACTTGATGACGGAAGGTAGAGAGATGGTCATCAGCGATGAGAGTGAAGCCTTCTTCTCAAATTGGGTGAAGGCATCTGGCCTGGATGTGAGTAATGATGAATTTGAACTTGGAGATATCAGTATCCATGCTGGTTGGACAGTCCATCACGCGGGACCAAATCAGACCAGGCAACATCGAGAGGTCATGACCATTATCTATATGGCAGATGATGCCCGGCTCCTTGAAAACCCTACTCAGACTCAACTTGTGGATCGAGATGCTTTCGCACCGGGGATTCAGCCAGGACAGTTGATCGAGACTGAACTGAACCCTCTACTCTTTAAGGAGTAAATTACTGCAGGTTTAGGTCAGATTTTTAAGAAATTCGATGGATAACTTGTATTTAACTTCATCGAGGTAGCCGCTTCGCATGGTTTTAACCTGTTTTTCTTCAAAGATTTGACCATCTAGTGATTCAGCAATTTTGCGGCTGGGTAGATTTGCTCGATCCACAGGATATATGAGGTAATCCAGATCTATTTGAGTCGCAGCCCAGTACGCCAGGGATTGAATTGCTTCACGTCCATAGTGATGGCCGTGAGCTGACTTTTTGATCCAGATCCCTAATTCTGGGGTTCGGTGACGCCCCTTGCCATGGAGGCCACAACACCCTAGAAATTCCCCGGTATCTTTTTTGGTGATAGCCAGTACCAGATTCCAGTTCTCACGCATCCCGACCAGGGATTCATTGATAAAATTCAGGGTTTCTTCAATTTTATCGGCTGGCTTTGGAAGCATGTATTGGATAATATCAGCATTGAAATGTTTAAATATTTCAGGCGCAAAGCTGTCATTGATTGAGAGCAAACGGAGACGTTCACTTTCAATCCACAATGAGGTTAAATCAGGGGTCGGCTTATATAGATATGTATAGGCTTGCATGAGTTTCTCATTCATAAGATTAAGATGTAAACCATACCTGTGAAATTGATACATCTCTGGCAAGAGAGTTATATCTAAATCACAGGTACGATCCTACGAAAAAAACTGCAAGGGAAAGAAAAGTCTAGCGGTTTTGTCGTAACCAGGCAACGGCATCTTCGGCACTGGCCACTTCCAGGAGCTGCAATCCATTAGGACCTGCCTTCGCAGAGTAAGAGGAAACACTCATCTTGGTAATAGCACTCACCTGAGATGTGATAGTAATGAAGTATTTGATGCCATTGGCTGCAAAAGCAGGAAATACATCGCTACCAATAAAGGCTTGAATTTCAGGGCTAAATGAACCCTGAGCAGTGCTTGAATCAACGACCCATGCGACTGCACCGTTAGCCTTGGCGTGGTTTAAACCCTTCACCAAAACGGCATCTTTAAACTCATCCAGTGTGACAAAATAACTGGACCAGGTATCGATCATTGCTTTAACGTCACTTCTCCAGGTTACCTCTAGTTTCTCAGGAATACTGAATACTTGCATTTGAACTCCTTTTGTTGTCTGTAGGCATCAGTTTGATCTTTTCTTCTGGTGCAGATGTAAACAAATCAAGCTCAATATACAGGGTTTGCTAACAGCATTATTTAATAACAGTAAATTTATTATCGTCAGGGACAGGCAAATCCTTAATCTGTTGGTCATATCAACGTAATCAATGGGTAGCCAGGAGTGGGAGCATTGAGTGACTGTAATTGTATCGCCAAAGATAAATGCCTTACAGGTCATTATCCACTAAAAGGTAGAGGAGATGCTAAGTTACGGTTTCAAAATGACTTATCAAAAAGGATAAAATCTATCCTTTTAATCAGATTCCACCCTTCTATATTGGAATTGGAGTATTCCTAATAAATGCGATGAGCCGAGATATAAAAAAGTTAATTGATGAGTTAAAACGCAGACGAGTGTTTCGTGTTGCAGCCGTTTATTCAGGCTTTGCCTTTATTGTTTTCCAGATCATTGATGCCACCTTCGATACATTGGGTATCCCCCAGTGGTTGGGGAAGTACAGCATTATTGCACTGGCTCTAGGATTCCCTATAGCCGTTGGTCTTGGCTGGGCATTTGATATTACAGACAAGGGCGTCATCAGGACAAAAAACAAGCCCATAGAACATGATTCCAGAAAACCGTTTGTGGGGAATAGATCCCTGAGCATTGTCGCTGCCATCGCTGTTATCATGGCCATTTGGGGGTGGATAGATACACCTGAAGTCAGAGCTGAGGGGTATCAGTCTATAGCAGTTTTACCCTTTGATAACTATATGGGGGACACAAGTCAGGACTATTTCGTAGACGGAATGACAGAGGCCATTATTGCACAGCTCGCACGTCTGGAGGGTCTGAGGGTAATTTCCCGCACCTCAGTCATGCGCTTCCGTGGATCAGAGAAGAGTCTTACGGAAATTGCAGATGAGTTGGGTGTAGATGCCATTGTGGAAGGCTCTGTGCTAAAAGCCGGTAATGAAGTCAGAATTACGGCCCAGCTAATTGATGGTCTCTCAGATGAACATCTCTGGGCTAATAGTTTTGAAAAACAACTCGACCAGGTCCTGAGTTTGCAACGGAATGTAGCCAGCGCCATTGCTGAGCAGATCAAGTGGACTTTTGAACCGGAAGATGAAACACATTTTGCAGAAGAGGAAAAGCCCGTCGATTCAGATGCCTATGAACTCTACCTGAAAGGCTGGAGTTTGAGGATATTAGAAACGAATACTTCTCTTGAGAGAGCCATGAACTACTTCGATGCAGCACTGATTCTTGATTCAAGTCTATATCAGGCACATGCAGCAAAAGTGGTTACTCTGTTTTTAAATAATGATAGAATCCAAAGCCAGGGAGAAGCCCTTGAAGCAGTCTCAAGAGCTGTTGAGCTGGCACCAGATAAATCTGAGAGCTGGATGGCTCAGGCGATCTATCATCAATTCTTCGACATAAATATTTCCAAAGCACAAAAGGCCTTTGAAAAGGTCATTGATGCCCGCCCTGGCGATGCAGAGAGTCGACGTGAATACGGACTGTTTCTTATGCGATTGGGCTTGCATGAAGAGGCCATCAATCAATTGGAGAAAAGCAGGGCTTATGATCCCTTGTCAGCCTTGTGTCTAAGGGATTTAGGACAATTATATATAAGAGCAGGACAGGCTCAGAAGGGCATGGATCTCATTAATGCGAGCCTCGGATTAGATCCGGAAAATGAACAGGCTGAGGCTTATAAGGGGATGGCTTTGCTGGCAGTTAACAAGCCGATGCTTGCTTATGAGCACTATGAATATCTCTCCAATAAATTTCGCTGGTACCACATAGGTTTACCTCTTGCCATGATTCGATCAGGGCATTCTGAACCTTTATTCAATAGAATGGATTCGCTTAAACAGCAGAGTGACGAAACAAACTATTTCCTGAAAGCTGTGACGTCTGCTGCTTTAGGTGATATTGATGAGGCCATAACAGCATTTGAAAATATGGCAGTACGAGACCCCAACGGGGTCATGTTTATAAATGAAGAGCCACTGTGGGATCCTATTCGTCATAGACCTGAATATAAAAAGGTTCTACGTGAATTTGGGTTTCCAGAGCAACAGCCCGAGTCGTTTTCAGATATGCTTAATCGCCTCCATGGCTTCCACATAGAGTAGTTAAGTATGTATCGTTGGATTGGGGGAGAGTGAATGAAGAATTTTGACCTTTTTATCGTTGCCCGGGTTTTACATGTTCTTGGTGTAGTGCTCTGGATTGGGGGTGTAGCATTTGTGACCACAGTACTGATCCCCGCGTTGAGGAGAATGCCTGATCAGGAGAAGCGCTATGATCTTTTTGAGACTCTGGAAGGAAGATTCTCGTTTCAGGCTAAAATCACCACAGCAATCACAGGAGTGTCCGGACTTTATATGCTCTATTACATGGATGCATGGGGTAGATATCTAAGCTTGTCGTTCTGGTGGGTTCATTTAATGACCCTTATGTGGCTTATCTTTACAGTCGTTCTGTTCATCCTTGAGCCACTCTTCCTTCATAAATGGTTTCACGATCAGGCTGAGCAAGATTCGGATAGGACATTCAGCGTGTTGCACAACTTGCATAAAGTACTGCTCACATTAAGTTTGATCTCAGTACTTGGTGCTGTGGCGGGCGTGAGGGGCTTCCAATACTTCTTTTAAAAACTGTGAAAGATCAACCAACTGATTAAGAGGCTACTATGGATTTTAGTGAAATGGATCAAAAGATATCTGCTTTCATGGAACGCTGGGGAGTTTTCGCCGTTCGTCTATCATTCGGGGTCATTTTTATATGGTTTGGTATACTAAAGCCATCGGGTATCTCAGCAGCGGAATCGTTAGTTCTGGCAACAGTCCCCTGGCTGCCTGTCTTTGAAGGAGAAACCTGGGTGGCTATTATTGGCTGGTGGGAAGTCCTGATCGGAATCGCATTCCTTTTCCAGAAGACGATCCGGATCGCCATTGGCTTATTAGCACTTCAAATGGTGGGGACATTCATGCCCCTGGTTTTTCTACCTGAAGTCACTTTTCAAGCAGGATTGATTCCTTTTGGTCCAACCATGGAGGGTCAGTATATCATAAAGAATCTGATGATTATATCTGCTGCCCTGGTTGTGGGTGGTACGGTTCGGAATAAAGCGTAAAAATCGACCTGAAACTTGCCAGGAATCCGCTCTCTTTCATTTTAACCAAAATTCTACTGCTTACCCTGATCTGGGGGAACATCCTTTCCTGGATTGCTGGTCTGCAAGGTTGAGAACCAGTCGATTTTCCGGGTTAAATACATAACCACACTTAAAATCACAAACAAACCGATACTACCGATAAGCAGGGCAAAATCCTGTAGCTGAAGCACGATATACAAATAAATATATAGAAAGACCAGGATTGCCAGAATGATACCAGTCTGGAGATTATCCTTTAACACTGCCCGTGTATAGCTTGTGATAAGACCAATGGTTGCAATACTGGAGATGAGATAGGCATAATGGAAGACCATGTGTTCAGAAAATGAAAGCAGCAGGGTATAAAAGACCAACAGTGAAAAACCAATAAGTAGATATTGAATGGGATGAATTTTTTTACGGTTGAGTAGCTCGATCATGAAGAACGACAGAAAAGTAAGACCGATAAACATAAAGGCGTACTTGGCTGTACGCATATTCTTCTGGTATTCATCCACAGGTACGAGGAGATCAACACCAAATGCAGCCGCACTGACGTTGTGATTTCCGCCCGTCCATTTCTGGGGAAAGTTTCGATTCAAATGCAGGATTTTCCAACGCGCAGTGAAACCTGAATCCGTAACCAATCGATCAGCCGGTAGAAATTCTCCGACAAAGCTGGGGTGGGTCCAATCTGACTGTAATTTGACCACTGTTTCTTTTCCCAGCGGTGTGAAAGCAAGACCCTGGCTCCCATTTAGTTGAAGGTCAAAGGAAAAGGTCATTCTCTCGTTGAAGTTTACCATATCCAGGGGAATGGTTAACCCCGTGGTCATCACATCATAGGTTTCCAGGCCAGATTCAGCTAAAATTTCCTCATCATTTACAAGGAAGGAAACCTGATCCTTCAATCCTTTCATATCAGACACGCCAATGGAGATAAAGGCATCTTTCCACAAATAGTCAGAGGTGGGTACTTGTAAGTCTTCTGTGTTCAGTGGCAAAAAGTAGCCCTGTATGTTTAGAGATGAACCATAAAGCACCACTTCATAAATGCCCCGTTTTCGAATCTCAGGATCAAGTTCGCCCGCCACTATTAAGGCTTCAGGCAGGAAATGTGTGTAGCCTGTTTGAGTGTGAATAATATTGTCTTTATCAGTTGAAGTATAGGTGTAGGGAATGGATAGAACGGGTCCAGTAAGTGTTTGGGGTTGCCCCCACTTCTGACTCACCTCGAATACGGCTTCATCCCGTCGCATCTGCCGTTCATGGATCAGCGACTGAATCATGGCTGAAGGAATTAGCAAAATCAGGATTAAGAATCCGATAATAAAAATTCGCACGCCCATAGATTGTTTCATCCACTGTGTTTGCATCATTCCCTCCTGTTAAAATTGGTTGGGTTGCTGGCCTAACGTTACTCAGTTCATATATGTTTCAGACTTATGATTGAAGTTAGCCCTTGCAAAACGTTTAACTCCAGAGAAAAGCAGAGACCTTTTTACCCAGAACATGACCATTAAAAACGTGTTCAGCAGGTTGAGCGTCTGGGCCTACTGCCCCATAACAAACATGAAGGGGGAGGAGATGTTCTTCCCTGGGATGGCAATAGCGTGCGGAAGGTGCTTGAGACCAATTGATCAACTCATGGTCTCGTTCTGTAGGTGTTAAACCCTCAGAACAGCAGGTTTTAACCAGCCATTGATCAAATTCCATGTCAGCCTGATCTGTATTTCGGGACATAAATGCCTGCATGTTATGAAATGACATGCCAGAGCCGACAATTAAAACATTCTGATTTCTCAAGTCATGCAACGCTCGCCCCATTTCAATATGCCTGGCTGGGTCAAGCCCTTTTAAAAGAGAAATTTGCAAACAGGGGATGTCTGCCTCGGGATACATGAGCTTCAAGGGAATAAACAGGCCGTGATCATAACCACGCTGATCATCCTCCATTGCAGAAAATCCGGATTTTCCCAATTCAGCCTTAATCTTTGTGGCTAGTGGTGGGTTACCCGGTGCTGAATACTTGATGTTATAGGCTTCTGGCGGAAATCCATAATAGTCATAAAACATTTCAGGGTTTTTTGCGGACAGTAGCGTTGGATTCTCTTCTTCCCAATGGGCACTTACCACCAGAATGGCTGAGGGTGTGCCAAGCTTAGGGCGAATGTTTTGAAGGAAGGTGGTTAATTCTGTATGACCCAAATCACCCAGAATAGGTAGGGGACCCCCTCCATGAGGCAGGTATAAAACAGGGGCTAGAACGTTTGACTTTGTCTCGGGCATTTCGTGATGTCTCCTGGCTTTTGAACCCCCTGTTCGAAAATAATGAAAGCAGTATTTATACCTCTAAGATTAGAAATGTTCCAAAGTGTGGCCTGGCAGTTGTCCTGTGAGTCTATTGAACGCTGAAAATTACGCATCCTCCTCGAATAAATCGTGATATCCCATGGTTGGTTTATCTTGAAAGAATATTACCAGAAATCTGCCAGTAATTAAATAAATCAACAGAATAGCCATCGCACCCAGTGCAATACCATCTCTCAAAATGGCATTTATACCATATTGGTAATGATAGAGGCCGCCTGCAGCTCCAAGGTTGACCAGAGCGTATAAAAGATTCCCTCCAGAGGAAAACCCAAACAAGCTTAGAAAACGTAATCTTATTAATCCAAACAGCATATGGGGCATGGCATTCATTAGAAAAAAGCCAATCAAAAAATCAATTGAGTTGAATTGAATGTTCATAGTCGCTCTCCTGTGTTATGTAACAAGCCTGGTAAAACCTGTTTGTGAACTCAACTGTAATCTAATCCATTTAAACCACTCGCCCGGGTTGAGGACGGGAATATATTGCAACGCCCGAGTATAGCATAAAGGACTTGACAAAACAATCAATTGATACTATAATGGTTACAAATGGAAGCAGGATATGCAAAATAGTCGTTTCACAGTAGCCACCCACATTTTATCAATTCTAGGTATGTATGATCGTTTTCACCCTGGAGTGCCTGTGAAATCACATCAAATTGCTGGTAGCGTGAATACCAATCCTGTGATTATTCGACGAATTTTAGCAACTCTCAGGAATGCAGGTCTCGTTCAAATTTTGGGCGGAGCCAGTGGCGGTTCTTTGATTAACCGAAAGGCAGAAGCCATCACGCTTCGCGAGGTGCATAAAGCCATTGACGATAATGAAGTCTTTGCAATGCATACCAATACACCCTCAAAAACATGCCCGGTTGGTGCTACAATTAAGCCCATTTTGGGAGATTTGTTTAACAAGGTCGACCAGGCTATTGATGCTGTGCTCGAGGAAAAAACCATTGGTGACCTGGTAGAGGAAATAGAGGAGAGCTACTCTGAATTAAAGGCTGGGAAATCCATGGAAGCGCCTATGAATAACTAGCGTTTTTTTTATATATAATTGTAACCATAACGGTATTAATGACAACACATAGAGAAGGATATATCATGAATAACCACATAACTACAGCAAAATATGGTCCCTGGGCTCTAATCACAGGAGGTACATCAGGAATAGGAAGAGCACTGGCTGAGCAATTGGCAGAGAAGGGGCTCAATCTGGTGCTAGTAGCCCGGCGTCAACAACTTCTGGATAAAATTTCAGCCAAGATTGCTGATAAGTATCAGGTCGAAGTGAGAGGATTGAAAGCCGACTTGAGCGATGTAGCCAGCGTTGAGTACGTGAAAGAGGCTACAGAAAAGCTTGAGATCGGCTTATTTATTCCAAACGCAGGGGTAGAAAATCATGGTGAGTTTGTAAATGGCGATATGAACAAGGAAATGCGATTGGTCCAGTTGAATTCAGTAACCCCCATGCAGCTTGCCCACCATTTTGGCAGCAAGATGAAAGAACGAGGAAAGGGGGGCATCATGTTTCTTGCCACAACCATAGGCTATGGTGGCACTCCATTTTTTAGTCACTATGCTGCCTCAAAAGCCTATATCCTGGCGCTTGGTGAAGGCTTGCATTATGAGTTGAAGAAATATGGTGTGGATGTGACTGTGCTTTCTCCAGGTGGAACTGATACGCCAATGATAGAAAATTTTGGCTTTGATATGAAAAACTTGCCAATGCCCATGATGACGCCAGAAGAAACAGCGACTGCTGGATTAAAGGCTCTGGGATCAAAACCATCTGTCATTCCAGGGTTTCAAAACAATATGATGGCATTCATGAGCAAACACATCATGACCCGAAAAGCAAATGTCTCCATGGCTGGCAAGATGATGGAAAAGTTAATGTCTCCTGAGAAAGAACAGGAGCAACTGGAAAGACAAGAGCCTCAATTAGAAACAATTGAGGTCTAAATATATATGATCAGGTCTGAGAGAGGGTCTTTGGGACTTTCTCTCAGCCTTGTCAGCTCACAACGTGTAATCCAACCCCAGGACCCAGGTACGTTTTGCACCTGGAATGAGTCCAAATTCATCCCCTCGTTGCCAGTAATTCACATTGAAAATATTCTGGATTTGTAGCTTAACCTTAGCTTGTGCACCACCAATGTTGTATGAATAGGCTGCTCGAAGATCCGTGAGAAGCGCTGCTGGTAATGTGGGTGAAAAATCATCATCTCCGGTGAAAAACAAATCATCTACACCTGGACCTGTAAGCACATCACCATTGTTTTCAAGAATATATAAATCTCGAAAATACCGAAAAGAGAGAGCTCCAGACAATGATTTACCGGAATATTCAAGTGAGTTGTTCCAGATAAATTGAGGCATGCCCACATCATAACGAGCGCCATATTTAGGAACAAAGTTTTGATGTAGCGCTTGTTCGCTTCCTCCTTCATCCCAGATACCATTTGAGTTGGCATCATCATAATCTGCGTTGGCTATTGCGATATTTGCATAAAGCTTCTGGGCACCTTCAGTTCCGCTGGGTTCGCCCCAGGTATTTTTGCTCTGACTAATCGAGGATTGAAGACTTAATCCGTTTGAGAGCTGGATGTTACCTGAAAACTCCAAGCCCATATAACGCGCGTCTCCCACGGGAACGTAGGTATGTCCGGCATAATCATAACCTGGCGTGTTGGCTTTTTCAGGAAGGGTGATCTGCATGAGCTTGCCAGCAAAGTCAATATTGTAATAAGTAAACCCGATTGATAGGGGTCGTCTGGAGGAAGAGGACCGATAGTTCAGCCCCAGCTCAAAGTCCAGGGTTTTCTCAAGATCCAGATCGTCCTGGGGAGCTCCATATCCATAGAAATGCTTAATTTCAGGTTCTTTTATACCAATGCTGTAATTCGTATAGATACTGATTTCGGGTGTGACGCTATAGGAGAGCCCCAATCTGGGCGTGAGGTATTGAAAGGCCTTTGAATAATCCCAGAGTGTATACTGCACCGGGATTTCCGTAGATAGAGAATCCTGGTCATGATCCCAGAGAGCACTGCCTGTCCATGAATCACCTCCATGGTTTGAGTTGGCAGAAGGATCCAGATGATTCGGGTAATTGTTGTTGCTGGGAACACTTTCTTGAACCCTGAAACGAATGTTTGAATACTGGAAATTGGTCATGAGTTGAAATTCACCAAGACGCCATAGCGCGTGACCAAAAAAGGTCGTCTGGGGCTTCCTTGTCGTGAAATCATAAAACAAGTCACTTTCCTGAAGGGGATGAATAATACTCCCAATGGGGACACCCACCCGATTTTGGTCGAATGTATTAAGGACTTCTCCAGCATGCCGCGCAGTCCATTGACGAGATTCCAGGCCAAATGAAAAATCGTTGTTATTAATTCTCGTGGAAAATGAAGTTAACATCCCGATCTGTCTAAAATCTGAATAATACCGATACTCAAAAACTTCTTCACTGAACCAATAGCTTCCGGTGTTGATCCGATCATAACTATAATGCCCGTTACTTTGACGGGGGATGTACCAGGCCGGATAAACATCATCACTATAATCTAACCCCTTTGTGAGATAGGCTGTGGATGTCAACTTTGAATCCTTGCTAACATACCACTTATGATGGATTTCCAATTGAGGTCGATGTGAAATGTTACTGTTTAAGCTAGCCCGATCACCTGCAATTGTATATCCGCCGACCTGATTGTCTGGTGAAGCCCCAATTTTTGAACGCATGAGGAGTGCATCCAGTAGCGAGGTTTGATTTTGTCTGTCAGCGAGAGATAGGTCAGTTTCTGCCACATGCACATTTCCATTAAAAGATGACCCAAAACCATAAGTGGGATATCCCCAGGCGTTTAATCTTAAAGAGTCATGTAAGAATTGATCAGGTCGTGCATAGCTCGCAGCATCCATGCTGGCTTTTGCTAATGTGTGATACTGGGGGGAGCCATGGAGGATGATCTTGATTAGGTGGTCAGTCCTCAGTCTTTGTGAGAATGACAGGTAATAGTGAATGCCCCTGTAGAAACTGCTCTCTCGCCATCCTGAACCTTCCAGATAACCAATGTTTAAAAGAAGGGAACGTTGACCGGGTAGTGAGCCTGTATCATGACTCAAGCTAAGCTTTCTCATGCCGAATTGACCCAATGCAATTTTAGCACTGGTAGATTTATGATTACTGGCATCAAGCGTAACGATGTTGATGGCGCCTCCCACAGCACCCGTCCCATAAAGTGAAGTTCCCACACCTCGTTGAACCTGGATCGCCTGGCTTGCTTCTGGTAAAGCGCTCCAGCTGGACCAGGGGACTTCTTTGGTCTCAGGATCATTCACAGGAATATTGTTGACCAGAACCTGGAGTCGTTTCTCATCAAACCCCCGGATCATTATCTGAGAGTCTCCAAAGCCAGAACCACCGTCATTGGATACATAAATACCGGGTTCATGTGCAAGCAGGGCTGGTATGTCCTGGACTGAATACTTCTCAATGATCTCCTCCGATGTCAGGGAGCTATGAGTTACAGGTGCGTTGAGGTCCGAGACCATAGTCCCTTCAACGGTGATCTCAGAAAGCCGAATAAGGGTTCGCTTTAATACGACTCTTATGCGCTCACTTGTAGGGTGTTGAATCTTTATTCTTTGATCAGCATATCCCATAAGTGAAATGTGAAGGACGTGTTCACCTCTAGTGATGTCAACAAAGTTGAAATACCCTGATTCATCAGAGGTTGTACCTGTCCCGGTTCCCTGGATTAAAATATGAGCATAAGCCAGAGGTTCATTTTTATCGTCCACAATCTGTCCAGATAATACCTCTGCCAGACCCGTACTATGAAACAGCGAGAGCAACAGAATAATACCTGGGATGATGCCTGACACTGAAGAAGGATTGATAGATTTACTCAAGATAATGACATCCGATACTTTTCTTGTTGGTCCAGGCTGCCGTCGTAATAATCAGAGCAGAGCGTACGGCATTTCTAAGTCCGATGAGACTATCCGTAATGCCTGTCTCACGATAGAACTCTTCGATCTGAAACTCCAGACTTCTCAACTCATTCCAGGCACGTTTCAGGCGTTTGGGGGTTCTGATCAATCCCACATAATTCCACATGATATGTTGGATAGAACTCATATCCTGTTGAATCAATGCTAGATCAGGTGAGTTCTCATCAGCCAATTGCCAGGTGGGGATGATAACTTCCTCAAGCAATTCAACATCATTGATATGTGCAAGGATATGCTGTGCTACACGTTGTCCCCAGACGAGACCCTCTAGGAGTGAGGCGCTTCCGAGACGATTAGCGCCATGGAGTCCTGTGCAAGAGACCTCTCCAGCAGCATAGAGTTGATCAATGGTTGTCCGTCCCCAATTATCCACCCAGACACCTCCAACAGAATAGTGGGCCGCTGGAACCACTGGGATCGGTTCTGAGCTGATGTCAACCCCATAGGAAATCAACTGCTCATAAATGGATGGAAAACTGTCCCTGATTTTTTCAGGTGCCATATAGGAAGCCAAATCCAGATAAACATTTTTAACCCCCTGTTCCAGCATGATCTTATGAATACTCCGCGCCACAATATCTCGAGGAGCCAGGTCTTTCCAGTCAGGACTGAACCTCTCCATAAAGGGATTGCCATGGGTATCCAGCAGTTTTGCGCCAGCGCCTCTCACGGCTTCACTGATTAAAAAATTTGGGGCGTGTCGATGGTGAAAAGTGGTGGGGTGAAATTGAACAAACTCTGCGTTGGTGACCCGGGCATTGGCGCGATAAGCCATTGCCAGTCCATCTCCACGTGCACCACTGGGGTTGCTGGTTTTAAGAAAAATGTTTCCCAGTCCACCTGTGGCCAGTAGTGTGTATTTGGCAAGACAGCGAACCACTTCACCTGTATCCTGATTCAAAGCATATGCACCAACGCATGATTGAGGCGCATACATATAGTTTGGGTCAGAACTGTGATGAGAGGGTGTAATTAAATCGATGGCAGTATGCCCGGTCAGAAGCGTCACCTTGGGATGAGCTTTCACTGCTCTGATAAGTTCAAGCTCTATAGCTTTGCCCGTAATATCAGTGGTGTGTAGAATACGCTTGGATGAATGGGCACCTTCCTGAATCAGTGAAAATGAACCATCTGGCTCACGGTCAAAGGGAACCTGGAGTTTATCAATGAGGGTTTGCTTAACAAGACCTGGTCCAATTTCACTCAACAACGTAACGGCTTCAGGGTTATTGTAATCGACACCTGCTTTAAAAAGATCCTTAGCCAGTGATTCCGGGCTATCGGTTTCCCCCTGGTAGATGATGCCACCCTGGGCATAGAAGGTGTTGCTTTCCTGGGGCTCATTGGCACGGGTGATGAGTAAGACATCTAATTGTTGATCTGCCAGCTCCAGTGCGGCAGTTGCACCGGCAATACCGCTACCAATAATAAGCACATCACTCTGGTGAAGTTCAGGCATATCAACCAATGGCGATCATACGTTCAACCGACTGCAATGCTCTTTGACGAATAGGCTCTGGGACCTCGACGACATATCTGGTTTGCTGAAGTGCTTTGAGCGTGTCGTCCAGGGTTATTTCATTCATGTGGGGACAACGGATATTGCACATTCTTAACATCTCTTTATCAGGATGGGCCGCGGCGATGTTATCACCCATAGCACATTCGGTGAGCACCAGGTATTGATTGGCTTTACTTGCATCAACCGCTTGAATAATCTGATTGGTGCTGCCTGCAAAATCAGATGCATTTAGCACTTCAGGACTACATTCAGGATGCGCCAGAACCATGACATCGGGATACTGCTTTCGGGTCAGTTCGATATCCTCAACGGTGAACTTCTCATGAACTTCACAGCGGGCATTCCACCCAATCATCTGATGATCAATGACAGTGGAGTCACCACCTTTGGGACTGGGAAAGATGATATGTCGACCTGTTTCCTGTGCCACATTGCGGGCGAGATACTCATCGGGAAGAAAAATCACGGTATCAGTGTCCAACGACTCAACTACAGCTGCTGCATTTCCAGATGTACAGCAAATATCAGATTCAGCCTTCACATCAGCATACGTGTTTACATAACTAACCACAGGTACACCTGGGTATTGTCTGCGTAAGGCTCGTACATCTTCTGCTGTGATGCCTTCAGCCAGAGAACAACCCGCTTTCGCAGCTGGGATTAGTACCGTCTTCTCCGGGCTTAGAATTTTGGCAGTTTCAGCCATGAATCTGACACCACAAAATACAATGACGTCTTTATCAGTGGTTGCGGCTTTACGGCACAGATCCAGAGAGTCACCTTGAAAATCTGGTATGGTATAAAACAATTCAGGACTCATATAATTGTGTCCCAGGATGACGGCATTGGTTTCATGCTTGAGGCGTATGATTTCCTCTGCCTTGCGTGCAGCCGCTTCAATTTCAAAGTCCATCATCATATCGCCAACTTTTGCCTGAAGCAGCGCCAGTAAGTCAGTGTAAGAGCTCGGTTTCATCTTATTAATTCCTGAATTAATTCATTTAGTCATTTGAGGTGTTAATGAGCATGGATAGATCAAGTGCCCGAACAGAATGAGTCAGACCTCCGATGGAGATATAGTCTACACCGGTTTCGGCCATGCCTACAATGTTTGATGCATTCACATTACCGCTGGCTTCAAGGGGGATTTTGCCTGCTGTACGTTTGCAGGCTTCTCGCATATCCGATAGCGACATATTATCCAGAAGAATTCGGTTGATAGGATATTCAAGCGCCTGGTCTAGTTCTTTCAGGTTTTGTACTTCCACTTCGATTTCAATGTCTCCTGAGCGGCGTTTTAAAACAGCTTCAACCGCTTCTCCTAACCCTCCAGCGAGACTGATATGGTTTTCTTTAATCAATACCATATCGTATAGTCCGGATCGATGATTTAAACCACCACCCAGCACCACGCTCCACTTATCAAGTGCACGTAAACCAGGCACGGTTTTGCGGGTATCAAGAACTTTACACTGGGTATGGGCGATCAAAGAAGACAGTCGCTCTGTTTTGCTGGCAATTCCAGACATCCGCTGTAAAAAATTAAGGGCAGTTCGCTCACCAGCTAGAAGTGCTCGTGCTGAGCCATTGATGATGGCTATTTCATCGCCAACCATCACGGTTTGACCATCCTTGAAGTTGGACAAAAAGGTTACACCGGAATCAAGAATATTGAACACGATGTTAGCAAGGGCTAGCCCGGCGACAACCCCCTTTTCCTTGGCAATAATTTTTGCACTGGCCTGTTGATCAGGTGAACTGGTCCAGCGTGTGGTGATATCGCCTCTGCCAATATCTTCAGTCAGAGCGGCTTCAATGGATCTTTTTACATCTGACCTGTATACCTCTGGAATGGGAGAATAAACTTGCTCAGTCATGGATGGTTTGCTCCACTTCATTTTTAGAATTGAGGAGCAGTTTCATGGCTTTATGTCCATCACATTCATTGTCGTCATAAGTGGCGTAATTGGCAATAATTACCAGATCACCCACCTGGACCATACGAGCTGCCGCACCGTTGAGTCCGATCTCCCCAGGTCCACCTTCAATGGCGTAGGTTGAAAACCTATTTCCATTGGAAATGTTATATATATCGACTTTTTCATAAGGCAGTATATCGGCTTTTTTCATGAGCGATGTGTCAATGGAAATCGAGCCTTCATAATGCATATCGGCTTGAGTGACCGTTGCCCGGTGTAGTTTTGATTTTAATAGTGTTCTTTGCATGTATATCCCAGGACGCGTTTTACTTGTTTGGTTGATTCATGATGAGTGCTTCTTTCAGACCTAGAAGCGCCAGGTCCGGAATCACATCATCAAAAAGATCGGCATTTGAAAACAGCACAGAGAAACCTCCTGTGCTAATGATGAATGGACGTTCTCCAGCAAAGGCTTCGTCAGTCACACGACTGATGATTTCATTCACGATACCGATTTGTCCAAAATAGAGCCCAGACTGAATACTGGCAGCAGTTGTGCGACCGATGACATTCTGGCGCTCTATAATTTCCACCGCTTGAAGTTTGGCTGTTTTCTGGACCAGGGATTCCATGGAAATGTTGATCCCAGGTACAATTATACCGCCCATATATTCCCGCTTTTTGTTGATGACACAAAAGGTGGTAGCTGTCCCAAAATCCACAATAATAAGGTTTTTATCTGGATGGCGTTGAATGGCAGCGATGCTGTTGGCAATGCGATCAGCACCAACCTCAAGGGGGTTTCTATAGAGAATCTTGAGTCCGGTTTTTACGCCAGCCTTTAACTCAAAAGGCGTAATGTTGAAATATTTGATACAGGCGTTTCGAACAAAATAAACGGCATCTGGAACCACGGAGCACAGTGAGATTTCCTTAATATCATCCGGGTCAATCCCATTGGTGGTTAACACGGTTTTTAAGAATACACCAATTTCATCGCTGGAGCCTTTGGCTTGAGAGGTTTTGCGAAACTGAAAAATGAGTTCATTGTCTTTGAATACACCACCATGAAAGGTGGTATTACCAATGTCCAGGGTAAGTATCATGATTTATTTTCCTTTGCAGCAGAAAGTTTCTCAAGGAGGAGCAGACCGAGTTCTGCGCTGTTTTTCACCGTGGTGGTTTGTGATAAACTATTTCTCTCAAAAAGCCGGAAAATAATCTGCTTATCGTCAGGCCGATGATGCATATCATTGGCAACAACGAAGTCACAGACAGTATTTTTGAACAACTGTTCCACAGACTCAACTTGCTTGCTCTCGTTTGCTCCTGCAGTCAGTTTAAAGGCAATGATCTGAATGTCTTGATTCTGACTATAGGACTTTATTTTTTCTACAAGTTTAGAATTTCGGTGAAAGTGAAGCGTCGGTTTTTCCGGGCTGGAGTCCATTTTTCCATGAAAAGGTAACTCAATGACCTTGTCACCTGTATCCATTTTGGCAGGCAGAAAATCACTCACGGCTGCCAGGTGAATCACAGCATCAAAATGCTGGTTGGTGAGTAATTTTTTGAGAGATTCATCAAGACTTTTGCTGGATGAATAGGTCTGTCGTTCACAAAGTAGTTCAGGCAGCATACTCATTAAACCATGGAGAAAGGTCACGCAATGACCTTCTCGAATCATCGTATCTGCAAGACTGGATCCCGTTAGACCCGTGCTGATATTACTGACATAACGAACGTCATCAATGGTCTCACGCGTTGCTCCTGATGTAATCAGAATCTTCAGGTTTGCTTCCACGGGCGGCGTGACGTTGTGAATCTCTTGAAGGATGAGCTCGGGTTCCAACATTTTTCCGGCGCCTTCATCACCGCAAGCCAGATAACCATCAGCTGTTGGTAGAATCTGCCCCCCCCATTTGGTTAATGTTTTTATAGAATGCTGGGTGGCTGGATGTTGATACATTTTGGTGTTCATTGCCGGGGCAATCAGATAAGGTTTTTGCCAGTCATGAGCCAGAAAAAGAGCGCCAATCAGGTCATCAGACAGACCCTGTGCCAGGCGGTTTATAGTATTGGCTGTAGCAGGAGCCAGAACGACAAGATCTGCCCACTTCACCAGGTTGATATGATCCATGAGTTGACCGGGTGCGAACATATCTGAAAGCACAGGCTTCCCCGTTAATCCTTCAAGTGTGGCAGCACCTATAAATTTCAGAGCAGAAGGTGTGGCAACGGTCTGAACTTCATACCCCGACTGCACCAGTTTTGAAATGATTCCAGCACTTTTGTAAGCTGCGATTGACCCACTTATTTGATACAAAACTTTAGATCGCGACATTGTCAATTAACCTTACTTTTCCCAGGTATACTGCGCCAAAACGACGGTTCTTGAATTCTTCCAGATAATCCACCTTAAACCCCAGAGACTCCAACTGACTTTTCCGAGCTGCCATTGAAAGCTTTTGAGTTAATGTTTTGTAAAACTGTGGAGCAAGGGCTCGTTCCTCTGATTTGAGGCGAGCATTTCTGGAGCTGCAAGCCAGTCCATCATCTTCGCGGATGGTGGGGCATGAGACAATCCTGGTCCTCAGGAAAAAGGCTTCTGCCATTTCCTTGATCAAGACATACTGTTGGTAATCTTTTTCACCGAAATAGGCATGGGTCGCTTGAACAATATTCAGAAGCTTCATGACAATGGTCAGAACCCCATCAAAATGTCCGGGACGACTGGCACCGCAGAGTTTTTGACTAAACTCAGACTCAATGATTTTGTAACGATAGTCATCAGGGTAGACTTGATTGTAATCCGGAAGCAGAACAACATCCACCCCAGCATTTTCCAGGCTGGATAGATCTGCCTCAAGTGTTTGGGGGTATCCATTCAAATCTTTTGGGTCATTAAACTGTGTAGGGTTAACAAAAATGCTAACAATGGTTGTATCGTTTTCCCTATGTGATCGATCAACAAGTGAAAGATGACCCTTATGCAGCGCTCCCATGGTTGGAACAAAACCAAGCGTAGAATTTGACTCCCGAGACGCGTGTGCCTGTAACCAATCCTGGATGTTTTTGATTACCAACATAGCTAAAAGCTTTCCTCGTCGCCAGGGAAGTCGTGGGCTTTTACATCCTGGGTATAATCATTTAAAGCTGATTTGATCAGCTCGTATCCATTGAGGTATGTTCTCAGGAATTTGGGTTTAAACTCAGCATTCATACCCAACAGATCTTGAAACACCAGAATCTGCCCTGATGTATGAGCGCCTGCCCCGATACCAATTGTGGGAACCACCAGGCTTTCAGTAATCTTTCGAGCCAGCTCAGCAGGCACCATTTCCAAAACCAGACTAAAACAACCCTGGTTCTCCAGAATCTTTGCATCCTCCAGTAATCTGGACTCTCCATCAATATCTTTTCCCTGAACGACCCAGCCCCCTAATTGGTGGACTGACTGTGGGGTAAGTCCCAGATGACCCATCACCGGCACCCCAGATTTTACGATATGGGGAATGATGGGATCATCTCGATCCACGCCCTCGATTTTGACAGCCTGAGCGCCCGCATGCATTAATTTTTCGATAGCGGACATGGTTTTCTCCAGACTTTTTCGATGTGCAAGAAAGGGCATGTCTGCAATGAGAAACTTATCAGGTGCACCCTTGCGAACGGCATGTACATGGGAGGCCAGCATATCCAGGTTGGCATTTACAGTACTATCATAACCATGCATAACCATGGCGGCACTGTCCCCAACCAGGATGGCGTCAATATTTGAGTCATTGACAATAGCCGCGGATGTAAAATCATAACATGTCACCAGGCTCATGGGTTCCCCAGATGCATTGAGTCGTTGAAATCCTCTGATGGTTTTCATGTTATTTCCTTTAGCGATTCACGCTGACGGAAGACACCAGTAAACGCAGAATAAATGCTCTTAAATGTGTCTTTGTTTAGACTGCTCAGGTGAGCCTCAATGGTTTGATTATCCCCTCTTACCAGGGGTCCTGTCATTGGATTCTGATTAGAGCTGATGTTTTTAAAAATTTGATTCATATAGGGGGCTGCCAGATTGCGATCAATCTGGAACTCCTGCTCCAGACGCTGGAAGTACTCTGTCCAGAGCATTGAGCTAAAATTGCCTGCCATGCTGGCCCATGCATGATACAAGGTCTTTTTCTCCTGTGATATCGCCTGGCTCGGATTGATTAACTCGGGGAATAGTTCTTTAAAACATTTTCTACCAGAGGTCGTCACAAAGGGCATGGATTGATAAGTGTGTAGATCGTATAACCTATCACCAAAAGTCATAAGCGGATGGGCTCCTTCAGCCAGGGGTGTCTCCAGACTTCCTGAGCAGTGAATCCAGGTGGCGTTGATGGCTTTTGAACGATGCGTTTTGACAAAGGGTTCAATGGCATCATCTGAGATCAAGACCAGAATCTTTGAGGACTGGCTGAGTAGCTTATCCAGATCAAAACCCGAGTTGCGCCACCAGTGATGATAAGGAATAGTTTGAAGCTCTAGATAATACTTGAAATGTTTTGCCAACCGGCCATTACCGATTAACAAATACGGAGATTTTTGCTTACTCAAAGGTACCTGTCCCATGGATCAAGTCCGTCGTTTTTAAATACCACTCAACTTTACCAGTCACCGCCAGACATAAAGCTGGTCGATGCTGCTGAAAACGTAAAACGTTATGCTCTGAAACCTAACAAAAAAGAAAGGGTCAGAGCATACAATAAAACCTAGCTTCGCAGGTCTTTGATAAGTCCCCCAAGCACATTTAAACGCTCGCTGATAATCTCGTCATCCTTTGCCAGGGCGGCTTCAAACAGATCCATGTCATCTGCAATAAAAGGGTTGTCTTCACATACTGAGACATTCATGGCATCACCCTGGAGACCGATACGATCGAGTTGGGGGTAATCAGGATAATCCTTCTCGTTTTTATGATAACGTTCTAGAAAGACTTTCCGTGATTTGACAATGAGGATCGCCAGATCCAGTACACGATGAAGCGGTAATTCTTCTGATTGTCGTGACCATTTCTCACCTGTATAGCGCCAGACCTTGGCAGAGATATCAACCTTTCCGCGCTGATTCCACTGGGCCAGCCCCAGTGAAAGCCCTTTGGCGTCAGAGTTGTTTGCTTTGCGACCGTCTATACGGTCATAGTCTTCTGAAACAATGACGGGTTTGTGTTTGAGTTCGCTGGGTATTTTCATATTTCGTGCCTTTACAATTATTACTAAATTACTACATAACTAGATTAGTAAAAATTTACCAGAGATCAAGAATGAAGTTCAAATTTTTATGAGATGATTTTCTAGCAACGAATTAACGAATGCATAAGAAACTTAACTCCCGCTTAATTGGTAAACCCAGGAGCTTAAAATTCGGTGGGTTTGATATCAACAAGGGGTCTCAACATTTAACAAAGGGGTTGCTTCGGCTTTCAGCCTCGCAGAGACGATCCAGTTGAACACATGAACTTACCAACTTATTAACTCATTAACTCAAAAACTATTTCTTCAAGATTCCCCCTTTTGCCTTAGTTTAGAACGAATGAAGATCCTCCAAAAAATGCTAGACTGGACCAAACGTCTTCGAGATGAAGGTGTTTTAGATCTACTTATCGTATTGTGGATCATTCTGTTTATTGGTGCTGTTGCGGTATTTAGCCTGGACTATTCATCGTCAAATCGGAATATTACCAATTTGTTTGATGCGTTTTATTGGGCATGGGTGACCATGACAACGGTGGGCTATGGGGACTTGAGTCCTGCCACACCAGGAGCCAGAATTGCCGCATCCATCATGATGTTTTTCTCCATGGCATTGATCTCATTCTTTACGGCTACCATATCATCTATTTTTGTAGCTCGGAAAATCAGAGAGGGTAAGGGTTTGGAAAAAATAAAATATACGGATCACTATATCATCTGCGGTTGGAATGATCTGGCAGATGAGCTTCTGGAATCATTACTTAAACAGGATAAGAAGGATCAAACCCCCATTATCCTGGTAAACGAACTTTCTGAGGAAGAGATAGACTCCTGGCGCGGTAAGCTAAATGCAGCCCATCTGGGATTTGTCCGAGGAGATTTCACACAGGATGCTATTTTGAACAAAGCCAATGTGAGTAGAGCAAAAGCGGTTCTTATTTTGCCCAACCTGGTTCGCTTAAGCAGCAGCGAAGCCGATGAAAAAACGGCTCTGGCGACTTACTCTATCAAAGCCTTAGCTCCCAAAACCAAGGTGTATGCCTATATCCGCCACTATGAAAACAAATCAAAACTCAAACGGGCCAAGGCGGATGGTGTCATCATTGCAGATGAGTTTGGACCCTTTCTGGGAGCTTCTCAGCTACACAATCCTGGAATCCCAGCTTTCTTAAGTGAGATGATGGACACGGACCAGACCCGCTTGAAGACCAATCCTGTTCCAGACAAATTAATTGGTAAGACCTATGGAGACTTGTTTGACCATATCTATAGAGATCATGGACAGACCCTCCTGGGTGTTTATCAAGAAGAGAGTTCAGCCGGGATAGGAGACTTTCTCAGCGCTGATTCAGGGGACTACCTGGATCAATTTATAGCGGCGAAACTGAAAGCCGCTGGTCGCGGTGTTAGCGAAGAGCAAAAAATGAAAGTGCGGGTCAACCCGGAGAAGGACTATGTCCTGAAAACCGGTGAACAAATGATCCTGTTGAAGTAAAGGAAATCTGTGTGCGAAATGCTTCGAGAGCATCAGCAAGACTCCCTAGTTTGTCTCCCTGAGGTTCTCGAAGGGTCACACCAATTGAAATCAAGATATCAATAACAACCAAATACTGAGTCGCCTATGCCTTACATACCACATCTTTTAAACTGTCCGCTTTTCAAGGGTCTAAACGAAGATGAAATTTCTGTTTTTCGATCTGCGACCCGTCAGGTGTCCTATAAACAGGGCGAATCCATTATGGTAGAAGGTAAAACCGGCAACAACCTGGTTATTCTGATCGAGGGTGAGGTGACCATCAGTAAAAAATTAACCCTTCTGGGTGAAGATGAAAATGATACCAAGGATAAAACATTCATCACTCTCACTGAGGAATCCAAACCATTCTTTGGCGAGATGGCTATGCTCATGGATGATTCAGTACGTACAGCAACAGTGATGGCGTCAACGGACTGTGAAATGGTGATCATGGAAAAAGAACCCTTCCAAAAAGAATGTCTTGAACATCCTGGTATTGCAGTAAAGGTGATGGAAAATATAGCCAGAAAACTGGCAACCAACCTAGAACGAGAAAGTAAAAATGTATTGAAATTAACCACGGCTTTTAGTCTGGTTTTAGAAGAATAATAACAAGCCTCGTAGGCTTAGAAAGAGATTCAATGAACATCGAAAAAGACAAAGTAGTAAGTATTGATTATACCCTGACCAATGACCATGGTGAGGTATTAGATAGTAGCTCTGGTCGTGAACCCCTGGCCTACTTACACGGAAATGGTGGACTTATTCCCGGTCTTGAAAAAGAGCTTGATGGTAAAGTGAAGGGTGACAAGCTGGTCGCTATTATTGCACCTGACCAGGCCTATGGAATCCGAAGCGAAGAGCTGATCCAGGATATACCCCTGGAAAATTTTCAGGATACTTCTGAAGTAAAAGTCGGCGCTCAATTTCAAGTCCAGAATGAGCACGAAGTCCGTATCGCCACAGTAACTGCAGTGGGAGAGAAAAACGCCACTGTGGATTTAAACCATCCTCTGGCGGATGAAACCCTGCATTTTGATGTAGAAGTTATGGATATCCGCGAAGCTTCAAAAGAAGAGTTGGAGCATGGACATGTTCATGGCGCTGGTGGACACCACCATTAAGTTAGAAGTTAGAAGTTAGAAGTTAGAAGTTAGAAGTTAGAAAGATCGGGGTTAGGGGTTAAGGTTTCCACGTGGACTTGCTACAAAAAAACGGACATGTAGAGAAGTTATGCTGCATATCTTATTGATCGTTGGCAATATTGATCTGGTGATAAATAATTAAGGGCTGAATGCTTCCTGACTCTGAACTCTTTACTAGCATACTGCACGCCCCGGTCAGAGTGAAAGATCATTCCCGGTTCTGGTTTATGATTCATCAGATACTGTCTCATGGCAGCAATGGTTGTTTGTTCAACCAGCATGGTCCTGCTCATAGACCAGCCAACTATTTTTCTGTGGAATAAATCCATGATAGTGGTCAGGTATAGCCAGCCTTCTCCAGTACGAATATAAGTGATATCAGATACCAGGATGAGGTTAGGTGCTGGGGCATAAAAGTCCTGATCCAACAGATTTGGTGAGATCGGCAGCTTGTGACCTGAGTGGGTGGTGACTTTGAACTTCCGATTTATCTTTGACCTGACCTCATTTGCCTGCATCAAACGCGCCACACGAGGGCGGCTAACTGGATATCCCCAGTCATGAAGGTCATCGGTAATTCTTGGACTGCCATAAATCTTCTGGCTCAGTTCATGACTCTTTTTGATCTTGGTGACCAGCACACGATTTTCTTGCGCTCATTTGCTCTCGGGTCTGTCTATCCAATCATAATACCCGCTCCGACTTACTTGTAGTATTCTACACATTTTCCCGACTCCATATCTGGAGCGGTGAGTATGGATGAACCCATACTTCATCTGGGGTCCTTTGAGAAAATGCTCACTACTTTTTTTAATATGTCACGTTCCTCCTGAACAGATCTAAGCTCTCGTTCTAATGCTCTTATGCGTTCTTCGTCGGGATCTTGAAGATGACCTGTGCCGGGGAATGAATGTTCTTCATCTGATAGGTACTCATTCTTCCAGCGGCTTAGCATGTTTGCATGAATACCTAGCTCATAGGCAATTTGCTTGATCGTCTTCTCTCCCTTAAGAACCAGTGCAACAGCCTCCTTCTTGAACTCTTTGCTATGTTGACGTCGGGGTTTTTGATAGATCATTGGCAGACTCTCCTTCTTACACAATCTAACTTCTTTGGCTGTCCGTCAAAATGTAGCAAGTCCAACGAGAATCCTAACCCCTAACTCCTAACGCCTAACTCAGTACTTAACCCCACACCCATAAGGTTTTGAGCTACTGACGGCAACCGCTTTGCCAGCCAGGGCTGCATCCAATGCGGCTGCGACATAGTTGGTTGCTTCCTTGATATCAGCAGGATTGGTAGACTTGATATCATCTATACCACCCTTATAGATTAGCGTTCCTTTTGGGTCAATGACGAACATGTGAGGTGTTGTTTTTGCTCCGTATTTCTTACCAACCTTCCCATTCTGATCTAAGAGGTATGCAGTGAAAGAAGCTTTGTGATCTCCTGAACGTTTTCTGATCTCATCAGGGGTGAAATTTCCCTGTTTTCCTGGTGCTGACGAGTTGATGGATAACCAGACCACATCCATTGCCATATATTTTTTCTGGAGGGATTGCATGTTGCCGCTATTGTAATGTTTTTTCACAAAAGGACAGTCATAGTTGGTCCATTCAAGAACTACATGTTTGCCGCGATAGTCTTTGAGATTGTGTTTTTTTCCATCCACATCAGTCAATGAAAATGAGGGTGCTTTCTTACCGATTTTTGGACCTTTAGCGAACGCTGTCGATATCAGGGTCAGAATAATGAGTAAGGGTAAAGTATGTTTCAGGCGCATAAGTGCCTCCTATGTTTTTATGAGTTGATTAATGATTGATGCATGACGTTTTTGACCTTCTGGTGATGAATAGACTACTACCAGCACACCACTTAAAGATTCTGGGTTCTCCTCTCTATAATCAAGCAGGTGAATGATGAGAGAGGTTTTCCAAAATCGAGTCTTGATTGAAACTGGCGTTGTGATATCATAGATCATTTCCTCAAAGGGGAAGAAGTCTACAGAGACCAGTTTCGATTCATGTCCTGATTCTGTCTTGATCCGAACATCGAGATGATTTTTTTTCTGAATGGGGTTGATCGTGAATTTATTGGATTCAAGGGGGAAGTGTTTTTCCGCCTTCTTAATGAGGTTATCCCAGGAAGACTGTTGCTCAGGGGATGATGCAGCTCCTGAAAGCGTAAACTCAGGTGATGCAGCTCCCGAGCGACAGAGATGCTTACATTCCAGCCAGCTCACGTCAAGTGCGAAAGTATTTGTGTCGGCTACAATACCTGGTGCCTGGATTTCAAACAAATAAATCGCTTCCTCCTCATGGATAAAAGTCACGATACCATCCTCAACATGACGTTCAGGGACAGGCTCCCTTTCGTTTATCACGCTAAACCCCTTGGGAAGCTTCCAGGTAAAAGAGGTTGCCAGTCCCGATTCGCCAGGGTTTTGCCAATAGGTGTGCCATCCATCCGTCATGGTAAAAATTGCAGCCACATTAAATGTCTCACCGGGTGAAATCTCATGGGTTAGTGGGAGCAGTTCAACTGTGACAGATGAAGCATCATTAGCGAATAGTATCCCTCCAGATAGAAGTAACAATGAGGTTATAAGGTGGCGGTAATTGATTTGATTTCCTCTGTAATGGCATTCATGACAATAATGGTAACGATAAGGGGCGGTAGATTGTTCCGCAAGGGGAAAGTGATTGGGGCATATGGGCATATGGGTATAAGGATATAAGGTCTCAGTTGTGTCAGCCCTCGACTTCGCTCGGGATGACAAAACGTGTAATTTGTGTTCCCCAGTAACAAGTTTCCACTTTCAATTTTCATGCTTAGAATTTAATGGTTGCTATCCTAAAGAGATGGCTTTACTCCAATCGCTAAGGTGACCCAAAAGTTAGTGGCATTCGTGTAATTAATGTCTATCTCAAATGCGTTTCGAATTACAGTGTTCAGTTTGTAAAATTATCACACAAACAATGGTTCTCACCTATGTCCTCAACTATATTCACGCCATCATAGTCTTTGACACAAAACACCAGGAAATCCAATCATGAAAAAAGCCATTATTCTACCTCTTGTCCTTATCATCATCATGGGTTGCTCAGTTCCTCAACCACCTGTTGCCCCCGAGCCTGTAGCACCAGTTAAAATGGCTGTAAAACATGAGGTCGAGGTTCCACGAGAATTTCGAGCAGCATGGGTAGCCACGGTTGCCAATATCGATTGGCCCAGTAAACCTGGGTTGACCACCGAGCAACAGAAAGCAGAAGCAATCAGCCTGCTGGACAGTGCCGTTATTCTGAATCTAAACGCCATTGTATTTCAAGTGCGTCCTCAGTGTGATGCTCTCTACGCCAGTGAACTTGAACCCTGGTCATATTTTTTAACCGGGGATCAGGGAAAAGCCCCAGAGCCTTATTATGACCCATTGACATTCTGGGTGGAAGAGTCTCACAAAAGAGGTCTTGAGCTCCACACCTGGTTTAATCCCTATCGAGCCCATCATCCCCAGGGAAAAAAGAACGAAAGCTCAGTCATTGCATCTCGACCTGAAATTGTGAGAGAAATCGACAATGGCTACTTCTGGCTGGATCCTTCCCTGCAGTCAACCCAGGACTATTCTTATGATGTGGTCATGGATGTTGTCAAGCGCTATGATATCGATGGGGTCCATTTTGATGATTATTTCTACCCCTATAGCAATATTGAATTCCCGGATAGTATTCCCTGGCAAGCTTATAAGGATAATGGTGGTACTCTGGAGCGTCATGATTGGCGGCGAGAGGCTGTTAACATCTTCATCAAGCGTGTTTATGATGGTATTAAGGCTGAGAAATCCTGGGTCAAATTTGGATTAAGCCCTTTTGGTATCTGGCGTCCCGGTCATCCTCCATCAATCAGAGGATACGATCAGTACGATAAGCTTTTTGCTGATGCCAAATTATGGCTCAATGAAGGCTGGATTGATTATTGGACACCTCAACTTTATTGGCCAACTCGACAAATCCCACAAAGCTATCCAGTTCTACTCGGATGGTGGGCCAGACAGAACACACACAATAGAAATCTCTGGCCCGGCCTGTTCACCAGTAAGATCAAAGATGAAACGGGAGCACTGGAAAACTTCAGTCAGATTATGATCACCCGTGGTATTGTACCCGATGGTCCTGGTAATGTGCATTTTTCCATGAAAGCACTTCAGCGCAATTATGGTGGTATTTCTGAGATTCTCATGGATGGTCCCTACAAACATGCTGCGCTGGTACCACCATCACCCTGGCTGGATGATCAAGCACCTGCTGCTCCACTGGTTGAAATCGAGCCCAAAGCGGGTAATGCTCACATCAATTGGCTCCATGAAGACCAGGGAGATGTCAATAAATGGGTGGTTTACGTGCAAAGAGGGAAGGGTTGGACCTATCAAATCTTAGGATCTGAAATAGAGTCCTTAATTTTACCACTTACCATTCGCTCTGAAGACGGAATGACTCCGCCTGAAGTGCTCAATAAGATTGCTGTAACTGCAGTTGATCGAGTGGGCAACGAGAGTGAAAGGACTGTATTGTCCGTTCGTTGATCACCCCATCATAGTTACTGGCGAAATGGTGGTAAGCGTGGGTGGTTAACCCATGTGTGATTTTACCAGGTCCATGAAGGGACCTCTATACGTTGCTCCAATGGGAAAGCTTTTATCACCCAGATAGACTCGATTACCATCGATGCTACTTACTTTCGAAAGATTGACGATATAGGATTTATGAATCCGTGCAAAACGTACGGCGGGCAATAAATCGACCATTTTCTTCATCGTCATATATGATAGATGCTTCCCCTGTCGGGTTTCAACGGAGATATAATCCCCCACTGCTTCAAAAAACAGCACATCCCTCAAATCAATCCGGATTACCCTCCCATCAACCTTGAGAAAGATAAAGTCATTCTCAAGTTCCCTTGATTGATCATCTGATTCGGAGGAACTCATGGGAAAGCTGGTTGCCATAGGTTTTTGACGACTCCTGGCCTTGTTCAATGCCTGGATAAATCGTTCAAGCGAAAAGGGCTTATGAAGATAGTCCACCACATCAAGCTCAAAGCTCTCAAGTGCATATTCACGATAGGCTGTGGTGATGATAGCCAGAGGAGGATTTCGTAATCCTTCCAAGAGTTTTAAACCGGTAAGTTTGGGCATATTGATATCCAGAAAAATCAGATCTGGTTGCAGACTGTGGATGGCCTCATTGGCTTCAAAGGCATTTTTACATTCCGCCAGGATTTCATAGCCAGGGATGTCGGAGAGATATTTACGAATCACAGCCCGTGCCGGGGCTTCATCATCAATGATCAGACAGCGAATGTTGGCGGTTTGATTCATGCTCCCAGCTCCAAGTTGACTGTCACAGAATAGCTATCATCATTATCTTCAATAATCATTTCATGTTTTCCGGGATAGATGAGTTCCAAACGCTTGCGCACATTTTCAAGACCGATGCCTCCGCTATGCTGTTCTTCTTCATGGAAATTATCCTTCAAATTCTGACAGCTAAAATGGAGGGTGTGCTTGTCATCCACTGATAGGTCGACCTTAATATAGGGTGATTTAGCTGAAACATTTACACCGTGTTTAAAGGCATTTTCTATGAGGGGTACAAAGAGCAGGGGGGCGATATGTATTGATGGATCTGGAATATTAATCTTTAAATTTACTTTAACAGACTCATCAATCCTTATTTGCTCCAGATCAATATAGTTTGAGAGAAAGTCCAGCTCCTTCTCAAGGGGTACAACCTCATCCTGACATTCATAAATGATATAGTTGAGTAGACCAGAAAGCTTGAGGATCAACTCAGGTGTCCGCTTCGACTCTAAAAGGCTGTGAGAATAGATATTGTTCAGTGAGTTGAAGAGAAAATGAGGGTTAATCTGAGATTTAAGAGAGTCCAATTCAGCCTTTAATTTGCTGCTTTCTAGAGCTTTGTGGTTCAAGGCATCTTCTCTTAATCGATAATTTTCCCGTAAAAAATGGAGTGAAGATGAGATAGCAACCATAATGACTTCCATGAACATAACTGGAACCACCCAATGTGGGGACGGGTGGGGTCTTCTAATAAAGTGAGGCTGGAGTTCTGGAATAAGGCTCTGTATCCTGTCAGAACAAGTTGGATTATTTAGTTTGATTTCTTAAGAGATACTTTTGGGTTATCCTGAAAGCAAAAAAGGATTAAAGAATGAGCCCAAAATCAACTGTAGAAAAGCGTGTCAAAGATATACGTAGAAAC